>JAHEJJ010000058.1 GCA_024638915.1 Robiginitalea sp.
TGCTTCCCCTGGCCGAAATATTCCAGGCGATCTGGGATCTCTTCCAGTGAATAGGGGCCGTCGATCACTGACTTTAATTTACCATCTCTGATCCATGAAGCCAGGGGTTCGAGACTTTTATTTGGCTGTAACATCAGCATTTTAAGGCTTTTGCCACTAATTATAGAAACAAGACGTTTATAAATCAGCAATTGAAAAAGCCTGATTGGGCTTCCACCAACCGTAACATATTTCCCGTGCGGTTTTAGAATCTTGAGATAAGCCAGTGGTGAACGACTGGTCTTGGTATCCAGGATTACATCGTACTTCTTATCGGCTTTGGTAATGTCTGTTTCCCTATAGTCTATGAGTTCGTCATAGCCCAGCTCATTCATAATTTCGAATTTATCTTCATGGTCGACCCCAACTATTTTGCCCACCTTCAAAATACGGGCTATCTGCACTCCAAGTGTGCCTACGCCACCACCGCCGCCATTGATCAACAGGCTTTGGCCTTCCTTAATTTCTCCCTCATCTATGAGGCCTTGAATAGCAAGTCCGCAGGCATGCGGAAGGGCAACTGCTTCTTCTAGGCCCATTTCCTCTGGTATGGTCATCAACGCGCTTTCTGGTACCGCTACATACTCGCCCCAACCACCATATCCTACAAGAGAGATATCGCCAAATACCCTATCGCCTGTAGAAAACCGAGTGGCCCCGGGTCCTGACGTCTCCACTACACCTGAAATTTCAACTCCGAACACAATCTTTTTTGGCTTGAACAAACCGTAGAACGAGCGATAGATATATGGTTTTCCTCTTACAAGGCTCCAATCCCAATCATTGATTGTTGTAGCTTTCACCTTCACCAAAACTTCTTTCTCCCCTGGTACAGGGATAGGTATCTGCTCCAGCTTTAGAACTGCAGGTGGGCCGTATCTCCTACAAACTATGGCTTTCATCATTTCGGATAGTTCTGAGTTTACGTGATTTGAACTGGCTTTCTTTGACATATTGGATCTACATGCCCCATAAGATTTTTAATCCCGCTTTGCTACTCCCCGGCCTGTATAATACTGATAGCAAAACCGCCACCATCGGCCAGGGCAATAGTCAATTCCGTATTTTTGGTCAGTTCTATTTTTTCGATATCGATAGCCGTGGGATTGTCCTTGAAATGCGCATCGGGACTATCCTTATAAAGAATAGCATTATAGGTTTTTCCGTCGTCCAGGAAATCGAAATTCAAGCTCATTTCCCGGGCATTTTCATCGGTAATACCACCTATGAACCAGTTCCCACTACCTCTTTCCTGTCGGGCTATGGTAACAAAGTCACCCACTTCGCCGTTCAGGACCAGGCTTTGGTCCCAATCCACGCCAACATCTCGGATAAACTGCAGCCCTGGCTGGTTCTCATAATTCTCCGGCAAATCGCACGCCATTTGTATTGGACTGTAAATAACTACGTAAAGAGCGAGTTGCTGGGCCAGGGTAGTATTGATCTGACTTTCTGGCTTACTGGGCAAGGTGATATCGAATACGCCGGGGGTAAAGTCGATAGGCCCTGCGAGCATTCTCGTAAAAGCTACAATAGGGAGATGCTCCGGCGGGTTGCCGCTCTCCACTGACCATGCGTTAAATTCCTGTCCACGAAGGCCTTCACGTGAAATCGCATTGGGATACGTTCGCCGGATACCCGTAGCCTTAATCGGCTCGTGGGCGTTGATCCCGACTTTTTGTTCGGCTCCTTTCAGCAATACCTTTCGGTAATGGTTTACCATCCACTGTCCGTGATGATATTCCCCTTTGGGAATTAGTTTCCCGACATAGCCTGTCTTTACCGAGTGGATGCCCATGCTATTCATCAACTGGTAGGCGGTATCGAGTTGCTGTTCATATGTGCGGGGTGCAGCCGAGGTCTCATGATGCATAATAATCTCCACTCCTTTGTCCCTGGCATAACCAGACAGTTCTTTCAGGTCGTAATCCGGATAAGGAGTAATAAAATCAAAAACACCTTCCCGTTCTTCAAACCCGATCCAGCGTTCCCAACCGGTATTCCAACCTTCCACCAAAACCCCTTTCATACCATTTTTGGCGGCGAAGTCTATGTAGCGCTTGGTATTTTCTGTAGTAGCTCCGTGCCTGCCATGAGCCTGGCCGGTGTCTACCCATTTACCGTCCTCATTCATCGTCATCCCGTAATCCCAGCTGGCTGTATTTAAGTGCATCTCCCACCAGATCCCTACATATTTCATAGGTGTAAACCAGGATACATCTCCTAATTTATTGGGTTCGTTCAGATTGAGGATGAGTTTAGAGTCTATAAGCTCACCAGCCGTAGATGCAATCTGGACTGTCCTCCATGGTGTATGGAAGGGGAGCTCGCGTTTTACTTTATACCCTAATCGATCAGACCCTACCAGGCCGCTGGTCAATCTTAGGGATTCGGTATCTACCTTTAAGGTCATTCCGGCATAATCGGTGAGATTTGCTTCATGGAAACTCAGATGTACTCCCGAATCTGTACGCATGGTTACCGGTGTGTTCACCGCATTTTCGGGTATATATGTCGACGCCAAATTAGGATGGTCCCGTTTGGAGAGCGCATCGATTTCCGAAACCCTGGTGGTGCTGTACAGGTGCTCATATATATCCCAGTCGCCCGGGATCCACCATGTGGTATGGTCTCCGGTCAGCTGGAATTCGGTATGTTCCTCCATGATCACAAGGCTGTCTACACCCTCCTGCGGTTGAAACTCATACCTGAATCCGATGCCATCATCGTAAGATCTAAAACGAATATGGAGACCCCGCTTCGGGCTTTCCGATTCCTCCAGTTCCACCAATAACTCATTATAATGGTTCCTTACCTCTCGCTGTTCTCCCCACGGCATTTCCCAGGTTTCATCTCCCGAGCCAGTCTTGGCGGCCACCATGCGGAACCCACTTTGCAAAGGCGCTGCCTCTTTAAACTCAAAGCCGAGTGCAGAACGACCGATAATCGTATCACCTTCATGCATCACATAATATGAGGGCGTACCATCGTTGGATAACTCGAAATATATCTCATTGGTACCCGATGGCGAAATTACCTGTCCTGTGCGCACTTCTGAAGAACAGGAGGCGAATATTAGCAGAAGAAAAGTGAAGATAAGAGGGAGTTTCATTTTGATCATGATATTTCTTTATTAGATAATGGAATAAATATAAATATAGATTTTTTATATTGATGCTACCGTACGGAAGGGCAAAAACAGGATGTTATGTCCTCGTACTGCCAAGGCGTCGCTATAGCTCCTTTTTTCTAAAACAGCAGTACAGAAAATTCTGGGCGGTGCCCCCAGGGGTATGGTGGTCCGCGACCTTGCAACTAAGCTTTTCGAAATATTTTTCTAAACGTTTGGCAAGGCTTATTTCGGAATACTGGTTAACAGGCAGACCGCTGCATTGATCCGGGCCCCGGTCCGAGAAGGTTCCCAACAACAATATTCCCTCGCTATTCAAGTGTTGGTGAACGATTTTTAGGTAATTGTCGATTTCATCCTCTTGGGTTAGAAAGTGAAAGGTGGCCCGGTCGTGCCATAGATCATATCCTTCAGGCTGACGAAAGTTCGTGGCCTCACTTCGTATCCAATTCACATTATCGGCATTGGCACCTAACCTTATCCTGGCCTTATTCAGGGCGGTTTCTGAAATATCGGCCACCGTGAGATGCTGATAGCCGAGTGCGAGCAGGTGATCTGCCAACAGGCTGTCGCCTCCGCCCATATCGATGATCCTGGCGGTCATCGGAATGGCCAGCCCATCGATGAATTCGAGTGAGATAGTAGGCGATTCCTGGAACCAACTTAGCTCTTCGGTTTCTTTAGTGCGATAAATTTTCTCCCAGTGCTGTCGCCTTTCAGAATTCTCCATGGTATTGTTGTCGATCACTTCCAGTGTTTTTGGTCAGCAGTTGCGCTGAAAACCACAGAATTTTATTGCTGCGATCTTGGTTCAATTCTTGCTCTGGTTAGCCGATTCTTCAAGTTCATTGCTCAGGCGATCATCGTATTTCAAATTCTGCACCTGCCAGGTATCATCCGGGCGGTACAATACAAAACTCAATCGAATAGGTTGCCTGTCATAGCGGGCCATAAAACTGGCCAGTTTTAAGTTTTCACCAATATTTTTTTCAGTTATCAGCTCGTAGCCACGGTAATTTCCTATCAAAGGCAGAAGATTGCTGTATTGGTTTTTCAGGTTATCTACCGCATCCGGATTGCGACTTAACCATGGATTGGTGGAAAAAGCATAATCAAATGCCTTGATCGGATCAATGGCGTATAGCTTGAAGAATTCATCGGTTATTTCCCTGTCCGTGCGCTGGGCTTCTATCCCCTGAACTGTAAAAAAGAGCAGTAACAGACTGGCAATACTTGGGAATTTTTGCATAATAGAAGTGGTTACATTGTTATTTTTGCATTAGTCGTTTAAAATTAGTAATAATCAATCACCAATCACCAATCACCAATTTATTTAATCAATGACTACCATAAAAGAACATTGTTGCGGGGCCGATCTGTTTTTCGATGAAAAAACAGCCAGAAAGCAGTACCGCCAATACCTGAAAAAAGGTCCTGGCAAGGTAACCACCCGCATGATCCGTCATTTGGGACCGATATCGTTGAGCGAAAAATCCCTGCTCGATATAGGTGGCGGTATAGGCGCCCTTCAATGGTGGTTTTTAGAAAAGGGTGGCAAAGAAACCACCGCCGTAGATGCCTCTTCTGGCTATCTTACACAGGCCGAAACACATGCCGGGCAACACGGCTGGGGAGAGCGGGCGCGATTCGTCTTTGGTGATTTTGCAGAAATCCATATGCAACTGGAGCCGGCAGACATACTTACGCTGGACAAGGTGGTCTGTTGTTATCCTGATTATCAGATGATTCTGGAATCTGCATGCCAGAAATCTACACAGTATATTTCCCTGAGTTATCCGATGGATGGGATCCTCTCAAAAATTGTGGCTTTGGTGGGTCTTATCAGCGCCCGATGGAAAGGTATCTCTTTTAGGCCCTATATACACCCGGTATCGAAGATCAGGCAGGTTTTTGAACAACATGGATGGAACCGGATAAACCACTCATTTGCCTTTCCGTGGCACGTGGAGACCTATCAAAAAAAATAGTTTCATAAGCTCCTCATATCAGTTCTCTTAAGAATTAAGTCGTCAGGAAACGGCAACAGGTTTCATGCCGGGTAAACTATAGAATTCAAAGTATTCGAATTATTTAATTTGACAGGTAGGCTCTTCCCTGTATAACTGATGAAATGTTTTTTTCTTCCCCATCTTATCATCTATGATGCATCATACACATAATAAAAAAGCTCCCAGGCGGATAAATAAAAGATAGCGAAAGGATTCAGCACAAGGCCGAAGGCTTGAAAAGGAATGGTTTTATTGATAGTTTGTCTACCAGTACATTGGGAATAATTATTTAGAAGAAGAAAGCATATTGGAAAGTTGAAAGTTGAAATTGGAAAATGGATAATGAAAAATGGATAATGAATAATCAATAATCAATAATACATAATCATTAGCTCCTAAGTGGTAATTATCCCGTTGGTACAATTCTTGAGGAAGTTATATAAACCAATCGCATGCACAGAACACTTGCAATCTCCATGGCTTTTTTATGTTTTTCCTGTATCCCTTATAAAATACCGCCTAAGATCGAGAATCATAAGGTGATGAAGGCTAAAAAGTTTAAAAGGGATCTTCCCGGTACTTTTGGCTTTGTCTTTAAGGACCCTAAGGAGGCCGATGAGTTTTATTATTATATCAATTCAAAGTTCGATCTGGGCTTTGATCGGGTAGAAACCAATGTTCCCATGGAGGTCGATAACAAGCTTTACTACCTCTCCTTCCACGAGCGGGAAAAAACCTCCGAAACCCTTAACCTGATTCCTTTAGTTATCGATGGGGTGCTTGATTCTCAGGGACACGGACCTTTTTTGGAAGAGGTGCATACCAGTCGGAGCGAGTATTGGTATATTATCTTAACGGTAGAGGACAGTGATATGAAAGATGCCCTTAACCCGGAGTATTACGATCAGAAACAGGTGGTAGACTACTTAAGCCAATTACGACAGGAGTACCTAAAAACCCATCATTATTCCGAACTGGCTTTTAAGCAGAGATGAGTTAACGATCGAGAAGAATCAAATTATAAGTCCCCCAGTATCCTCTGAGGGGTCATTACGCTCTGTTGAGCGTTTCTGTTTTACTCCGACGCTCTTTAATGGACAACGGTTGGGCTATGCGTAGTGTGACCGAGTGGGAGCATTATGGCATAGTTGGTGTTGTAGCACGTTTATGTTATTCGAATTTTAAATACGTATCAAAAAAAGGCAGCATTTCATTTAAAGCCCTTCCGTCATTAGTCCAGAGTTTATTGCTGTGGGTTCCAATATACTCCTCTGCATAATGTTCAATCCCCAGGTTTTCCAACTTCTGACTAAGGATTTTGCAGGAAAGTGGGATATGAGGAAAGTCTTCATTTCTTCCCCAATCCAATTTTAAGGCTCTGAGCTTCCTTAGATCTTCAACATGATCATCAACCATTCCAATTACCGAATTTCTGTTCCAAAGTTCCAGAACTCCATTTTCAACGATCAGGCTGTCCTTTTCATACCTAAAAGGTAAATCAGCATAATAAGGCGGCTTATTTGGATTTGGGGAATAAGCACGACCCATGGCAACAATTAAATTTGGATAGAATTCACCCCACCCTGTAATCAATTCTTCGCGGGTTTGAATTTGTTGAACCCGTCTATATGCAGGACTTTTAATTCCAATATCTTTTACAATGCCTAAGGTAGCCGGAGATAGGGCATAAACACTTGAAAATACATCCGAGAAAAGCATTCCCACTCTGATAGCACCTTGGCCACCCATGGAATGCCCCGCAATACCACGGCTTTCCCATTCAGGAATGGTCCTGTATTTCTTGTCTATAAAATTAACCAAGTCGATACCCGTAAAATCAGCCCATTTACCAGTAAAGGAAGAATTAGTGTACCAACTTCCTCTGTATAGCGTATATTGATCAGGCATGACCACAATTACTGGTTTGATATTACCTAAATCAATTGCCTTATCTAATAACTTGTCAAAATGGTCTGACACTACCATGAGACTATCATTCCAAGTAAAGCCATGTAAATAGTAAATGACCGGATATCTCTGTTCGCTTTCCGCATAACCAGGTGGGAGATAGACGGTCACTCTCCGTGTGGGATTTTCCCCTCCCGGATTTTCTAAGGATGCGGAATACAGATGGTCGAATACAACTGTACCCCGAGGGTATTGTGCAAATACAATGTTCCCGAGCAAAACAAAGACAAATAGTAAACTTAGCTTTTGATTTCCCATATTATTTATTTTAGGTATTTCTGATATATTATGCACCACAACGGCTCGTATAAGAATAGTAAGGGATTAAAATGCAATTAATTTTCAGTTTAGCACTTAGCCAAATTTACAATATGCACCAACTTTCGGTTTGGCCCTTAACCCTTATTATTTTTATACTTTGTTGTAGCCAGTACTTATTATTTCATGTTGCTGTTTATGCTCTTTTTTCAATCTCTTCTTTTTTATTTTGTAGCCTTAGCAATTGTCTGATAGAAGACAGATGAGAAAATATAACAATAGGAACAATTACCGCAGGAAGCCATACGAATGGGAAATACGTTACCCCTATATTCGGCTGTTCAAATGCAAATTTTTGCAATGGAGTTTGGGCACTCAATATTGCTATAGTTAAAATGTTTCCCAGTAATGCTAAAGCTAAAAAGTTCCATACCAAAAGCGCTTTTTTATCTAATACTTTAGCAACAAAAACTAAGTAATAAATGATAGGAGCCGTTAGACCTGAAATAATATCAAAATTATAACCATCAAAAGTCATAAGGTCAGGTATTAGTCCTTCTAAAAAGACATAGTAGAGAACAATCTCTACTGGAATCCTGATAGTATGTAATATGGTCAACCATTTTAAATCTTGATTATCCATAAATTTTTTACTTCTTTTATTTAGAAGAAGCAAAAAGACAAATATGACACCTGGTGCAAGTAAGAATATAAACCTTGGTGGAAACGCACCAATTTTTTGATAGAATCCAAATATACCGAGAGTACCGACAATAGTCATCCAAAATAAAATTCCATAAAGCACCCTTCTTTGTTTAGAAGCTTTGAAAAAGAACCAAAGCGTAAATAATGTTGTTAAAATGAATCCAATGGATGTAAAAAGTGAAACTTCTATCATAATTGTTTGTGTTTAATTATACTACAAATTTCAGCATAAATAAACGAGACCTACTTGACAAAAGGCAAGAAATTGAATTACATTTTTTTTCGTATTCTACTAAGTGTACTGTCCGTAATACCTAAATAGGAAGCGATATATTTCAAGGGCGAGGTTTTGAATATTTCTGGTTTTGAATATAGCAAATTTTGATAGCGTTGTTCGGCAGTTTGATTTATCATAGCATACACTCTTTTTTTCGATGCGATAAATTCTTTGACCAAAATAGCTCGTCCAAAATCTCTAAATGCTGGTTTGTTATGGAAAAGCGTGTTTAATTCTTCGTATGAAATTCTGTAACCTATGCAGTCTGAAATGGCTTGAATGTTTGTTTCTGATGGTACTCTTTTGAAAAATGAAGTTACTTCAAAAACAATATTATTTTCAGTAAAAAAGTCTGTAGTAATTTGGTCTCCTTCCAGATTATATAAGTAGGTTCTCACTAACCCTTTTTGGAGATAGAAATAATCGTTGCTAATTTGACTCTCTTTTAAAAGAAACTCGCCTTTTTTAATTTTGATTGAATGAAATGAATTAACAATTTCATCAACATCTATTTCCTTAAAAGGAATGGTTTGTTGAATAAATTTTGTCAGTGAATGGTTCTCAATCGGGTTCATTTTTTGTATTGGCTACAACTTGCAATATCAATAACAATATAGTTTTTTAACCCCAAATCGGGTAGGGTATTTACCACAATGTTGATATGTAACGGTAAGGTAGGAGGGAGAGATGTTTACTGTTTGTTGCTCAGGAGGAGACGGTTCTTTTAAACCTGATCTTTCGTACCCCATGGTCGGTGTCGTATTGGCGTACCTCTCTAAAGCCAAATTTCAGATACAACTCTGTAGCGGGAACGTTATCCAGTCCGGTTTCCACGGTGAAAACAGGAGTGTCATAGGTTTTAAAAACAAATTCCATCAATGCACTGGCGATACCCTGCCTAAAATATTCTGGGTCTACCACCAAGCTTTGAATATGGGTGGAGTTGGCTGAGGCATCGATTTCCATGGCCCCTGCGATATCCCCTTCAATCATGAAGGCATAAAACACATTGTTGCTGGTTTTAAAACTTTCCAGGTTTCTTTTGAGCGGAGGGAAATCATCGGCCCCTAACAATCCAGCTTCAATGGCATAGGAGGCTCTGAAAACCCTTTGGATCTCTTTGGCCGTTACTAGGTCGGTATGATCGATTTTTATTATCAAGTCTTAGCACGTTGGCAGGCCGATAGTGGACTGAAATGACTCATTTCGAAGTTTCATAACCTTCTATTCCGGGGTGGCATGGTATTCTGTGCCATCATGATTCCAGATCTTGTACCTAACTTCATAACCTTCTGGAATATAAACTACTATGGGCAGCTTGCTGTTGTAACGGATTAACATGCTATTGGCTCGTACAAACGCCTGATGTAGTGAGTTTTCAGCGCAGGCCATTCGGGTACTCATAACATTTCCGTCGGTGTTAAATTCATAAAAGGGATATCCCCAGCCCAATACGGTCTTCTCCTCCAGCTCGCCGGCCAGTGTATGTTTATTGCAGTCCACCTCCATGGTTTTTCCCGCATAGAACTCTATTTTATAGTCAGCTTCGTTTTCTTTTTTAGGCAATGCGATAATATGCCTTTCGAGTTCACCGCCTGGCTCGGGGTACATGCTCAGATCGTGACCTATATTCTGAGTTTCTTTCCCTTCTTTCTCGTTTTTATCTGTTGACACCATGTTTTTTGTGGATTGACAACCCATTAGCAGTACAAGTACCATAATAGATAGGCGAAAATTCATCTTTGACCTGTTTCTGGTTTATAGAATACTAAAATAAAATTTTCTACCATTCCCTTATAGGAGCCTAAGGTTGCCATTCCAGGGCCTTAGCTATTACCAGCGAATCGCAGTTCTCAAGGGTAAGCAGCACTTCCTGCTCGTCGATCTCATTTTCGATCACATAGGTTTTACAGGGTTTCGCCTTGGTGTCTGAGGCACCAAAATCGATATCGCCATCGGTGAAGAAGCTGTAAACCACGCTGGAGTCGAGCTGTTTCTGAGCGAGTTGTCTGGTTAGCAAATCGGAATAGGCGAGCGGCTTGGAGCGCAGTTCTTTTAATACCCGGCAGTTGGGCAGGTAACAGAATTGGGCTTTTTTACGGTTCAGGATAAAGGCGAGGAAGATAAGACCTATGGCCAGGCCGGTGAGGTAGAACCCCAGGCGTTTTAAAAAGCTCATGTCAGAAGATCAGGAAATTGATATCGGAGAATTTTAGGTCGAACCATTCGCCTACGGCCCGACTGGTAAGAATACCGTGGTACATATAAAGACCGTTGCGAAGGCCTTTATCGAATCTCAAACTATTTTCCAGTCCGCCATCTTCCCCGATTTTTAAAAGATAAGGGGTAAAGATATTGGAGATGGAGACCGAAGCGGTTTTTGGATATCGTGCCGGCATATTGGGCACCCCATAATGGATGACCCCGAATTTTTCCACCGTGGGCTGGTCGTGGCTGGTGACTTCGCTGGTTTCGAAACAACCGCCCATATCGATACTCACATCGATGATCACAGCACCTTTTTTCATGTTTTCTACCATCGTCTGGCTCACCACCACCGGTGCCCGTTCGCGCCCCCGTACCGCCCCGATGGCTACGTCGCATCGTTTTAGGGCTTTCAGCAGATTTTTGGGCTGTAGGGTGGAGGTATAAACGGTATTGTTCAGATTGGTCTGGATCTGGCGTAGTTTGGTCAGTGAGTTGTCAAAAACTTTCACTCCGGCACCAAGGCCGAGAGCCGAGCGTGCGGCAAATTCTCCAACTGTACCAGCGCCCAGGATCACAACTTCTACGGGAGGTACCCCGCTGATATTGCCAAACATCAGACCGTTGCCTTTGTTGCTGGCTGCCATGATCTCGGCCGCGATAAGCACCGAGCTGATGCCTGCGATTTCGCTCAACGAGCGTATGGCCGGAAATTTCCCTTCATCATCCCTGATAAATTCAAAGGCCACGGCGGTAATACGTTTTTTGGCCAGTTCCTCAAAATATCCTTTAGACTGGGTTTTGATCTGCAGGGCCGAGATCAGGGTGGTCTGAGGGTTGATCATCGCGATTTCCGAAAGGGTAGGGGGCTCTACTTTCAGGATGATGGGGCATCCAAATACTTTTTTGGTATCCCTGCTGATGATGGCTCCGGCTTCGGTATAGTCCCTATCGGAAAAGCTGGCTCCTTTTCCGGCACCGGACTCGATCAGTACTTTATGGCCGTGAGCCGTAATGGCGTTCACCGCATCGGGGGTCAGGCAGATTCGCTTTTCCTGGTGCTGACTTTCCTTTGGGATCCCGATAAAGAGTTCGCCTTTCTGTTTCAGGACTTCCAGGGTTTCTTCCTGCGGGAGTAACTGTTGTTTACTAAAAGGGGAGGAGGGTTGGTCCATAGGTGTAGTGCTTGGACCCTGGTACGGGCCTAACTCAAAATTACAACTTTTTTGAAAATGAAAGCGGGCAAAAAAATACCCCGCTTTAGGCGGGGGCTGATATTATGTACAAGTAGCTTTTAGAAGAAGCTTTGAAAGCTATGTTTCAGTTGTGTTAGCAACTTGGATAAGACCGACTGAGGCATTTTTTCCGAAAGGTCAGTTTCCGGTTCGGCCTGGGCTTCATCCTTAGCGTATTCCGAGGGCGGTGTGATCCCATATTTCCGCAATTCATTATTTTCCTTATCCCGGTAATACTGCAGCTCCACATCCATCGCCTCCAGGTCGATCCCGTGGAC
>JAHEJJ010000027.1 GCA_024638915.1 Robiginitalea sp.
AGGACTGTCGTTTCCTGGTTTCCAGAAGATGCAAAATAACCCATGCACTGTGCCATAAAACGGGCCCCCACGTCTTTAAAGGCCATTGTGGGACCGTGAAATAATTCCAAAACGGCGATTTGATCCGATAAGTTCACCAGCGGAAAGTCGAATTGTAGCACCTCTTGTACCATATTCATCAGCACATCTGAGGGAATATCCTCGCTTGTGAATTGATGCATGGCATGGTAGGCCAACTCGGCGTTGGAATGCTTATTGAGATCTTTGATGAAAGCCTCAGGAAGGGATTCGATCTTTTCAGGAAAATACAAGCCTCTGTCTGGTGCGATTCCCCTAAGCGTCGCCTCGCGAAAGCTTACTGGGGCCGATTTGTGATTCAGGCTGTAGAATTTCATGCTGTTAGGGTGCAGTATTCTTTCCGGAAATGATTTTACTGCTTTTAATAAATTTCTTTTATTCCGTAAGGGTTGATATTAGATACATGGACATCGTAATCGATCTCCAATCCACCATATATTTCTTTCATGACCGCTGCGGTTTGCTTTGCAATAGTCTCACCCTTGCTCAATGCAAAGATGGAGGGCCCTGAACCTGATATACCGCAACCCAGGGCGCCGGCATTTAATGCCGCCCTTTTTACTTCATCGAAACCAGGTATGAGTATAGATCTTGTGGGCTCTATGATATGATCTACCAAAGACCTTCCTATCAGACCATAATCCTTTGTATATAGACCGGCTACAAGCCCTCCCAAATTACCCCATTGCTTGATTCCATCGGCCAGGGTAATGGATGTTTTCAGGATCTTCCTTGAATCTGCGGTTTTTATCTCGATCAGCGGATGGACAACTGTGGCAAATAAATCCTCAGGAGCAGGAATACGAATAATATCAAGAGGCTCATAACTTCTCACAAGGGTAAATCCGCCGAAAAGCGCGGGCGCCACATTATCAGCATGGGCTGCACCGCTGGCGAGCCGTTCTCCCTCCATGGCAAATTCCACTAATTCTAGCTTCGAAAAAGGGTGCCCCAGCAATTCGTTGATCGCCCATACTGCGCCCGATGCACTTGCGGCACTGCTACCGATACCGCTGCCCGGCTTGATCCTCTTTTCGATCTCAATTTCAAAGCCGCCTTCAAATTCAAATTTATCAAGCAGGGCCAGAGCCGCCACGCCTGCAACATTTTTTTTTGCTTCGAGTGGGAGTTTTTGACCGGTGATCCTGGTAATCCTCACTCCGGGTTCAGGCACTTTTATCACGGTCATAAAATCTCCTATCGTTTCAAGGGCAAGCCCAAGGACATCAAAACCACAAGATATATTCGCAACAGAGGCCGGTGAAAAAATTCGAATACTTTCCATATGCCTAGAAATTACCGATTCTGATTATATCTGCGAATATTCCGGAAGCCGTAACCTCAGCACCGGCTCCGGCTCCTTTGACCACCAGGGGTTGTTCCTGGTATCGGTCCGTATAGAATAACACGATATTGTCACTTCCTTCCAGTTTATAGAAATCATGGTCCGGGGGAATGAACTGAAGCCCAACGGAGGCGCGCCCCTCTTCAAATTGGGCCACATATTTTAGTTTACAATCTTTTTCAAATGCCTTGTTATAAAGTTCCAGGAATCCCTGCTCATTTTTCCGAAGCGATCCGTAAAATGACTCATTATCCTTTGTGCCGAGACTTTCTTCAGGCAAAAAGGAGTCATTGGTAATGTCTTCCATGTTAATCTGATAGCCACTCTCCCGCGCCAGGATCAGGATTTTACGCATCACATCAACTCCGCTGAGATCGATCTTAGGATCAGGTTCGGTATAACCTTCTTTCTGAGCTCTTTGAACTACTTCATCGAAGGGCACCTTACCGTCGTAATTATTAAAAACGAAGTTCAGGCTGCCCGAAAGGACCGCCTGGATTTTTTTTACCTTGTCACCCGAGGCGATGAGATGTTTTAAGGTGTCTATGATCGGAAGGCCGGCACCCACATTGGTTTCGAACAAGAAGGGCGCATTATATTCCCTCGATACTTCTTTGAGTTTGAGGTAATGGTCCAGATCAGAGGAACATGCAATCTTATTACAGGTGACCACCGCGATGCTTTTTCCCAGATAGTTTTGGTAAGTTGCTGCTACCGAAGCACTGGCGGTATTATCAATAAATATGCTGTTGCGTAAATTAAAAGACAGTAATTGGTTAAAAAACCGATCAGGATCGGCGGTTTCACCACGCTCCAATAGCCCTTTCCAGTCTTTCAACGGAATACCTTCCTGATTGAAGATCATGGTTCTTGAATTGGATATACCGATTACACGAATATTTAACCGGTGTTGCTTTTTGAGATAAGCATGCTGCTGATGTATCTGATTCAATAGCCTGGATCCAACATTACCCACGCCCATTATATAAAGGTTCAACTGCTTTACATTCTCTTCAAAAAAGCTTTCGTGTAGGGCATTAAGCGCCTTCCTGACGTCTTCTTTGTGGATCACGGCAGAGATATTGCGTTCCGATGCGCCTTGCGCTATCGCTCTTATATTAACGTTGTTTTTACCAAGTGTGCTGAACATCCTTCCACTCAATCCCTGGTGACTTTTCATTTGATCCCCCACCAGGGCAATGATCGCCAAATCGCTTTCTGTTAGGACCGGTTTTATTTTGGAGGCATTGATCTCGTAAGTGAAGGCTTCATTCACCATTTTTTCTGCTGTTGGGGCATCTTCCTGGGCCAAACCGATACAGATAGAATGCTCCGAAGAAGCCTGGGTAATGAGTACAACACTTATTTGGGCTTGCGACAGCACTTCAAAGAATTTTCTGGATATTCCCGGTATTCCGATCATTCCAGGCCCTTCAAGGGTCAGCAAACTAATATTGGGCACATAGCTGATACCTCTTACGGCATATTTCGAATCACCTTTGTTTTTCTCAATAGTAGTACCAGGATCCTGCGGCCTAAAAGTGTTTTTTATGTGAATAGGAATACCCCTGAGCAGCACAGGTTGAATAGTAGGCGGGTAGAGGACCTTTGCCCCGAAATGCGATAATTCCATCGCCTCTTCATAGGAGATATTTCTTATAGCCTTGGCCTGTTTAACCAGTTTGGGATTAGCCGTATACATACCGCTGACATCGGTCCAGATCTCAAGGACCTCAGCCCCCATAGCGGCTGCGATCACAGCGGCGGTATAGTCCGAACCACCTCTGCCTAATGTAGTGGAATCACCTGTTTCTGAAGAAGATACAAATCCGGGGAGTATAGTAATCTTCTCTTTGCTCTTTTTAAAATATGATTGACAGCGTTGGTTGGTAACGTCAAAGTTAACGGCAGCCTTTCCATAGTTTTCATCGGTAATTATGATATCACGACTGTCAACTAGATTGGCATCCAGGCCTGATGAGATCAGATATTCACTGATGATAAAAGAGGAGAGGAGCTCGCCGTATGACACGATCTTGTCGAGCAATCGAGGGGTGATCTCACCGATGAGGAATGCACCTTCCAGAAGTGTTTCCAAAGTATTCAGTTCGGCTTTTACATGGCTCAGGATCCCGCTTTGTGATTTAACAGGGATAAGTGACTTTATCGCTTCCATGTGTCTTTTTTCCAGTTCTTTAGCCCCTGCGTGAAAACTCACATCCCGCTGGGCTGCCCTGGCTGAAGTTTTGAGGAGCAGATCGGTAATACCGCCCAATGCAGAGACGACCACAACGATCCGTATGTCATTCTCATCGGCGATGATTTGTTTTACTTGTTTTATCTGATCTGCACTGGCTACCGAAGTACCGCCAAATTTTAAAACCTTCATATGGATTAATAGTTAAAAAAGGTCGACTAAAAGATTTTGTAAAAACGGAAATATAAATTGCTGCTTACCCCTAAGGGGTAGTGGTAAATGCAGGGGTGATGGAATACCAATCAGCATGAAGAGTAAATTCGAGGTTCCCAAAATCCATGTTGCTGAACATCGTACTTCTGATAAAGCCTCAAAAGTAGTACTTTTGAATACCTTATCAAATTATTCCAACATTTTTGTCAGGTAGCCATTATTTTACAAAAATTATTGCCAGATGAAGATATTTTCGGCCAGTCAGCTGTATGCGGCTGACAAATCTACAATTGAAAGGCAGCAGATCAGCAGCGAGCAGTTAATGGAGCGAGCAGCAGTAGCGCTGTTCAGCTGGTTACATCAGAAGATGCAGGGTGCCCAGGTGAAAATTCACCTCTTTTGCGGCATCGGCAACAATGGGGGAGACGGATTGGCCCTGGCGCGTCATTTATGGGAACACGGCTATAATATCGAGGTGAATGTCGTTAGCTATAGTGAAAAGCGTTCTGAAGATTTCCTGATTAACCTCAACCGGCTGAAAGAGAGGAAAATATGGCCGAATTTCATCCAGGATGGGACAGCCTTTCCGGAAATAGGAACCGAAGATATCATTGTGGATGCGATCTTTGGTATAGGTCTGAACCGTGCACCTGGTAGCTGGGTACAAAAGCTTATGTACCATATAAACCAATCTGAAGCCTTTGTTGTTTCGGTGGATGTACCCTCCGGGCTTTATTTAGATCGGTCTGTTGATAACAGGGAAGCTGTTGTTTGTTCGAATATTGTGCTGACCATACAGGCACCCAAACTTGTTTTCTTTCTTCCTGAAACCGGAGTTTTTTGCGAGCATTGGGAAATCCTTGATATCGGGATGGATCAGGAGATTTTGGAAGAGACCAGGACGGATTATCATCTTGTCGGCAAGAGCGAAGTGTTGAAGGGGTATAAAGAGCGAAAACGATTTTCCCATAAAGGAACCTATGGCCATTCGCTTATTATTGGTGGGAGTTATGGAAAGATCGGTGCTGTGGTCCTGAGCAGTAAGGCATGCCTAAAGGCGGGTAGCGGGCTGGTTACGGCTTATCTACCCAGGTGTGGTTATTTGCCTATACAAACTGCCGCTACAGAAGTCATGGCTAATACAGATAAGGGAGAGGATCATATCGAAGATATTTCCTATGCTATTACACCCGATGTGGTTGGTATTGGCATGGGTATGGGTACCTTAAAGGAGACAAAAGAAGCATTTCAGAACTTTCTGGATTCTTACCAGGGTCCGATTGTGGTCGATGCCGATGGCCTCAATATTCTGGCCGCACATCCAGCCCTTTTAAAAAAACTACCAGCAGGAGCAGTGCTAACACCGCATCCAGGTGAGCTGAAACGGCTTTTGGGTGCCTGGAAAGACGATTTTGATAAACTGAAAAAAGCGAAGCAATTTTCAAAAAAATACAATTGTATCCTTGTATTGAAAGATGCTTATACCATTACCATTAGCGCAGGTGTAGGTTATGTTAATTCTTCCGGCAATGCAGGCATGGCCACTGCGGGAAGCGGCGATGTGCTTAGCGGGATGATCACGTCTCTAATCGCCCAGGGCTATAAAACCCTCACAGCAGTAATTACAGCGGTTTATCTTCATGGAAAGGCTGCGGATCTGGCAGTGGTAAAGACTGGATTTGAAGCGTTGACGGCCGGGGAGATCATACAGTCCATCGGACAGGCCTATATCAGTCTTACAGCGATGCCAGAACCCATTCAGGAAGAAGAAAGGTCATCCGAATAATATAAGGCTGAACATAAGATTCTCTTTCTGAAGGATTTTTAAGTACAAGATTGAAATCAGATCAGCGCGACTCTTTAACCCTGCGCTTAACCCATTTCAAAGCGTTATTGTAATCGATGAAGAGTTTCATCGGTTTTTTATAAAAGAGCTTTTCGATCTTAAAGTTGTGCATGTCCATTTCCTTCACCGATACGATGGCAAAAGCTTTTAGATTTTTCAGCTCCCTGAGATAGGTGTAAATAGTAGGGTCAATGGCATAAGAATTTTGCCTGAAACTGATATAAGCAAAATTCCTATCTCTAAAATGTATCTCAGAGATTCCGATGATCTGATAGGCTCTTTCGAGAGTGAGCGTGGCCCCTTCATCGAAAATGGCTACAAGGTGGTTTTTAAAAACCTGTATCCTACCGATATCCAAGTGGTATTCCTTAACTACGAGGTTTTTTTTTGTCGGTCCGACGTTCATTTTAAAAGATATATAGTGTCCAGAACGAATGTAGACCTATGCACTACTTTTTGGAAAAATATTAGACCAAACGCTTAAATATCGTTTATACGGTCTCTGAGGCATTAGAAGTTTGTTATGTTTCTCTGCTCCTCAATTTAAGGATACAAAAAAGGGTCCCAGCGGGACCCCTATTTTGATATTATGATTTTAGCCTAAGCTTTTGAAGATTTCTTAGCCTTTTTAATTTCGATGGTCAGCTTCTCTCCTTTTTTGTCCACATCCATAAAAATACTATCTCCCTCCTGCAACTTGGAATTTACGATCTCTTCAGCCAAGGTGTCTTCGATGTATTTCTGGATAGCCCTTTTTAACGGACGGGCTCCGTATTGTTTATCGAATCCTTTTTCGGCAATATAATCTTTGGCCTCATCGGTGAGTTTCAGATCATAACCTATTTCATTGATCCTTTCGAACAATTTGTTCAATTCTATATCGATGATCTGATGAATATGTTCTCTCTCCAGCGGATTGAAGACAACCACGTCGTCTATCCTGTTGAGGAATTCGGGGGCGAATGCTTTTTTAAGGGCATTTTCTATAACCGACCTCTGATGATCATCTGCCTGTGATTTTTTTGCAGCCGTACCGAAGCCTACCCCTTGCCCAAAATCTTTGAGTTGCCGGGCGCCGATATTGGAAGTCATAATAAGGATAGTGTTCCTGAAATCGATTCGCCTGCCGAGGCTGTCTGTCAGGTATCCGTCATCTAAAACCTGGAGCAGCATGTTAAATACATCCGGGTGAGCTTTTTCGACCTCGTCGAGCAGGATAACAGAATAGGGTTTTCGCCTAACTTTTTCGGTCAGTTGACCGCCTTCTTCATAACCTACATACCCGGGAGGGGCTCCTACCAGTCTCGAGATGGTGAATTTTTCCATATACTCACTCATATCGATCCTGATCAGGGCATCTTCTGAATCGAACAATTCTTGCGCAAGGACTTTTGCCAACTGCGTTTTACCGACCCCGGTCTGTCCGAGGAAAATAAATGATCCAATGGGTTTGTTAGGATCTTTTAATCCTGCCCTGTTACGCTGAATAGCCTTGGATACCATGGCTACGGCTTCGTCTTGCCCGATAACTTTACCTTTGATAAGATTGGGTAATTCAGCCAGTTTATTACTTTCGGTCTGGGCGATTTTGTTCACGGGAACGCCACTCATCATAGACACTACATCGGCAACATTGTCTTCAGAGACTATTTCACGGTGCAACTTACTGTCTTCTTCCCATTTCTCCTGGGCTACGGCGAGCTCTTTTTCGATCCTTTTCTCATCGTCCCTGAGCTTCGCAGCTTCTTCATAACGTTGTTTCTTAACCACGCTGTTTTTGAGTTCTCGCACATCATCGAGTTGCTTCTCAAGCTCAAGGATCTGCTTGGGGACATCCATATTGACAATATGCACTCTGGAACCCGCCTCATCTAGGGCGTCTATGGCCTTATCGGGCAGGAAGCGTTCTGTCATATAACGATTGGTGAGTTTTACGCAGGCCACCAGTGCCTCATCGGTATAATTCACGTTATGATGGTCTTCGTACTTCTCTTTGATATTTTGAAGGATTTCGATGGTTTCTTCAACCGAAGTAGGTTCCACCATCACTTTCTGGAAGCGTCTTTCGAGCGCCCCGTCCTTTTCTATGTACTGACGGTATTCATCGAGCGTGGTGGCTCCAATACACTGGATCTCACCCCGGGCGAGCGCCGGTTTAAACATATTAGAAGCATCGAGGCTGCCGGTTGCGCCTCCGGCTCCGACTATGGTATGGATCTCATCGATAAAAAGGATCACATCGTCATTCTTTTCCAGTTCGTTCATCACCGCCTTCATGCGCTCCTCGAACTGCCCTCGGTATTTGGTCCCGGCCACAAGCGAAGCCAGGTCTAAGGTAACCAGTCGTTTGTTATATAGGATACGTGAAACCTTCTTGTTGATGATCCTCAGTGCGAGGCCTTCCGCTATCGCACTTTTACCCACGCCGGGTTCGCCGATCAGCAACGGGTTGTTCTTTTTTCTTCGGCTTAGGATCTGGGAAACCCTTTCGATTTCCTTTTCCCTGCCTACCACCGGATCGAGTTTGTTATCTTCAGCCAGCCGCGTAAGGTCGCGACCGAAATTGTCCAATACCGGTGTTTTAGATTTCTTGCTTCCTTTTTGTCCTGAAGCTCCAAAGGAACTCTCTTTACCTTCAGACGGTTCATCGGAATCGCTAGGGAAGGATTCGGCAGTAGGGGACTCCAGATAGTCATCGTCGCTGGTGATCATCGATTTGAACTGATCTTTAACACCATCGTAATCCACTTTAAGCTTATGGAGCAATTTAGTGGTGGGATCATTTTCATTTCTAAGAATACAGAGAAGTAGATGCGCTGTATTTATGGAAGAGCTCTGAAACAATTTTGCTTCGAGAAAAGTTGTCTTCAATGCCCGCTCTGCCTGACGGGTCAGGTGCAGATTTTTTTTGTCCTTCTGGTTAGTGCCCGAGTTAGGGTTAGCAGGGCTGAGAATTTCCACCTTCCGTCTCAAATGGTCAAGATCTACGTCCAGGGCGTCGAGAATGCTGATCGCCTTCCCACTCCCATCGCGTAATAGTCCAAGCATCAAGTGCTCGGTACCGATAAAATCGTGTCCAAGTCTCAATGCTTCCTCTTTGCTGTAGGCGATTACATCCTTAACCCTCGGTGAAAAATTATCATCCATAAACTATCATTAAATCATCTATAAAATTACTAATTCTAAACATAAGAACGTCAAATACCGTACCTATATTCGATAAACTTGGTCTAAATGACGAAAAAAACACCGATTTACAAAAAAATTAACACCTGAATTATCAACGAAATAAGGGGTGCGAAGTGTTGATAAATTATTCAATAAAGTGGTCGCGGAGTACTTGGAAAGCTTCGTTTTTGTGTATATTGCCCTGATATTTTTACTACCTAAAATCGTTTGTATTTTTATATGGCTGAAGGAGAAAAGTTAATTCCCATTAACATTGAGGATGAGATGAAATCTGCCTACATTGACTACTCAATGTCGGTCATTGTGTCACGTGCCTTACCTGATGTTAGGGACGGCCTGAAACCGGTTCATAGAAGAGTACTTTATGGCATGCACGAATTGGGTGTGCGTTCTAATAGTTCCTTTAAGAAATCGGCGCGTATCGTCGGGGAGGTTTTAGGTAAGTACCACCCTCACGGTGATACATCGGTTTACGATACCATGGTTCGGATGGCGCAGGAATGGAGTTTGCGATATATGCTGATCGACGGCCAGGGAAATTTTGGGTCGGTAGATGGAGACAGCCCGGCAGCGATGCGTTATACAGAGGCGCGAATGCGGAAGATCGCAGATGAAATGTTGTCGGACATCGATAAGGATACCGTTGACCATCAACTGAATTTCGACGATTCCCTGCAAGAACCTACTGTTCTGCCTACCAGGATCCCCAACCTTCTGATTAATGGAGCGTCGGGTATTGCAGTTGGGATGGCGACCAACATGCCTCCGCATAACCTGTCTGAAGTGATCGATGGGACCGTTGCCTATATAGAAAACAATGCCATAGAAGTAGATGAGCTAATCACCCATATAAAGGCCCCGGATTTCCCTACCGGTGGAATAATCTACGGTTACGATGGCGTAAAAGAGGCTTTTCATACGGGTCGTGGAAGAGTGGTGATGCGGGCGAAAGCCACATTTGAGGAATCGAATGGTCGCGAGAGTATTATTGTTACCGAAATCCCTTATCAGGTGAACAAGGCCGATATGATAAAGAAAACGGCTGACCTGATCAATGATAAAAAGATCGATGGTATATCGAACATTCGTGATGAATCGGATCGCAAGGGTATGCGCATTGTCTATATCCTTAAAAGGGATGCCATTCCGAACATCGTTCTGAACACCCTCTATAAGTACACGGCCCTGCAATCTTCCTTCAGTGTCAACAATATTGCGTTGGTCAAAGGACGGCCACAGCTGCTGAATATCAGACAGCTCATTCAATATTTCGTGGAACACCGGCATGAAGTGGTGGTTCGGCGTACGAAATTCGAATTGAAAAAAGCCGAAGACCGGGCCCATATCCTGGAAGGACTGATCATCGCCTCTGATCATATTGATGAAGTTATCGCTATAATCCGCGCATCGTCTAACGCTGAGGATGCCCGTGATAATCTGATCAAGCGCTTTAAATTAACCGAAATACAGGCTAAGGCTATTGTCGAAATGCGGCTTCGCCAGCTCACCGGTCTGGAACAGGACAAACTGCGAACCGAATACGAGGAGATAAAAGTAAGGATCATCGATCTCAAAGATATTCTTGCCCGAAAGGACCGAAGGATGGATATCATCAAAGAAGAATTACTTGAGGTCAAGGAAAAATACGGCGATTTAAGAAGGTCCGAGATCAACTTCGCCGGGGGTGATCTAAGCATTGAAGATATGATCCCTGACGAGCAGGTGATTATCACTATTTCTCACGCGGGTTATATCAAACGCACACCGTTGAGCGAGTACAAAACGCAACACAGGGGCGGGGTAGGGCAAAAGGCTTCTTCTACCCGAAATGAAGATTTCCTGGAACATCTATTTGTAGGTACCAATCACCAGTATATGC
Organism: Robiginitalea sp.; assembly: GCA_024638915.1. GTDB lineage: Bacteria > Bacteroidota > Bacteroidia > Flavobacteriales > Flavobacteriaceae > JAHEJJ01. Next base: position 10,748 of record JAHEJJ010000027.1, read on the forward strand.
TGTTCTTCACCCAAAAGGGGAAATGCTTCTGGATGAGGGTGTATGAGATACCTGAGGGTAGTCGGACTTCAAAAGGACGTGCGATCCAAAACCTGATCAATATAGAGCAGGACGATAAGGTTAAGGCTTTTATTTGTACACAGGACCTCAAAGATGAAGAGTACGTAAATAGTCACTATGTGATAATGGCCACCAAGAAGGGTACCGTTAAGAAAACTTCTTTAGAACAGTATTCCCGACCAAGGCAAAATGGAATTATCGCCATAAACATACGTGAAAGCGATGAACTGATTGAGGCCAAGCTCACTACCGGTACCAGTCAGATCTTCCTTGGGTTGCGCTCTGGAAAGGCGATACGTTTTGAGGAGAGTAAAACCCGACCCATGGGGCGAAATGCCAGTGGGGTGAGGGGCATCAAACTGGCCGATGATGAGGATGAAGTAATCGGGATGATCTCGGTTCATAATTTTGATGACGAGATTCTTGTGGTTTCTGAAAATGGGTATGGCAAGCGATCGAGTATAGACGATTACAGGATTACCAACAGGGGTGGCAAAGGCGTAAAAACAATTTCCATCACCGAGAAAACAGGCGGACTGGTGGCTATGAAAAATGTTTCGGATTCCGATGATTTGATGATCATCAATAAATCGGGTATCGCGATCAGAATGATTGTAGAGGATCTTCGTACGATGGGCCGGGCCACTCAGGGCGTAAAACTGATAAATATCAAGGAGAACGATTCCATCGCCGCTGTTGCCAAGGTGATGAAAGAGGAAGAAAATATCGATCAGTCAGAAATACTAGACATAGAAGTGGAGACGGAAGATGGCACGGCAATTGATGATAATGCTTCTGAAAAGGATGAATAAACGATAATAAACACTATTTTACTAATTTTATTTTACTATGAAAACCAAATTCATAATTATACTAGCCATGGTATTCAGCCTGGCTGGTTATGCACAAAAGAATGAGATTAAGGCGGCAGAAAAAGCCTTGAAATCGGGTGACGCAGCAGCTGCAAAAACAGCTTTGGAGGCGGCATCTGGTCTGATTGCAGCCGCAGACGAAAGGACCCAGGCCCAGTATCACCTGACACGAGGAAAGATATATACTGACCTGGCTAAAAAAGGAGATGCTTCAGCTTTTGATGTAGCAGTTCACTGTTTTAATGAAACCATCAGCGTTGAAGAGAAAAGCGGCAAAGAACGCTATTCTGATGAGGCCCGTCAAAACCTCACAGCACTCACTTCAGATCTGATCAACGCGGCTGTGGAGGACAATACTAATAAAAAGTATAAGGAAGCAGCTGAAAAACTCTACATGGGATACAAGCTGAGTCCTAAAGATACTATTTACCTCTACTATGCGGCCAGCAGTGCCGTAAACGGACAACACTATGAAGAGGCACTTGCCTATTACGAAGAGTTGAAAGAAGTGGGTTATGATGGTAGTACCACGATCTACAAAGCAACCAATGTAGAGACCGGTGAAATTGAGGAAATGGAAAAGTTTCAACGAGACCTGATGATCAAGTCTAAGGAATACAAAGACCCTATTGACGAGAAATCCCCGTCAAAAAGGTCTGAAATTATCAAGAATATCGCACTTATCTACACTCAATTGGGGCAAGATGACAAGGCACTTCAAGCTTATGCCGATGCAAGAGCCGCATATCCTGATGATGTTAACCTAATCCTTAATGAAGCCAATTTGCATTATAAATTGGGCGATAAGGACAAGTTCAAGGTAATGATGGCAAAGGCGGCAGACATGGCCCCTGACAACCCTGATCTTCAGTACAATATCGGGGTAATCAATATGGAGCAAGGAAATCTTCAGGAGGCCAGAGCTGCCTATTTAAGGGCATTGGAGATCAATCCTGGCTATATCAATGCGCAGCTTAATCTATCCACCACTTATGTGAACGAGGGTAATGGCCTTATCGATGAAATGAACTCTCTGGGAAGCTCCAGGGCAGATATCGCACGTTATGATGAATTGAAACAGAAAAAGGATGACCTCTTCCGAGAAGGCGCTAAGGTTCTTGAAGATGCCTTAAAGATGAATCCTGACAACCAGGGTATCCTCACCCAGTTGAAAAATATATATGGGGCTTTGGGGGATAATGATAATTTCATGAAAATGAAAAAGCTCCTGGGAGAATAAATAGATTCCTGCAAGTGAAAATAAAACCCTGGCCAAAATGCCGGGGTTTTTTTATACGATCTTTTTGATCACCCGCAGCGGATGAGAATAGAGACCTTTATCCCTGTTAAAGATTCCGGTATGATCAATACGATCGATCCGGACCTTACCATGAGAATGAATGATGAAATTGTCCTTCATAATGATCCCTACATGTTCGATATTTCCATCCTTGTCGTCAAAAAAAGCAAGATCACCGGGCTCGCTTTCTTCGATAAAACTGAGCGATTCCCCTACCATTGCCTGGTCCGATGCCTGTCGCGGTAATCGGTAGCCATTGATCTTGTAAACCATCTGGCTCAAACCGGCGTCATCCACGCCGAAAGGCGTCTTACCACCCCGAAGAAAAGGTGCATGGAGATAGTACATCGCTATGGGGACGATATTAGACTTAGCACCGGTTCCGTTTAGGAAAGCGCCTTCGAACCGATGAGACAGCAGAGGAGCATTCGATACAGAGGAGCCCAGCAATACAGGGATCAACGCTTGATCCTTAGCTGAGGAATAACCCACAAGATCCGAGGCATACTTAGGGCTGTTGTTTTCCTCAATAGCATTGAACTGTGATTTATCGATTGGGAGGAATTGTTGATTTTCTACCCAGCCTTCGGTACCATCATAGATGATCCTGACCTTCGACCAGTATTTTCTAATCTCTATGATCTTAAAATGTTCCCCATAAAGTAGTTGGGTCAGCATTTCACTCGAGTTATCCGCCTGTGCTCGAACTGGAATTACACTAAGATGGCATATACCGTATGGCATAAACTTTTTTGGATCCCTAAAACCGATCAGTCCCGCTCGAGGACTATGGCAGAAGCACCACCTCCACCATTACAGATTGCCGCAGCGCCGATCCTGGCCTCGTTTTGAATCAATACGCTGATCAGAGTAATGGTTATCCGTGCCCCTGAGCAACCCAAAGGATGTCCCAGAGAAACAGCTCCACCATTGACATTGACATTCGAGTCGTTCAATCCCAATAGTTTGATATTAGCGAGACCCACCACGGAGAAAGCTTCATTGAACTCAAAATAATCTACATCGCCTATATCGATTCCGGCCTTGGCGAGCGCCTTCGGCAAAGCTTTGGCCGGTGCGGTGGTGAACCATTTGGGTTCTTGTGCGGCATCGGCGAAGCTTCTGATCTTAACCAAAGGTGTAATATTCAACTCCCTGGCTTTATCAGCACTCATCAGCACTACTGCGGCGGCACCGTCGTTAATGGTCGAAGCATTGGCAGCGGTTACCGTGCCCTCTTTGCTGAATGCCGGGCGAAGGTTTGGAATTTTATCCATCCGAACATTTTTAAACTCCTCATCTTCTTCAACCAACAAGGGTTCTCCTCGTCGCTGAGGTACTTCCACTGCGATTACTTCGTCTTTGAATTTGCCCGATTTCCAGGCTGCCGCAGATCGTTCATAGGATTGAATCGCAAACTGATCCTGGTCTTCCCTGCTGAAGTTGTACTCCGTGGCACAGGCATCTGCGCAGACGCCCATAGCGTGTTGGTCGTAGACGTCTACCAAACCGTCTTTTTGCATCCCGTCTTCCATCTTTACCGGACCGAATTTATGAGGATTCCGCATATGGACATAGTGGGGGATCAGGCTCATGTTTTCCATGCCTCCCGCCACAACAATGTCATTGTCGCCAAGGGCTATAGACTGGGCCCCTTGCATAATGGCTTTCATTCCGGAAGCACACACTTTATTAACCGTAGTACAGGGAACCGTATCCGGTATACCCGCATAAATAGCCGCCTGTCTGGCCGGAGCCTGTCCGGTACCTGCCTGTACAACGTTACCCATCAGCACTTCCTGAACAACGGCCGGATCAATACCTGCCTTCTCCAAAGCACCTTTTATCGCTTTGGCACCAAGCTCCGGTGCCGGGATACCCGATAGTCCGCCCATAAAACTACCAATGGGTGTGCGTGCCATCGAGACAATTACGACCTCTTTCATAAAATAATCTTAGTTAGAAGGATGTGTTAAAAATGTCAATGCGAAATTAATAAATTAAACTTCAACGAGGCCGGCTTACCACTTCTTAAGCGTTTAATTTTCTATTTTTGAAAAAGATAATACTCGACATGGGGAAATACCTGGACACCGTTTATAAAAATCAATCGCTGATTTACAAATACTTCCTCTACTTTCTCACCGTTGGATGTATCGTTTTTTTCTTTCCCAGGGGAGGTATATTTAAATATGAATTTCAAAAAGGCAAACCCTGGCAATATGAAAATCTATATGCCCCGTTTGATTTTACGATAAAGAAATCGGCGGAGGAGATCAGCCTGGAAGAACAAGAGATCGAAAGCCGTCATATTGATTATTACATTTATGACCCGGCGATTGTTGTTGAAGTTCAGAAACTCTATGAGCAACAATTTGCCATTGTATTTTCTAAGGAGCGCTATTCCGCCTCACAATTGCAAAAGTTTGAGCGAGCCGCCCAGGAAATCCTGGATAATTTTTATCGATATGGATTGCTTGAGAATTCGCAGGACCGGACACAGAAAGATCAGCTTTATTTGGTGAAGAACAATGAGGCGATGCTCCTCGAAAGTTCAGAATTACCTGCTATTGTAGATGCGATAGAAAGGTTGTCTTCACTTTTAGCAGAGCAGTCCCTTACGCGCTATGAAAACCAGTTCCGAAAATTGTTTTCTGATATTCTCAGACCTAATGTTCGATACGATGATGAACTCTCCAGGAAAGCCCTTGTTGAAGAGTTCTCTAAAATCTCGATGACAAGGGGTAGTGTAGATGAGGGTAAACTGATCGTAGCCAAGGGCGAGGTAGTGGAGGCCGAGAACCTGAAAATATTGAATTCCTTAAAAGCGGAGTATGAGTCGGAATTATGGGCGGAGAACAACTTTCTCTTTATACTCTCGGGCTACACCATCCTGGTAGCTTTGGTATTGATGATGCTGATGTTGTTTTTGAAAAAATACAGGCCAGAAGTTTTTAGGAATAATGTCAAGGTGACCTTCATCTTCTTCAATATTCTATTGATGGTATTTATAACCACCCTTGTGGTGAAGTATAATGAAGCCTTTGTATTTGTAGTGCCGCTCTGTATTCTGCCTCTTATTCTAAAAACTTTTTTCGATGCCCGCCTTGGATTGTTCGTCCATGTGCTGACCGTGCTGATCCTTGGCTTCGTAGTGCCCAATAGCTTTGAATATATATTCTTGCAGATCATCGCGGGTATCGTCACTATTCTCACCGTATCTGAGCTCTATAAAAGAGCAAACCTCTTTATTTCGGTCGGGCAGATTACCCTGATCTATATGGTGGGGTACTTTGCGTTTTATGTGATCCAGGAGGGTACTTTAGACCAGATCAGCCTATATACTTTTGGTTTTTTCCTTCTCAATGGTATGATTACCTTATTTGCGCAACCTTTGATCTATGTCTATGAAAAGATCTTCGGACTTGTTTCCGATGTTTCACTGCTCGAATTATCGGATACGAATTCCCGTCTCTTGAAAGAATTGGCCAACAAAGCGCCGGGGACGTTTCACCATAGCATGCAAGTGGCCAATCTGGCTGAAGCCGCAGCGAACGAGATCGGGGCCAATGCCATGCTGGTGAGGGTAGGGGCCCTGTACCATGATATTGGAAAAATGAACAAACCCGCATACTTTACCGAGAATCAGGTAACCAATATCAACCCCCACGATGACCTGCAGCCAAGGGAAAGTGCCGGTATCATTATCGACCATGTGATCGAAGGGATAGAGATCGCCCGTCAGAACAGGTTACCTGACCGTGTGATCGATTTTATACGTACCCACCATGGTACCACCTATGTCTACTATTTCTACAAAAAACAACAGGATATTGGCGGAGATATTAAAGAGTCTGACTATCGCTACCCTGGTCCTATCCCATTTTCAAAAGAAACCGCTATACTGATGATGTCTGATGCCGTAGAAGCCGCTTCCAAAAGCCTCAATAATCCCACCTATAATATCATCGATGAATTTGTTGAAAAGATTGTAAGCGGACAGATGAACGCTCATCAGTTCCTCAATGCGAATATTACTTTTAAAGAGATTCAGTCGATAAAGAAGGTGCTAAAGCAAAAACTCACCAATATTTACCATTTAAGAGTAGAGTATCCGGAGTAGAACTGTTTCATATATTTAAGCAGCAATTTCTTCTATTCTCATGAGGTTGTTTGCCGTATTTAATTAGTATATTTTCATTGAAAAGTTGAACACATGATTCTATAACCTAATCAGTCAGCCATCAAAATACAGTAGAAATTTATCGCTTAAATAATCCTAAGCTGTTTTTAGTGGTAAAGTATTCTTGCATTTTGAATATAAAGAATTATTGAAAATGGTTCGTACCTTCATTTTCATCCTTCTCGCCATATTTTTAACTTCAAATTGCAAAGAATCTCCCGTGAATACACCAAAATAAACACCATTCTTTGTGGGCACCTGTATCGAAGGCGAAAGTGAGGGAATCTATAAATATGCATTATTGGAAGACGCTGCAATACTACCATGAGGTTTGATGGCGACGGCAGAATATCCATCCTTCCTGGAAAAGAGTAAAGATGGCCAGCTGACAGAATTACTAGATGTGCAACAACACCAGGGTAGTGGGTCTACAAAGCGGCGGGAAGGTCCGCATGCACACTCCGGCTGGTTTAGCCCGGAAGGCGGATTAATTGCCGTGGATTTGGGTACAAACCAGTTATGGTTTTCCAAAATTGATGAGGAAAAAAATCTTTTTGTTCCCAATGAGCCCGCCACATTTACCATGGAGGAAGGAGCTGGGCCCCGGCATATGGTTATCCATCCCGAGCAGCCTTGGATCTATGTCGTTAATGAATTAACATCTTCTATTTCCCTTGTAAAACGTGATTCAGAATCCAACAATTACGGTATCGAACAAACAAAATCTGCTGTCCCCGATGACTTTGCTGATCCGAACACCTGTGCAGACATTCATATTTCTACTGATGGCAGGTTCGTTTACGCTTCCAATCGCGGACACAACAGCATTGCCATTTTCTCGGTAGATCAAAAAAACGGTCAGCTCAAAGCCTTGGGCCATCAGGATGTTCAGGGCCAAAATCCCCGGAATTTTACGCTCTCTCCGGATGAGAATTTTCTATTGGTTGCCAATCAGACTACGAACAATATTGTCTCCTTTAAAAGGGACCAGGATACCGGGCAGATCGTAGTTGTACATCAGATTGATGCGCCTACAACGGTGTGCCTGCTTTTTTGATGTAAATGTTTGGTCTAAAATCCTATGTGTTTCCCTAATTTGGGAAAGCTAATATTTCAAGTGAATTTATGGCGTCAATCCGTGAAATATCCTAATTTTAACGGTATCAAAAGTTGCCAGTTTATGGTGAATGATATTTTATCCAACTAAAGACATTTAATTTTAATTAAAGAATTATGAAATCACTTACAATTTTTACACTCAATTTATTCTTGTTTGCATTTCTTTCTCATTCTGTTTACGGCCAGGATATGGATAATAATCAGCCGCCTAAGGAAAAATGGAACCTGGCAGCTACCGAGGGCACTGTCACTGAAATCAAAAAAGAAACACGTGAAATTACGCTCAAAGGACCGGATGGGGAACTGGTTACCCTTACAGCCGGTGATGCCGTGGAAAGGTTCGATGAAATTGCTGTGGGCGATGTAATTACCTTTGAATACTATACCTATATGAAGGCAGAGTTCCGTAAACCAACCAAGGAAGAACTTGCAGAGCCATTAATGGTACTGGCTGAAGGAGGTAAAGCACCGGAGGGAATGGACCCCGCCGCGGTGGTAGGAGCCGTAGTAAAGGCGGTTGTTACTGTAGAAATACTAAACCGGCCTAATATGTTGGCCACCGTTAGGGGCCCCAGAGGGAATTATATGACCATTGAAATGGAAGATGAAGCGCTGATACAAAAATTACATATTGGCCAGGTGGTAATCCTTACTTATGCTGAGGCCATAGCCATATCGTTGACCAAAGAAAAAGCGATGGAATAGGACTAATTGAATACTTTCTTATGAGGTGGCGCCATTTGTAGTGATAAGAATTCGCTTGCAATGTACTGTCAAAAAACAAAACGGAGATTTAGAAATGAAAAAGCGGTTGGCAATATTAATTTTTATCCTATTTCAAGGCCTGCTCTTCCCCCTTCAAACCCATTCCCAGCAGCTTGAACCCAGGGCTCTGACCAATCTGCCCAGGGGGTTGAATTTTTTTGCGGTTAGTTATGCCTATGCTGCAGGGAATACCCTGGTAGATCCTTCTTTACCTCTGGAAGATTTTAAAGGCCGAATCAATTCTATTATTCTTGGCTATGTAAGATCAGTTAATTTCTTTGGATTATCGGGTAAAGTAGACATCATTTTACCCTTTGCCGGGGGTGACTTTGAAGGTGTTTTTGAAGATGAAAGTTTCACCGATGCTTATACCGGCTTCGGAGATCTGCGCTTAAGAGCTTATATCAATTTAACCGGAGCGCCCTCTTTGAATGCTTCAGATTATTTGAATTATACACAGAAAACCGTAACAGGCCTTGGCTTGCAGCTCATAATTCCAACCGGTAATTATAAACCGGAACAGCTTCCAAACCTGGGTTCCAATCGATGGAGCCTTAGAGCTACATATGGCGCATCATACAGTTTTCAAAAATGGGTTCTTGAAGGGTATGTAGGGGTTTGGTTATTTAGTGATAATAAGCAGTTTCTTGGAGATAGCAAACTGTCACAGTCTGCTTTATGGGTGTTTAAGGCAGATATTATAAGGACTTTGAATAAAAAAGGGATGTGGCTGGCCTTTGCCGTAGGTTATGGGTATGGGGCAGAGACGTTTATAAATGATGTAAGGCGGGATGCTATTATATCCCAACTGAGATTAGGGCTCAATTATGCGCTTCCCCTGAATAAAAAGCATTCATTGCAGTTTACGGTAGGATCCGGAATACGTTTTAAGCAGGGTGCCGATTTTGATGTGTTTGGTGTAACATATCTCTATCGCTGGTTAGATAAAAAAGCCTCAAAAGATTTTAAAAAGGCTACAGATTGAATGTGATTATAAAATCTTTTTTTTCTGTTTGAAAGAAACTTTTAATTTTCAAATTCCCAATAACTGAAGATTCACGGGCAATGTCATTATTTATATGCTATGATTAGATCAGGTTCTTCGCTCTTGATACTCTTATGCTGTTTCGTGGCAATGGGGCAAAAAGAAAAAGCAAAAGATTCAACGTTCATTGTATCATACGCTGACAAATTTGTAGTAAAGCTGAATGTAGATACCCAAACAGATACCTATTCTCTGAGGAATAATTTCGACGGTACCAACCTCAGAATAGCACCGAATAATAATTATCGATTGTTTCTATCGCTGGACTATCAATTCCTTGGGCTGAGTATTGGTTTCTCACCTACCTTCTTCCCTGGTAATAATGAGGATGATCTTAAAGGAGAATCTTCTTTCAGCGATTTCCGGTTTCGGGCCGCATTAGGGCAATGGGTACAGGGGTTTCAGATAAGTTCAATTAAAGGGTATTACGTTGAAAACACAAGAGACTTTGTACCGGGCTGGGAAGAAGGTATCGATCCATATATTCAGTTATCAAATTTAACGAGTCGGATCTATGGTATGTCTACCTCCTATGTCTTCAATCCTAATTTTTCGTTTAGAAATGTGCTTTATAACACAGAATGGCAAAAAAAAAGTGCAGGTAGTTTTATCCCAACCGTCTTCTACAGCTATGATACTTTTTCCTATGAGTTGGATGATGATAAAAGTAAGGAAGAGATTTTTCCTGTCAGACTTTCCCTTGCATATTATTACACGGTTGTTATGCATGAAAATTGGTTTATAGCCACCAATCTAGCTCCTTCTTTGGGAGTACGTTTTTCAAAATTGAAACTTACAGTTAATGATATTACTACACACGAAAATAGCACCGATTTTACAACTGCTTTGGAAGGCGGGATGCAAATAGGTTATGCTTCGAGGAAAATAGTATTTGGAACTGGCTTTACTTTTGATGTCAACGGATACAACGAAGGTAGGTTTAATGTAGTGAAGAATAATAAAATATACGGGCTTATATACTTTGGATATCGTTTAAACACCCCTCCTTTTATAGACAGGGCTTATAATAAATTTGCTGATAAAATAGGTATTCAATAAGCTGTTATTTATGTCATATTTATGGTCAATGTATTAAATAAGTTATTTTTTTTTCAAAAGGCTCTAACTACTTGTGAACCCGCATTAAAAATCTTTAAGTTAGCATTCAAAATATAATTTCAAATGAAAAGTATCACCATTGTATCCTTTATGTTCTTTCTTAATATAATTCCTTTGTTCGCACAGGACACGGCCGAGGATGAAATAGCTAAAAGACACTCCCTGGCGTTTGTGTTCAGTTATACCCATATCCCAGAGGCCACTAAGGAAGGAGAAACGGAAAAAGCGATTTTTGTCCCTACCATTGGCCTTGATTATTTTTATAAATTGAATGAAAAATGGATTTTGGGCGGCGTATTTGATGTTGAATTAGGAAGATATGAAGTAGATTTTAAAGAGGAAGAGATCAGCCGGGAAATCGCTATCATTATGGGTGCAGTTATAGGCTATGAAATTCTGCCGGCCTGGGCCATAATGACCGGACCGGGTATAGAAATTGAAAAGAATAAGAACCTATTTGTTCTGAGGTTTAGCACAGAATATGCCTTTGAACTGGGAAATGACTGGGAATTATTCCCAAATTTCACCTATGATTTTAAGAAAGAATACGGTTCATACGCCTTTGGCCTGGGTATAAAGAAGAGATTCTAAACTAAATCGCCACCCAAAACATTATTCCTACCCGGTTTAAAACCTGGTATAAGGCACAATGGAATATTAGGTTCTGTCGGACCTATGGTATAATCATTTACTGCTTCTAACGAATATGCGAAATTTAGTATTTTGAGCGCATTCCCTTATATTTATAGACCATAACAATCACTATTGTGACCTATTACTTATTTGTTTTTTTTGCCGGAATTGCCCTTTCCATAGGTCTGATAGAGATTTGGCTGGGATTTGCAAGGAAGAAATTCAAAACAGATTTTCTTTTTGGCATCTTCGCCCTGTCGGCGGGTATTTATTATCTGTGTTTGGGTGTTCAGCTGCCAAATTTTAAATTATTATCCTTTTTTGCCGTCTCTATGTTTGCCCTCTTTCCTTGGTATTATGCCATGGAATTAGGATTTGTTAAAAAGAGCGTTCTTTGGTTGATTACAGGTCTTTGTGCGGGCTATTTTATAGTCGTTTTACTCGACCTTTCAGGGCTGGTAGTGAACTTTGTTTATGTTTTCAGTTATAGTGTATATGTTCTTACGACTCTGTATTGCTTAGTTGGATTAGCCAATATCAGGAATAGGAGCAGCTTTGCCTTTTATCCATTTTTAATAGTCTCCCTGTATTATACGATCTTTATCATGGAGGAGATGGCTTTTAACTACTACGGCATGCAATTACCCTGGCGCAGGGGGCTCAATTTCAATTATCTCGACCTTTTTCCAATGATCATCATTCTGAACAAGTTCGTATTGATTATTCGCGACCAATGGAACAAGGGCGCTTTAGAACGTACACTAAGTTATTATCGTGAAAATCTCAATCTTGTCTTGCACAGGGCAGATAAATTAATGGTGGTTCTTGATCCGAAGGGTGAGATTACTTATGCAAACCCTGCTTTCTATGAACTTATTGAACAAAATAAGGAATTGAAGAACACACCATTACTCTCTTTTTTACCAAAACAGGATCAAAATCAATTTATTGATAAAGTAATAAATGGCCAGGAGGAAAAAGGTGATTTAATGACCGTACATGCTACAGCTGAAGGAACTAGAACGATTGCCTGGTCATTTATCAGATTGGATGACCAAGACGAGGCTAATCAACTACCAAATATTTATCTCTTTGGTTCGGATATCACAAAGGTCCTACAGACCGAAAGCCAGTTGCAGCAGGCCTATAATGACCTGAAACTACTGAAAAATAAACTGGAAGCAGAAAATATACAGCTACGGTCTGCTACCGATGCTCAAACGGATTTATCGGAGAGAAAACTCCTGGGACAAAGCCCGATATTCCGTTATGTGCTCAACAGGGTTGAAGATGTGGCATCGCTTGATATCCCGGTTCTTCTTGAAGGTGAAACAGGGGTAGGCAAGGAGTTGTTTGCCAATGCTATTCATGAAAATAGCCATCGACGACATAAACCATTTATTAAAATAAACTGTGCGGCAATCCCAGGCGAATTATTGGAAAGTGAGTTATTCGGTTATGAAAAAGGCGCCTTTACAGGAGCGGAGAAAACCAAACTGGGCGTTTTTGAACTTGCAGATAGCGGGACATTATTCCTGGACGAGATTGGGGAATTACCCCTGCCACTTCAACCCAAACTTTTGCGTGCCATCCAGGAAAATGAGATCAAACGCCTGGGCGCCGAAAAAAATGTACAGATCGATGTAAGGTTGATCGCTGCCACCAACCGGAACCTGCTTGATGAAGTAGAACAGGGCAGATTTCGCTCCGATTTCTACTACCGCATTAATGTATTTCCCATTACAGTACCTTCCCTAAGGCAGCGAAAAGAAGATATCCCCTTGCTGGTAGAATTCTTTGTGGATGCGTTCAATAAAAAATATTCCAAGGACGTGAGACAGGTTTCAGAATCCTTGATGGATGAATTGAAAAATTATAGTTGGCCGGGAAATGTCCGCCAATTGCGCAACGTCATCGAGAGGGCAGTGATCACCTCCAGTGAGACCTTACTTAAACTTGCAGCTGCTCTTCCCAAAGTGAAAGGAACAGAGTCGATTAGCACAAATGAGTACGCGATAGACACCCAGAACGTCAAGACGCTGGAGGAATTTGAACGCGATCATATCACAAGGGTGCTCAATCAATGCAAATGGAAGATTTCCGGCAAGGCAAGCGCTTCTGAAATCCTCGATTTGCCTCCCAGCACCCTTCGATCCAAAATGAAGAAGCTGGGGATTCTAACGCGTATAAATTAAAATTATAAACGCTTATTTCACGAAATATGGTCACGATATATCGTGTAAAGCGATATATCGTGACTTATTTTTAGTGCTACTCTGTGTGCTGCAATCTATTTTAAGGTCTTAAAAATCTCATTCAGAATACATTAGAAGATGTTATTAAAGGGCGCTTAATTCGTGGCACAGGGCTTGGTATTGGCTTTGTACGGCCTTTAACCAATTCTAACATGTATTTACTCCTTGTACATTTTGAAATACCAAACAACAAAATACATGAATTTGATTTAGCCTTTCAACGTTTGGTAAAATGGCCGCTCTATGCGCTTTATGAAATGGAGGTAAACGCCGATTGCAGAACTTTTGAATTGACTCGACAATGGGATAAAAAAGAAGAGATGCAACGGGATCTGGAGAGCCGGGAATTTACCAATATGATCGGTATGGTAAAAGTATTGGGGAATATATTGCAATCTTATATATATGATGTTTCAAATAAAGCCGACCTGAAGGAAGTTTCTGAAATAAAATAAATGCCAAATTGCTGAATCCATCATAATTCGATGAGTTCAGAATACTATTAATAACCATCTATGAATAATTTATTAAACCTTTTGAAAATGAAAAAAATCATTTTGCTGGGCTCTATATTGCTGCTCAGTGCTACCATGCTGTTTGCTCAGAAATCTAAAAAACCCAATATTCTGGTAATTTGGGGAGACGACATTGGGCAGTTTAATGTAAGTGCCTATAATATGGGCATGATGGGGTATAAGACCCCGAATATCGATAGGATCGCTCGAGAGGGCGCCATCTTTACCGACTGGTATGGCCAACAGAGCTGTACTGCCGGTCGTGCGGCTTTTATTACCGGCCAATCTCCGATCCGAACGGGCCTCACCAAGGTAGGTCTTCCCGGTGCTCCTGAGGGCATGAAAAAAGAAGATCCTACCATCGCTACCTTACTTAAAGCACAGGGATACGTTACCGGTCAATTTGGTAAGAACCACCTTGGCGATCTCGACGAAATGCTACCCACCAACCACGGATTCGACGAGTTCTTTGGAAACCTTTACCACCTGAATGCAGAAGAGGAACCGGAACATCCTGATTATCCAGCTGATTTCCTTTTTCCTGATGGAAAAACTCTCAAAGAAAAATTTGGTCCCCGAGGTGTGATTCACTCCTATGCTGACGGCAGGATCGAAGATACAGGCCCCTTGACCAGGAAACGTATGGAAACCGTTGATATGGAAGTGACAGATGCAGCACTTGGTTTTATAGACGAGGCGGTAGAGCAAGACAAGCCCTTCTTCGTGTGGTGGAATAGTACGCGTATGCATATCTGGACCCATCTGAAACCGGAATCTGAAGGAAAAACAGGTCTGGGCGTCTATGCTGATGGTATGGTGGAACACGATGCTATGGTAGGTCAGCTTTTGACAAAATTGGATGAATTGGGTATTGCCGATAATACCATAGTCATGTATTCAACTGACAATGGAGCGGAAGTATTTTCCTGGCCTGATGGCGGTTCAACGATGTTTAAAAGTGAAAAGGCCACGCAATGGGAGGGTGGCTTCCGGGTTCCCACAGCAATTCGCTGGCCCGGTGTGATAAAACCTGGAACTATCATTAACGATATAGGCGCTCATGAAGATATGCTGCCTACCTTGGTAGCGGCAGCAGGAGATACAGGCGTTAAAGATGCTCTGCGAAAAGGTAAGAAAGTAGGTGCTATGAATTATAAGGTCCATATAGATGGTTATAACCTGCTTCCTGCTCTTAAAGGGGAAGGGGAATGGCCGCGTCATGAGTTTTTGTACTGGACGGATGACGGCAGTGTTGCTGCAATGCGCTACAACAATTGGAAAATTACCTTCCTCCAACAGGATGCAGAAGGAATCGACGTCTGGAGAAATCCATATACCCAACTGCGTGCTCCAATGGTAACGAATTTACGAATGGATCCTTTTGAAAAGGCGCATGAGGAATCTATAGGTTATGAAAGATGGTGGGTCGATCATATGTTTGTGATTGCACCATCGGCAGCCTATGTAGGTCAGTGGTTACAGAGTTTCCGGGAGTTCCCCCCTAGACAAAAACCTGGAAGCTTTAGCCTCGACCGGGTGATGGAGGCAGTGCAGCGCGGAGCCGGGGATAAATAAGTTCTTAGTTTGGTACAGGAGGCTTGAGGTATAGGCAATCCACCGGGCCTCCTTACCGACATCACGATGGATTTAATTAGGCTCTTGAAGATTGGTGTAGGGAGGTACATCGGATTGATTAAATCGTTAGATCCCAGTACTGAGACCTAAAGTCTGAAAAAAGTGCAATGAATATGAAAACTAACTCATCACAACGCAGTAGACTTAAGATAGGTGCCCTGATCATGATTACTGGATTTTTGAGTCCGCTGCTCATCCCGCTAGTCCTGGCCTCTGATTGGTCTGCCGCTACCAAAAGTGTGATCTCCGGTTTACTGGCCTTTGGCATTCCTGAGCTTTTTATGCTGCTTGCAATTGTTGTAATGGGTAAGCAGGGTTATGAATATATAAAAAGCAAGGCTTTAAAATATTTGAAAAGATTTGCAATACCAGATAAAGTAAGCCTGGTTCGCTTCCGGATTGGATTAGTTATGTTCATTGTCCCAATACTTGTGGGCATTTTACAACCCTATCTCGCATATTTTGTTCCATTTTTTAAGGAGAACCCCTTGTGGTTTCACAGCACGCTGGACCTGATATTCATCATAGGTTTGTTCGTGTTAGGAGGCGAATTTTGGGATAGATTAAGCGGCCTGTTTAGGTATACTAAAAGAAAGTTTAATAATTAAAATTCATGCTATGAAAATAACAAAACTAAGTTTTAATCAAATAATTCCAGTACTTGTACTTTCCGCTATTTTAGGTTTGCAGGCACAGGAAGTAAGTGTATTGCAAAGTGAAGAAGATTTTCAGAAATTAATGCCAATAACTGGAAATGTTGAAACCTTTTTTGGCGATTTCAAACTGGACCATAGTTTTCCAGCAGTTGGAGAAGCAGATAAAATCTTTAAACTAATGGATCATCAAAGAGCCGCCCAACTGTATTTGTGGGGTTTGCCTTTGGTGAGCATGCAAACCTGGATAGATGGCAACAAAGAAGTTTATGGTTGCGACTATAACGATATACTTTATGTTAAAACCTTTAACGAACGAAGAGGCGTTTTAACTGCCAATGAAACTACAGACTATTTCTGGGGCGGTTCAAATACCAAAGAAGGTGCTGTTGTAATAGAAATACCAGAAGGCTTAACCGTTGGTATGATAGATGATATGTGGCAACAAGGAATTACAGATATTGGACTGTTTGGTCCAAATACCGGAAGTGGTGGCACTCATGTATTTGTCGGCCCTAATACTCCTCAACATTTAATTCCTGAGATTTCCGATGGACAATTGATACATCAAACATCAACTGATCAAATTTATTATGTAATGCGCATGCTTGGTAATGCCTCCGAAGTAAAAGCATTAATCGATCAGGTTCAGATATATAACTACGGCAACAAAAAGGATAAAAAGGTAGTAACTGGTGAAGATAAATTTTTAGCTGTTTACCAGCAGCGAGGCATAAAATTTTGGGAAGTGCTACACAAAGCCATCAATAAAGAAGTAGTGCAAGAACGCGACCGTTTTTTTATGTATTGGTTAAGAAATTTGGGTATCGAAAAAGACAAACCATTTAATCCAACACCTGAGCAAATTGCTATTTTGGAAGATGGGGCAAAAGTTGGTGAATTAATGGCTAAAACATTGGTTTATAACGAACGTCTTGAAGGTGTTTTACGTCAGAATAACTGGCGAATGATACTCGGAGGAGAATGGGGAGATGGAATTAAGTTTTCTCAAAAAATGAGATACTACGATATCTTTGATCCACGTGCTCGCTACTGCTACGAAGCAATAACCACGTCACCTGCCATGACGGTTCCAATGCCGGGTAAAGCTCAAGCCTATATTGGTAAATTCGAAGACGAAGAAGGAAATCGATTACATGGTAGTAACAATTATGTGATTAAGATAAATGGCCCGGTACCAGCCAAATTATTTTGGTCAGTTGTTATTTATGACACTGATACGCGTTGCGTAATCGATAACCGGCAAGGTGCGCAAGGAGGCAAAGCCACAGTTGGAAGTAAAACTGACGGTATAAAACAAAACGATGACGGTTCTTACACCATGCTTTTAGGGCCTGATGCACCACCAAAAGGATGGGAAGCGAATTATGTTCAAACGATTCCGGGAAGAGGATGGTTTCCGTACATGCGCGCTTATGGTGCAGAAAAGGAATTTTTTAATGATGAATATAAATTCCCAACATTAGAAAAGGTTAAAGATTTTTCATTTCTAGAAAATGATGAAGATTAACTTTTGCTAACAATATGTATAATTAAATTCAATAAATATCTATCATGAATGGAAAAATAAGTCCCTCAATTAATTGCATATTAGTTGCTTTAATGCTTGTACATGGATTAATCCAGGCACAGGATGATACCTACCCAAATAAAGTTACTACTCACATAGGTGAATTAACTTTTGATTATGGTGTCCCCACTGAGGAAACTTCAGAAAAGCTCTATTACGAAATGGACTACCACCGCGCCGTCCAGGCCTACCTGTGGTCCTTGCCCATCGTGGGACAGGCGCAGTGGCGGCAGTCCTATCTCGATCTATACGACATAAAGCCGAACCAGTCGGTCTTTGCCACCAAATTCAACGAGCGCTCGCTGGTTCTGACCGCGAATGAATCGACGCCCTATGTCATTGGCTGGACCAACGTCAAGGAAAAAGCAGCAATTATCGAGATGCCCGAAGGGCCGATAATTGGATTGTTAATCGACTTCTGGCAGAGGGGGCTGGCAGACCTGGGTATCTTCGGCTCGAACGCAGGCAAGGGGGGGACCTGGGTCATCACCGGTCCGGAAACGCCGAAATCAGAAACTCCCTATATCGAGGGTGCCACGTATATTGAGTCTAAAACCAACAATGTCTGGTGGTTGATTCGCATCAATGCTAAGCCGGAAAATCGGGATAAGGTTGCCCAGAGCATCAAGTTCGGATATCATGACGAAGAACTACGCTCACAGCTGATCCCCGGTGAGAACAAGGCCGGCCGCAATTACCAGCCGCGTGGGATGAAGTACTGGGAGATGCTGCACGCCATCCTGCAGGAAGAGCCCGTTGAAGAGCGGGATCGCTTTTTCATGTATTTCCTCAAGGAAATGGGAATCGAAAAGGACAAGCCCTTCAATCCGAGCGAGCGCCAGAAAGAGATCATGGCCGACGCCATGATTGTCGGTGAGGCAATGGCCAAGAACATGGTCCTTCGTGAGCGCCTTCCCGGCGTGCTGCGAGAAGACGGTTGGCGGCTGATTCTCGGAAATGTACAGGGGGCTGAGCCCGGTGACGCCATGGAGCACACCCAGCGTGCGAAATACTACGACCGCTTCGATCCCCGTGCCCGCTTCACCTACGAGGCCTGTACCACGTCAGAAAAGATGAGCTTTCCCAAGCCTGCCCGCGGTATGGGTTACGCCGGCATGTTCCTCGATACCAAAGGGCGAGCGCTGGCGGGTGACCGTTCTTACGTAATGAACGTTCCTGCGAACCCACCGGTCGATCTATTCTGGGCCATCACAATCTATGATGTTGACACGCGTGGTTTGATTACTACAGACCAGGAGCGCGCAGAACGCGGCTCCATACATGAGGGAGTCAGAACCAATTCAGACGGTTCTACACCAATTTTTATTGGTCCGAAAGCACCTAAAGGCTGGGAAAACAACTGGATAAAATCCGTTCCGGGGCGTGCCTGGTTCCCCTATTTCCGTTTCTACGGCCCGACCGGACCCTTTTTTGATCAAAGCTGGAAGCTTCCGCAGATAGAGGAAGTAGACTTTAGTCAATACTAAAACAATTAGGATATGAATAAATTGAAATATTAAGATGTCGCACATGTTAAAAATCAATTTAATCCGTATTCAAAGACTCTATGAGTTAAGTAAGAATGAATGAAATAAATAAAAAAACAGATAATTATGAAAAATGTATTTGCGGTATCCTTGCTCTTTTTCTCACTAGCGGTATTCGCTCAGGATAAAGAAGAAAGCACAGCAGCAGTACAAGACGCGGAAACCAAGGCTTTAGACGCTACCGCCACACAGTGGAGTTTCCAGTTTGCCTATCAATTTATGCCAGAATATTACGGTGACCTGGTGAATGGCACCCCTAGGAGGCCGGGCCTAGATAATTACGTACAATTGCGTATTGTAGCTCCCATTCCATTAAAATCGTTTACCATACTTCCGAGAGTAACGATCAGGCATTACGAAGACCTGAGTAATCAAAAGACGGGCTTGGGTAATACGGAGATTTTTGCCCTTATTATCCCAAAAGGAACGGATTGGGGCACAGGCCGGGCAGGTATTGGTCCTTTGGTTACGCTTCCCGGCAACAAAGATGTGGCGAAAGATGAATGGGGTTATGGATTATCCGCAGCTATAGTAAACGGATCGGGACAGTGGTTTTACGGGCTGTTGTTTACACAGTCCTGGAGGGCAGTAGACCCCAATACCCTGCAGCCCGACGTAGCCTCCACAATTAACCCATTAGGAATATCTCCTTTTCTTGCCTATAGATTTGGCAAGTCTGGCTTTTACGTGCAGACGGCAGATATAGTGGCCTCATATGACTGGAATACAAAGGGGTTTTATTTACCCATTGGTGCACGTATTGGCAAAGTTTGGGTCATGGAAAAAGGTTCAATTAACGTTTATGCAGAATACCGTACCAGTGCCATCTATAAAAGCTGGCAAGGCCCTGCGGTAAAGAATTCATTTAGACTGAATATCACCTATACCATACCTTTTGGCGGGGGATAAAAACAGAAAGGCTGCTTTAATACGCATTACAAAATCAAAAATCAGATAACTAATGAAACCTAAAAAATGAATAACCAAACAAAAGCACCCGATAGCTTATATCTTACCAGACTGAGTCGTTTTATAGACGTTGTCTACGCAGTGATCTTCTTTCACATCATGAGTCAGTACTTACCTCATTTTGAGGAAATGACATGGACGGAGAAACCCTATGGGCTACTGAGCCATCTGTGGGATGGACGTACCGAACTCCTGCGCATCGTTATCGGGGCAGGCTTGGCCCTATTGTACTGGAACCAGAATAACGGCCTATTCAAACACCTGGTGAGAACCAATTATACGCATGCGGCCCTTTCATTGGTGCAGCTTTTCTTCGTGGTCCTCTTTGTTTATTTTGCCATTGCCGATCCTAACCTGGAGTCCAAATCTTCTCCGGCCCTGCAGGCAGGCTGCCTGGCTATCGCAGGTTTTATGAGTATCGGCCTTTGGAAATACGCCTCTAAAAATGGCCTTATACGAGAAGGAATGTCCGAAGAAGAGGTCAATCAAGTCACCAAAGGTAATTTGATGGAACCCCTGACTGCAGTATTTAACGTAGGACTGGCCTTTGTAGGCCCGCTTGTATGGACCCTCGCCTGGTTTTTGCTTCCACCTGTCTTTATTTGGATATTAAGAAAAAGGAAATAATTACTGATTAAAAATTTTAATGACCATGAAAAAGAGTATTTACATTGTTTTAGCAGCCCTTATTGCAGGAGCCTGCTCCAGCGTTAAAGTCACTTCGGATTACGACAAAACGGCCGATTTTTCCAAGTACAAAACATTTACATATTACGGCTGGGCCGACAATAGCGACAAGATTTTGACCCAATTCGACAAAACTCGGATTGAGAAGGCATTTCGGGATGAACTTGCCAATAGGGGATGGACAGTGACTGAGGCGAATGGAGATGCCATAGTATCCCTTTATATCGTGGTAGATCAAAAGACCAGTTTTACATCATACACCGATCACTATAATACGGGTATATACGGTGGTGTGTACGATCCGATATACGGATATGGATATGCGCGCGGCTATGGGACAGGAATGGGCACCAGTACCACAACCACCACCCAACATGATTATGAAGTTGGTACACTTATTATAGACGTCTTCGACGCTAAAGAGAAAAAACAGATCTGGCAGGGTGTAGGCAAGGGCACGGTAAGTGAAAACACCTCTAAGCGCGAAGAGCGAATTAACAAAGCCGTATCTGAGATTATGGCCGCTTTTCCCGTACAAACTATGCAGTGATTTAAGTAAACAAAGCCAATGTAGTTGTAATCATAAATGGGTTAATGTTTAAATAATTGAAAGATGCTTGACAGAGTAAGCAAAGCCTTAAAAACTAAATCGGTATCGGCGTTAGTACTTCTATTTGCTTGTTTACTTTTTGTTTTTATATTGCCTGCGTTTGAGTTTCCTAATACGATTTCGATACTACTTTTTTCGGTTATTATTTTTTTATCGGCATATGCCATAGGCCCTAAAGTCACACTTATAGGAATTGGTGCCATTTTGCTTGAACTGGCCACCAAGACCACCGATTTTGTGTACCTACACTATTTTGCCGAATTAGTGACCAATTTCTTCATCATTTTTATTGTGGGATCCGTGGTGAGGGAATTGATGATACTGAAAGAGGTAACGATCTATACCCTGGTTGATGCCATAAACGGATATCTTTTGCTGGGGATCATGTTTATTAGCCTGGTGGCTTTTTGCGATCTCTACATCCCCGGTTCCTATAACGCGTCGGGAGAGTCAGATATGGAATTGGTGTATTATACTTTTATAACCCTTACAACCGCAGGATATGGAGATGTCACCCCACAACTTCCCATAGCTCAATCACTATCTATGCTAATAGCGGTAACCGGGCAGTTTTATGTGGCGGTTATTGTCGCTATTCTGGTAGGGAAGTATGCCAGCCGAAGCAATCAATGAAAATGGGAAGGAATAATTTTAAAACTGTGAAATTATGTATTTGAAATGATTAAAATAAAGTGAACGCTATTAATACTTCATGAGTACTTCAAATTCATTAAAAGTCACTTCAGGTTTAATACGAATTGATTATAAAATTTGATCTCATTAAGTTAAACAAGTGAATTAGATTTTTAAAGCTAAGTACATTGGCTCATAAATATTAACTATAAATAATTATATTATGAAAACTTTAATCCTAACATTATTTATTTCATTGATCTTTTTACCAGTGATAAGCCAGGTCGAAAACACAGAAACCCTTCGATATAATGAGGCCAGATTAGGTGTTCTCAACATAGTTGGGGGTAGTTTCCATCTGGGATACGAGCGTGCCCTTGGAAATCGTACATCTGTGGCATTGCACGCGGGATATAAGGGTAAGGAAGGATTGCTAAAACTTTCAGGGTTGGACACTGATCAATTTAAAACAGGTGACCTTACCTATAGCGGTGCACGCATAATACCGGAATTCAGGTATTACCTCAATGAACGAGAAAGTGGCATGCTAACAGGCTTTTATTTTGGAGGGTATTTCACTTTTGTAAGTTATAATTCTGATTTCGAAGGTGATTATATTAATGAAGACGGAACATTCGCCTTTGAATATGATGTTAAACTTAGAACGAATTCATTTGGTCTTATGGTCGGTTATAAATTGGCAATATCTGAACGATTTAGTCTTGATTTCCTGATCGCAGGTCCAGGTGCAGGATCCTACCGGGTAACATTGGATGAGGTAATTCCGGCACCTGATGAATTCTGGATTGATCTAAACGAAGAATTGGAAGCCTATTCCATTTTGGATTTGATCGGTTCAGATTTCAATTTTTCCGCGCAGGACAGAAAAGAAAGTCTCATTTTACCTGCCTTTAGATATGGAATTACACTTGGATATTCTTTCTAAAGGAATATATTGTTCAAGACTATAAGGAATGATCTGGACATGATTACCAATTGAAAGGGTCTTTCATTAAACGGTAATTATAGTTATGCATTAGTAATACTTTTAGAGGGAGTCATAATTTTAGCGAAATTAATGTCATAAAGAAGTTAGGTAATAATTTTAAAATAATGAAAATCCTGAGATGCCTGTGTTTGATTATTTTGTTTAACGGTGCTATTAATACTGCTACAAGCCAGGATAGCACGCATATCGTTGATTATTCTGACAAATTGCTAATAAGACTGTATACCGTTACTAAAACTAACTCACTAACTATAGTAAATGATGATTTGGACCGGCGTCTTGAATTGTTACCGAATGGAAAGACCAACCTGGGCGTGGGAGTTAATTATAAAAAATTCGGGCTCGGAATTGCATTCGGACCACCATCATCGGCAGAGAAGGAAAGAAAATTTGGCAAAACACAACGGCTTGATATCCAAGGCAGCATGTATGGCCGGAAAATAGGGGCGGACGGTTTTTTCCAATTGTATGAAGGATATTATAACTCCAATCCGTCCGATTTTATCGATTGGACCAGTGATGCCTTTCCCCAAATTGCGAGGATGCGCATATTATCTGTAGGAGTATCTGGTTTCTATCTCTTTAATTCCGAGAAATATTCTTACAGGGCTGCTTTTGTACGTGATGAAATGCAAAAAAAGAGCGCTGGCAGTTTTCTACTGGGGCTTTTTGGCAATTACGACGAAGGTAAGACGGTTAATGGATTTATTCCAGAGGAGCTTCCAGACAGCCTTAGAACAATTATCAATATCAAGGAGTTTAAAAACCTGGCCATCGGGGTATCTGCGGGTTATGCACATAATTTTGTAGTAAGAGAAAAATTAATAATCGGAATAGCAGTTATCCCCGGGTTTGGATATCAACGCGTGAGTATTAGGGAATTAGATGAAGGCAGCGGTAAAGAAAACCAGCCCGCCGGGCAGTTATTGGCGAGAATGGCTGTGGGCTACGAATTTAACAAATTCTATTTAGGACTAACCGGGTCTGTGAATTTGAGGACAATTGATTTCGCTCCTTATGATTTTAAGCTGGCCACAGAGCAGTTTCGTTTTGTTTTGGGGAAACGATTTGATTTATAGTGGCCGTATAATGGTAGTATGGGGAGTAGTTCAAATTGGCTTTTGGCCAATTGTCTTTTGGCTGGGGTAAATACCCTCCTCCCCAGTATTCAATTTACACGTTTATACTGTAAGTTCATTTCATTTTTGATCTAAGTTCGGTGATCCTGTTTGGGGTTTGTTGCTGAAGAAAATCCAATCTAGGCCAATTGGCCTGGATGTCTTTTCCATTTGCTCCATTATGCAACTGAACTTGCGGCTTTCTCAAATAAAAAATCCAACCACTTTAGTGATTGGATTTTCTTGGTCGGGGTGGCAGGATTAACTGCGTTGATCCTGAAGGTGGGTTGGTGCTCATAAAAGCTAAAAAGCTTTGCTTTTCACTTTATTGTTTTCACTTGGTTATGGAAGCAAGCTTCCAACTTGTTCAAACAAAAAAAGCTGAACAAATTTTGTTCAGCTTTTATGGTCGGGGTGGCAGACTTTTAATGTCAGTCATACCACTTTGACTTTCAATATTTTACCTTGCTAATTTTAAGCTGTACACCGTTTTGCAATTTATGAAGTAAATAAACACAAATGATGTAATTCTTTATCCTATAAATTTAGGAAAACAAATTAATAAAATCAAAACCTATCAAATAAGTATATCTAAACTCAATCAGTCCCAAAGAATACTTGTTTTATAAAACTGAGAAAAGGAATTTAAAACTAGCGTCTATATGTACTTTTAAAAAGAAACTCCCGAAACTTCAATTTATGCCCTTGGCGTTTATTCATTTGTAAACGTATATTATATGTATAAAATACTGTTGAACTCTTATATACATTAGTGGATATCAAGGATTTGTTATCTTAGTTCTATAAGTGGGATATCATCAATGATGCTATCCTATTGTTGTGAGCAATTTTTGGATTGAAACTCTTGAACATTGAAACTAAAAGTAAATTTATTTCAGATTTTTTGTAACCGATAAATGCTATCTTAGAGTTTTAATTTTGTCCAACTTGCCCACTTATTTGATAGTGAAGTGGATTTGCAGTTGAAATTAAAAGGCAAAACACGAAATCAGACAAAATCTGTGGAAAAAAATTATACATTCGAATCTTTACTCGGTGACATCTCGACCAAACTAGTCAATCTTCCAATTGAATCAATCGATTCGGCCATTGAATCCAGCATGAAAATGCTCGTGGATTTTTTCGATGTAGATCGCTGTCATCTGGGTGAGTTTTCAGATGATAATTCAAAAATCACCATTTCCTATTTTTATACAAAATCGGGTTACAAAATCCCGCAATCCTCCGATATCGGAGAGGACTATTTATCTTTTGTTTTTAATAGTATTAAGCAAGATAAATCGATTGTATTTTCCAAATCTTCAGAATTGCCTGCTACCGCCAAAAAAGATCGCACCACGATCGATAAAATAGGTATAAAATCCCTGCTCGTTTTACCCATAAAGATTGGTGATGCTATTCAATTCGGTATTTCGTTAGCTACGGTGGCAAATCATATCAATTGGACTAAACAGGATATCACTCGAATTAAAATTATGGCAAATATTCTGGGTAATGTGTTACACAGAAAGATTGTTCTGGAAAAGCTTTATGAAGAAAAGGAATGGGCTGAGGCGGTAATACAAGGAATGCCGCAAGTGGTTTATGTTTTGGATTTAGAAGGCAAATTGAAGCGCTGGAACAAAAATTTAGAGGATGTATTTGGATATCCCGCAGAGGAATTGAGTGAAATAACCCCAGGTGATTTACTAAATGAGAAGGATTACGCACGGGTAATGGCTGCAATTCAGAAAGCAATTGAGGACGGTAAGGAGCATAGTGTTGAATATGACCTGGTAACAAAAAGTGGTAAAATTTTACCCTACTATTATGGGACAGGAAAGTTGATAAATATTGGGAGTAAGTCATACGTTATTGGGCAGGCTGTTGATGTTTCAGAGATGAAGCACGCTCAGGAAAAGGTTTCTCAACAACTGGAAGAAATAAAACTCCTCAAAGACCAACTGAAGGCAGAAAACCTTTATCTGAAACAGGAACTCAGCAATACCAAATCAATTGGTGAGATCATTGGTGAAAGTGATGTAATTAAACACATACTTTACCGAATTGAGCAGGTGGCACCCTTGGATACAACAGTACTTCTTGAAGGGGAAACCGGAACGGGGAAAGAACTTTTTGCCAGGGAAATTCACCAAAGAAGTGCCAGGAGAGGCAAACCAATGATCGTTGTTAATTGTGCTTCGCTTCCTGCGGAGCTAATAGAGAGTGAATTATTCGGGCATGAGAAAGGGTCATTTACCGGTGCTACAGAAAAACAAATAGGACGATTTGAACTGGCCGATGGCGGAACCGTATTTTTGGATGAGGTTAGTGAAATTCCAATAAAACTTCAGGTAAAATTATTACGCGTGCTGCAGGAAGGCGAATTTGAACGAATTGGAAACCCGAGAACCATTAGGGTCGATGTGCGGGTGATTGCCGCTACAAACCGGAGCCTGGAGAACGAAATCCGCAAGGGGAGTTTTCGCGATGATTTATATTATAGACTCAATGTTTACCCTATAACCATTGCTCCGCTGAGAGAGAGGACTGAAGACATTCCGCTTCTTGTTACCCATTTTGTAAATCGCTTCAATGCGAAGATGGGAAAAAGAATTTCACGAATCTCTAAAAAGGTAATAAGTAGTTTAAAATCATATGACTGGCCGGGGAATATTCGTGAACTTGAAAACATTGTTGAGCGATCCATGATACTTTCCAAAGGCTCGATATTGTCCGTAGAAAAGTTACAAGCGGTTAAAAATAAAGCTAAAGAAAGTCTTCTTCCGTTAGCGGAGCTTGAGCGTAATCATATAATAAAAGTTCTGGACCGTACTCTTTGGCGGATAAGTGGTCCTGATGGTGCTGCCCGCATACTCGAGATGCATCCCGAAACGCTCCGTTCGCGAATGCATAAATTGGGGATCAAACGGCCAAATTCCAAACCCACCATTAGTTAAATATCATGTATATCATGATATATAATGAATAATTAACACTACATCACTTCTGATTACTAGTGTAATTTGGTTATATATTACTGTTATTCAGATACTTATATTTTGAGTGTTTCAAGTGGCACGATAATTGGCTGTAATTTTCGTATTACAACTTCATCTGAAGTATTTAAGGGTTGTTTATTATATCAATTCTAAACTTATGGAGAAAACACTCGAGATCTTGATTATTCCAAAAGAAGAGAAAAAAAGAGAATTCCAGCAATCACTGAAAGACCTGTCAATTGTATTGGCCAGATCGTGCTCAGAATTTACATTTAATGAATTAGAAACTGAAAATTCCATTTCAATAATAGCTAAATGGGAAACAGCGGATCAAATGAATTTATGCACAAATAGTCGGGAGTTTAGAATCCTGGCTGGAGCTATAAAGTCGCTTTGTGACAAAACTTCAATTCTACTTAATGATAAGCATTTAGGTAATCAGATTTCTACACTAAATTCTTTATGAATAAACGAATGAAAAGCACAATAATATCAACGCTGTTGTTTGTGATTTTAGCTGCATCTGCCAATCTGGCTAAGCATACTGAAGTGTTATATAAACCATTCACTATATGAGAACCTGTGTCCGACTTTTATTTTTGACAACGCTCATATTTTGCAATTATGCAGTGAATGGTCAGTTAGATAGTGTTAGTACTGATGAGGGCACTGTAAAGGCTTCAGTAATAAAGGATAGTCTTACCAAAACCGAACAAGAGCATATTGAACACGCTACAAAAAAAGCGGAAATAGATTCTTTACGGAATGTTGCCCGGGGCTTTCCGGTACTAGTGAACATAGCAGATACTTTATTTGTTTTGCATTCAAATATTGGAGAATTCACGCCTGAAGACCGGGCGCGTAATATCTCGATTAAAATAAAAAATTTAGTGAATGACGACTTTCTAAAGGTCGACTCGATTGTGGTAGTTCCATCAGGCACAACTTATGACATTGTTTATGGTGAGACCATCATCACAAAAATTTCTGCTGCCGATGCCATGTGGTATGATAAAAGTGCCCTTGATCTGGCAAATGAATTAAATATTAAAATAAAAGAGTCAATAGTTGAAGCAAAAAAGGAGAATACTTTATTCAAACGAATACAAAGACTTGGGCTGGCTCTGCTGGTTATAGCACTTCTAGTACTGTTATTTTGGTTAATTAAACGAGGCAATGCACCATTGATAAGCTATATAGATAAGAACCAGGACAAGTGGCTTAAAAAAGCATCGTATAACAACTATGCGTTCTTTACAAGAGAAAGGATAATGAAAATGACTCTGGTTTTGCTAAAGGCTTTTCGCTGGATTCTTTATGTTTTTTTAATTTATATATCCCTGCCAATAATCTTTAGTATTTCCCCTTTAACACGAAATTGGTCGCATAAACTGTATCAACTCATTTGGACCCCTTTTAAACGTATTCTGCATGCCGTATGGGATTATCTGCCTCACCTATTCACAGTTTTGGTTATCTATTTCGTTATGAGGTATTTTATCCGACTTGTAAAATACATTTTCTCCGAAATTGAAACCGAGAATCTAAAAATTTCTGGATTTTACAGTGACTGGGCAAGGCCAACATTTGGTATTATTAGGGTTTTGCTCTATGCTTTCACACTTATTTTAGTATTTCCTTACCTGCCGGGCTCAGATTCAGATATTTTTAAAGGGGTTTCTATATTTATTGGGGTTTTATTCTCGCTGGGGTCAACTTCAGCGGTTGGAAATATGATAGCAGGATTGATGATTACCTACATGCGTCCGTTTAAGATTGGAGACCGCATACAAATAGCAGGTGTAAAAGGAGATGTATTGGAAAAAACACTGCTGGTCACTAGATTGAAAACACCCAAAAACGAAGTAATTACCATCCCAAATTCTTCTGTCCTTTCTGGAAACACCACTAACTATACCATTCAAGCCAATGACAAAGGGTTAATCATACATTCCACGGTTACCATTGGCTATGATGTTCCATGGAAAAAGGTACATCAGGCATTGATTGAAGCCGCTTTAAAGGCCGAATTGATCTTAAAGGAACCAACACCTTATGTTTTGCAAACCAGCCTCGATGATTTCTATGTGTCCTACCAGATTAATGCGTATACAAAAGAAGCAAGCAGGCAAGCCCGGATATATTCCGATCTGCATCAGAATATTCAGAATACTTTCAATGAAAGAGGTATTGAAATCCTATCGCCTCATTATCGGGC
>JAHEJJ010000028.1 GCA_024638915.1 Robiginitalea sp.
TTCTCTTTTTCCGCTATTCTTCTGGTCACAGCTTCCTCCCATAATCTATCCTCCTCGGCTCTTCTTTTGGCGGATGCTTCTGCTTCTTCCATAATTCTCTTTACCACCTCGGCCCTTCTGTTGGTTTCGGCTTCCTCCCGAAGCCGGTACGCCTCGGCGGCATCAATTTCTTCCTTAGAACTTATCTGTTCCTCTGCAATTCTATCAGTTTCTTCTTTTTCTACGTAGCTAGTCTCTTTCTGCTGTTCGCCTTCATCCCTAGAGGCCTTCTTTTCTATTTCTTTTTTGGATTCCTCCTGATTCAGGTGAGCTACAAATGGCGTAATTATCGATCCTATGCCCGCCACGACCTTGTTATATACTTCTTCAGGTGACTCCCAGTTCACTATCGCCTTTCCTCCCTCCGGCAATACCTCTAATTCGCCCAGGTTAAATTCGTAGTCTGATAGCTTGAGATCAACATTCCATTGACAATTATCTATAATTATGGGGACGACTACAGCCTTGTTTTCCTTATGCCTGTCGATAACCGCTATAAATTCGGTCTCTTTGAAAAACTGAGTTTTTATAAAATCATCGCTTAATAGGAGAAGAAATACATCGGTGTGGAGTATGCGCGATTCAAAATAGGATTTCCTAGGCTGACCGGGAATTATGGGATCGTCGTGCCAGAAAGCTAAATCAAAATCTTCGTTCAGGGTATCAGTGTGACGTAAAAGATCGAGCATTATATCTTTATCCGCCAGGGCGTAGAGCGCTAATATGTTTAGCTTCCGGCTCATTTAATTAAAAATTAATCATCAACAGGAATTTCTATATGGGTCGTTTAAAAGGCAACCGCATTATCTTTTTCATTTGAATAAACAATCAATTTTTTCTAAGATAGAGAATAATACCATCAATGCTAATATTGTCATCAATTTAATTCCGGTTCTCAACTGGCTGTCAATGTGTTATGTATGTTTGGCATTTCACGAACTTACAACTTGGACTAGTTTAACTCCCACGCTTTCCTAAGGCACATACAAGTATTATTTAATTTGCCAGTGAATGAAAAATGGCTACTTATAAGCACTCTACTGGTGAAATAATTCTGTAAATTGAAGGGTAATACTGCTAACAACCGATTCAGTTGATAATTGCAAAAAAGGTATATAAATTATGACAGCGACTAGTTATTGCTGTGGGCTTAGTGACCAACCATTTCTGGGCATCACTATTGGTGATAAATTTGACGAAATCGTAAAGCGGTTCCCAGACAATGAAGCATTGGTGGTTCATCATCAGAATATAAGATTTACTTATACCCAGCTTAAGGAGCAGGTAAATCAATGTGCAAAGGCCTTGTTGGTCTTGGGCACCAAGAAAAGGGACCGTGTGGGCATTTGGTCCTCCAATCGATATGAATGGACTGTTTTGCAATTTGCCACTGCCAAAGTGGGAGCTATTTTAGTCAATATAAACCCTTCATACCGAATCCATGAGTTGGAATATGCCTTAAACCAGTCTGGTTGCAGAATGTTGGTCATTACCGATAAATTTAAATCCTCTAATTATGAGCAGATGATTATGGAGTTGGCTCCAGAATTGGCCTTTTCAGCTATTGGTAAGCTACATGCCTCTATCCTACCTGAACTGACCACGGTTATTTCTCTGTCGGACCATCCTCCAAAAGGCATACTATCATGGTCTTCCTTTATAGGCCAATCAGAAAAATGTTCCACCGCAATGTTGAAAACACGACAAAAGGATCAAGACTTCGACGACCCTATAAATATCCAATATACCAGTGGCACTACCGGATTCCCAAAGGGTGCAACACTGAGCCACCATAACATTCTGAACAATGCCTATTTTGTAGCAACCACTATGGAATTAAAGGAAATAGATCGCGTCATAATCCCCGTACCCTTATATCACTGTTTCGGTATGGTTCTAGGAAACCTGGGGTGCATGACCCATGGCGCCACAATGATCTATCCAAGTGAAGGCTTTGACCCACTTGCTGTCTTAAAAGCAGTGGAAAGAGAAAAAGCAACGGCTTTATACGGGGTGCCAACGATGTTCATCGCTGAATTAGAGCATCCTGAATTCGATAATTTTGACTTAAGCAGTCTACGAACCGGGATTATGGCGGGTTCTCCCTGCCCGGTAGAAGTGATGAAAAAAGTACACTCGCTAATGAACATGAGCGGCGTTCAGATAGCCTATGGAATGACTGAAATCAGCCCTGTATGTACCCAAACAAAAGTAGGGACGCCTCTTGAAAAACAAATCAGCACAGTAGGCCAGGTCCATCCTCATCTGGAGGTAAAGATCATTGATCATGAAACAGGGCAGGTTGTGCCCATTGGGACCACGGGGGAGCTTTGTGTCAGAGGCTATAGTTTGATGCTCGGGTACTGGGATAATGAAAAACAAACCAAATCAGCCATTGATTCCGCCCGATGGATACACACCGAGGATCTGGCTACAATGGATATGGAAGGGTATATCAATATTGTTGGGCGTATTAAGGATATGATTATCAGAGGAGGTGAAAATATTTATCCCAAAGAAATTGAGGAATTCCTATTCGGTCATCCCAAAGTAAGCGATGCAAAAATAATAGGAGTCCCGGATGCTAAATATGGAGAGGTGGTTATGGCCTGGATAAAATTAAATGAGGGTGAAAAGGCAAGTACTGAAGAGTTTAAGGAATTCTGTAAAGGCAAGATCGCACATTTTAAGATACCTAAGTATTTTAAGTTTACTGATCATTTTCCAATGACGGTTACCGGTAAGATCAGGAAGGTGGAAATGCGTCAGATCAGTATTAAAGAATTGAACTTAGATACCGTATCAAATATAGAAACAGCTTAATGAATCCCACGTGGGCATGGGCGTCACGATTCAGAGCTACTAAAGAACTGGTATGGTCTCCTGATCGTCTTAAAATATTTTATTAAAGCTTTTATCACGAGCAAGATGCTCGCATTTTCACTACCCCAACCATCCTTTCCTATCTAAACTTCTGTATTGAATAGCCTCGGCAATGCACCCGAATATGTAGGCATACTATATTTCAAATGAAATCTAACGATTTTGTAATAGGCAAAGTGTGTAACTATCCTATGTAATAATTTAGTAAAGAAGAGGATAGATTCAATTTTCACTTAACATGATTGGCTTTTACACCAAATCCAAATACTTTTTTTACCTTTCTAGGAATGAAATGGAAAACAGAGTTTAATAAAAAATACAATCTTGTTGTATTAACGTATAATGGTTTAATCTCGACTCAGGAACTTTATGATTCTTCTGCGAAGACAATTGATCTTACCAACAAATATGGCGTATATAAGATACTTGTTGAAGCGAGAAAGTATAGGACCAATTCAGCTAGAGGAGAATTATTTAGAATGCCAAATGAGTTATATACCAAATGGGGAATGAATAAATTAATGCAAACAGCAGTTGTCGAACCTAAAGATTTTTCTGCTAAATCTATTGCTCATTTCTACGAAATTGCTTCAAGGAATCTCGGATGGGAAGCCAGGGTCTTCCCAGATCGAAAAGCAGCTCTTAATTGGTTGTTAGAGCCATGATTTATAAAATTCTTTCATCTTATTATTCTTGTTATTTAGCCTAACCACCCTTCCCTATCTAAACTCCTGTATTGAATAGCTTCGGCAATATGTGAAGACTGTAGTGAATCTGAATGGTCTATGTCCGCGATTGTCCGTGCCACTTTTAATATCCTGTCGTAGGCACGAGCAGAAAGATTCAATCGTTCCATCGCATTTTTTAAAAGACTCAGGGATGTTGCATCTAAATGGCAATATGCCTTGATCTGTTTGGTATTCATCTGGGCATTGTAATGCACCATTTCTAAACCTTTAAAACGTGCCGTCTGGATCTTACGTGCCTCAGTTACCCTTTTGCGAATGGCAATGCTCCCCTCCCCTTTTCTGTCTTCCGAGAGCTTTTCAAAGGGAACCGGAGTCACTTCGATATGAATATCAATTCGGTCTAATAAAGGCCCTGAAATCTTTCCCAGATACCGTTGCATTTCCATGGGAGAAGACTTCACCGGTGCGTTGGGATCTATGAAATAGCCAGACGGACTCGGATTCATGCTAGCCACAAACATAAAACTACAGGGGTAAGTAACGGTGAATCGGGCACGTGAAATGGTGACTTCACGATCTTCTAGGGGCTGACGCATCACCTCGAGTACACTGCGTTTGAATTCGGGTAACTCATCCAGGAAAAGAACTCCGTTGTGTGAGAGCGATATTTCTCCGGGTTGCGGGTAACTACCGCCACCGACGAGCGCAACATCGGAAATGGTATGGTGAGGACTTCTAAATGGCCGTTGATTCATAAGACCATGCTGTTTTAATTTTCCCACGACAGAATGTATTTTAGTAGTCTCCAATGCTTCTCTGATAGTCATTGGAGGCAAAATAGAGGGTAACCGCTTTGCCAGCATCGTCTTACCAGAACCGGGCGGTCCGATCAATAAGATGTTGTGCCCTCCTGCTGCCGCTATTTCCATGCAGCGCTTTACACTTTCCTGACCCTTAACATCACTAAAATCGTGGATGGGGATTGTTGCTTTAGCATAGAAATCACCAGCAAGGGTAGAGGGAAAAGAAGTAAGTAGCTTCTGCTGCCTAAAATGGTCGATCACTTCGGTGATATTTGATGCCCCATAAACATCAATGCCTTCGACAATAGCTGCTTCCTGAGCGTTGGTCTTAGGAAGTATGAAGCCTTCAAAACCTTCTTCTTTCGCCTTTATCGCAATGGGAAGCGCCCCGCGTATGGGCTGA
Organism: Robiginitalea sp.; assembly: GCA_024638915.1. GTDB lineage: Bacteria > Bacteroidota > Bacteroidia > Flavobacteriales > Flavobacteriaceae > JAHEJJ01. Next base: position 4,818 of record JAHEJJ010000028.1, read on the forward strand.
AGACTACCATCGAGCGATAATTCACCCATAATCAGGAAGTCTTCCAGGCCGCTGGCCTTAATCTGACCAGAGGCCGATAAGATTCCCATGGCTAAAGGAAGGTCATAGGCAGATCCTTCTTTGCGCAAATCGGCCGGAGCCATATTGATCGTGATCTTTTTCCCCGGAATCTTAAACCCATTATTTTTAAGAGCTGCAGCGATCCTATAGTTGCTCTCTTTAATGGCATTGTCGGGTAAACCCACCAAATGATAGCCTATTCCCCGATCAATATTGACTTCTACTGTAATGGTAGTAGCTTCAATACCAAATACCGCACCACCGAATACTTTAGATAACATATTAGACTTTCTGATTTGTACTAAGATAGAAAAGAATTATATATTATAGTATATGTTCTATATAATAGAGATATTATTCTATAACATTAATGTTGATTTGGATAATTGAAATCTGATATAATTCAGAGATGTCACAGAGAATTATAAATTCTAGATCGATATTGGAAGGCTATGATTTAAACTGATTATCATAATATCCTTAGAATCAATGATGCCTTTTCAAATAAATAATTAATTAAATTTGAAATCATGCAAAAGCTCAAACTAATATTAACTCTGTCGTTGGTTTCTACTTGCTTTTTAAGTAACGCCCAATCGATCAGGTATCAGATTTACGAACAAACCAGGGGATGGCATCCATGGGTAAAAGAGAATACCATCGTGGGTGAAAGGAATAAGAGGATTGAGGCCATAAAAATATTACCCTTTGATTTTCCTCCGGGAGCATCAATTCAATATAGGGTACATCTAAAAACCGATGGCTGGCAATCGTGGGTCAATGCCGGGGAAACTGCAGGTACTGAGGGTGAAGACCTTAGAATCGAGGCTATTGAAATCAAGCTTACAAATTTTCCGGGGCAATCGGTTTGTTATTGGACATGGACTGGATATAGGGAAGGCACAAGCCGGGATATTCCCAGGAAGTTTGAAGCCTGCGATGGTCAAATAGCAGGAACCACCCAGAGAAAAAAGCCACTTGAACAAATCAGAATCTGGCTCACACCCTAATCAAATGGCAAATTAGCAACAATTTCTCTGGTTAATTTTTTCTTCAAAAGAAGGGGTTGTTATTTACTTCAACTTTAAAGACCTTTTTTGTCAAACCTTAGACAGCACATTTGGCATTCTTAAACGGCAAAAGATGAGGATTGATTTTAAGTGTTTAGAAAAGGTTCAATTTAGATTTTAATCTACGGTGAATTGTTTTCTTAACGAAACGGGTTCACCCTGAGAACTAAACCCGTTTAGTTCCACTTCAAATTTCCCCCTGACATCAGAGGTCGAAATCTGCAAAATCTCGGGGTCGTCACTGAGTACGATATTAGGCGACCAAAAGAGCTGATATCTAAAATCAGGTATCCGTGAGGCGTCCATTCCTCTGCTATAATCTGTGAAATAATACCTTCGGATAGGTTCTGGCCTGTCGATCTTTCTTCTCAACAAGTGTTCACGGTAAAGCGATTCATAGAATTCACCGGATTTGGTTTCCAGGGAAATAAGGCCTTGAAAAACCGTGGATCCCACCAAATAACGATCTCGTGAAAGCGAAATCGACCTTAATTCTTTAGAATTATAATTAACTATGTTCTTGTGATCCTGGATAAATAGGCCATCTACGAAGACCATCGGCAACAAACCGCCTGCATCGAGGTATCCGTCGAAGGGGCGGACACCAAATGTGGGATCATCCTCCCCATTTTCATCGATCCAGGCATTATCCACGATCTCTACCATGGTCTCTCTTAAGGTATTGAACCGGGTGTAGTCATCCAGAAAAAAACGCTGTTGATAATCACGATAAAACGGAATATCTTCTGAAGGATCTACTATAGTATCAGACTTTGCAATAGCATAGGCGTTTTCGATCTGGTTATGAATACTACGCTGCAGAATCTTCGATTCGAGTTCGCTTGATATAGTGAACTCTTCAAAAGCTGAAGGTTGGTAATCTGGGCTGGGATATGTATCGAATTGCAGATCATATAAATCCCGATCTTCGTCCAATAGCTGAAATATAGCCTGAGCATTGCTCACGGGCGTGTCGAGGTTTATATAAAATCTACCCTGAGCATTGGATTGAGCAATTTCTATCACAAAGGGATCACCAGGTAAAGAAAATGCTACCTTAACTCCTGCAGCTGGTTTTCCGTCATCTTTTTTCACCACGCGACCGGAGAATAACTCTCCTCGCAGCTCCGGTATTATTTCAGGTTGACTCCTGTTGGGAGTCCAGGACTGGCCAAATACATCCCACACCTCAATAGAAGCTGATGATGGTTCCGGAAATTGGCTGTCGACCTTTCGAACCGTAAGGGAATAATTACCTCCAATGGCAGAGTATTTAACAGGATCCAACACTACTTCAACAGTGGAACGTGTATTGTAAGAAGAAGCGTTGAGCTTCATCGAAACGATTTGATCTCCCTTTGGTACAAATGGTACTTTCTTCAAGTTGGGGATCACCGGAACTAGGGCCGTACTATCAGTGTTCAGGCTATCTGTAACGATAGCTTCCAGAAAATTTTCTGACGTAGCTTTATATGGGTTGATGATCAGCAAATCGGACTCAAAATATTGTTTTTCAGTCCTGCTTAGCATCCAGCTCGTATAGCCCTGCAATTTATAACTGCCTGTAGAAAGCTCCGCTGGAATTGAAAAGTCTCCATTACCCGCACCATTATCCAATCTGATTTTATGGCTAAAAACCGATTCACCCTGCTTATTCAGCAGCCGTACATAGGCTATTTTGCTAAGCTTACTCAGCTTTTTTTCATTAAGATCGAGGCAGTAGAGTTTATAATAAAGTCTTTCGCCGGCAAATAAAAGTTTGCTGCTCTGATGCAGATAAATACCTTCCTGGGCAATTGTTCCAAATCCTTTAGGGCTTATGGCATTGGACTGGCCGAATACCGGCATCGTAAAAGATGCGATCAATAATATTGTCCCTAAGACGATGTTGCTAAAACTCTTGAACATTTTTTACATGATTATTCATCGATCCAAAATTCAGGCACCTCGGTAATTCCTATCTCGGTGCAGTCCCCACAAACCCGCGGAACTACCAGATAGGGACCTTCCAGTGGCCCGGGTACGCCATTGTCGTCCAGATAACGTATGGTATTGGCTAAGACTATATTCACCAACACACAACCCCCTTCATTAGCAAGTACCGGTGCCGATGTAATGCAAGGATTTACATAGGGAGGCAGGGGTTCTCCCGGATAAAAATCCTCATAGTTGAAAAATATCCTTTTTTCATCGACGGTTGCTACTTCAAAAAATCCCAATACTTTTTCGTTCTCATTCGTGGTTGAGCTCACATTTCCGTTCAAAAATCCAGGTTGTGTGCTCGAAAACAAGCTTGCGGAACCTGAAAACTGATTCAAAGTTTCATAAAAGGTAAAACTCTGGTCGGATTGTATCAGTTGACGGACCAGAATACTATAACGATGTGAGATAATATAATCCTGGTTACTTATAAACCGTACCGGAAATCTGCTAACCCTGTCTTCATTTAAATCATTGGTCTGAAATTGAATAATATCTGTCGAACTATCGGTTCGGTAACATGTCTGTTGTTCCGTTTCACGCGGAACCACCTTTACGGCACACCCGCCTATTTCCTCATCGGCTGCCAGGTCATCAGGCGTCCATCTTGGCGCAATAATCCTAAACGTTTCTTCGTAGGTATAGCGGTAATTGTTAGAACTACCGGTCGGATCAAAACTATCGGCATATATGGCAATCCCGTCTATTCCGTTATTATCGATTATCCGTTCGGCATAAATACTGTCTAGCCCTGTGGTCGGGGGTAGTGCCATAGCAGAAGAACTATAGGTGCGGCCGTCGTCGGCAGTGATGTTCAATGTATAGTTCCTTCCAGTACGGGCTCTGAATTCTGCTTCAGACCTATAAACACCTGGTTGGCTCTCTACAAAGTCGAAACGAGCGCCCTGATCGTCTAGTACCTGAACCGTAGCTCTGGTTTCTGCTTCTGGCCCCTCCTCCTCGAAGGCATAGGTCCTGCTCAATAAAATTTCCTGCGTTTTTAACTCATCGGTAATGCTGGCCTCAACCACAAGCGCACTCTCGAAAGTGATCGTTTCAGGTTCGAATTCCTCAACACATGTGGTCAAAAACAATCCGCCCAAACATATGGCGCTAAATCTCATTATTGTCTTTAACTTCTTCATTCGCAATTAAAATTAAAACCTGAAATTATAGGTTATTGTAGGTATGGGGATTGCAAAAATAGAGCTTTGATAAGCTTTTATTTCACCATTCTCGGTCACAAAAAAGACCGAGAAAGGGTTGTTTCTGCCCAACACATTATAGATGGAAAAATTCCAGAAGCTATGGGCAAACTTTTTAATTTTATGATTCCCTTCCATATTGAAGCTCAGATCAAGCCTGTAGTAATCAGGGATCCTGAAAGCATTCCGGTCGCTATAAAAAACAAATTCTGAATTATTGAAATTGAAGCTACCGATCGGATAGGTCACAGGCCGACCTGTCTGATAAACAAAATTGGCCGATGCACTAAATCGTTTGGTAAACTTATAGTTAGCTACAACACTAATATCGTGGGGTTTATCGAAGTTAGATGGAAAATATTCTCCGTTATTGACCCTTTCCTCAGGAAACTCGCTGTCGAGACGTATAAAAGAACGGGAATAGGTGTATCCCAACCAACCATTGAGGCGTCCGGCATTTTTCTTGACCAGGAATTCTATGCCATAAGACCTCCCATCGCCTTGCAGAACTTCTGTTTCTATAGTCTCGTTCAGCAGCAGCTGGGCACCAACCTTATAGTCTAATATGTTCTCAGAACGCTTAAAATAGCTTTCGAGGCTTATCTCATAATCATTGCCGTTCACATTTTTGTACAACCCCAGGGAAACCTGGTAGGCCTCCTGTGGCTTGATATTGATGTCCGACAGTTTCCAGGTATCGGTTGGTGAAGCCGTCGTGTTGTTGGTAAGCAGATGTATATATTGGTATGCATTGTTGAAACTGGCTTTTATTGAAAAATCGTCTGCCAGGAAATACCTTGCCGATACTCGTGCTTCAGGGCCTCCATAGGTCTGAATTACTTCGTTGTTGCCAAACTGCTGAACTTCAACAAGCGTTCCGTTATTCTTAGGAAACCCATCCTGGTAGATACGCTGTTCCGCCTCGCCCAATGCAGCATAGAACGAAAAGCGCAATCCGGCATCAATGAGGAATTTGTCGCTTACCTTAAAACTGTCGGATATAAAGATTCCTCCTTCCAGGGCCTGTTCCTGGGGAATCTCCAAAGGCGTAACAATAGATGCGGGGTTCAATGGATCGATTGCCCCTGGATTGACGCGATAATATTTCGCAGCAATACCATAATCCAATGTATGTGCCTCGCTGTGCAGATACTTCATTTTGAGTTTCAATTCGGACTCATTGATCTTATACCTTAGATCAAAATCGTTGTTGGTTTCCCCGTTGAATTCGATATTGAATTGATATTCGCTATTGGCCAGCGAAACCACAGCGGTATTTTTCTCATTGAATTTATGATCCCATTCCAGGGAAAGCAGTCTGTTGCTAAACCGATAAAGCGAATCCGATGTAATGCTGAAGGCATCCCTGCTATAGTATCCGCTGGCCTTGAGTTCATTGTTTTCGTTCAAGGTGTGATTATACTTAGCTATCACATCATAGAAGGACGCCTGGCTATTCTTGAGCTCCGGTTCGTCCAATGAACGAAGTATCCAGTCTGAATAAGTCGCCCTGCCTCCGATTAGCAATCCTGATTTACCTTTTACAACCGGCGTCTCGAGCATTACATTGCCCGTTACAGGGCCTATTGAAACCTCTCCCGAAAGCTTTTCCGTAGTTGCATCTTTAGTGTTAATATCAAATACCGAAGAAAGCCTTCCTCCATACTCCGCCGGGATCCCGCCTTTATAAATGCTTACATCCCCGGTGGTAAAAGGATTCAGAGCGGAAAAAATCCCAAAAAAATGAGTTGGGTTGTACAAAACCCCTTTATCGAGTAAAAATAGATTCTGATCAGCCCGTCCTCCTCTAACATTGTACCCCTGGGCACCTTCACCAGCGGTTGAGATCCCCGGAAGGGTAACTGCGGCCTTTAAGATATCTCTTTCCCCTAAAACCAATGGGATGTTCTTAATCTTCTCCACCTCAAGGACGGTTACTCCGGTGACCGCTGTGGCTACATTACGATCGGTTTCACCGCTGACCACTACCTCATCGAGCTGTGTGAAACTCTCTTCCATCTCAAAGTTTAATGTACCATTGTTGTAAATGATCACCCTTTTGCGGTTGGTCTCGATACCAAGCGATCGGGCCACAATTATATTTACACCTGCGGGCAACTCTATGCTGTAGCGCCCATCAGCGTCTGTCGTAGTTCCAAGATTGGTTCCCTGTAGAAGGATTGCGAGTTCCGGGATAGGTTTTCCTGTTTCGGTATTCCGGGCGACTCCGGAAAGGGTAAAATTTCTTCGACGATTATTTCGGGTTTGTTTGCCAATTCGTATGGTTTCTAAAGCCTGGACCTCCTCAGCCTGTTCCTCTATGACAAAAAGTGGATTGACCTCATCTTCCAGTGGTCCTCTGAACTCCTGGTCTGCCCTGCCAAAATATTCCTCCGGCAACTGATCGATAATAATATTGTTGCGGGTCAGGATCACGGAACCTTCATCGCTCAGGTAAAAATTGATCAGCGTATCTTTAAAAATAAGATCCAGCACCTCATCCAAAAGGGTGTCGTTAAAATCAGCTGTAATGCGCGTTTCTCCCAGCCATGCTTCAACATAATAGAATTTCAGTCCGGTTATCCCTTCAATATCTAAGATCACTTCATTTAGCGGGGCATCATTGAAAGAAAGGTTAATACGCTCTTCCTGAGCATGTCCAACCGCAGAAAAAATGAGCAGTGAGCATATAAAGAAGAGTTTTCTCATGATAGTTATTTGGCTTGGTTTTGAAGCAAGAGATCTTCTATTCGGTTGATCAGCGAACTCATAAAAGCGTCCATATCGCGGCTGCGCAACCTTTTATTAATCTGATAAAAATCATCCACCTCATTTTTGAATTCGGGGAAAAGGGCCGTAACATCTTTTTTCTTTTCCAGTGAACTATACTTATGTGCATAGTACAATAAGTACTGCTTTTTCTGATCTATGAATTCATAGTAAAGCGATCTTCTGTCTTTTCTTAAAAAATCGTTCTTTTGATGTTTGGCCAACAGCCTCATATTATCGTTTTGCCACAACAATTCATAGAAGCCAGAGTTGCTTGAAGACCGGGATATTTCCGTAACGTTGACGAAAATGGTGCCGTCGATAGTGAAGGTAGACACCTTATCCTTGAACAGAAGCAAGGCGCCACCTCCCAGTTGATCTTTGAGTTTGATAAGCAATTGATCCTCAAAAACATCGTACCGCATCGGGATATCGGTAAACATCTGGCCAGCATATATAACGCTGCCATCAAGCCATGATGAAGATTTGTAGAATTTGATCTTATCATTAATGGTACGGTAGATCTCCTTGTATATGACACCATCATACAAAGCTGTATTTTCCAATCCAACCTGCTGATCAAACCAATTAAGATATGAATCCTGTTGTACTACTTGCTGAGATCTTATCGGCGAGACTACCAATAGAAATAAGGCTAGAGAAGTAAAACGCAAAAGATGTGTACTGTTATGTTGAGTCAAATGAATCAATCCTTAATTATCAAACAATAAAAAAGCTAAATACGACATAAGCACATTGACATATTTAGCTAATGGTTTTCTAAAGCGGCCTAAATATAAGTAAAGATTTGGAAGAGCCCACAATCTCCTCCTTATTCATCATCATTTTTCGGTATTCTCCTTTATTGTACAATTCGGCCTGGTCTTCATAGTGGTCGCTAAACGGATTTCCGGATTGTCCCGTCGGTAAAATACTCCATCCATTTTCAATGTTGGAGAAGTCGATCACCCTGCGGGTAGAGGGGCCGGAAAAGACCGGGTATGTTTTTATAGAATCGTACTGAAAGGCCATATTGTTGATCACTTCTCTGCTTCCGTCTATAGGGAATGGTCCTGGATTAAAAAAGGACCTAAGGGCTGCAATCTCCCCTATCGGATGCTTATGCTCAAGGATATGTAATTTACCCCAGTCCCATTGGTTGGGGTCTGTTCCGAGATCTTTATAAAGGGAATCGAAGGCCAGCCTCAGCGATCTGTTAATGATATCGGCATGTGTTTCCTTTTGATCTTTTGTACTTACATCGTCCCACCATATCGATTCTTTATCAGCCATCATCGGGGCGATGAGTCTTTTGATCAAATGGGTCTTTAAAAGTTGGGAAAAACGTTCCTGGCCCAATTCGTCTTCGAAGGTATTTTTTAAAATATAATAGATCCAACGATGGTAAATGGAAGGTTCGTTCTGATCGACCTCATAGGAACCGTCCCATTGGTAGAGTTGGTCCAGGACCCCGGCTTCTGTCTCGTTGAGGGAATCTTTTTCAACGCTAAGCATCAATAACCTGGTGATCCCGGGATTAACAGCTGAAACGACATCGGTAACCATTTCCGCGACTTCCTCATTATTCCAACTATCCTTCGCCTCTAGCAGCTGCACGATTCTCCTCGCCCTATTTTCAGGGAGATAATAACCGGGATAAAGCTGGCCCGCTATAGAATCGGGCTGGTTATTGGCCGAGTAAACATAATTCCATGGTGGATTTACGGCTTGTGGATTTTGCTCAAAATCCAGGTAGTTCATCAGCATCGACTTATTACTGCTACCGTCCATGATCAATTTAGTATTGAGAGAATCCGGAATATCGTATAATTTGGCCGTGGCCCACCATGCGATATTCCCTTCGGCATCTCCATACATGATATTTAGGCCCGGAGCATGAATATCAGGTAAGGCCGCACTGAAGTCCTCAATATTCTTGCCATGACTCATTCGATATAAGGCTTCCAGCAGCTTGTTTTCGTACCGGGTATAGATCCAATGAACACTTACCGGGGTCTGTCCCTTTATCTGATCTGCTATATCATTGAGAATAGGGCCATTTTTCGATTTCTTATAGGAAAAAGATACCTCCGAACTGTCTTTCACCATTATTTTTCTGTTGATCACTTCAAACGTCCGATAGCCGTCTTCTGTCCGGTATTGGTTACTATCTTTGGGATGAAGTTCTTCATAATAAAAGTTGAGATCATCATTTTCGAACATGGTAAGCCCATAGGCCAGGTTTCGGTCATGAGCCAGCAATGGATAAGGGACGCCGGCCAGATGATAGCCATATTTCTCGTAATCAGGACCGATTAGATGGGCTTCATACCATACCGAGGGTTGTGAAAAGCCTATATGGGGATCATTGGCTAGAATGACCTTCCCGTTCTTCGTTTTATCTGGCGCTATTACCCAACTATTACTTCCGATGAAAGAAGGTACCGGTAAATTCTTCATAGCCTGATGCACCGCAGAAACCATGGCCACAAGTGTTTCTTTATCTTGCTGAGGGTGATAATTTTGGATCCACTCCGTACCCGGAGCTACGGTTATCCCCAGGTCGGACAAATATTCAGATCCGAGAGTATTGTTGATATCAGTTAGAAGCGGATCGGTTTTATGTCCCATCGCAAAACTAAAAGCCATATAACCGATGATATTATGTACGTCTTCAAGGGAAAATGGTGTTTTCTTCACTCCTGTGAGATAGAATTCAATAGGGGTGGGTCCGTTCTCGATAAATCTATTGATCCCGGACAGATAATTATTGGCCATTATCACGCTCATATCCTCAGGATCGAGTTGAGATACCGTTTTCTGCGTTGCAACATCAATACCGAGTGATAGAAAGAATTTATCTGTAGATACCAGGTCTCTTCCAAAAACCTCCGAAAGTCGTCCTTTGGCAATCCTCCGCAAAAGTTCCATCTGCCATAAACGGTCCTGTGCATGAACATATCCCAGTGCACGTATAGCATCTTCTTCGCTGCCTGCATAGATATGGGGTATTCCGTATTCGTCGAAATAAACACTTACTTCTTCCTCAATGCCGGGAAATTCGATTTCTCCATCATAATCGGGCTTTAAGGATCGCACGACAAAGTAGCCTACAATGCCTAAAACGATTAAAAGGAGTAGTAGTATCCGTAAAATTCTTTTGAAATATTTCAAGATCTGTCTTTTGGACTAAAGATAGACCTTATTGGAACATATCAAAACTCAATCATCTGCAGCTGAACTCCATTCGGAATTCGTTTGTCGGTAATTTTCAAGTCCTTTTCTCAGCCAATCCCGGTAAGTCTTGCTGTCGGTATTCTGAATAGAGGTATTCAACACCTCGAGTTCTGGCGATAAGATCACATAATATGGCTGGGATGCAGCACCAAAGTTTACCGTCTGGAAGGTTCCCCATTTTTCACCTACGGTATTGATCGTCTTTACATTACCCGGTTTAAATTCGAAGTTGAATTGTTCCTTTTCCGATAAGGGGGTACGGTCATCTATATATAAGGAGATCAGTACGAAATCGTCTTTTATCAAAGGATATACATCCGGATCGCTCCAAACGGTTTCTTCCATTTTCCTGCAATTTACACATGCCCAGCCGGTGAAGTCGAGCAGGATCGGTTTATTCGATTCCTTTGCATGGCTGACCCCTGCCTGAAAATCCTTGAAACAATCGAAGCCCAGCGGGCAATCTGTATTCTTATCGACCACCGAATAAAAGTCAGGCGGCGGGAAGCCGCTCAGCATTTTTAAGGAGGTATAATTCAAGGCACCCGACAGTAAATAGATCGAAAAAACGATACTTAAAAGCCCTGTACCTTTCCTAAGGATAGATATTTTAGATTGTTTAGGCTCATGTGGAAACCGAATAAAGCCCAACAGATAAAAAGCCAGAAGAAGGAAAAGCAAGATCCATATTCCTAAAAAGACCTCTCGCTTTAAGATTCCCCAACTTCCTACCAGATCTGCATTAGAAAGGAATTTAAACGCCAGTGCCAGTTCCAAAAAACCTAAAAACACCTTTACGGTATTCATCCATGATCCGGATTTAGGGATCGAATTTAACCATGAAGGGAAAAGTGCAAATAGACCAAATGGTAAGGCCAGCGCCAATCCAAATCCGGTCATCCCGGCACTTAAATTAGTGGCTACATCACCAATTGATAAGGCCGTGCTACCCAGTAAACCTCCCAGGATCGGGCCTGTACAGGAGAAAGAAACGATGGCCAGGGTTACCGCCATAAAAAAGATCCCTAAAACTCCTCCTGCTCTTGAAGACGCTGCATCCATTTTATTAGCCCAAGAGTTGGGCAGTGTGAGTTCGTAGTAGCCAAAGAATGAAAAGGCGAAAAACACAAAAATGAGGAAGAAAAAAATATTGATCCAAATATTGGTTGCGATAGTATTAAGAATTTGAGAGTCTATGGTATCAAAAGCATGGAAGGGCAAGCTCAATAGGAAATAAATAAGCACAATACAGAAGCCATAAAAAATGGCATTCGCCACCCCTCTGCTCTTATTTTGAACCCGCTTTGTGAAAAACGATACGGTCAGCGGTATCATTGGAAACACGCATGGAGTGAGTAGCGCGATAAGACCGCCAACAAATCCCAAACCAAATATGGTCCAAAGGCCATTTTTGGATTTAGGGTCAAACCCATCATAACCCGTAAGCATTTCTTTATTTTTCAAATCGAGTTTGAGGGAATTACCGAGCAGAACACTACTGGCATCTACTGTTTTCTTATCCGCGGCAACCATCGTACCATCGAGTGATATATGAAAGTCTATTTCCATAGGAATACAAACCTCTTTGCACACCTGGTAAAATAAATTAACGTTAAGCTGATTGAGTTTTGGAGAAAGACGCTTTATTTTTTGGATAAACAAGGCCTCCTTTTTAAAAAAGGTCTCTTCAACTCCGAATATCTCGCTAAAAGCCTTTTGAGTTAGACCTTCTTCTGTGCTGCCCACTAATTCGTAACCCTGGCCTGCATTTTCGAAGCTAAACTCACTGGGCAAGGACCCTCCTTCTGCGGTGTATTGCGAATATACATGCCATCCTTCCAGAATCTTACCCCTAAAAACCAGTTCATATCCGCCATCACCCAAATCCCGGACCTCATGGGTCCATTGCACCGGATCGTCCTCTGTCTGTGCAGTGCCGTATATCCAGGTAAACGATGCTAAAAAAAAGAGTAAGACAGACTTCATTATACCAGCTTAATTCTTAATATTTTTTTGGTCTTCTGACCAACCTTGAACCGATCGTCTGCTCTCCTCCCGATTATCCACACGAGTCGTTCTCCGGAGAACAATAGCCACTGGCCTTCTTTTTCAAGAGCGTTCATCTTTTGGTCCTTATAATATTTGGATACCAATTTTTTACCGCCCATTCCCAAAGGGTAAAAATAGTCTCCTTTTCTCCATTTTCTGATTTCCAGCCTATGGTTTAACGTTTCTTTATCAACATATAGTATCCGATCCGATACTTCCTCAATAGCTTCCACTTTGTCAATTATTAGTGATATGGGATGCTCGAAGACGCCGGGTTCCGGATTTATGAAATACGTCTTATCATCCTTTTTTTCGGCCCCGGCTAATAAGAGATCATCGCGATCCTTAATAAGTCGGTGGGTCGCTGATCTGACCTGTTTCCCGCTCCTGGCCTCCAACAAGTCGCTTATGCTATCCCAATCTGTAAAACCAAAATCGGTAAACAGCATATATAAATAAGCTTTTAGTGGCTCTAGCTTTCGCAAAGATTCGATCGCAATGCTCTGATGCCCGTTACCCTCCTCAAAAAGTTCTTTTTTAATCTCTTCGACCTGTGTTTTTAACAGATCCGAAACGGCCTGGAGATTCGATTGGGTTTTCTTAAAATTCTGAAGGAAGGTTGGGTGCAACTCCTTTAAAACCGGTACCAGCTCGTGCCTGATCTTATTTCTGAGATAAACCGATTCGCGGTTGCTACTGTCTTCACGCCATTTTAGTTTGCGATTCTTAGCAAAGGCTTCTATATGGTCTCTGCTAAAATTCAGGAGTGGTCTATATACCGTTGAGGAATGTGCAGGGATCCCACTAAGCCCCGCTAAGCCTGTACCCCTCGATAAATTGATCATAAAGGTCTCAAGGGCATCATCTGAATGATGGGCGGTTAGTACCCGTTTAAATCCTTCTTTTTTGATGATTTCCCTAAACCATCGATAACGTAATTCTCGTGCTGATACTTGAATTGATTGTTTAGATTCTTTTGCATAAAGCTTTGTTTCAAAAATTTTTATATAAAATGAAACATTGAGTTGATCAGCCAATTTCTCCACAAATAAGGCATCCTGTTCACTCTCTTCCCCCCTCAATTGAAAATTACAGTGCGCCAGGGCAAAATCATAGTGGCTAAGTGCGCAGAGATGAGAGAGGACCACCGAATCTACTCCCCCGCTGCAGGCAACCAGAATTCGGATTTTGGGCAGGTCGGGAAAAGATTCTGCGATATGGGCCTGGAATTGTTCGATCACCCTGTAAAATTAGCTAAGAATAATTTGATGCCTTAGTTTTTACCGATGTAAATTTAAATCACCATTTTTAAGAACCTTCTTCATGGTCCTGGATATTAACAAGTACTCCTGTATTCTTTTTCCGATATGGCTTTTTCTGTAATCGCAATAGCAAGGAAAGAAGAATAAATTTTGCCGCTAATGGTTTTACAGGATACTGCGGATGGCAAAACTGAAATGGAAATCTTTAGCCGGTTCAATATAGCCAACAGCCCGAATGTCATCCATTCAACTATGATTATCACGATGGTCATTGCTGTTGAGCCAAACCAACTCGCAATAGCCTTGCGTCCATAACAAAAGTCTCTGTCTGTAGAATGCCTGCTCCTTAATCAGATATTTTAAGGCCGTGCGCAACGGTCTAGATCTTTGACAGAAAAGATTTTAAAGCTTTTTGATGCTCTTCGGCAAGTTCGGTGTTGATAATCCCTTTTGCAGGATCAAAATTCTCGTAAAAAGAGGGTAATGAAAATGTAGCCACCACCTCGCCTCCAAAGCGTGGCACCAACTTTTCAACAATTCCCAAAGCCCCTTGAGCACCCCTGGCGCCGGGTGAGGCAGACATCAAAAGTACCTTTTTGCCTTCAAAGAAATTTCGTTCTAACCTGGACAGCCAGTCGATTAAATTTTTAAAGTAGGCAGAGGGATTGCTATTGTGTTCATTAACTGAAAGGATAAGGCCGTTCGACTTCTTGATATCATCACGAAATTCTATAAGGGAATTTGAAAAGCCCTTTGCTTTCTCATAATCCTCGCTATAAAGGGGAAAAGGATAATTGGCCATATTCAAAATCTCCACCTGGTTATTTGAGACCAAATCGGCGGTAAATTTGACTAAATTATAATTGATAGAGGTCGTTGAATTGCTTCCGGCAAATGCTAGTATCATCGCGTAACTGTTTCAATTTTACCGGCGAAAATACCCCAAATAGGGCTTTTATGCGAGTATTTTGTCTAATTTTGCGCTCGAAAACATCCAAAAGGCCTGTCAGACAAGTATATAGAGAGGAAGTAATTACTATGGGAAGTAAAACTGCACGACTGTTTTTCATTGATGCCATGCGAGCATGGGCCATTCTTATGATGTTACAGGGGCACTTTGTGGATGGATTGCTGGAACAGAGTTTTAGGGATCCTGGCAGTGGTGTTTACACCATCTGGAAATACTTTAGGGGGATTACCGCACCGGTATTTTTTACTGTATCGGGATTTATTTTTACCTACCTGCTCATCAGGGTACCGCAAAAAGGATTGGAGAACCCAAGGGTGATCAAAGGCATTCGCCGGGGGATTCAACTGCTTTTTATAGGCTATCTTCTGAGATTTAATTTTTTCGGACTTTTTAAAGGTCAGATCTATGAGGCTTTTTACCTGGTCGATGTATTGCATATCATCGGATTATCCATATTGGGTATCGTCGGCGTGTATTTAATCACTCAGGCTAGACCTCGTCTCACTTTTGCATCGATCCTTTTATTTATAACCATTTTTTTATTCGCTTTGGAACCGGTTTATGAACAGTGGACCTTTGCTTTTATGCCCGATGCACTGGCCAACTACTTTACCAGGGCTAACGGGTCTGTTTTTAGTATCATCCCCTGGTTCGGTTATGCGACTTTTGGTGCATTCAGCTCCGTTTTATTTACCAAATTCAGGGATTATAAATACCTCTATCCGGTTTCCATCGCAATTTGCACGGCGGCAGGTTTGAGCCTGATCTATTATTCTTCGCCTTTGTTCATGGCATTATACGGACTTACGGGCATCCAGTTATTTGAAGGCATCTATTCCAATAATTACCTGTTTATACGATTGGGCGACGTGTTTATCGTCTTTGCTGTATTTATGTTGCTCAGGCATTTGCTCACCGGCAAGACGATTCTTAGGATCGGTCAGAACACCTTATCGATCTATGTGATTCACTTTATTATACTTTATGGAAGTTTTACGGGTCTTGGGCTATATGGTTTCTTTCATAACAGCCTTTCCCCTCAAATTGTGGTACCCGGAGCCCTTATATTCATGGTCTGTTGTGCTTTTACCGCATTGTGGTATTCGAGACATGAACAGGCAATAAAGATGAATATAGCAAAAGGGTTTACACAAATCGGACAAGCTATAGAACCATATGTTGTTTATGGTATCCGTCAGGTTAGGATCTTCGTCTATCGTTTGTTAAGATCGATCTTGGCAAGGGTAAGACCCTGATTTCAATAGATTTTCATCATAAATTCCTGTTAAGCCCGGAATTTCTATCCGATTTTCCCGACCAAATAAGAAACTAAGCACAGATGTACAGTTTGCCATCAGGAAGAGGCCTATACTTTTTTGTGGTCCTGATTTTCATTCTATCAACAGTCGTAAAGGCTCAGGTAACCAGAACGAATAAGGAGGCAACCCATCATTTCCTGATGTTGGTTACTTCAGATAATGATCGGCTCGTCGATCGATCACTCGACTTTATACGAAGCCACTGGAATGAAGGCTACGAGAGTATGCTCATAGAAACCCTGCATTTCTCATTGAGCAGAGAAGTTTCTAAAGATTACCTCGAGTTGCTTCAGAACAAAACCGATAAGGATTTTGGTCTCAACCTAGACCGTTGGTATCATTGGTTATGGAACAAGGCATCGACCTATCCACCGGAATATTACGATTTTAAGGCACGGTTATATGAAATTATCGACCATCGTTTTGCTGCTTACTTTTCGCAAAGGCAAAAGCGGAGTAACATCCGGCTCGATGAAGTGATGTGGGGCGGTGTGATACAGGATGGTATTCCCCCTTTACGAAGTCCTAAAATGCTCCTAGCCGAAGAGGCCATATATTTATCCGGTCAAGATGTCGTTTTCGGAGTGGAAATTAATGGAGATATCAGGGCTTATCCCAAACGAATTCTGGCATGGCACGAAATGTTCACAGATCAAATTGGTGAAGTTCCCGTGGCAGGGGTTTATTGTACTCTTTGTGGAACCGTAATTATCTATAAGACCGAAGTCGAGGGGCGATCCTATCAACTGGGCACTAGTGGATTTCTATATCGTTCCAACAAGCTTATGTATGATATGAAAACCCAATCACTATGGAGTACATTACACGGCAAGCCGGTAATCGGACCTCTTGTTGGCCGGGGAATAAAACTTCCATATGTAAGTGTGGTCACAACAACCTGGGGAGCCTGGAAAAAAAGGCACCCTGATACCAAGGTGCTTTCGATGGATACGGGTTTTAAGCGTAATTACAGCGAGGGTGTGGCATATAAGTCTTATTTCGCAACGGATGAACTGATGTTCCAGGTTCCATTTAAGGACACGCGACTAAAGAATAAAGACGAGATACTCGCCATACTATTACCTGAAGTGACCGATGATGTTTTGGCTATTTCGAGTACTTTCCTGAAAGAACACACCTTATATAAAACCGTTTTGGGAAATGAGGCACTTGTGGTTTTTACCGATAGAAGTGGTGCCCACAGAGCTTATGCCACTAAAGATCATGAATTTACAGACTATGACCGGATCAGTACGGCTATTGATTCGAACGGAAATCTTTGGAAACTGGAAGAAGAGTATATGATTTCTGAGCATGAACTGCAACTAAGCCGCATACCAACCTATAATGCCTTTTGGTTTGGGTTTCAGGCGGCATTCCCGGATACCATACTTGTGCATTGAATCAGCATTGCCTGGGCCTTTAAATATGCAATGATCTGTTTTCTGTCGCTGCTAAAGCCGCCTCCTTGACGGCCTCTGCATAAGTCGGGTGAGCATGGCTCATCCGGGCAATATCTTCAGCGGATGCTCTGAACTCCATGGCAGTGACAGCTTCTGTAATCAGATCGGCACAACGAGCACCGATCATATGTACTCCCAGCACTTCATCGGTGCTCTTATCAGCAAGAATCTTGACAAATCCATCGATATCCATACTGGCTCTTGATCTGCCCAATGCCCGCATAGGAAACTGCCCCGATTTATAGTCGACGCCCTCTTCCTTCAGTTGTTCCTCTGTTTTACCAACCGCTGCCACCTCTGGCCAGGTATACACAACACCTGGGATTAGATTGTAATCAATATGAGGTTTTTGACCGGCGATCAATTCTGCCACCATAGTGCCCTCCTCTTCCGCTTTATGAGCGAGCATGGCACCACGTACCACATCTCCAATGGCGTATATATGAGCCACATCGGTCTGTAAATGTTCATTTACCACTACCCTGCCCTTATCGTCCAATTTAACTCCTGCTGCTTCGGCATTCAACCCTTCGGTATATGGCCTTCTCCCTACAGAGACAAGGCAGTAATCACCCTCGAACGTTACTTCTTTGCCATTTTTATCATCTGCAGTGACCTTTACCAAATTATTTTTTCTTTCCACCGCCTTGACTTTATGGGAGAGGAAAAATTTTATTTTTTGTTTTTTAAGCACTTTCATCAACTCCTTCGAAAGCGACCCGTCCATGCCAGGAATAATCCGATCCATAAATTCGACCACGGTGACTTCCGCGCCCAGTCTTTTATAAACCTGACCCAATTCTAGCCCGATAACTCCCCCACCAATAATGATCATATGCTTAGGGATCTCTTTCAGTTTTAATGCCTCGGTGGAAGTAATTACACGTTCTTTATCTATAGGTATAAAAGGAAGTGTAGAAGGTTTGGAGCCTGTTGCGATTATGATATTCTTAGCTTCAATGACCTGTGCCTTTCCTTTGCCCTTTTTGATGGCGATCTGATGAGCATCCTTAAAGCTTCCGAGACCTTCATGGACATCGATCTTGTTCTTATCCATCAGGAATTGAATACCCTTTGTGGTTTGATCTACAACAGCTTGTTTACGGCCGATCATTTTTTCGAGGTTTACTTTAATATCGCCCTCGATATCGATCCCGTGCGTCTCAAAGTGTTTGATGGCATCCTCGTAGTGATGACTCGAATCCAGCAGCGCTTTTGATGGAATGCACCCTACATTGAGGCAGGTACCACCAAGGGTAGTATATTTTTCAATTATCGCTGTTTTCATACCCAATTGGGCACATCTGATCGCGGCTACATAACCTCCTGGTCCTGAGCCAATTATCGCTACATCGTATTGAGACATATGAATTTGGTTTTATGCAATTTCGCTTTAGGTCGAAGTCACAAAAGTACAAATGTTTTATGGTTGTGACAACGGCGGATATCTTCTCATGATTTTAATCCGTCTACAGAATATTTCATCACCTGCTCACAATTTCAAAGCTGTGGTAAATTTTACTTCGTTGATCACGAAAGAGCTTTGAGTACTTCCAATATTACTGATCGCGGTAAGCTTACTTACCATGAAATCCCGATAGGCCTCCATATCACTCACGTGGACTTTTAAAATATAGTCGTAATCACCACTGATGTGGTAACATTCGGCAACTTCCTCCAATTCCTTGACCTCGCGCTCGAATTGAAGGACATTTTTTTCGATATGCTGAACGAGTTTTACATGACAAAGTACTTGAAATGCTTTTTCTACCTGCTTCTTATCAACCAGGGCAACATATCGCTTTATGACCCCTGTTTTCTCTAGCCTCTTGATCCTCTCATATACCGCTGTTGTTGATAAATCAAGGAAATTAGCATACTCCTTTGTTGTTTTCTTACTGTCGTGCTGCAACATTCGCAATAATTCGGCATCGATGGCATCAAATTTCATGATGAAAAATTTTCGGTGATTTTCGATTAGAAATCCAAATTAATTAATTTAAAACTACTATATATCATAATTTTAGTTTTATTTTCTATAATTGACAAATATCATTGACATTTTTACGGTATAGTTATAATTTTATGGGCTAAACCTATAAATGATGAATAAAAGCAGAGCATCGGATCGTATCCTCGACTTACATAATTTTGGTGAATTTGGAGGTGTCAACCCCTCTATTTCGGATTCTTCCACCTATACTTTTTTGTCGGCCAAAACCATGTTCGACACTTTTGGAGGGAATACTGAGGGTTGCTATCTCTATAGCCGGCATTCATCGCCTTCAAATTTGTATCTGGGAGAGGCATTGGCAGCCTTGGAAGGAACAGAATATGCCCATGTTACGGCTAGTGGTATGGGAGCGATCACCTCTGTAATTCTCGAATTATGTAATGCTGGTGAACATATCATCAGCAGCAGGACCATCTATGGTGGGACTTACGCTTTTCTTAAGAATTTCGTCAACAAATTTAATATCGAAACCTCTTTTGTCGATATCACCAACCTGGAAACAGTAGCCCTGTCCATCAGGCCAGAAACCAAAATGATCTACTGTGAAAGTGTCAGTAATCCATTACTTGAAGTTGCCGATATTAAAGCCCTTGCTAAAATAGCCAGGAAAAAAGGTATCCCTTTGGTGGTAGACAATACTTTCTCGCCTATGTCCATTGCCCCCGCAAAACTTGGAGCAGATATCGTAGTGCACAGTCTTACTAAGTTTATCAATGGTACGAGCGATTGTGTAGCGGGTGCGGTTTGCGCATCCAAGGAATTTTGTTCCGCCCTGAAAGATGTTAATTCTGGGGCCGCCATGCTTTTAGGTAGTACCTTAGATAGTCTCAGGGCTTCTTCAATACTTAAAAATATCCGAACCCTTCATTTAAGGATGATAAAGCACAGTGAAAATGCTCTATATCTGGCCAGCCGTTTTGAGGAAGATGGTTTGAGGGTGGTTTATCCCGGTTTAGCATCGCATCCTGGACACGAACTGATGTCAGAGCAAATGATCGCAGAATATGGATATGGAGGCATTATGACCATCGATGTCGGATCGCTCGACAATGCCAACCGATTGATGGAGTTGATGCAACATAAAAACCTTGGCTACCTCGCGGTAAGCCTCGGGTTTTATAAAACACTTTTCAGCGCACCCGGGACATCTACTTCTTCTGAGATCTCACAGGAGGAGCAAGACAAAATGGGACTCAGCGATGGCCTGATCCGTTTCTCCATCGGGTTGGACGACGATATCGAACGCACTTATATTACCATGCGCGCCTGTATGAGGAGATTAGGAATACTTCCAAAAGATGAAGTATTGGTTTAAGGGGTGGTTTGCACAAACGTCCTCAAAGTCGTAATATTACGAGCGAACCAATCCATCGACCATGCCTCAGGACAAGTCCGATAAGTTTCGGAAAAATGAGAATATTGTAGAAAACAAGGAACTCAACATCTGGGAGGCACTTATCCCGGTGATTGCCCTTGTAGGGATGTTAGCTTACAACGTATTTGTCTTTAAGGACGATGCCACCGCAGGTTCGAACCAATTCATACTTTTAATGGGTGGAGCTGTAGCGGCTGTGGTAGGGTTCTTCAACAAGGTTTCCTATAAGCAAATGCTGGCCGAAGTGGCTGAAAATGTCAAATCGACCACAGGGGCGCTATTGATTCTACTTATGGTCGGTGCGCTTGCAGGAACCTGGCTCGTCAGCGGTATTATACCCGCTATGATATATTATGGGCTGCAAATCTTGAATCCCACCATATTCCTGGGCGCCTGTGTGGTCATTAGTGCGATTATTTCAGTGGCGACGGGAAGCAGCTGGACTACCGCAGCGACGGTTGGGATCGCATTGATCGGAATAGGTGAAGCTCTTGGGATTTCGCTGGGTATGACGGCAGGGGCTGTTTTATCAGGGGCTTATTTTGGAGATAAGATGTCTCCTTTGAGCGATACGACCAATCTGGCACCGGCTATGGCAGGTGGCGAGTTGTTCAATCATATTAGATATATGGGCTATACCACAATTCCCACCATTTCTATTACCCTGCTTGTCTTTATCGTTATCGGGCTAAATCTCAATACATCAGGCGAGGCCGATACCAGCACTATCCTTGCCTCTATCGATGAAGCCTTTACTATTAATGGCTGGCTCTTTATCGTACCTGTTGCCGTAATTGCCATGATCGTCAAAAAAACTCCACCGTTGGTGGCACTCCTAATAGGCACGCTTCTCGGAGCTGTTTTTGCACTGATCTTCCAGCCAGATATCATCGCTTCTATCACGGGTACTAAAAAACTTGATTTTGAATCGGCCTACAAGGGAATATTAACGGCCATCACCTTGGAAACAACTGTACCGACAGATAATCCCGCTTTGAATAAGCTCTTTACCGCTAAGGGCATGGAGGGCATGTTAGGAACGATCTGGTTAATTGTCTGTGCCATGGTTTTTGGGGGCGTGATGGATGGCATAGGTGCGCTTTCCAGGATCACCAAATCCCTTCTTGGACTAGCCAAGAGTACATTTGGACTTTTTGCAAGTACGGTGGGCAGCTGTCTGGCTCTCAATGTTACCGCTTCAGATCAGTACCTGGCTATCGTAGTACCGGGTAAAATGTTCGCCAAGGCCTATGAAGACCGTGGACTGGCACCAGAAAATCTAAGTCGTACGTTGGAAGATTCAGGTACGGTGACCTCTGTGCTTATTCCCTGGAATACCTGTGGTGCCTATCACAGCGGCGTATTAGGAGTTAGCGTGGGTGAATATTTCTTCTACGCCATTTTTAATTGGTTAAGTCCCATTACCACTTTATTCTTTGCTGCATTGGGTATAAAGATCAAGCAGTTGACGGCTGCAGCGGCTAAATAATTCAGGCATCAGGTTTTCGTGATTAATTTTACGAGTACCAAATGGATTTTCCCCATATTATTTTTTAATTTCACCATCCTAAGGTTTTATTCCAAAACCCGGTTTATTTATTAATTAGCAAAACAAAATAATATGGCAACTGTTACGCTTAAAGGCAATGAGATTCATACTGGTGGTGAACTACCCGATTTGGGAAGTCCAGCACCGGATTTTTCACTCACAAAAGTAGACCTCTCTACGGCAAACCTGTCTGATTTTAGAGGCGGAAAACTGGTTTTAAATATTTTTCCGAGCATCGATACCGGTACCTGTGCACAATCGGTCCGCCAATTTAACATTGAAGCGGCGGAACTTGGAGACACCCAGATTCTCTGTATCTCCAAGGACCTTCCTTTTGCTCAAAATCGTTTTTGCGGAGCAGAAGGCATCGACAAAGTTGTTATGCTTTCCGATTTTAGGGATGGCCATTTCGGTAAATCATATGGGGTAGAATTCACCGACGGACCATTGAGATCTTTGCTCTCACGATCTGTCATAGTGATCGATCAGCAGGGTAATGTAGTGTATACTGAGCAGGTCCCTGAAACGGTCGATGAGCCCAATTACAAGGCTGCGTTAGAAGCTTTGATGGATGCCTAGGGAAAACTTTGTTCGCAATCGGATACGGGGTATAGGGATTGCTTTCAGAGGTGCTTATCTGCTGGTAAAGACAGAGAGTAGTATCCAAATCCAGGTCGTCATTGCGATCTTGGTAACCATGGCTGGATTTTACTACGAGATTTCCTCCACAGAATGGATACTTCAGGTCCTGGCGATTGCTCTGGTCCTTGGGGTGGAAGGCCTTAATACAGCATTAGAGAAGATGTCGGATTACACCCAACCCGAATTTGATAATAAGATCGGTTTTATAAAGGATATTTCAGCCGGGGCAGTGATGTGGGTCTCAATAGGTGCGGTTATTATAGGGATGATTATTTATCTTCCCAAAGTATTTTAAAGTTTCCCGGCTTACGGATTGCTTCCTAAATTTGTAATTTAGCCCCATTGAAGGAATGATTAATGGCAAAAAGGAGAAAAAAGTCCACATCCTCTAAGGGTAAAAAGCTCTCATTCAGATTATCAAAACAGAATAAAGTTATTCTGGGCAGTCTTTTGGTCCTGCTCAGTATTGCGCTTTTTTTCTCGTTTATATCCTATTATTTTACCTGGCAGCAAGACCAGAGTCTTCTTACAGAGTTTGCCGACAGAAACGCCGAAGCCGAGAATTTGCTAAACAAATTCGGGGCCTCTGTCAGTCATTTCTTTATGTACAGGGGTTTTGGATTGGCGTCCTTTGTATTTCCTTTACTGCTTTGTATAACCGGCCTGTATCTTTTTTTGAGTATCGACAAAAAAGGTTTGATCAGCAAGTGGATCTGGGGCCTTGTATTTGTGATATGGATCTCCGTTGCCTTCGGATTCTTTGCTATTGAGCAACCCTTGCTTGGTGGATTGATCGGTTACGAAATGAACGATTTTCTCCAGGACTACACAGGGAAGATCGGGGTCATGCTTTTATTGATTTTCGGACTCACCATCATTCTGGTTAGACTATTTAAGCTAACCCCGGAAGCCGTTGCAACCTTTTTAAAGAAGAAGCGATCTGGATGGGTTCGTGAGTTCAAAAAACCTGCTAAAGAAGCCGATTCCATTGAGCTTACGCCTGAGAAAGATGAAGCCCCAGTAATCCTTGATACCTATACGCATAAAGAGGATATTCCTCACCTTGATGAAGAAAAGGCGAGCGTTACGTCCGATGAAAATTCGGATTCTATCGAAATGGAAGTGGCACAGGGAGCCGATGAAAAAGAGGAGACAGATATACTTGCAGATAAATTGGTTTCCGATTTTGGAGAATTCGATCCGACACTCGAACTGGGTAGCTATAAATTTCCAAATCTTGATCTTTTAGACCCACATGGATCTACCGGTGGCATCACGATCAACCAGGAAGAACTGGAAGAAAACAAAAATCGGATTGTTGATACGCTTAAGAACTATAAAATAGGCATTGCCCAGATCAAAGCCACTATCGGGCCAACAGTAACTCTTTACGAGATCGTACCCGAAGCCGGCGTAAGGATCTCGAAGATAAAAAACCTGGAGGACGATATTGCCCTTTCATTAGCGGCTTTAGGTATACGGATCATTGCCCCTATCCCGGGAAAAGGAACTATTGGGATTGAAGTTCCCAACAAAAATGCTACAGTGGTATCCATGCGATCTGTGATCGCTTCTTCTAAATTTCAAAAAGCAGAAATGCAACTGCCTATTGCATTTGGTAAAACGATCAGCAACGAAACCTTTGTTGTCGACCTCGCTAAAATGCCTCACTTATTGATGGCGGGAGCCACCGGCCAGGGTAAATCCGTTGGTTTAAATGCTGTAATAACCTCTCTACTTTATAAAAAGCACCCTGCAGAGGTGAAATTTATCCTGGTTGACCCAAAAAAGGTCGAACTAACCCTATATAATAAGATCGAGCGTCATTTTCTGGCTAAATTACCCGACTCTGCTGAGGCGATTATCACGGACAATACCAAGGTAATACATACGCTGAATTCACTATGTATTGAAATGGACAACCGATATGAGCAGCTTAAACTAGCCATGGTCCGTAATATCAAAGAATACAATGCGAAATTTAAAGCGCGGAAACTCAATCCTAACGATGGCCATAAATTCCTGCCGTATATCGTACTAATCATCGACGAATTCGCAGATCTGATCATGACCGCCGGCAAAGAGGTGGAAACCCCGATTGCCAGACTGGCGCAACTAGCCCGAGCTATCGGAATCCACCTTGTCATCGCCACCCAAAGACCTTCCGTAAATGTGATCACGGGCCTTATAAAGGCCAATTTCCCGGCACGGATCGCTTTTAGGGTAACCTCAAAAATCGATTCCAGGACAATTCTGGACCATCAGGGGGCCGATCAGCTTATCGGACGTGGCGATATGCTCTTTACCCAGGGGAACGATATGACCAGGATACAATGTGCCTTTGTGGATACTCCTGAAGTGGCAAAAATTACTGAGTATATCGGATCTCAGAGGGCTTATCCAAGTGCCCACCTGCTTCCGGAGTATGTTGGGGAAGATTCTGGCACAGGTCTTGATTATGATATCTCGGATCGCGATTCCATGTTCAGGGATGCTGCTGAAGTGATCGTAAATGCTCAACAGGGATCAGCTTCATTGATACAGCGTAAATTAAAACTCGGGTATAACCGCGCAGGAAGAATCATAGACCAATTGGAGGCAGCGGGTATCGTAGGACCTTTTGAGGGCAGTAAGGCCCGTCAGGTATTAGTACCCGATATGTATGCATTAGATCAATTATTAAAGAACGAAACATCACAAACATGAAAAATTTCATATCCTCTATACTTATTTTGCTGTGTTCAACCATGCTCATGGCGCAGGATGGCGATAAGGCCAGAGCACTATTGGAGGAAGTCTATAAAAAGGTTAAGAGCTATGATAATATCCTGGTCGATTTTAAGTATTCACTGCAGAATACCGAGGCCAATATCAATCAGGAGACCCGGGGCGACGTGGTCCTTGAAGGGGATAAATACCTCTTTAACTATCTGGGTTCTCAACAGCTATATGATGGTAAGAAAGTCTATACCATAGTTCCCGAAAATGAGGAGGTAACCATCGAAGATCGGTCGGAAGAAGACAATACGGTAACGCCTTCGAAAATGCTTACGTTCTACCGTGAGGGCCATCGTTACCAATGGGACATTCTTCAAAATATCCAGGGTCGCAAAGTTCAGTTCGTAAAGCTGATCCCGATAGATACCAATTCGGAGATCGCCTCAATTTTACTGGGTGTAGATGTAGAGACGCTGCATATCTATAAGCTTATCGAAACCGGAAAGAACGGGACAAAGACCACCATCACTGTTAATTCTTTTAAAACGAATCAGCCGATCTCGGAAACCTTATTTACTTTTGATGAGGCAAAGTACCAGGATGCCGGGTACTACATCATTAGAAATTAGAGCGTTGCGGATTTTAGATCAGTATATACTAGGGCGTTTTCTGTACAATTTTATCAGCTCCTTCGTCATTTTGATGTTTATTTTCATCTTTCAGACGATATGGTTGTTTATAGACGACTTGGCCGGTAAAGGCCTGGATATCATTATTATCGCCAAATTCATTTTTTACCTCCTCCCCGACCTGACCGAAAAAGTATTGCCATTGACGGTGTTATTAGCCTCTATTATCACCTTCGGGAATTTTGCCGAGAATTACGAATTTGCAGCCATGAAGGCTTCGGGCATCTCCCTGCAGCGTTCTATGCTCAGCCTGATCATTTTCGTAACCTTCCTCGGAGGTGTCGCTTTTTTCTTTTCCAATAGCGTTATACCGGCTTCTCAGCAAAAGATCTACAATCTCAAGCGAAATATTGCGAAATTAAAGCCGGCCGCCATTATACAGGAGGGAGTGTTTAGTGATATAGAAGGCAGAAGTATCAAGGTGGAACGAAAATACGGGCCAAACGACCGGTTCCTGGATAATGTCATAATTCACGAAAAATCAAAACAACAAAAGAACAATACGGTCATTAAGGCCAAAAGCGGAGAATTTATCAGCAGCGAAGAGTCTGAGGTGATACAATTGATATTGCACGATGGTTATTATTATGAAAATATCGAGCCCAAGTCGAGCGAAGATAAGCGGCTCCAACCCTTTACCAGGGCATATTTTGAGAGTTATACCATCAATATTGAGCTGCCCGAGCAACAAGATCTGGAGGAAGACCGCAACGTGACCACCGATAAAATGAAAAATGTTTATCGGCTGAACAAGGATATCGATTCCTTAAAAAAGAACAACATTACCATTATTACTGCCTTCTCCAAAAATATCTCCAATCGAATGGGAGCCTTTGTTGCATTAGACAGTGATACGCTTCAAGCGGCTTCGAATAATAGTGAAAATATAGCTTCCATACCTGAGGAATTTAGAAATCAGCCAGATGAACTCCCACCGGATTCTCTGAAAACCATCGCCGATATCATAAGTATTTATAAACGCTGGGAACAGGACCAAGTTATCAATTCAGCCAAGGCTTCGGTGACCAACATACTGAATTCGGTCAGCGGTAAAAAAGAAGAGTTGGAAAAAAGATACAGGATCTACAATATGCATATCCTCTCACTGCATAAAAAATACGCACTGGGCCTTTCCTGTATCATTCTATTCTTCGTTGGGGCTCCTCTTGGGGCGATAATTCGAAAAGGAGGTCTGGGCTTACCTATGGTAATTGCCATTGGCCTCTTCCTTACCTATTTCTTTTTGGGCGTATTCGCAGGTAATTATGCCAAAGAGGGCAACATACATCCGGTTTTAGGCGCATGGCTTTCTACCCTAATAATGTTACCTTTGAGCATTTATCTGACCAAGAAGGCAACAGCAGACAGGGGACTTATGGATTTCAGCTACATGATGGAACGCATAAAAGGTTATTTTAAAAAGACTAAAGAAGAGGAATGATTACGACCAAAATGGACAAAATACAACTCAACACAATTGAGGAGGCCATAGCAGATATAAGGCAAGGGAAGATTATTATCGTAGTAGATGATGAGAATCGCGAGAATGAAGGTGATTTTATCGCCGCGGCGGAAATGGTTACCCCGGAGCTGATCAATTTTATGACTAAGAACGGGAGGGGACTCATCTGTGTGCCTCTTACCGAGGAGCGATGCGAGAACTTACAGCTCAACATGATGGTCGAAAATAATACCGTGATGCATCATACTCAGTTCACGGTTTCTGTTGATCTGATAGGCGAAGGTTGTACCACAGGAATATCTGTACAGGACCGTGCCAAAACAGTACAGGCGCTGGTAGACCTGAATACGCATCCACACCAGCTTGGGAGACCCGGACATGTTTTCCCTCTTAAGGCCAAAAACGGTGGGGTACTCAGACGTACAGGACATACTGAAGCCGCTGTAGACTTTGCCCGACTGGCTGGATTTAAACCTGCTGGGATATTGGTGGAAATCCTTAATGAGGATGGCACTATGGCCCGAATTCCTCAATTGGTGGAAGTTGCCAGGAAATTTGATCTCAAATTGGTTTCCATCGAAGACCTGGTAGCCTACCGTATGCGCCATGACAGTCTGATCAATAAAAGAGAATGTTTTGAGTTGGAAACAAGGTTTGGTCATTTTACACTTCATGCTTACCAGCAGACCACAAACGATCAGGTGCACCTGGCGCTAACAAAAGGCCACTGGAAGTTAAACGAACCCGTGCTCACACGTATTAATTCTACACTTGTAAACAATGATATCCTCGGAACATTGACCACCAATGCGGATAAACGTCTCGACGATATGTTCCGACTCATCAATCAGGAGGGTCACGGAGCAATCGTGTTTATCAACCAGCAAAATCAGTCATTTAATCTTTTGAAAAGACTTCATGGTTTAAAAGAAAATCAGGCCAAAGGAATTTTAAAAGCTCCCAAGATAGAAATGGATACCCGTGATTTCGGCATTGGTGCACAGATCCTGCATGATTTGGACATTACCAAAATGAGGTTAATGACAAATTCTCACCAGGCTAAAAGAGTAGGTATCGTAGGATACGGTCTGGAAATCGTAGATTATGTAACCTATTAGAAGCATTTGGGTAAGTCTGCTCCTATTCGAAAGAGTTGATAACCGATATTCCGACTTCCTTAACAGCATGCATTTTCGGCAATACCGCAGGAACCATTTCCAGAGGTATAAGTGTACCCACCAGCTCAGAAAGGTTTATGCCTCCCTCATCGATCAAAGAGAACATCTGTGGGTAGTTATGCGCCTGCATTCCATGGCTTCCAAAAAGTTCCAGTTCATGCGCGATTATCAGGGGCATGGGTATGGGCAATGAGGTATGTTCTTCGGTCATAAGCCCTACCTGTACGTGCCTACCCCTTTTACGAAGGCTGAGGATAGAATTCAAACAAGTTTCTCCATGTCCGAGCGCATCTATGGAAAGGTGTACCCCGCCCCTGCTATAGTCCCTTACAGCTTCAACTACATTAGATTTTGAAGCATCGATGATATAATCTGCCCCCATCTTTTTGGCAAATGCACATTTCTCCTCCGATATATCTATGGCGATCACAATGGCTCCTAGGGCCTTCCCGATCTGAATAGCCGACAGCCCCACGCCTCCACAGCCATGAACAGCGAGGGTCTGACCCTGCATAAGTCTTCCCTGATCTCGTACCGCCCGGTAGGCGGTTATAAAACGGCATCCCAGCGCAGCTGCGCTCACCGAATCAATATGAGTGGGTATATGTACAAGGTTTACATCTGCATAATCAATCGCAACATATTGTGCAAAAGAACCCCATGCCGTAAAGCCTGGCTGGAACTGTCGATTACATACCTGATGATCCCCTTGAAGACAGTATTCACATGTTCCACATCCGCAGACAAAAGGTACGGTTACCCGGTGCCCTATCTCAAAATTACTTACTTCTTTCCCGATGGCCACGATTGTCCCGGCAAGTTCATGTCCTGGTACATGAGGTAATCTAATATCGGGATCATGGCCTTTCCAGCCATGCCAGTCACTAAGGCATAATCCCGAGGCTTCGACCTGAATCACCACCCCTCTGACCGTGGGTTTCGGATCGGGCAGTGTCTCAATAGAGATATCTCCCTGAAAGGTTTTATAATAAGCAGCCTTCATCTGTTCACCAAGGTAGTACAAATTGCATTTATGCTGGAATCGAAGAGATAAAAAGTGAAAATTTAAAAGGCGTATTTCAACTTTGAAAAGTGAATACCCAAAAATCAATTACTAATTATCGATTACTGGAAATTTATTAATGTCTCTCACATAACGTACTGCCGTGCATATCTGGATGGAAGAATTCCGAATGTTTCATTAAAACAGCGTGCAAAATGTGAAGCATTCTTAAAACCGGTTTCGCTGGCGATCTTCGAAATATTGCCACGGCGATCATGGAGCAACTTTAAGGCGCGCTTTAACCTGAATTCACGGATAAAAAAGTGGGGAGATTTTCCTGTAAGTCTTTTGATATGCCGGTAAAAGGTAGATCGGCTATACCCTAATGCCGCGCGCAACTGCTCCAACCCAGGAGCACCATATTTAGAGAAACGCTGACTTGCCTTTATCAGCCGGTTAAGAAAATCGAGTTCTCTTGATTTGAGCGTGCGGATATGTTCCGCATTGATCCGCGCATTTTTATTCTCACTTTCGTACTGTAACTTAACCGCGGCCGAAATAACCAGGGTGTCGTTTACTACTTCACACATTTGAGTAGCCTGAGCAATGGCTTTATCAAAAATTCTCATTTCATCCCCAACTGTATCTGCAGCAGCGAGGCCGATCTTTAGCTTCCGGTTTCCGACATCGAAGCGCGGGGTTACATATTTGAATTTTTGTTCGATTTGCAACGCACATAATACCGCATTTGTCGCTGATTCGAATGAAACCAGGTATTTACTATTGTCCTGATCCAGGACCTGGCCTTCAAAATGCCCTAAGGTTTTGGAAACGCTGTGATGAAATTTCTGGGTGAAAATACTAAACTGACTGGCCTCCAGACGATTGAGGTAATTGCTGCTCTCCATTACCATAAATATCCTGGGGCTATCGCCAACCTCTATATCTGTCCTTTTTCCACTCATTAAAACAGGCTTTTCTCAAATATAAGCCATTCAAAATCAGGAAGCAACGGCCTTAAGGGTGAATTTATGAAAGGGTTGTTAACAATGAGTCAAGCTATTTTTGTTAATGCTCCTTCTGCTTCAGCTTAAATAATGATACTTTATTTAGTACCTTTTGCAGCGATAATCAAGCGCTAAACCAGTTGGATTCTAAAAATATCAAGGGTAAGACGTTCGGAACCTTTGGAGGTGTTTTTACACCCACCTTGCTTACCATTTTGGGGGTTATTATGTATCTTAGAATGGGATGGGTTGTTGGCAACGCCGGACTCCTGGGTGCCTGGTTCATAATTATAATTTCGTTTCTAATAACGCTCACCACAGCACTCTCCATGAGTGCGATCACCACTAATATACGGATCGGGGCCGGAGGAGCCTATGCGATCATCTCACAGGCACTGGGACTTGAAGTAGGAGGCAGTCTTGGAATTCCTCGTTATGTATCACAGGGCCTTGCGGTTACTATGTACATTTTTGGTTTCAGAGAAGGTTGGTTGGGTATATTTCCGGATCACAATGCCTTCCTGGTCGATGTAGCTGTTTTTGGTGTACTGCTGACCATTGCCTATATCAGCGCCGATCTGGCGATCAAGACCCAGTATTTTATTATGGGGGTGATTGTACTCTCGCTGGTTTCCATTGTTGTGGCTTCATACCAGGGCTCTATGAACATCCCTGTCGAAGATGCGCTGCGATGGGGTAGTTTTAAGGGATCTCCTGAAAATAATTTTAGCGGTAGCGATTTCTGGATTGTATTTGCCGTTTTTTTTCCGGCCTCTACAGGTATCATGGCCGGAGCCAATATGTCGGGTGAGTTAAGTAATCCACGTAGGAGTATTCCTCTTGGCACATTGTGGGCTATTGGGATCAGTTTTGTGATCTATATGGTTTTGGCGTTCTGGTTGGCCCGAAGTGCCACGGAACAAGAATTGATCTCCAATTATAATATAATAATTGACAAAGCCTGGATTGGTGCCTTGGTTATTGCCGGTATATTGGGAGCGACTTTTTCTTCTGCTCTCGGATCGCTGGTAGGTTCTTCCCGTATCCTATTTGCCATGGGCGAACATCGCGTGCTTCCTTACGGAAAATTTCTAGCCGGTCAAAGCAACAATGGCCAGCCCAGAAATGCGATGATCGTTACAGGTATAATGATTTTTGTAACCATGTTGTTGCGCGACCTCAATGCCGTTGCCCCATTGGTTACATTATTTTTCCTCATTACCTATGCAATGATCAACATAGTGGTTATCATCGAGCAAAACCTGGGCTTGATCAGCTATCGGCCCATCTTCAAAGTCAACAAGTGGGTCCCATGGATAGGGTTGGTCTCTTCCGTCCTGGCGATGTTTATAATAAATCCCACTATCAGCCTGATATCGATCAGTATTGTTTTCGTGGTCTACTGGTTCCTCTCAAAACAAAATATTGAAACGCCTTTTGAAGATGTAAGGTCAGGTTTGTTTGTATCGTTCGCAGAATGGGCGGCAAAGCATACCTGGGGAATGAAAAGCATGCAGCAGCGAGCATGGAAACCCAACCTGATGGTACCCATCAGGGATATTACCGGAGCAAAAGGGAACTTTCAGTTTTTGCGGAATATTGCCAGGCCAAAGGGTTCTAT
Source organism: Robiginitalea sp. (assembly GCA_024638915.1). GTDB lineage: Bacteria > Bacteroidota > Bacteroidia > Flavobacteriales > Flavobacteriaceae > JAHEJJ01. The sequence continues at coordinate 37,460 of JAHEJJ010000028.1, forward strand.
AAAACTTCTGGGAATAGAGCCGAATTCGGATAACAGCTACCTTGTGAATGAACTCAATTCCATGTCGGAAGATTTCCTTAAGAAAGGTGTTTTTTCCTCCTGGACAGTGATCAACAGCGATGATTTTGCCAGAGGGGTCAACTATGGAAATCAAGCGCTGAAAGGAGCCTTTTTTCGTCCAAACATTGTCTTTCTCAACTTACAACAACACGATGATTACGTCAATGAAATTCAACCGGTAATAAAGGAATGTATTCGTTTGGAGATAGGGGTATTATTATACCAGGCGCATCCTACCGCGCTCTTAGGAAAGCGAAATATGATCAATGTCTGGGTCAGCGACCGCTCGGGGAACTGGAACCTGGGTTGGGACATAGGCAATCTCGATCTTTCAACCCTAATCGCCTATAAGCTAAAACGTAACTGGCTGGCTACCATAAGACTTATTATTGTTATTCGTGATACCGCCGAGCAGGAAAATGCGCAGAACTTCCTCGATTCACTGATTAATCTTGCGCGATTACCAAATACACTTACAGAGGTATATGTCGGGGAATTTAAAGAAGTTGTCTCCCGGGCTCCGTCGGCCGATCTGAACATCTTTGGGATGGATGAAAAAATACAGGCTGAATTTGTCCATGAAATGACTCAAAAGACCAATAGTTCATGTTTATTTGTTAAGGATTCAGGTCATGAAAGCATACTCGCCTAAGAGGTTTACAGGTCGGATCTCACCTCGTCAACAGTATTTCAGGTCTCAAAGACCAGGGTGTTATGAGGGCTTATACGGATACAAATTATTTAAGACTTGCAATATTGCATTTGAGTTATAGAAAAGTAAAGACATTGTCTTTTATGATGCCAAAGCTTAATTTTATAACTTCACATGAATCTATTTGCCAAATAAATGAAAATAAAGACTCTTAGCGGCTTTCTGTCCATGTGGATCCTGCTCTCAGTAGTTTCGGCTTGTTCGCCACTGCAAAATGTTCAGGTGAAAGAAGAGGCTGGGAAAAGAATCGCCTTTATTAGCGAAGGTGTAGGATCACCCAGTGTTATTTTTGAGTCCGGATTTGAGGAAGGAATGGAAACCTGGGCGGGCATTATCGACTCCGTCGCGAAATATACAAGTGTTTACGCCTATGACCGGGCTGGCTATGGCCGAAGTAACCTCAAAGACGCACCACATAGCATAGAGGAAGTGGCTCAGCAATTAAATGCTAATTTAATTGCCCGTAATATTCCTCCGCCCTATGTAATGGTGGGGAATTCCGGAGGTGCATTGTTTGTAAATATGTTCGCCCGTTTATATCCTGAAAAAATAAAGGGTGTGCTATTGGTAGATCCCACCCATCCCGATCTATATGATTATCTAAAGGAGAACGAAGCACTTATTTACGACCTTTTATTCGATTATATCGGAGAAGGACAAAGGAGGTATGAATTTGATCTTATCAAAAGCAGCTCAAAGGAATTTAAAGATGCTGCCGATTTCCCCGAGGTTCCTCTTGTCGTTTTAATGGCCGGACGTCATACGACCCTGGAAAGTGAGGCATTGAAGAAAAAAATGCTGGAGTTTCATGAGGACCTCAAGAAATTGTCTCCGATGGGAACACGGTACCTGGTGGAGGATAGTGGTCATTTTATCCATAAGAATGATCCTCAACTGGTGGTGGATTATATATTGGGGTTTCTTGATTAAAATATAAAGGCGGGATAAAAATATCCCGCCTTTCTGATTTAACACCACTGTTCCTTATGGCACAGGAACCAAATCAAAATTTTTCAGCAATTTTTTGGTCGATAGAACTTAACTGTTAACATATGCAACAGTAAGAGCTACAAATATCCGCATTTTCCTACAAAGAAAACCTCTATTTTTATTTTTTTCGATAAACGGAAACCCCCATAATTATTGGGATAGCGGTGTTATTGGTCGATCGGGGCAGTCTCCCATTACGCGGATCGATAAAATACAATAGGCCATTATTTTTTTGATTTATCGCCCTTGTTCAGCATGAAAAGAAGGAATCCTATCAATATGTTGATCATTCCAAGCCCGGTCTCTAATGGTTGCGCCACGATCAAATAGAACAGAACCCAGCCGCTAAATACCAAAAACACCAGCTGTGGCAAGGGGTAGAAAGGACTCTTAAATCCCTTTTGGACCTCCCGCCGCCTGCGAATCACAAATACAGCCGCTACAGCGAGTGCCGAAAACAGCTGCAATACAAATCCACTGTAAATGATAACCTGCTCAAAAGTACCCGTCAGTACAAGACCAATACTGATAAATGCCTGCAACCATATTGCCCGCAAAGGGATGCCCCTTGAAGATTTAAGTGAAAACCATCTCCAAAGCTTATGATCCTCTCCCATCACCTGTGTCACCCTGGGTCCTGCCCATACCATAGCACTGACACTGGATATCAATAACAGGGCGATACCAAAACTCATAAGTTCCCCCCCGGTGTTCCCAAATAACGATATGGCTGTGATTTGACCGATTTCCAACTCGCCTTGAATTTGGTCTAAGCCATTATGTTTTAGAAAAATCATATTAAGAGAAATGTAGAGCAGGCTTACCACAGCCGTCCCCAGGATCAAAGCTCTGGGTAAGCTTCGATTCACATCTTCAATCTCATCTACGATATAGGCCGCTGCATTCCATCCTGAATAGGAAAATGTCACGAAAACAAAAGAAACTGCAAATGCGGGAAGAAGTACTTCATCATGCCAACTTCCGTCCCAAAGAAATGCCGTATCCGAAG
>JAHEJJ010000029.1:0-1512 GCA_024638915.1 Robiginitalea sp.
CCTATGGTAAGACCATCCCACTTTTCAGGCCAGAGGATAACCGTCCCGGAAATATATAGCAATCCTAGTATGATCGCTACTATAAAGCTGAGGCGGCCGAGAAAAAAAAGAACCGAAGCCAGGGCTGCTATACCATAAATGAAGTACCAGAGCGTAGCATCAGGATCGTTCCATTGTAGATAAGCAGCGATGACAAAAAGTATTGCCATCAGTAGTGAAAAGAATTTAAATAGGTTTTTCATAATGACACTTGGGTTAGATTGAGGTTATCTGTCGATATAATAAATGGTAAACGTCTGCAGCTTCTATATTTTTTTTATCCACCAGACCAGGCGTTCCAGATATAAAGATAGGAAAGTCGTTGGGATCCTCTGGTACGCGACCATGTGAACCCTTAACAAGATTTGCATCCAGCGGTATGAAATCCATCAACGTTCTAAAACCGATTTTCTTTTTCATTAGTTTGCCCAATACCCTTAAAAATATCAGCCTTTTCTCAGGATCCATAAACATTTCCACCGGATCGTATCCCGGTTTCCGGTGAATATCGACTGTCCGGGCAAAATCGGGGGCTCTTCGATCGTCTAACCAGTAATAATAGGTGAACCAGGCATCCGGCTCCGCTATCACCAACAACTCGCCCGCCCTTTCATGGCTGAGCTCTTTTATATTTTTAGTAATCAGAACCTTTTCCACCCCTTCCTGCGATTCCAGAAGTGCTTTTACCTTTGGTATGAGTAAACTGTCGTTGCAATAAACATGGGCGATTTGATGATCGGCAACCGCAAATGCCCTGCTCGCGCCGGCATCGAGTAGTTCCAGATCACGTTCCGTCCTGATCGCCAGGTAATCGTTCTCCCTCAATATCCTGTTCAAATGAACAGGTCGTGATACATCGGTTATCCCATATTCAGATAACAATACGGCATGGCATCCCCTACTGTCGTAGTACCCGATCAATTGCTTTACCACAGCATCGATCTCTTCCAGGTCCTTCGCAATCGTCTCGATTTTGTTACCGAACCTCTGCAGGTTATAATCCAGATGTGGCAGGTAGATCAGCGTCAGGGTCGGATCATATAGCTTATCGGTATGTATGGCCGCTTCTGCGATCCAACGACTCGACTTAATACTCGTTTTAGGGCCCCAGAATTGAAAAAGTGGGAACCGTCCCAGATCGGTTTGCAAACGATCCCGCATTTCCGGTGGGTGAGAATAGACATCGGGGATCTTCCGGCCATCTGCCAGATAATTAGGTCGTGGCGTAACGCTATAATCTACAGTAGAATACATATTATACCACCAAAATAAGTTCGCGCAGCTAAACTCCGGATCCTCACGCTTGAGTCGTTCCCAGAGCTTTTCGGATTGTACCAATCGGTTCGACTGTCGCCAGAATTTTATTTCAGCTTCATCTTTAAAGTACCAGCCATTCCCAACAATACCGTGATCTGCAGGGGTTTTTCCAGTAAGATAAGTCGATTGAGCCGTACAGGTGACCGCTGGAAAGGC
>JAHEJJ010000029.1:1612-39178 GCA_024638915.1 Robiginitalea sp.
CAAAGGTATAATCGGGTTCTTCATAAGCCAGAGAAAAATGACATATGTCGTAGCAGATACAGATGTATCTTAGAAGCAACTCCTCCGCTCGGCCTTTGGAAACGCCCAGTTCTTCCATTAAGACCGGGGATCCGATCGGTAAAAGGTATTCCTTATAAAAGATCAGCACATCAGCGGTATTTTCCAGGAAACCATCAGGTTCGGGTTCGATGTCGAGATGCAGATAGGAACCCGTACTTTGCTCCAGTTCCCTGAGAAACAAAGTGAGTTGTGCCAGATGCCAGCAGGCTTGTTGGATAATAGTCCTTTTTTCATCTCTCGCTTTAAACCAGGGTTTATAGGAAATCGGAGAGGTTGAAATACCACCTTCAACTTTTTCCGGTATGAGGAAGGCCAGTTGTTCGAATAATCTTTTGGTATACTGTAATCTGTCAATGCTGGTCCAGTCAGGGAGATGTACTTTATCTTTTACCGGTTCATCATGAAAATTGCCATAAGGAAAACCATTCAGGGTATAGACATAGCAATCTTGTTCGGAAACCCAATGCTTAAAATCGATCAGGTTTTCATTTTGCCCCAGTTCAACACTTGCCTGGTTTGAAAGACGCAACCCCAAGCCAAAAGGGGAATTTGGAAAAATATTCGATTTTACAGCAGGTACATATTTTTTCAGATTGGCCAGCGTGGTATCCCAATCTTGTCCGGGATGGATATTAGTACAATAAGACAAGTGAAATTGATCGCCAACCTCCATTTTCAGGCAATTTTTGCTTTAACTCTGTTATTTAAAGTTGCTATGGAATCTTCCATCTTTTGCATATCGATCTCATGAACATCCTGTTTTTGGCCAATTGATGAAATAAGCGTGATGGTCAGACGGCCTCCCAGATGTTCGCGAAACTCTTCTATTCCGGAGAGTAATTCTCTTTTTTGCGCTGCTGTGCTCAGCGGTATTTCGAGATCAAATCCGATATCTATTAATAACCCGATGATTTTATCGGCCAGGGCAGGCAAAATCAATCCGATTTTGGAAGCATAAATCAAATCGAGGGCGATTCCCTTGGCTACTGCTTCACCATGTCGTATTTGGTAATCGGTCATTTGTTCCAGCTTATGGGCAGACCAATGCCCGAAATCGAGTGGTCTTGAGGAACCTTTTTCAAAAGGATCACCGCCAATGGCAATATGCTCCATATGTAATTCTGCACATCGGTAGATAAGGTATTGCATCGCATCTTTGTCGCGCTTTTTAAGATCAGCCACATGATGGCTGATATACTGATAAAAGCTTGCATCCTTAATCAGCGCTACCTTTACCCCTTCGGCAATACCAGCGATCCAGTCGCGCTCCTCGAGGGTGGTTAAAAAATGATGGTCGTTGATCACCGCATGAGGGATTTCAAAACTACCTACGAAATTCTTTTTACCCCGAAGGTTTATGCCATTCTTTACCCCCACTGCGGCATCGTTTTGTGAAAGAACCGTAGTAGGTATGCGGATAAGACGTACTCCGCGATGCGCGATCGAAGCCGCGTATCCCACCAGGTCGATCAAAGCCCCTCCACCTAGCGCTATCACATAGGAATGCCTGCAAATCTTATTAAGGTCAATGGCTTTCAATATCTTATCTACATGCCCGGGATCATTTTTTACCACTTCTCCTCCGGGCAAGGTGACCACCTGAGTAAACTCCAATATATCATGATGGTGTTTACAGTACAAATTAATATCTTTTTTCAGGGTCGGATGTGCCTCAGACACCCCCCGGTCGACTACAAACAATACCTTCCTCCTATTATTTTTATCCGCACGGATGGTGTTGCACAGGGTGGCGTTTTCCGGTTCGAATATTCTTTCCGTAAAATACAGGCCATAACTGTAGGTTTGGGTAAAGGTGTATTGTATAGGTCGCAATTCCATAAATTTTACTTAAGTTACCGCGAAAACGCGGGCCATTATCCTACTCAGGGGCAGTAATATGATTACCAGCAGTCCGTACCACAAGTTAAAGAAACCTGAAGCCAGAATAGCATCGAGAGCCACTATGGCCAGGACCCCTGCCATCACAGCCTTTTGTATATTCTCAGGTTTATTCCGCTTATAGGCCCTGATCAAGGGTCTGTATATCAGTAAAATAAACAGCAAAACAAACGGCATTGCCCTTAACAGGGATTCCGGCTTGTCTGGCAGTATTGTCAGAACGGCAAAAACCACAATAGCGTATAATATACCGGCCCAAAGCAATTGTTTTTTGTTACCCGCATGTACTTCCCCTCTGCTGATCAGGGTTACCGCGAATATATAAACCACAGGTATCAATGCATAAATATAATGGTCTATATACCCCGCAATCGACATTCCCAATACCAGATTCAACCCTCTGCAAACTCCCATATTCAATGGGCCCACGAATGAAAATTTCTTGGTAAAAGCATCATAAAGAAGGATGGCCATGGCCAGTACAAAAGCAATAAATCCGCTTAGATTATTGACAACAAAGGCCAGCCCTATTCCGGCGATTAATAGCAAAACCCCGAGGAACGAAGCCGATCGCACTGAGACCAGGCCGCTTGGTATGGGTCGCTCCGGGCGTTCTATCTTGTCTGTTTTATGATCGAATACATCGTTCAATACCACACCGCCAGCATAGAGCGCCACAGAGGAAAAACACAAGAAAAAGTCATTGGGAAAGAGCGGGACCTCCCGCACGGTCATAAAGAATGAATCCATGGAAATACCGGCAATGGTTATCCCAGCTAATACATCAGCGGCAGCAGTGGGCAGGTTGGCTGGCCTCATAAGCCGCAGATATCCCAGGAAAACAGGATTTATTCTATTTAATTTCATCGGTCTCTACACGGGGTTGCTGGCCTCTCAGAACACTGTTTTCGTTATAAAGCTGAGATTGGTCGATATCAACCCCTGACATCCAGTGCTCTTCTTTCATTTTACCATTTTTACCAAAAGCAGCCAGCGCATTAGCATAACAGGTTTTGACTACATCTTCTCTCGATATCCCCCGTTTTATCATCAGCGATGCTGTTTTTGGAACGGCCAGCGGATCGCTTACGCCCCAGTCGGCAGAGCTGTCCACAATAATATTGGTACTACCAAAGTTACGAACAACCTCCACCATACGTTCGTTACCCATTTTTGTTTTTGGGTATATGGTAAATGCTGCGATAAATCCTCGGTCGAGCACATCGCGTACGGTTTCCTCGTTGTTGTGATCGATAATGACATTGGCCGGGTCTAAACCGTGTTCTAAACAAACCTCCATGCTTCTCAAGGTCCCGGCCTTTTTATCGCGATGAGGAGTATGAATCTGAACCGTCATATCCAGGGTTTTAGCCAATTCCAGCTGTGCCCGGAAATACTTGTCTTCGGCCGGGGTTTGATCGTCATAGCCAATTTCGCCAATGGCCACTACATTTTCCTTATGCAGGTAAAGTGGCAGAAGTTCCATGACCTGCTCGGCCAGTGCTTCGTTGTTAGCCTCTTTTGAATTCAACCCTATAGTACAGTAGTGCTTTATCCCAAACTGACTGGCCCTAAAAGGTTCCCATCCTACAAGACTGCTATAATAGTCCTGAAAAGAGCCCACCTGAGTTCTGGGCTGACCCAACCAAAAAGAGGGTTCGATCACCGCCACTACACCGGCGGCCGCCATGGCTTCATAATCGTCCGTGGTACGAGATGTCATATGAATATGGGGGTCGATATACATCATCTTGTTTTCCATAATCTCTAATCAATCATATATTTCGTTCCAGTTTAATTCATTGTTCTCTGCCAAACTATATAAATCTGGAGAAACCGACTTTAGCAATTCCAAAGCATCTTTTAGTTCCGAATGGAAACAGCAGAGTGCAGCGGCTCTGTTTTCAGACGATTTATCACTTTTTAAAAGTTGCTGCATATCGGCCATCAGGTCATTTTTCAGATATCCACTTACGGGCCTCCAAATCATAGGATCGATATCCCTCGATGCCGCCCAGCGTTCATGGGCATAATCCGATATAATGCGGGCCAGTTCGGCGTTGGCGCGTTCTTCCACTCCTATTATTTGGCTAAGGTCGAGTTGCATAAAAGCTGCTTTTAAGTACATCTGGTTCCATTGCTGCTCATTAAAATGAAGGCTTGGATAAGGGTTGTTCATGGTGATGGCCTCGAACACCGGAGTTATATTGGTCCGAAGCGCCTCAACCGCTACCTCGCTGAAGTAATCCGACCGGGGTAACAGCACTAAAAATTTTAAGAAAGTGATGAGCTCTCCCCCATCCGCTACCTGAATGATCTGAGCCACTTTCGGACCAAAAAAATCAAAGTCGGATTCCAGGACTGAAGCCAATAGGTAAACCCTCGACAACTGAAGTACATCGGCCTGATGACGATCGAGATATTCCAGTTCAGATGCTCTGGCATCTTCGATCAAAAACTTCTTTTCTACCGATTTTGAGGCCATCAGGCTATAGGTAAGATAGAACTTTTGAGTGTCTTTTTGGTTTATAATATGGTCGAGATTATTATCGATCCAGGCCAAATCGGTCAGCTCAGGGTTATCCTCTAATAATTTCCTCAGAAAGTTGGTTTGTGATTGGGTCATCGAGCCTGATAAAAACTTATTTTGGATTCAAAGCTACCATTTCAACGCCGGCATGTCAAATATATTGAGATAAGCCTATACGATAGTCCAATTCCATCCACAATTATTAGGTAATATGTATTTTTGATCTAATATTTAACCATAGGAAATGTTAGGACTCAAACTGCCCACCGATCCGAGATGGGTCAATATTGTTGAAAAGGACATCGATGAAATATTAACAGATCATGCCTATTGTGAGCAAAAGGCTGCCAGTACGGCGATCTCGCTTATTGTGAATTTTCCCGAATATCCCGAACTGGTCCAGGAAATGGTGGCCCTTTCCCGCGAGGAAATGGGTCATTTTAAAATGGTCCACGACCTTATCTTAAAAAGAGGCACCACTCTTGGGAGATACCGAAAAGACGAATATGTGATCGAACTGATGAAATTCTTCCCAAAGGGTGGCGACAGAAATACACAATTGGTACACAGGTTATTGTATGCAGCGCTGATCGAGGCTAGAAGTTGTGAGCGGTTCAGGCTGCTATCTGAAGAACTCAAAGACAAGGAACTGGCAGAATTCTATCGTAAACTTATGGTTAGCGAGGCCAATCATTATAGCATGTTTTTAAAATTTGCAAGGACGTTTGGAAACCGTGAAGAAGTGGACCAAAAATGGCATGAATTGTTGGAATACGAAGCAGGTATCATGAAAAAACTGGGTAAAAACGTAAGTATCCACGGCTAAACCGTTCGGAACGATCTAGCCATTGTCCTTGAGTTTTTCGAGGTAGTAGTCGTACATAGCAAACTGCGATCTCAATTTAGGCAAGTCATTTTTACGATATTTATTATCCTGGTCTTCGTCGAAGATTCGTGCCTTTACATTATCGCGCCAGGATATTTCGAAAGTATCGATCAGTTCGGCTTTAATATCCTTATCGTAAATCGGGCAGCCCACCTCCACTCGATTATCGAGATTACGCGTCATCCAGTCCGCCGAAGATATGTAGACTTGAGGATCTCCGTTATTCCCTAAAATAAATATTCTGGGGTGTTCAAGGAATTTGTCCACTATACTGATCGCCTCGATGTTTTCGCTCATTCCTTCTACCCCAGGGATCAGACAGCAAATCCCACGAACGATCAACTGGATTTTCACTCCGGCATTATTCGCTTCATAGAGTTTGTCGACCATGCGGTATGAAGTAAAACTATTCATTTTGATCTTGATATAGGCTTCTTTGCCTTGCCGAGCATTCTCGATCTCCTGATCGATAAGCTTTACAAAGGCATTGGTGGTATAATGTGGCGACACAATCAAATGCTTGTATTTGTAGATCTTATAAGTGGTTTCGAAAAAATCAAATACGATCTTTAATTCCTTTAGTATTGCCTGGTTGGCCGTAAATAATGTATAATCGGTGTAGATTTTCGCTGTTGACTCGTTAAAATTACCAGTACTGATAAACCCGTAGCGCTTTATGTCATCACCCTCTTTACGGGCCACCACACAAATCTTGCTATGTACTTTTAGACCCGGCACCCCAAAAATCAGCTTTACCCCTTCTGCCTGCAGTTCCTCCGCATAGTCAATATTTGCCTGTTCGTCGAAACGGGCTCGTAATTCGATCTGCATGGTCACCTGTTTCCCATTCTTTACAGCCTGGATCAGAGACGCGGCCACCTGGGAATTCTTTGCCAGCCTGTAAACCGTTATCTTGATACTCCGCACTTTAGGATCCAGGGCGGCTTCACGCAAAAATTTGACCACATATGAAAAGGTATGATAGGGGGCATATAATAGAAAATCCTTTTCGGCAATCCTATCGAGCAAACTGCCTTCAAGGCTTAGCCCTTTGATGGGCAATGGAGTAATTCTCTTATACATCAGATCATCTCGACCCAGGCTGGGGAATCCCATATAATCGCGGCGGTTATGGTAGCGGCCGCCGGGAATTACGCTGTCTGTTTCCTGTATTCTCATTTTGTCCTTTAGGAAACTCAGGGTATCAGGTTCTATATTTTTGTCATAGACAAATCGGACCGGATCGCTGATCTTTCTGCCTTTTACGCTTGAAGAGATCTTTTCTATGAATGTTTTACTGAGATCATTGTCAATGTCCAGTTCGGCGTCACGGGTAATCTTGATCATGTGCGCGGTAATGGAATGATAATCGAACATTGAAAATATGCTGCTGAGACAATAGCGTATCAGGTCATCCAGGATTATGATAAACTGCTTTTCACCTTCCGGTGGCAAGACCACAAAGCGGTCTATGGCTTCGGGAATCTCGATAAGTGCATACCGAATGCCGTTTTCTTCGGTCGCATTTTTTTCCAGCGCTATTCTAACCGCGAGATAGGCCGCCGTGTCTTTAAGTGTAGGGAACCGCCTCAAATCATTTAGTATAATCGACATGAGTTGGGGACTCACATGTTGAAGGAAATACTCTTTGAGAAAACTGGCCTGATGCTCTGTAACTTCGGTTTCATCGATCAAAAATATATTATGATCTTCCAGTTCATTTTCTATATCATGAAGGATCTCAAGGCTTTTTGTCTGCTGATCGATCACTATTTTGGTAATCTGTGCTAGCAAGTCTTTGGCTTTCTCTCCTCCTAAAGCGCTCTTACCCTTCTTCCCAGCCAGTACAATTCTCTTTACTGTGGCATAGCGAACCTTGAAGAACTCATCGAGGTTGTTCGAAAAAATACCGAGAAAGCGTAGCCTTTCGATCAGCGGAACGCGCTTGTCTGCACTTTCCTGCAAAACACGTTCATTGAACATCAGCCAACTGATCTCCCGGTTGATATACTGTTTTTTTGATTTGGCCACGGCGGTTTTGGACATCATCTCAGTTGTTTTGGAAATAGTACTTGTTTAGTGCTACCCCTTTGCAGATCGGACCAGCGATCGGAATTAAATGTGAGTTCTACCAACCCCGCTGTCGGCACATTGTCAATAGCTCGGTCGCCCCATTGATTGGCGATATTGGTAAACGCATAGTTATGGCCAAAAATAATCACCTTTCGCCACTGATCCTCCAAGTTGTGTACAAAATCGGCTACGCCTGAACCGGAGAAATCATAAAGATTCTCGGTTACTCGAAAATTGGATAACTCATAGTTAAACTCCCTGAGTACAATCATTGCCGTATGCAACGCACGACAAGCAGGGGATGAAAAAGCCGCATCAATATCCAAGGCCTTCATACTGAAATGCTTACCCACAAGATGTGCATCGTTTATACCGCGTTCTTTTAGCGGCCTATCCTTGTCGCTTACCGCGTATTCCCATGAGGACTTGCCATGTCTTACCAGAATAAGTGTCTTCATTTTATTGCATTAAGGAGCCAAACGCTCTATTTTCCAATTATAATCTTCCTGCAGGCTATATCGTATACGATCGTGGAGGCGGTTAGGTCTCCCTTGCCAGAATTCCAATGAGTGAGGCCTTACCATAAAACCTCCCCAAAAATCCGGACGCTCGATCTCCTTTTTGTGATATTCTTTTTCGAGCGCTTTAAGTTTATCGTCGAGATAATCTCGGGAAGGGATTACACTGCTTTGAGGAGAAACAATAGCACCCAATTTACTTCCCTCAGGCCTTGATTCGAAATAGCCATCGGACAAGTTGGGAGCAATTTTTTCGGCCTTACCCTTAATGATCACCTGTCGCTCCATGACCGGCCAGAAAAAATTAAGACATACTCTGGGATCGCGAGCAATAGCCTGGCCTTTTTCACTTTCGTAATTGGTATAAAAAATAAAACCCTCGTAGGTGTATTTTTTTAATAGTACCACCCTCACCTTGGGAAACCCGTCGAGCCCCAGGGTGGCCAGTGTCATAGCATTGGGCTCCTCTACCCCACCGTGAGCTTCTACCTCATAATACCACCTCCTGAATAATTCCAAAGGATTATCGGATATGGAATCTTCCAGGAGGGCACTTTTTTTATAGGCCTTTCTGTTACTATGGAGATCTTCTTGCATTGTGCTGCAAGTTATAGAATTTACTGATTTTATTCAGCGCAGAGCCTATGAGAAAAAGAATTTCTGTAGGTATTTTAGCCTAAATACTCAGATTTCGAATACTTTTCCATCGTCAGCCAATTCTACCGCCTCGAAAATTGTGGAGGCTTGATCCTTAAAATGTTCAATATTCTTGTAACGGGTAGAAAAATGTCCCAGTATCAACCTGCCCACCTTCGCTTTTTTTGCAATAGTGGCGGCCTCTTTCGCGGTAGAATGCTTGGTGGTTCCAGAAAGATGAGCTTCGGTCTCCAGGAAGGTTGCTTCGTGATATAATACATCTGAATGCTCGATAAGCGGGATGATGTTTTCGAAATAAGCGGTATCACTGCAATAGGCATAGGACCTTGGCGATGGAGGATCCATGGTCAGCAAATCATTAGTCAAGAGTTTACCGTCTGGCTGGGTAAAATCTGCTCCTTTTTTGATCTCACCGAAATAATGATGGTCAATCTTGTATTTAGCCATGGCACCTACATCTAATTTTCGCTCTCCTTCTTTTTCCGTAAAAAGAAATCCATTGGTATAAATCCGATGATCCAACGGGAGGGTGGTCACACTCAATTTTTCATCCTCGAAAATCGTTTCACTTTTTTTAGATTCAAGTTCATGGAAGATCAGGGGATAATTCGTCCATGAATTACCTAGTTTCATCAGCAACGTTATTGCTTCTTTGATGCCTTTCGGCCCATAAATATGAAGTTCCTTCTCCCTGCCAAGAAGCCTAAAAGTTGAAATAAGTCCGGGTAAACCAAAGAAATGGTCACCATGCAGGTGTGAAATAAAAATATGTTGAATGCGCGAGAATTTAACCTTATTCTTTCTGAGTTGCACCTGGGTACCTTCTCCACAATCGATCAGAAAAAGATGATTTTTGATCTCCAGGACCTGGGCCGTGGGATTGCTCAATGTCCTCGGGGTAGCGGCATAGCAGCCTAGAATTTGCAAACGCATGCTTAACTGAAAGTTGAAAGTTGAAAGTTGAAAATAGAGTGTCCTCCAATCGTAAAATGCATATTATGTCTTTAAAGATTTAACTATTGATGCAAGCAATTTAATGAGTTCCGTGACGTCCTTATGCAGAGAATTGTAAGCAACCACATCCAAGTATTCAGTTCTATAACACAATTCCAACCAATACCTGGATTCATTCGCTTCTTTCAATCCAATGTTCATTTTGTGTCGAAAATCATTTCTGCTTTCAGCGTGTTCCGCTTCCCTAATCATCGCACCTATTGCCGTACCAGATCTTAATAATTGATTGCTCAATACAAATTCCTTTTGAGTTTTTGGGTTGTTTGAACCAATTGAACCACCTTTAGTGCAAATCCAAAACTTTTAATTCGGCTAATATGCTTATTCTTGACCATGAAAAAACAAATTGACTCTAATCGGTCTATGCCTTATCTAAATTATGCGAACTGACTGAATTACATTTTCATATTTCAACTTTCAACTTTCCACTATCAACTATATTCCAAGGTCCCGTTCAATCTCCTCCATCTCGATAATATCCTTGGCTTCCTGTATGGTGGGCACTACGCAAATTTCATCCGGCACATCTTCGTAATTGACCTTGTCAGTAACCAGTACAAATGATTTATTTGCCCCACGATGACGGTTGGAGAGGTTTAGAAATTCGAGCAATTCGCCAGTATCCAGGCGAGCAAAACTAAAAAGGTTGATAATCAGGTGATCCTTCTTAAGTTTAGAATAGGCACGATTTAGATTATCTATAAACTCCGAAAGTGTAATATTCTCCTGTAAAACCGTTGTAGTATTCCCTTCTTTGTCTAATATCATAAACTACTGTTTAATTTTAGCGGCCAAGAGATAGATCACCGCCATGCGAATAGCCACTCCGTTTTCCACCTGATCTAAGATAATGGATTGTTTGGAGTCGGCCACATCACTGGTGATCTCTACTCCCCTGTTGATGGGCCCTGGGTGCATGATCACAATCTCCTTGTCCAAACTATCGAGCAAGGCCTTATTAACACCGAATTGCTGGGTATATTCCCGCGAAGTAGGAAAATAGCTGTAGGCCATTCGTTCCCGCTGAATACGAAGCATATTAGCCACGTCGCACCATTCCAGTGCTTTTCGAAGATTGGTTTCTACTTCAATACCCAGAGATTCTATATGCTTGGGAAGTAATGTTTTAGGTCCGCATACTTTAACCGTTGCTCCTTGCAATTTAAGGGCAAAAATATTGGATAGGGCCACCCTCGAATGGAGGATGTCGCCTACGATCACGACTTTCTTTCCTTCGACCTGTCCAAGTTTTTCCCTTATCGAATAGGAGTCGAGCAATGCCTGGGTAGGGTGTTCATGAGCACCATCCCCTGCATTGATGATGGAGGCATTTACGTGTCTGGAGAGAAAGATACCAGCCCCGGGATTTGGATGACGCATCACCACCATATCGACCTTCATAGAGAGAATGTTGTTTACGGTGTCGATCAGCGTTTCGCCTTTTTTCACGGAGGACTGGGCTGCCGAAAAATTGATCACATCGGCTGAAAGTCTTTTTTCTGCCAGCTCGAAGGAAAGTTTGGTACGGGTACTGCTCTCAAAGAAAATATTGGCGATGGTGATATCGCGCAATGAGGGTACTTTCTTGATAGACCGGTTGATGACTTCTTTAAAATGGTCTGCGGTTTCGAAGATGAGATGGATATCTTTTTCGTTGAGATATTTAATACCCAGTAAGTGGTCAACACTCAATTCACTCATAGTCTCATCGGTTTACCAAATATATTTTATCCTCGCCTTCATTCTCCGCCCACATAACCTTAACCTTTTCTTCATTAATAGCATCTACCTGACGGCCCCTATAGTTTGGCTGAATAGGAAGATGCCTGCTGAAACGCCTGTCGATCAAAGTCAGAAGTTCAATCTCATTGGGTCTCCCGAAGGATTGGATCGCGGTCAGGGCTGCTCTTATACTCCTTCCGGTATAAAGTACATCATCGATCAGTACTACATTTTTTCCTTCAACAATAAATTCGATCTCAGTGGTAGAGGCGGTTAAGGGCTTCTCTCCTCTTCTAAAGTCATCGCGATAAAAGGTGATATCTAAAAATCCCAGTTCTATTTCCTTTACACCATAATCCTGTTGCAAAATATCGGCAAGTCGTTGTGCGACATAAATCCCGCGGGGTTGAAGTCCAATAAGGGCAGTATTTCTAAAATCGAGATGATTTTCCAATAGTTGGCAGGCCAGTCGATGCAGTATGATGTTTATTTCCTTGGAAGTCAGCAGTACTTTTTGACTCATAGATATGGGTGCCAACGCTTGTTTGACAAAAATAGGGAATAAATGATAATTAAAAATTGAAAATTAAATAGATGATGATGGATAATTAGGTGCTGGCACCTATCGGTTGCTGTCTGCTGATTATTGGCAATCAAATCTAATGCTCAATTCCTAATTTGAAATTCCCAATCCTCATTTTTTGAGGTCAAAAAAAACCCCGATCTCTCGAACGGGGTTTCTGTTTTATAAATAAAATGAAACGAATTATTTCTTCTTCTTCTCCGCTTCCATTTTATCCTTAAGAGCCTGAAGTTGTTCGTTCGCATCGCCCAAGGTGGGTTTGGCCTCCTCTGCAGCGGCAGCGGCTTTTTTCTTAGCGGCCTTTACATTGCGTTGTTCCTCTTCGCGGAAGATCGCCGTATGGCTTGCTACAACACGTTTGAACTCCTTGTTGAACTCGATGATCTTGAATTCTGCTTCTTCTCCTTTTCCAAGCTTTTTCCCGTCTTCCTTCTCCATATGACGCTGAGGGACGAAGGCGGTTATGTCGCCGTTAAATGCAATAACAGCACCTTTATCGACCACATCGGTGATGGAAGCTTTATGTACAGTGCCCAGAGCGAATTCCTTCTCGTATTTATCCCAGGGATTCTCAGTAGTCTGCTTATGACCCAGGCTTAATTTACGTCCTTCGACATCTAATTCCAGAACCTCAACTTCTAGGGTGTCACCAACAGTTACGAACTCTGACGGATGCTTGATCTTTTTGGTCCAGGATAGGTCCGAAATGTAAATGAGTCCATCGATCCCTTCTTCCAGCTCCACGAATACTCCAAAATTGGTAAAGTTTCTAACGATACCTTTATGTCTGGATCCCACCGGATATTTTGTGGTGATATCGGTCCATGGATCGGGTGTAAGTTGTTTCAACCCAAGAGACATTTTCCGATCTTCACGGTCTAAGGTAAGCACTACGGCTTCCAGCTCATCACCTACTTTTACAAAATCCTGAGCAGAACGAAGATGGGTAGACCAGGACATTTCCGAAACATGGATCAGCCCTTCTACGCCTTCAGCTACCTCAAGGAAGGCACCGTAATCTGCGATGACAACAACTTTTCCTTTGACCTTATCACCTATTTTGAATTCATCGCCCAGGGCATCCCAAGGATGCTTCTCGAGTTGTTTAAGGCCTAATTGTATCCTTGATTTATTATCGTCGAAATCGAGTATAACTACATTGAGCTTCTCATCGAGCTCCACCACTTCGTTGGGATGATTGATCCGGCTCCAGGAAAGATCGGTAATGTGAATAAGTCCATCTACACCACCAAGGTCGATAAAGACCCCGTAGGAAGTAATGTTCTTCACTACACCTTCCAGCACCTGTCCTTTTTCGAGCTGACTGATGATCTCTCGTTTCTGTTCCTCTATATCCGCCTCGATAAGGGCCTTGTGTGATACCACCACGTTTTTGAACTCATGGTTGATTTTGACCACCTTGAATTCCATGGTTTTACCTACGTACTGATCATAATCCCTGATCGGTTTAACATCGATCTGGGAACCGGGCAGGAAGGCTTCGATGCCAAAAACATCGACAATCATACCGCCCTTGGTACGGCATTTCACAAAACCAGTTACTACTTCTTCCTTGTCATGGGCCGAGTTTACACGTTCCCATGCTTTAATAGTTCTCGCCTTACGATGAGAAAGTACCAGCTGGCCGCTTTTGTCTTCACGGATATCGATCAATACTTCGACCTTATCCCCTATCTTGAGACTTGGGTTATAACGAAATTCGTTAAGTGAAATTACGCCTTCAGATTTCGCATTGATATCTATAATTGCCTCCCGGTCGGTAAGATGAGTAACTACGCCTTCAACAACCTCTTCGTCGGCTGTATCGACAAAATTTTCAGCTACCAGTTTTTCAAATTCCTCGAGTTTCGCATCCTCTATGGTTTCAATACCTTCTTCGTATTTCTGCCAGTCAAAATTCTTTAAAAACTCTTCAGGGTTTTGTTTGGGAGTCTCTTTTTGTTCTGTTGCCACCTCAGCAGTTTCTTCTACCTCCGGTGTTGTTTTTTCTTCAGCCATGTGCTGATTCATTTTGTATCCTACGACTTTACAAGAGTTAAACAATCGCCGCAGAAGATGTTACGATCTCTGTTTTTTCTAAATCCTTTTCCTCTTGAAAATTTGTTAAAAAGGTGTGCAAAAGTACAATTTAAAGTTTGTTTTAACAACCTAAAACAAGAGAGCTTTTGGCAGTTAGTAAAAAATAGGCGATTTCCGGTAAAAAGCGCCTGTTATTTCTTATCTTGGTGGGCTAGATATTAACCATTAAAAACAAAATATATGAGCGTAAAATCAAAGTATCAGGCCGTATTGGACTTAGGTGAATCTCTTGGTATTCAGGGGGGTGATGTACGGGAAGAAAATGGCGTTCTAAAAGTCAAAGGAGAAGCTAAAACGCAGTACGAAAAGGATATCATTTGGGATAAGATCAAAGAGATCGCAGGAGATAGGCCTTCAGACATCAAGGCCAATATCACAGTAGCGGATGATTCGATTTACCACAGACATGTGGTGAAAAGCGGGGAATCCCTCAGCAAGATCGCAAAGCACTATTATGGTGATGCTATGAAGTATAAAGAAATCTTTGCTGCCAACCGGAATATTCTTAAAAATCCGGATCTCATCCATCCTGATCAGGAACTGGTGATCCCCAAAATCTGATCGGGTTTTCAAGACAAGAAAATAACTGGTAAAACAAAAAAGAGCGCAATTATGCGCTCTTTTTTATAGGCTCTGCTCGATTGTTTCCTTTGCCAAGCGCAATACTTTGTCAAACTGTTCCCCGATGTCCAGTTCACTATTATCGATTTCTACGGCATCCTCAGCCTTTTTTAGCGGTGAGAATTCCCGGTGTGAATCTATGTAGTCTCGTTCCCGGATATTCCTCAGGACTTCCTCATAATTTACCTTTTCACCCCTTCCAAGCAATTCTTCATACCGGCGCCTGGCTCTGACATCGGGACTTGCTGTGATGAATATTTTTAGCTCAGCATCGGGGAAAACCACGGTTCCGATATCCCGTCCGTCCATCACAATTCCTTTGTCTTTACCGATATCCCGCTGTATGTCGACAAGTTTTTCGCGTATTTCCCTTATAACGGCTACCTGACTAACGCGATCCGACACCTCCATTCTCCTGATTTCCTTATCTACATTTTCACCGTTCATTAGGATCTCAGAGTACCCGAGACGGGGGTCGAAAACAAAGCTAAGATGAATTTCGGGCAATTGAGCCACCAGGCGTTGCAGTCCCGGATCTTTTTCGTCGTATAATTTATTGCGGATAGCATATAAGGTAACCGCACGATACATCGCTCCACTGTCCACATAAATATATTCCAGTGCATTGGCCAGTTGTCGGGCTACGGTACTCTTTCCGGTGGATGAAAATCCATCGATAGCAATTGTAATCTTACTCATAAGATAAAAATAGGCAGAATTGAAGAATTCCGCTATATGAGACTATCTTAATAACGGATGATCTATGGATATCGAAATTAAAAATAAAGAGCATTAAAGCTTTTTGGCATTCCGGACCTTCTGGTCCGTGATGGCCTTTTCAATAACTTCTCTCATTTCGGTTACATAATGGAAGGTTAATCCTTTCAGATACTCCGGTTTGATATCCAGGATATCTTTTTCGTTGTCCTTACAAAGGATGATCTCCTTGATCCGAGCTCTTTTTGCCGCAAGTATTTTTTCCTTAATCCCTCCTACGGGCAAGACTTTGCCTCTTAAGGTGATCTCGCCTGTCATCGCGATACTTTTCTTTACTTTCCTTTGCGTAAAAAGCGATACCAGTGAGGTAAGCATGGCTATTCCGGCACTGGGACCGTCTTTGGGAGTTGCCCCCTCAGGCACGTGAATATGTACATTATAACGGTCAAAAATGGCGGGGTCCAGCCCAAAATGATCCGCATTGGATTTGATGTACTCCAATGCTATTGTGGCCGATTCCTTCATCACTTTGCCCAGATTTCCGGTAATATTCAAATTTCCCTTACCCCTCGAAAGAATAGATTCGATAAACAGGATGTCGCCACCAACGCTGGTCCAGGCTAATCCGGTAACCACCCCGGCTACCTGATTGTTTTCATATTTGTCCCGTTCGAGTCGTGCCGGACCCAGTACCTTTTCGATGTCTGCGTTAGATACCTTCTTGTTATATTCCTCTTCCACGGCGATCGATTTGGCGGCGTAACGCACCATTTTGGCTATCTGCTTCTCTAAGCCTCTGACCCCAGATTCTCTCGTATAGCCTTCAACGATCTTTTCCAGCTGACGCTTTCCGATTTTTAAATCTTTCGAACTCAATCCATGTTCTTTCAATTGCTTGGGCAATAAATGCCGCTTGCCTATCTCCACTTTTTCCTCGATGGTATAGCCGGTAACATTGATGATCTCCATCCGGTCTCTCAAGGCCGGTTGGATGGTGGAAAGGCTGTTCGCCGTGGCGATAAACATCACCTTGGAAAGATCGTAGCCCAGTTCAAGGAAATTATCGTGGAATTCGCTGTTTTGTTCCGGGTCGAGAACTTCGAGCATGGCCGAGGAAGGATCGCCCTGATAGGAACTCGAGAGCTTGTCGATCTCATCTAGAATAAATACCGGATTAGAAGTTCCCGCCTTCTTGATACTCTGCAAAATACGCCCTGGCATGGCCCCTATATAGGTCTTCCTGTGACCGCGTATTTCCGCTTCATCCCGCATACCACCCAGAGACATCCTCACATATTCCCTGCCCAGGGCTTCAGCCACTGACTTTCCCAAAGAGGTTTTCCCTACCCCGGGAGGGCCATAGAGGCAGAGGATGGGAGATTTCATATCGCCTCGCAGTTTTAGTACCGCAAGATATTCTATGATCCTCCTTTTAACATCTTCTAATCCATAATGGTCCCGGTCTAAAATCCGCTGGGCGCGTTTCAGATCGAATTGGTCCTTGCTGAATTGGTCCCAGGGAAGATCGAGATAAAGATCCAGGTAGTTTCGCTGAATAGAATACTCAGCTACCTGAGGATTCATTCGCTGCATCTTGGCCAGCTCTTTGATAAAATGCTCTTCTACAGCCTTGCTCCATTTTTTTTTCTTGGCCTTATTCTGCATCTCATGTATCTCCTCATCATAGGAAACACCCCCTAATTCCTCCTGGATGGTTTTCATCTGCTGGTGAAGGAAATACTCGCGTTGTTGCTGGTCCAGATCACTTCTTACCTTAGATTGAATATCCTTTTGAAGTTCCAGTTTCTGGTATTCGACATTCATGTATTTTAAGGTGGTAAGCGCCCTTTCCTGTAGATTTCCAATAGCCAGTAACTCCTGTTTTTCTTTTACATCGAGGTTCAGATTTGAAGACACAAAATTGATCAGGAAAGAATTGCTCTGGATGTTTTTGATGGCAAATGAGGCCTCGGAGGGCAGATTTGGGTTTTCCTTGATAATCCTCAACGCCAATTCCCTGATGCCTTCAATAATCGCCAAAAACTCTTTGTCGTCAGGGAATGGCCTCTTCTCTTCAGCTTCCCTCACCACGGCGGTCATATAGGGCTGTTCCGTCAGGATCTCGGTAATCTCAAAACGTTTTTTGCCTTGCAGGATCACCGTGGTGTTCCCATCCGGCATTTTCAGTACCCTTAGTATCCGGGCGACTGTACCTAGCCGGTGTATATCCTTGATGCCTGGATTTTCGGTCTCCTCATCTTTTTGTGCCACAACACCAATTACCTTGGTGCTCTTGTTGGCATCTTTTATAAGGTTGATGGAGGCATCTCTGCCTGCGGTAATCGGGATCACAACGCCAGGAAATAAAACGGTGTTTCTCAAGGGTAATATCGGTAAGGTCTGCGGAAGGGTCTCGTTGTTCATCTCTTCCTCGTCCTCCGGGGTTAGCAGGGGTATTAATTCGGAATCCTCTTCCATTCCCTGCAACGACATATTGTCAAAATTTGAAATTTTAAATTCTCCCATATCATTATAATCGGTCATTCTGTCATCTATTAACAGAATACAATCGTGAATTTTTCTTTTAATACCGCCTCAAATTACTGGAAATAGGTTATGCAGCGAATTATCGGCGCTTTACTTTAGCTCATTAGCGCAATTCCTATGCCAACTGAATTAATTTTAAAAAAAACTGTAACAATCGATATCTTGAGTCATCTATAAGACAAAGCATTTACTTTTTGAGCCCAAATAGTGAAAATATCAACACCCTTTTAGAGTGGTGTCTGGAAGGCAGGCAAAGCGCACAAATGGAAGTGTACAACCGATATTACAAAGCGATGTACAATATCTCCCTAAGAATAGTAAAGCATAGTGCGGAAGCCGAAGATATAATGCAGGAATCGTTTTTAAAAGCTTTTACGAAACTGCATACGTTCAAAGGCGAAGTCACCTTCGGAGCATGGTTGAAAAGAATAGTGATCAACAATAGTATTTACCACTATAGGAAGCAACAACAGAGAAATGAAACATCCATTGAGGATAAACTATACAAGGTCGAAGATAATGATGGCATTGTTTCGGATCATGAGAGTACTAAGCGAAAGGCTCAAAAAGTGATGGAAACCATGAGCCGACTAAAAGACAATTACAGAGTTTCTTTGACCTTACACCTTATTGAAGGATATGACTATGAAGAGATCAGTGAGATAATGGATATCAGTTATGCGAATTGCCGTACTATGATATCAAGAGCCAAGGAAAGTCTAAGAAAGAAAATGATAACTGCTTGATTATGAGTTTTAAAAATGACAATATAGACGAATTATTCAATAGCCTGAAGGGATCGTTCGATATGGCCGAGCCCAGCGAAGGCCATCGGGAACGATTTCTGGAGAAACTGAACCAATCCAAAGGTGTGGTTACCCTGAATACCCGCAAAAGGGGTTGGTGGAAACCGCTTTCGATCGCAGCAAGTATCGCACTCCTGGTTAGCCTGGGAATTGGTTATTTCGGGAATGAATCGTCTATTGAACAACGCGTGGCAGAGATTTCTCCGGAAGCCTCACAGACACATTTTTATTTCGCCAATCTCATAGAAGAACAAGTTCGTGAACTGGAGGAACAAAGCAGCCCGGAAACCAAGACCATTATCGAAGACGCGCTGCTTCAACTTCAGAAACTGGAAAAAGACTATAAACGACTCGAGAAAGACCTGCTGGACGGTGGCGACAGCAAGTTGATACTAAGTGCCATGATCACCAACTTTCAAACAAGGATAGCCCTTCTGGAAGAAGTGATGTATCAAATTAACACAATCAAAAACGTAAAATCATATAATGATGAGAACTATACTATTTAAATACTTCATCGTAGCGCTCCTTGTATCCCCCGCAACTCTTTTGGCTGGTGGAGGGCAATTAAAAGGAAAGCACACTAAGGAAAAAAGGATCAATAAAGAATTCAATGTGGATGCCAATGCACTGCTGAAGGTAAAGAACAGTTATGGCAATATCACACTGACCTCTTGGGACCAGAACCGAGTGGAAATAGAGGTGCATATCAAAGCCAATGGAAATAACGAAGAAAAAGTTCAAAAGCGTTTAGACGAGATAGACGTTGAATTCGAAGCCAGCAATACAGTGGTATCCGCCAAAACCCTGTTCAACAAAAAAGGGAATAGCTGGGGTTGGAACTGGGGTAGAAAAAACAACGTAAATGTTCAGGTAAACTATACCATTAAGCTACCCGTAAAGAACAGCGTTCATCTAAATAACGACTATGGTAACATCAGCCTTGATCGCATCGATGGTCACGCAAAAATTAGCTGTGACTACGGCAGGCTCGACATAGGTGAACTGCGCGGCAGAAATAATCAATTGAATTTTGATTACACGTCAAAATCCAATATCGGTTATGTGAATAGCGCGGAGATTAACGCCGACTACTCCGGTTTTACAATAGAAAAAGCAGGAGACCTTGTTTTGCGGGCCGATTATACCAACAGTACGATCAACAAAATGAAAAATCTTGACTATTCCACAGATTATGGCAATTTGGAAGTAGGTGAAGCAGAAAATGTACAGGGGAATGGAGACTATATCAAGGTACAACTGGGCACCATACATGGCAATGTGGATATCAGTGCCGATTACGGCTCTATCCATATCGACCGGATGGCGGAAGATGCCGGTAACATCAATTTAAGAACCGATTACACCGGTATAAAAGTTGGCTACGATCCGAATTACAGCTTCGATTTTGAAGTTACTGCCGAATACGCTAGTGTAAATGGAAAGGAAGATTTTGAGATCAATATCAGCAAAGAGCGATCCACCGAAAGATATTATAAAGGATTTCAGGGATCTGAAAATAGCGGGAATAGCGTGAATATAACCTCAGATTATGGTAATATAACTTTTTTCAAAAACTAGTATTCAATAGCTAAACACTATATCAATATCATGAAGAAGATCATAACAATAACCCTGGCCCTAACTGCATTTGCGACTGTTAACGCCCAATGGAAAAAAGTAAAAGGAAACGGAAATGTAGTGACGATCGAGAGATCTACCGCTGACTACGATGAAGTGGCTTTGGCAGGTTGGTTTGATGTCGAGCTTGTATCAGGCGCTGAAGGAGCGCTGAAAATACGTGGCGAGGAAAACCTTTTGGAATATATCAAAACAGAGGTGAAAGACGATAAACTCGTTATTAAGGTTATAAAAGGAGTGAATCTTAAGCCCTCTTCCTGGGGCAGCGACGGTGGTATTTTGGTAACGGTACCCGTAGAAACTATTTCTACTGTTTCTCTTTCCGGCTCTGGGGATATTGTTTCCAAAACCATTCTCAAAACAGACAATTTTGAAACAAAATTATCAGGGTCCGGTGATGTTAGCCTTGAAGTCGAAGCCGACAACGTAGCGGCCTCCTTATCTGGTTCTGGTGACGTTGATCTCAGCGGAAGCGCAGGTAGTTTTACCATCAAAGTCTCGGGTTCAGGAGATGTAACGGCTTACGAATTGAGTGCCAACACGGTTGAAGCCACCATCTCGGGATCTGCTGATGTAAAAGTAACCGCTAATGAGATGCTGTATGCCAGGGTTTCGGGTTCAGGTGATATCCATTATCGCGGGAATCCCAAGAAAATAGATAGTAAAGCCTCGGGTTCAGGAGGCATCTCCAAAGGATAAATACCGATCAAAAAACGAATCACTAAGGTAGCCCGGAATATTAATTCCGGGTTTTTTTATCAACGCGGGTCAGCAGGATGGCTCCAAGCAGAAAGAAAATACCGAGAAAAATGGCCGCATTACGCATACTGCCTGTCATCTGGGCCACAAGTCCATAGAGAAAGGTACCGATCACTATACCTATCTTTTCAGACACATCGTAAAAACTGAAAAAGGATGTGGTATCGATAGTATTAGGTATGAATTTGGAATAGGTAGATCTGGACAGTGCCTGGATCCCGCCCATGACAAGACCCACAAAGGCTGCTGCAATGTAAAACTCCATCGGTGTTACCAGAAAATAGGCATAGATACATATGCCAATCCATAGGATGTTGATCACGATCAGGCTCCGGATATTCCCAAAGGCTTCAGAGGCTCTGGCTGTAAGTGTGGCTCCTAAAATTGCGACGAGCTGTATGACCAATATACTCGCGATCAATCCTAAGGTGCGCTGGTTATCGGAGCCCCATTGAATCTCCTCCTCTCCAAAATAGGTAGCGATCAGCATAACGGTCTGAACCGCCATGCTGTAGATGAAAAACGCGATCAGATATCGCTTAAGTCGGGTTTCCTGCCCCATCTGCTTCCATACGCCTTTCAGCTCCCTGAATCCATTTAGAATAACATGATGCCGTTCCCCGTCACGTCTATTCCCTTTAGGCAGGTGAAAAAAGGTATACTGGCTAAAAAGGATCCACCAAATACCGACAGACACAAAGGAAAGTTTCATGGCCTTCATTTCCGCTCCTTCCGTTTCATCGGCTGCAATGCCGAAAAGATCGGGATACATCACCATCAATAAATTGAATACAAGCAACAGAACGCTGCCCAGGTATCCCATGGAATACCCTTTGGCGCTGATACGGTCTTGCTGCTCCGGAAATGCAATATCTGGCAGATAGGAATTACTGATGGCAAAGCTTACCCAAAAACCTACGAGCCCAAAAAAATAGAAGGTGAGACCCAGGTAGATACTCTCCAGGGAAAACCAATACAAGCCAATACAGGAGACGGCACCCAAATAGCAGAAGAATTGCATAAAAACCTTTTTATTGCCAAGGTAATCGGCAATACCGGATATAAGTGGTGTGATAAGAGCGATAAACAAAAAAGCTGAAGAAGTAACATAACTGATCAACGGAGCCCTCGCAATTTCGCCACCGAAAACCTCGATCTTCTCTATCTCAGCTGCTCTGAATAGGGCACCATAAAAAATCGGGAACACCGCCGAAGCGATGACAAGGCTATATACTGAATTGGCCCAGTCATAAAAGGCCCAGGCATTGAGTAGTTTTTTACTTCCTTTGATCGGGATTCTAACGGCCATAACAAAAAAAAGCTGTTCCCCATGGAACAGCCTTCAAGATACAATTATTCCAAAATCCCGAGAGGACTTCAGAATATTTATTTAAAACTTGTTACACCGAATTTACCTGCCTCTTCTTTGGCCAGCGGAATCCACTGGGTAAGGTTTGCTATACGAGTATCGCTGGAAGGGTGTGTACTTAGGAACTCGGGTGGTGCCTGGCCTCCGGCATTGGCTTTCATCCGTCTCCAAAGTTCCGGAGCTTCCTCCGGATTATAGCCTGCGATTGCCATAATCTGCAGGCCAATTCTGTCTGCTTCCGTCTCATGGCTCCTGCTGAAGGGAAGCATGACTCCCACGGAAGAGCCCAGGCCATAAGCCATATTAAAAGTATCTCTCGCCGCGGGATCGTTGATCGCCACGTTACCTGCCACGGCCCCCAGTTGCTGGAGTGTACCGGCGCTCATCCGCTGAGCCCCGTGATCTGCCAAGGCATGCGCCACTTCGTGCCCCATGACCACGGCAATGCCGGTTTCGGACTGGGCAATTGGCAATATGCCGGTATAGAAAACAATTTTTCCGCCAGGCATACACCATGCATTGACTGTCGAGTCTTTAACCAAATTATAATCCCATCGGTAGTCTTTTAAATAGCCCGCATAGCCATTGGCGTTTAACCAACGTTCAGCGGCTGAAGAAATGCGTTGCCCTACCCTTGTTATCATCCTGGCCTGGTCTGTATCTTCAATCACACTATTTTCCGTCAGGAACTGATCGTACTGAGAAAAGGCCATTGGAAATATCTGGCTGTTCGGATAGAAATTCAGCGTCTTACTACCGGTAAACGGATTTACCTTACAGGCGGCTAAACCTAAAAAAACCAATACGATTAAAAGACACTTTTTCATTTTCTCCAATTTATCCGTTCAAAATACAAAATTTAATCACTTGCCCATAATGTGAAGTTCGGTAAAGTTTTTATCGATCTCGATGGAATTATTTCCATTCAGCCCTGCTTCTTTCAGTGAGATCTTCTCATTATCTAATTCGATCTCCTTTATCTTGAACGACAAACCTATCAGATTGATCTTTATCTTATCATAATCCGTGATAAATGATCCGTCCTTGAA
Organism: Robiginitalea sp.; assembly: GCA_024638915.1. GTDB lineage: Bacteria > Bacteroidota > Bacteroidia > Flavobacteriales > Flavobacteriaceae > JAHEJJ01. The sequence continues at coordinate 25,185 of JAHEJJ010000029.1, forward strand.
CTGCTGTATGATCAATTCGTTTTTCTTTCCGTTGAGCTTAAAATTCCTGAGACTGTATATACCCTTTGTATAATCGAATCCCTCTTGTTCATCCTCGTACAAGGTAGAATTTTCCACTCCGTTTTTGTAATAGGCATCGAGCGTTAACTGGTCTATCTTTTTCTCGCCAACATATTGCTGTATTGGATATTTCGGTATAATTGCACCTTCTTTTATAAAGATCGGGATCTTATCCAAATCGGCTACTACCCACTTTTCGGTACCGCCTTCCACCACTTCACCAGTCCAAAAGTTATGCCATTTTCCCCTGGGGATATACATACGCCTTCCTTTTGCATTGGGTTCCTGCACCGGGCACACCAAAATATGATCTCCAAAAATAAACTCGTCTGTTCTAAAATGGGTCTGATGGTCTTCCTGATCATAGTAGACCAGTGGTTTCAGCATTGGGATTCTGTCCCTGGAATACTTCCAGAACATGGTATAGAGATAGGGAAGCAGTTGATATCTGAGTTCGATAAACTTCCGAACGATGTCGGTAACCTCTGAATCGAAAGACCAGGGTTCCTGATCCCCGTGATCACCGCTGGAATGCACCCTGAAAAATGGATGGAAAACCCCCAACTGAATCCATCGCGCAAATAATTCCCCACTGGGTTGCTCGGCAAAACCGCCGACATCAGATCCCACAAAAGACATCCCGCTAATGCACATCCGTTGTACCTGGACATTGGCAATCCACAGATGTTCCCAGGTCGCGATATTATCACCAGTCCAGGTCGATGTGAATCGTTGCGCCCCGGCATAGGCGGCGCGGGTAATTACAAATGGTCGTTTTGGAAATACGTGCTTTTTTACCCCTTCATAGGTGGCCCTTACCATCTGAGTACCGTAGATATTATGAGCTTTGCGATGGCTGCAGGGATGGCCATCATAGTCATGTCGGGTATCCAGTGGGGCGGTTTTTGATGGAACTTCCATTACCGCAGGCTCATTCATGTCGTTCCATACCGCATGAACACCAATTTCGGCCATCATTTCTTTGTATAATTCCGACCACCATTGTCGTACCTCCGGATTGGTAAAATCAGGAAAACTACATTCTCCTGGCCAAACTTTTCCACGCATCAAAGGCCCATCACCTCGTTTACAGAAATAATCTTTTTCCAGGGCTTCTTTGTACACCCAATAGTCACGGTCTACCTTGATACCCGGATCGATCATCGCTACGGTCTTAAATCCGTCTTCATACAAGTCATCAATCATAGCCTTCGGGTTGGGAAACTTGGTTTTATCCCAAGTAAAACATCGAAAACCATCCATATAGTCGATATCGAGATAAATCGCATCGCAAGGGATCTTTAGCTTCCTAAAAGTAGAAGCGATCTCTTTTACGCGACTTTCAGGAAAGTAGCTCCATTTAGACTGCTGAAATCCTAAAGCCCAGAGCGGTGGCATTTGGGGTGTACCTGTCAGATCGGTATAAGCGTCAACCACCTGCGACATTTCGGGTCCGTAGAAAAAGTAATAATTCATCTCTCCACCATCGGCCCAATAACTGGTAACATTCCGTTTGTCATGAGAGAAATCAAAATGGGTCATAAAGGTATTGTCGAAGAATATCCCGTACGCCACATCACTATGAAGACCTATATAAAATGGTATGGCTTTATAAAGCGGATCCTGATCTTTGACATAGGCATATGAATCTGTTACCCAATTGCTTACCCTCTTACCCTTAAGGTTTAAGTGAGTGGCCTTATCGCCCATCCCATAAAAACTTTCAGACGGCTGTGTGATCTTGCTCATTTTAACGGAATTCCCGCCATATTCATAGTTTTCCTCCCAATGAAAACCGAGTTCGTCTTCGCTAATTATGGTACCATCTAAGTCCGAAATCTGAACCCTTAAGGTCTTTTTATCAACCAAAACCCTGATCTTAGAGGTCTCCACCAGGTACTCTGTTTTGGTTTCAGAGGCCTCGAGCTTGTTATATCCTCTGCTCGCAAAAGGATCGATCGCATAGGAAAAATCGGGTTGAAAATTATAGTCGGTAGCGTATCTGAATCTAAGGGCACTATTTCTGAGCACCGTAAGTTCCAGGATCACACCATTGGAAGTGGTAAAATAAAACTTGTCGTTATCTTGTTTGAAATCCACAATGGCATCCGGGTAAAGGTTGCCTTTGTATTCGAGTTCAGTATTGGTAATCATGGTCGATTCATTTAAAGTTGTCAAAAGACAGCAGTCTGCCCGGATCCTCAAAGTTCCTCAATTGGATCAGGAAACCTAGGTGCCTGTTTTAAAGACACACAAAAGAAAGACATTAGGCGCTAAAATTAAAATACTAATGCAGCCAATTATAAACTACAACGATTGCGGATGTTTTAATCATTTGAAAACCACCATTCCAAGGGGTGGAATCGTAATCACCACCGAATACTTTTGTCCATGCCAGGTTTTTTTAGAGGGTTTCAGGGTAGCATTGTGCATTCCTGACCCGGCATACTCTTTAGCATCCGTATTAAAGATCTCTTTAAGTTGTTTGCTCCGCGGGACACCCATACGGTAATCCTTTCGGGGTACAGGTGTAAAATTACAGGCGATGATCAGGTCGTTCTTGGCATCATGTCCTTTACGCATATAGGTAAGTACCGAATTTTCAGCATCCCCATAGTCAATCCACTGGAATCCTTCCGAACTAAACTGTTTTTCATAAAGCGCAGGATGGGTTTTATAAAACTTGTTCAGGTCCCGTATCAGGTTTTGAACACCTGAGTGGTAGTCATATTCCAGTAAATGCCAGTCGAGACTATACTGGAAATTCCACTCGGCCGATTGACCGAATTCACCACCCATGAAGAGTAAATTGGTTCCCGGGTGGGTGAACATATACCCGTAGAGCAATCTCAGGTTCGCAAAGCGCTGCCATTCATCACCTGGCATTTTATTTAGCATCGATTGCTTTCCATAGACCACCTCATCATGGGAAAAAGGCAGCATAAAATTCTCCGTAAAAGCATAGGTCATACTGAATGTCAGATCGTTCTGATGATGTTTACGGTAGATCGGCTCTTTTTTAAAGTATTCGAGCGAATCGTGCATCCATCCCATCATCCACTTCATCCCAAAACCCAGTCCGCCGATATTCACCGGTTTGGATACCATGGAAAAGGAGGTAGATTCCTCAGCGATGGCCTGCACATCGGGAAAGCTACGGTAGACTTCCTCATTGAGCTCACGAATAAAGGAAATGGCTTCAAGGTTTTCGTTGTTCCCATAGATGTTGGGTTCCCATTCTCCTTCTTCACGCGAATAATCGAGATATAGCATGGAGGCTACGGCGTCGACCCTCAATCCGTCTACATGGTATTGTTCAAGCCAAAAAAGCGCGTTACTGATCAGAAAAGCCCGGACTTCATTTCGTCCATAATTAAATATAAGGCTCTTCCAATCCGGATGGTAGCCTTTTCGCCTGTCTGGATTCTCATAAAGATTGGAGCCGTCAAAAAAGCCAAGGCCATGAGCATCTTCAGGGAAATGTGAAGGGACCCAATCTAGGATCACGCCAATATCGTTTTTATGCAGCTGATCTACCAGTGCCTTGAATTCCTCGGGCTTTCCAAAACGAGAAGTAGGAGCAAAATAACCGGTGAGCTGATACCCCCAGGAAGGATCAAAAGGGTACTCCATTACGGGCATAAATTCCACATGGGTAAAATTCATGTCCTTTACATATTTAACCAGATCATCCGCCAATTCTTTATAACTCAAAAATTCGTTGTCGTTCTTTCGCTTCCAGGAACCCAGATGTACTTCATAAACTGAAAAAGGCCTGTCCAAACTGTTCTTATCCGACCTACTTTTCATCCATTCCTTATCCTTCCATGAATATTTGGCATCCCAAACCACTGAGGCTGTATTCGGTGGGTGCTCACAATATCTTGCATAAGGGTCGGCCTTTTCAGTCTTGATATCGTGGTGATTGGAGTGAATCTTATATTTGTACAAGGCTCCTTTGGCAACTCCGGGAATAAACCCTTCCCAGATGCCGCTTTCATCCCAACGGACCATCAACTTATGTTCACCTTCCAGCCAGAAGTTGAAATCCCCGATAACGGAAACCGATTTAGCAGTGGGAGCCCATACGGCAAAATAGGTCCCTTTCTGGCCTTCTACTTCTATCAGGTGCGATCCCAATTTATCGTATAGTCTATAGTGCTTTCCTGACTTGAATAAGCCGATATCGAAGTCCGTAAACAGACTATGCGGGATTACTTTGCCCATATTTGATGGTATTAATGGTTATCATTGATTATACTCATTATGCCTTCCAGCGGGATTACGGCCCACCGTGGCCTTGAATTCATTTCGTATCCCAGTTCGTATACCGCTTTTTCAAGCATGCAGTATTTTAACAGAAAAATACGTTCCTGCCGGTATCCTATATTGATATTGTTTTCTTTTATGAGTGTCTCATACGTACCGAGAAACACCCCGATAAAGTAGCGGTAAAGAACTTCACCAGCATGATACAGATCCTCCTGAGAATAGGGGTATTTTTCGCCCTTATTAAAAATTGTAGCATAAACAGCATAGTGAAAAGATCTGAAAATACCTGCGATATCTTTTAAAGGTGGTTGCTTCACCTTACGGTCGCGAATGGTACTTTCCGGTTCACCTTCAAAATCCAGAAGGAAAAAATCATCCTCCTTCACCAATACCTGACCAAGATGGTAATCTCCGTGTACCCTGAGTCTTTCACCTTTTAACTTGGTCCAGTCGAACTTCACAAACCTTTTTCTTATTTCATTCTTGCGTGCCAAAAATTCCTTAGCGAGATCCTGCGAAAGTCCTTCCAGCCGATGAAGATTATTCTCCACGGTGTTCAAGCGATTCTGGAACTGATATAATAGCCTGTTTTTAAGCCATACTTCGTAATCACCGTTGAAATGCTCGGGCGTAAAAGCGGTATCCTCAAATTCAGAGCCCAATGCAATATGCATTTCGGCGGTTCTCCTTGCCAGTACCTGAAGTTTTAAAAAAATATTTAAACCGGCCCAATCTATGATCTCGGGTGGTACCGCACGTATATTCAGCCCTAAAAACAATTCGGTCTGTGGCAGGCGGTGAACGTCGATGGATTTGTACTCGAGGTTGCTGAAAATTTTATGAAGTTCATTAAGCATAAACTCCCAGGCGTCGCCCTGGTTGGGTACCAGTTGCTGCATCAGTGCTATGGTTATATTAGCATTCTCAGCATCTCTGATACTTAGGCTGCCCTGGTACGACGGAGTATTTTTGTACTCTTTGCGCTCCGATAGAAAGCGACTCATTTCATAATCAGGATTCTTATCCGCATAGATACGCCTGAAAAACTTGATCACGCAACGGTCGTTAATAATCACCGATGTATTGCTTTGTTCCATCCCCATAAAACGCGAAGACTCGTACTGGGTTTCGGTAAAACTGACACTTTTATGATACTGTACACGGGTTGTATCGTTAGGCTCCGCGCTGAGTATACGCTCGAAGACCAATTTCCTAAAAGCTTCCAGATTGATGGCATCTATAATATAACCTTCCTGTCCTCTGATAGAGATCGGGAGTATGCGGTCCTTTTCGGCAAAGCTCTCATCCGATACAAAAGCAATAGGTATAAAATAGTGTTGATAGAATGCCTCCTCAAAATTCACCTCCAGCAAAAGTCCGTAGTATACCTCGCCTTTTTGCTGGATCCTAAAGTATTCCTGTAGCTCGATATACTTCAGTTTACTGGCCTTGCCCCCATACCACCTCTGTTTAAGTACATAATCCTCGAGTACGTCTGACAGAAATACTTCGGTAAATTTTTTATCCTCTAAAAGTTCCTCCCATGCCACATCGAATTTATAGGGTGGCTGCATCAGGTTTTCCTCTTTTTTATTAGCCATGATCACAGATTAATTTGAAACAGGTGGAAGGGCAATGCCGGATGTAATTCGACATAATTCCATTCATCATACCAAAGGTAACCACTATCGGTAACCAGGTCATGCATTGTCATTTCGTGTCCCTGGTGTATCCCCATTTCAGCAAGGGGTAATTGCACCATTCCCTGCTGGGAGTAATATGGATCGAGACTGATGATCACCAATACCTGGTCGTCCCGACTATCATTCCATTTATAAAATGCCATTAAACGGTCGTTTTCTATATGACAGAATCTAATATTGTTGGTTTGCTGCAACGCTGGATGATCTTTTCTGGCCTGATTGAGTTTCGTGATCACATGGGTTAGTTTATTCTCTTTCGACCAATCCCAGTTTCTGACCTCATATTTCTCGCAATCCAAATATTCTTCCTTACCCGGTAAGGCCTCTGTCACCATATATTCAAATACAGGACCATAAATACCTATATTACCGCTAAGTGTGGCTGCAAGGGCATAGCGTATTATATGCATGGCATCGTTAGAACCCTGAAGGTGATAAGGGTTGATATCCGGAGTATTAGGCCAAAAATTAGGACGATAATATTCCCTCATCTCAGACTGGGTCAGCTCTACCATATAGTCGATGATCTCGTGTTTGTGAACCCTCCAAGTAAAATAGGTGTAGGATTGAGAGAATCCCTGTTTGGCAAGTTGCTGCATCACACGTGGGCGCGAAAAAGCTTCAGCCAGGAATAATACGTCGGGGTGTTTCTTCTTGACCTCTGTGATCAGCCAGTTCCAGAAATAGTATGGTTTGGTATGTGGATTATCGACCCTGAAAATTTTCACCCCAAAACCGATCCAATGAAGCGTAACATCGAGCAATTCTTTCCACAATTCCTTGTAGGCAGGAGATTCAAAATAGAAATTAACAATATCCTGATATTTTTTAGGCGGATTTTCTGCGTACTGCATAGTTCCGTCGGGTCTTTTCCTGAACCACTCAGGATTTGTACTGATATAGGGGTGGTCTGGTGCGGCCTGAAAGGCCAGATCCAGTGCAATTTCCATACCCAGCTTATTGGCCTTCTTTACCAATCGCCCGAAATCCTCTTCAGTTCCAAGTTCAGGATGAATGGACTTATGGCCACCAAGGTGTGAACCGATGGCCCAGGGGACACCTGAATCACCTTCTTTGGCCTGAACAACATTATTACGGCCCTTGCGGTTAACTTCTCCTATAGGATGAATGGGCGGGAAATAAATCGTGTCAAAGCCCATATCCATGATCCGTTCTAAAAGTCGTTCGCAGTCCTTAAAGGTACCATGCTTGTTTGGTTCGGGGGAAGATGACCTGGGAAAGAATTCGTACCAGGTGCTAAAACTCGCTTTCTTTCGATCCACATAAACGCTGAGTTCTTCGCTGAAATTTGAGAGAATTCGCTGGGGATACTTCAAGAATAAATGATGAAGCTTTTCAGAGACCGCCTCCTTTATCGCCGAATCATAGGTCTTTTCATTTCCAAAATCAGAAATCAGGCCCTCCACATAAGACTTTTCCGTCCCTTTAACCTTCTTAACGATATAATTTAGGTACTGAACACCATCCAGCAATTCACTTTTAACGTGTTGCCCGTCTTTGATCTTTGCCTCGATACCATGTTGCCAGTTCAGGGCATGATCTACCCAGGCTGATATCCTGTAAAAGTAATAGCCCTGCTTTTCAACGGTAAAAGAGGCAGTATAAGCATCATTGACCAGAGGGGACATTCTTTGTGCTGAGAAATTTTTGTCCTTTTCGTGCTTGAATTGTAGTTCGGCCTGGATCACATCGTGTCCGTCTCCCAAAACATCTGTCTTTACCTCCACGGATTCTCCCACCACTCTTTTAATGAAAAAAGCGCCGCAGTGGAGCTGAGGCGTCATATTTTCAATCACAACACGTTGTTGCTTGAACATATTTGCTATTTGCTTGTATTCGGTTAAAAATAGGAAATTATAGCTAATTCAAAATTCAAGGTGCCACAAAAATTATAAGTCGCTATAAAAATCTTTTTTGGCCCGGATACATTTTTGGCCCGCTTTTTGATTTTTTGGCAGTATCTGTAGGTTTTAAAACTTAAAAAAGACGAAACCGCTAAACGAATCAGGAATTAAAATTTAGAGTTATGAAAAATATTACATGGATTTTCAGTACGTTGATTTTGATATTTATCACCGCCTGTGAAGGCCCTGTAGGCCCTCCGGGACCTCCTGGATTTGACGGATTTGACGGTGTAGACGGACAGGATGGGATCAATCTTCTCGGCCAGGTTATCGAAATAGAAGGAACTTTTGAAGCTGCGAATGACTATGCCTTGTTTTACGAATTCCCACAAACCATCGAGGTTTTCGAATCGGATGTTGTGTTGGTCTATATTTTATGGGACCAGACCGAAGATGCCGACGGTATTCCTGTTGATATCTGGAGACTACTTCCACAGACCCGCTTGCTCGATCAGGGAATTCTGCAATATAACTACGATCATACCTTCTTCGATGTTAGCATTTTTCTGGAATCGGACTTTGATCTGTCCACACTTGCACCCGCTGATACGGATAATCAAATCTTCAGGATTGCCGTGCTGCCAGCCGATTTTGTACAGGGTGCCAGAGTGAACCTGTCGAATATAGATGTTGTGATGGACATGCTCAATGTAAAAGAAAGCGATATTCAGCGTGTAACACTGTAATAATTTTATTGAAATACTTGAACGAAGCCTGCGGAATATTAATCGCAGGCTTTATTTTTGTGTGATGATCTTTTTGTTGAAAGGAATCAACAGGATTTGCGTCAAAGGATTAGTAACTAAAGAGAATTGATATGAAAAAGATAATTCTGATACTGCTGTGCGTTAGTTTCGGATGCAGAGGGGTATCTCAGGAAAAAGAAAGCTCCACAACAGAAACAAGCGAAAAGCAGTCCTATAAGGTCGACAAAACAGATGCCCAATGGAAGGCCGAACTGAGTGATATGGAATATTATGTACTTCGGAAGGCAGGTACTGAAACACCCGGATCGAGTGAACTTCTAAAAAATAAGGAAGAGGGCACCTATGTATGCGCGGGATGTGGTGCACCCCTTTTCAAAAGTGAGCATAAATTTGATTCAGGTACGGGCTGGCCCAGTTTTGACCGGGAAATCGAAGGTCGGGTCGCCTATGATGTTGATTACAAAATAGGATATAAAAGGACTGAGGAGCACTGTGCCAACTGTGGGGGACATTTAGGACATGTTTTTGATGATGGCCCCCGTGCTACTACAGGCAAACGACACTGTATCAACGGTGCGGCCCTAAACTTTATCCCTGAGTCGAAATAATTGCGTATTTCGGATCATATGAATTTTCCAGAACACTACCTGCAGAATATCACAGGTGAATTGAAGCGTTACAAATCGCTGGGCGATCGTTGTTTTGTACAACTCAGTGATGATGATATCCATAGGTGCTTTGCTGATGAAAGTAACAGCATTGCCATTATAGTGAAGCATATGGTGGGTAATATGCTGAGCAGGTGGACCAATTTTCTGACCGAGGATGGGGAGAAGTCCTGGAGGCACCGCGATACGGAATTTGAAGACCCCTATACTTCCCTAAGCGATATGATCGAAGCCTGGGAAAGAGGCTGGCAATGTGTCTTTGATGCCCTGAACACAATCGACAATACGAACTTTTACAAGAAAGTACTAATCCGTAATGAGGAGCATAGTATTCCCGAAGCTCTTAACCGGCAGCTTGCGCACTATGCCTATCACACCGGCCAGATTGTATGGGTGTCGAAAAATATCAAAGGAGCTGCATGGGAGTCCCTGACCATCCCAAAAGGAAAATCGGAAGATTTTAACAAATCTATGTTCCGAAAATAAGTTGGTTCGTCATTCAGGCACGATCCGTGGTTGGATGATGAAAGGAATTAGTGGTCAGCTATGGGCTTTCGGTCTTGTTTTGTACCTTTGCTACTTCGAATTTTAAAAATCAAAAACTACATAGATGAGCCATTTTGATGTTATAGTTTTGGGCAGTGGCCCGGGAGGTTATGTTACCGCTATAAGAGCCTCACAACTGGGCTTAAAAACGGCAATTATTGAAAAAGAAAGCCTGGGTGGGGTATGCCTGAACTGGGGTTGCATCCCTACAAAAGCATTGTTGAAATCAGCCCAGGTTTTTGAATACCTCAAACATGCAGGAGACTATGGTCTGGTAGTAGATGGAGCCGACAAAGACTTCGACGCCGTGGTAAAGCGAAGTCGAGGTGTCGCCGATGGAATGAGCAAAGGCGTTCAGTTTTTGATGAAAAAAAACAAGATCGAAGTGATCAATGGCTACGGAAAGGTAAAACAGGGTAAAAAGATCTCGGTAAAGGGCGATGACGGCAAAGAAACCGAACATAGTGCAGACCATATAATCATAGCTACCGGAGCCCGCAGCAGGGAACTACCAAGTTTGCCACAGGACGGAAAAAAAGTCATCGGTTACAGGGAAGCGATGACACTTGAGAAACAACCCGAAAAAATGATCGTGGTAGGTAGTGGCGCTATTGGAATAGAATTTGCCTATTTCTACAATGCCATGGGTACCGAAGTAACCGTGGTTGAATTCTTACCCAACATCGTACCGGTGGAAGATGAAGAAGTCTCAAAACAACTCGAAAGAATTTTTAAAAAAGCAGGTGTAAAGATCATGACCTCTTCAGAGGTTACCAAGGTAGAAACGGATGAACAAGGTGTAAAAGCAACTGTTAAAACCCCAAAAGGTGAACAAGAGCTAGAGGCCGATATTGTGCTTTCCGCCGTAGGGATCAAGACCAATATCGAAAATATCGGCCTGGAAGAGGTTGGAATAGCCACAGACCGGGATAAAATTGTGGTCAACGATTATTATCAGACCAATATTCCGGGATACTATGCCATAGGTGACGTTACCCCGGGACCGGCGCTGGCACATGTAGCTTCAGCTGAAGGTATCCTTTGTGTTGAGAAGATAGCCGGTATGCATGTTGAGCCACTCGATTACGGCAATATTCCCGGATGCACCTATTGTGTTCCGGAAGTGGCGTCTGTCGGTATGACCGAAAAAGCGGCCCGGGAAAAAGGACATGACATAAAAGTTGGAAAATTCCCATTCTCTGCCAGCGGAAAGGCACAAGCTGCCGGTACGGCCGATGGATTTGTAAAAGTTATCTTCGATGCGAAATACGGTGAATGGCTGGGATGTCATATGATCGGTGCTGGAGTTACCGATATGATCGCCGAAGCCGTAGTTGGCCGGAAGCTGGAAACAACGGGGCACGAAATCCTTAAAGCAGTTCACCCACATCCAACCATGAGCGAGGCGGTGATGGAGGCTGTGGCCGCGGCCTATGATGAAGTGATCCATCTTTAATCCAATCGGAGTTATTAATTGTGCTACAACTCTTCAGAATCACCGCGATATTAGAAGGCCTCTCATATCTGGCCTTATTCGGCTTTAGTATGCCGCTGAAATATTGGGCCGGACTTCCACAGTATAATATCTACATAGGGTATGTGCACGGATTCCTGTTCCTGGCCTATGTAGGCCTTGCCATAGTATTTTTTGTGCAAAAGAATCAAAAGTGGGATCAATTGGTCCGACTTATTCTGGCCTCATTGCTGCCATTCGGAACATTCTATATTGAGGAGCGGTATTTAAGGCATTCTGAATGAACAGGAACTTCCTTTTTATTCTGTGTCTGGTAATTTTCATCGGATGTTCTTCAACACATACGGCCAAATCCAAAAAACAAGAAATCTCACAACTTCCCAAAATGGTAAAGTGTAGGGAAACTCCTGAGGTATTCGATACTATTGCGCCAATCTACAGGCTGAATGGCAGACTATCGATGGCTTATGCACATACATATAATTCGATTAGATCTAGAGGCGATTCTACCTTAAGGGAGCAGATCCGTCGCAAAAATGCCAGAATAGCACGCCTTGTTGTTCAAAAAGTATTTCCAGACATCGAATTGGCAGAAGACCAGGGATTCCAAAACAAAAACTACAAGGAAGTGGCTCTTAATCTGGCCAGGATACATCAATGCTTGCCTTTCCTTACCACTGGATCTATTGCAACGATGGATCCGCATTCGGGCAATAACAAAAAACGCCCACCTGGAGAAAAAAAATTAATGGCCGCTTACAGCAGTATTGATAATTTAACAGTTACCAGCAATTCTGAACTACAGCTTTTTATACGAATTCGATCATTTTTAAGCGAAGGCTCTTCTTCGAACAGGTTGTTTATATATGTTTTCAACACAACTACCCATCGTATCCCTTATTATGACGAACTGGAATATTATTGTGATATCAGGGATGAGGAAGCCCTGGTTAAGGTTCTTTACTACGCTCTTGAAAAGATAAAAGCATAGGGAGTTCCCGTGATGAAAATACGGGAGTAATTCTAGTCTTGCACGAAACTCTGTATCGCCAACTCATAACTCTTCAATCCAAATCCGAGAATAACGCCCTTTGCACCCGGTGATATATAGGATATATGACGATAGTCTTCGCGTTTCATCGTATTGGAAATATGCACCTCAACAACAGCAGCCTCGATAGCTTTTACGGCATCACCAATACCTACAGAAGTATGGGTGTAGGAGGCAGCATTTAAAATGATTCCATCATATGAGAAACCTGTTTCCTGTAATTTATCGATAATCTCCCCTTCGATGTTAGATTGGAAATATACCAGATCTACTTGCGGGAATTTCGTCTTTAAGGTTTTGAAAAAAGCCTCAAAACTCATGCTGCCATATACTTCAGGCTCTCGTTTCCCCAAAAGATTTAGATTGGGTCCATTGATGATGATGATCTTCATAACCCAAATGTAGTAAAATGAAAAATTCCTGGAAAAGTAATATTAGCGACACCCCTAAGGTTTACACTAAGACCGGAAACGCGATAGTCTGTTTTTCGATGGGATAGTGAATAGCAGTCCTACAGTTACCGAAGACCAATTAGAGCCCTCCAGGCTGATGTACGTATAAGACAGGTTCAGCTCGGTAAAAGTGCCGAAGAGATAACCGATGAGCGGCCTAACATAGGCCCCGCCATCATTACCGTCGTTGATACCCAACGCATAACCTCCTTCAGCACCCACCGTAAATGAATTGGAAGGCCAAATTCTTACAGAGGCCGCTGCGGGTATAAATTGGACGTTCGGAAGGTCGATCAGTTCACTACCTGTATCGAATTTATCGGTAAAGCCGTTGATAAATCCACTGGCAATTCCCAGGTCGACTACCTCGCCCATAGCCCACATATATCCTATATCGGCAGCTACGATCAAGCTTAGCTGGTCATCAAAATCTCCGATGGGAATCCCTCCCTGGAGCCCGATCTTGAAGCCTTCCTGGGCTACCAGACCGGAAGAAAAAAGTGCGAAAAGTAAAACGGGCAATAATTTTTTCATGCGTATTGGTTTTGAATATGTAACGTTTAAATATGTCTGCTAGTCTTGCTCAACCCTTTTTTTTGTTGTAAAATCCTAAGGAATAGTTGTAGAAAGGCATAAGGACTGGATGTAGATCCGCCCTCCAATGCCTTAATTTGGGGTATTTCACCCTAAAATTCGATCACTTATTACAGGGGACTGACTGTAACATGGTATAAGTCCAAAAAAAAGCGGGAATCATCCCGCTTTTAATTCAATATTATTTTTTATTGCCAGAGATAGCGAATGCCGAGACCAAACCGCGCTGCTTCAGATCCTTGGTCAAAACTGATGTACGGACGCCAGTCGAAAGTAAAGCCCAACGGCACTCCATTGATTTTATAGTCAAGACCCACTAAAGGCCGCAAACCAACGTCCGAATCGCCATCGGCGAAGAGTATGCCCAAACCTCCACCTGCATACCATTGTAAGTTATCTGCTCCGGAAAATCCTCCGTGGTATCCATACAGGATATTCACACCGGTAATGTCTCCAAAAAGCAGCTCACCTTGAAGCGCGTGATGCTGGCTCAAAAAATACTTTCCTGAGAAGCCTACCAGGGTCTCGCCATCACCAAGGTC
>JAHEJJ010000030.1 GCA_024638915.1 Robiginitalea sp.
TATCAGGATAGAAGAGTCCCGGTTTTTATCGGGACTTTTTGTTTTTAACAGTATATTTGTGAGTATGTACAGCCCTATGGCATTATTCATAAGCGGAGCCGAGATTTTTTTCATCATGTTCATCGTGGTGATGGTCTTTGGTGCCGATAAGATTCCCGGGATTGCAAAAAGTCTTGGAAAAGGGATGCGTCAGTTAAAGGACGCCACCGAGGATATTAAACAAGAGATCCATAAAAGTGCCGAAAAACAGGGAATCGATACCAGTTTCACAGAAGATATCAAAAGTGAATTTGACAAGGTGAAAAAGAATGTGGATGATGTTACTGGTACGATTAAGCGGAAATAATCGGTTGAATGCTCAAAAAACTTTTTGAATGGGATAAAGAGATCTTTATTTATCTCAACACCCTTGGCATCGAAGAATACGACACCTTCTGGACGGTAGCCACCGAGATCATTTCCTGGACGCCACTTTTTATACTTTTCTTTGTATTGATCATAATGGCCTATCCCGGTAAAGAGGGCCTTTACCGGTCTCTAACGGTGCTATTGCTTTTATTCCTGGTGCTGATTGCCACTAATTTAACCAAAGACTTTTTTGAACGTCTCCGTCCAAACAACAATGAACAGCTCCGAGACCTGATCAGAATTCTGATCCAGCCTAAAGGATTTAGTTTTTTTTCCGGTCACGCCGCCACATCTTTTTCAATAACTACTCTGGTATACCTTTTTCTCCGTAAAAAAATGAATTATACATGGTTATTATTCATCTGGCCCGTTATTTTTTCATTCAGCAGGATATATGTTGGAGTTCATTATCCTTTTGATATTTTCATAGGAACAGTGGTGGGTATCTTATTTGCACTGCTTTTTAATAAAGGCTACCAGCGATTTATACAACCCTACTGAAGCTTAAACCGTCTCTTACAGGCAGGATAACCGTTTCCAGTTTCGGATGCTCTTTGATCATCTTGTTGTACTGCTGAAGCTTGCGTGTCGCTTTATCATTATGGGCTGCCTTTTCGGCCACCTTACCAGACCATAAGACATTATCGGAAAGAATCACACTACCTGCATGGGTCTTTTGGAGTACCAATTCCAAATATTTGGGGTACTCGGTTTTCTCTGCATCGATAAACACCAGGTCAAAGCTCAGTTCTATTTGTGGTATGATCTCGATCGCGTTCCCGGTATATTGCACGATGCTCTGACCATAGGGGCTTTCATCGAAGTACCTGCGTTGTATGTCGTGCAATTCCTCGTTGATATCGATCGTATGCAGGCTTCCGCCTTTCCCAAGGCCTTCTGCGAGGCAAAGGGCAGAATATCCAGTATAGGTCCCGATTTCAAGAATATGCTGTGGGTGTATCATTTTGGAGATCAAACTCAGTACCCTCCCCTGGTAATGTCCTGTGATCATCCGTGGCTGGACAACCTTTAGGTGAGTTTCCCTACTAAGCCTGCACAACAAATCAGGCTCATCCTGCGAGTGATCGGTCATGTATTGTTCCAGAGATTCTGAAAGAAAATGCATTTGGGAATTTTCGATAAAAATAGCGATTAAAGCACTACCTTAGATTATATTATTTCCTGGGGATTATGGATGACATTCGCATCAGGGAGGCCTCTGTGGATGACCTGGAAACGCTTTTGACCTTCGAGAAGGCACTGATAAAAGCCGAAAGGCCATTCGATGAATGTATTCGTGAAGATCCAGTCCATTATTACGATCTGCTTTCATTTATTGAAGATGATGAAGTTGCTGTTTTCGTAGCGGAGAAGGAGGGAAGAATAGTGAGTTCGGGCTATGCCCGATCCAAAAAGGCCAGGACTTATCTCGATCATGAGAATTACGCCTATCTTGGCTTTATGTATACCCTGCCCGAATTCAGGGGTAAAGGGATTAATTTGATGCTCATCGAATCACTTACCGGCTGGGCATTGCAAAAAGGACTTTCGGAACTTAGGCTTACCGTATATGACGAAAACAAGCCCGCTATCAGAGCATATGAAAAGGCAGGGTTTAAAAAGCATATTATCGAAATGCGGCTCAGAAAAACTTGAGCAGTATTCCCGGGTCTATTTTAGAATCCATATCGTATTTTTGAAAAAACTTGCCGAATGCAATTTCAAAACCTTCTGACTTTCGCACGTGAATTGGACCAGCAGGATCCGCTTCGCATCTATAGGGATGCGTTTCATTTTCCCGTGGTGAACCATCGTCCCGTAATATATTTCACCGGTAATTCTTTAGGATTACAACCTAAACGCACAAAGGCTTTTGTAGACGAAATTATGACCGATTGGAAGGATCTGGCCGTAGAGGGTCATTTTTATGCCGGGAAACCCTGGTGGGACTACCATGAGCAACTGGCTAAACCCTTGGCGAGTGTTGTAGGGGCTAATCCCGAAGAGATCACAGTGATGAATACCCTGACGGTTAACTTACACCTGATGATGGTCTCCTTCTACAGGCCGGATGCTAATAGAAATAAAATACTGGTGGAGGAAAAAGCTTTTCCCTCTGATCAGTATATGATAAACAGCCAGGTAAAATTTCATGGTCTGGATCCCGCATCGGCAATTGTTGAGCTTAGGAAGAGACCGGGAGAACACCATTGGCGGACAGCGGATATTCTGGCAAAAATAGAAGAGGTTGGCGAGGAACTGGCGCTGGTTTTGATAGGTGGAGTAAACTACTACAACGGCCAGGTCTTCGATATGGAAAAGATCACGAAGACAGCCCGCGATAAAGGAGCAATAGTAGGCTGGGACCTGGCACATGCTGTAGGCAATGTAGCCTTGGATCTACACCGCTGGGGGGTAGACTTTGCGGCATGGTGTAGTTATAAATATATGAATAGCGGCCCGGGGAATGCTTCCGGCGTATTTGTGCACGAACGACATCTCGGTAAAACAGATATCCCGAGGTTTGAAGGATGGTGGGGCACCAAGAAGGAGAGTCGGTTTTTGATGAAACCGGAATTCGAACCTATCGACACGGCCGATGCCTGGCAGTTAAGCAATGCTCCTGTGCTTGCACTGGCACCTTATTTGGCTTCGCTTGAGCTCTTTGAAGAAGTGGGGATGGAGGCGCTTATTAAAAAGCGCCGACTGATCACGGACTATCTCGAGTTTATTATACAGGAAGTGGGTAGGGAGGTCAAGGGTAATTTTGAGATCATCACCCCGGAAGACAGGGGTTGCCAACTATCTGTTTTGCTGCATGGCGAAGGCAGATCGCTTTTTGATTACCTGATGAAGGAGGGGGTTATTGTAGATTGGCGGGAACCCAATGTGATTCGCCTGGCGCCCGCACCCTTTTACTGTAGTTTTGAAGATATGTACCGTTTTGGTCAAATTCTGAAGGCTGGGATCGAATCTAAGTCCTTATAATTTTGAATAAGGCACAATGAAACTGGAACATGTAGCAATTTGGACGGACAGGCTGGAAATACTAAAGGAGTTTTACATCAAATATTTCGATGCAGTCCCCAACGATAAGTATGTCAATGTCGAGAAAAATTTTGAGAGTTATTTTCTTAGTTTCGAATCCGGAGCAAGATTGGAATTGATGAAAATGCCCGGCATTCATGCTAAAAATAACGATACGGTTCAGGCACAGCATCAAGGGATTGTACATCTGGCATTCGGAGTGGCAAACATGGATCTTGTGGATAAAAAAGCACGTGAATTACAGGCAGATGGATTTGAGATCCTAAGCGGCCCACGCAAAACTGGTGATGGTTACTATGAGTTTGAAACTTTGGACCCCGACAGGAATCGTCTGGAAGTAACCGCTTTGTACATGGAATGATTGTATCTTTGTGGCCTTTGGAACGAGGCAGGAAATGAAATCTCTAAAACTCATACTGACCAACCCGAGGTATTTTGGCCCTGCCTGGGTTTTTGCAAGCCTTAACATCCTCTTCGGAACCTGGGCGATCTATATACCTTTTGTCAAAGAAGATCTGGACATTAATAAGGCGACACTGGGCATCGCGATATTCTTCCTTTCCCTTGGTGTCTTTACGGTATTTCCCATCGCATCGCGCATTATCAATCGACTAGGTGTTGGTAAAGCGACCTGGATCGGAGCTATATTGATTTGTTTGACCGCGATATTCCCGCTGATAGCGCCAAGCTTTATTACGCTGGCCATCGCTCTGTTCATTTTCGGTGCTACCAACGGATTTACCGATATATCCATGAATACCCTGGTCACTGAGATCGAAAAAGAAGATAGGGCAAACTTTATGTCGGCTTCCCATGGATTTTTCAGTTTAGGCGGTGTGTTGGCAGGTTTGGGGAGTTTTTTGATCCCTGTTTTTGACGATAGAGCACTCCATATGGGCATGGCAGTACTCCTGGTATTTGCCGTAAATTTTCTGTTTCACAAAAGTTATAAAAACATCGTTGCGGCACCCATTGAAAAGGAACCTTTCAGTTTTCAGAATTTCAGGCCATTGCTTTTACTCGGCATCGTCTCCTTTGTCGTGATGGGGAGTGAAGGCGCCATTGTCGACTGGAGCGGTCTTTTCCTTAAAGAAGTAAGTATTGCCCCTGAAGCTCTATGGGGAGCAGGATTTCTCGGGTTTCAAACGTTAATGACGGTAGGAAGATTTCTGGGAGATTGGATCAGTTCTCGTATAGGGTCCGTTAGAATTGTGGCCATCGGATGCATTATTGCCATATTGGGTTATATTCTGGTATTGAGTTCGCAAACCTATCTCGCGATTATTGGATTTGGTCTCACCGGTCTGGGATTTTCGGTAATAGTACCGGAGTTATTTAGGATTGGTGGGAATGTAAAAGGGGTCGAATCCTCTCAGGGGGTCGCCTTTATTGCAGGTTCAGGATATTCCGGGTTTTTGTTAGGCCCGGTAATCCTCGGATTCATAGCTGAGAAATTTTCACTCAGCTTAACATTTATAGCATTGCTGGCTTGTGCTGTCGCCGTCTTATTCGCTACGATCTTAATGAGAAGGAAAAGGGCATAAATGCCTAGATCCGATTAATGTACTTCGACACCCGTGAAGTATAAACGCCATGAGCCCTCTGCCATTTTATGAGAGGTCGAAAGCTCAAGCCCGCCAGTATTCTGATATCCTTCCCAGGTAGTTGCAAGAGTAGGTTCGGGTTGGTTCGCTTTCCTAAAAACCCATTCGCGTATTAAATAATCATCTTTAAAGTAGAAGTCGTAGGCATCTCCGGGGGTATAACCGCCTTCGTTCCCGTACACAATAGTAAGTTTCTGCATATTCTCTTCGCTGATGGGTGCGATGGCATCAGATTCCTGACTAAAGGTAAAATTGTCCCGATCCCAAACCAGGTTAAAAGGGGCCAGGAACCAATATTTGTCGTTAATAAACCGTGCATCGGTCTCAAATAGTGTACTGTCTATCGCTTTCCGGTGGTAGGTGATGGTACCGGTTTCGGAAACACTGGTAACCTCACGATCTGTAATCTTCCAACGCCAGCTTCTCTCATAATGAGAAGAATCTCTATCAATATTAAAAGTGAATGTGATTTCGCTCACCTTAGACCAGTTATCGTATCCGTGGGCCAGGGCAATTTTGTCGAGAATGGATAATGGTTCTTTCTCCTTTTCAACGGTTTTGTTTTTCTCTGGTTTGCATGAAAAGAGAGCTAAGATCACGACAAACGGTAACAGGAAATTCTTCATCGTATGGTTTTTATCAAATATAATGGCTTTTTGAAAGATCAGCTTTAAACTGGAGGCTTTTCTTATGGAATAAAATGATTAATTTTGACATCTAACAGAAATCATTTTATGAGCGCAAAGAAAAGCAAAGTACAGGAAGCGATCGATGAAAAGATGCTGGAAGAACGCAAGGTTTTTCTATGGGGTATGGTAGATGACGATTCGGCAAAGCACGTCATAGACCGATTGTTGTACCTCGATATGCAAAGCAACAAAGAAATCAGTTTATATATCAATAGTCCAGGGGGCTATGTTACTTCCGGTTTTGCGATTTACGATACTATTACTTCGCTTAAAAGTCCTGTTTCTACCATTTGCACAGGTTTAGCTGCTTCAATGGGCTCTATTCTACTGTCGGTAGGTAAAAAAGGTCGCCGTTTTATCCAGCCCCATGCCAGGGTTATGATCCATCAGCCTAGTGGTGGCGCAAGGGGTCAGGCCTCCAATATCGAGATACAGGCGAAAGAGATTCTCAAGACAAGAGAATTAGGGGCAGAGATCCTCGCAAAAAACTGTGGGCAGACCAAGGAGAAGATCATGAAAGATTTCAATCGAGATTACTGGATGAGCGCGGAGGAATCGGTGGAATACGGTATCGTAGATGGAATAATCTCTTAGGCTAATACCTCTCATAATAGAAATGAAAAGTCCTTCACCAATTTAATGGGAAGGACTCATGGATATATATAGACGCCTAAGCGGGATACTTCTGTTAGACATACGTTTCGTGTCTACAAAAAGATGTTCCTCTGTTGTTAAAATCCAGCTAAAAAAGAAACCGGTGGTTCTAACCCTCTCTTAACGGCCCGATAAAATTCACAATGCCCTAATTTTATTACCTTTATAGCATCATCTTCAAGGTCTAAGAGCCTGCCCATGACACAGATCAGTAAAAACATTGCCATTGTTGGCTCAGGTTTAGTAGGCTCCTTACTCGCTATTTATTTGCGCAAACGCGGACATATGGTTACGGTCTTTGACCGGAGGCCCGATATCAGGACTGTAGAGTTTTCCGGGAGATCAATAAATCTGGCGATGAGCGACAGGGGTTGGAAAGCGTTAAGAAAGGTAGGCATTGAAGACCAGGTAAAAGAACTAGCTATCCCATTAGACAAGCGAGCGCTGCACGTAATAGGAAAACCTCTGTATTTCCAGCAGTATGGAAAAGAAGGCCAGGCCATTTGGTCGATTTCACGCGGAGTTTTGAACCGGAGAATGATAGATCTTGCTGAAAAAGAGGGAGCCATTTTTCGTTTCGATGAAAAAGTATGGGATATCAGTCTGCACGAGGCCAAACTGTTTACTGGGGAAACCGAAAAAGGGGAATGGGAAGAATATCAATTCGATATGGTATTCGGTTGTGACGGTGCTTTTTCCAGGATCCGTCATAAAATGCAAAGACGTTCGCGCTTTGATTATTCCCAGGATTTTATAGACGTAGGGTACAAGGAACTGACTATTCCTGCCAATGCGGATGGCTCACATAAGCTCGAAAAGAACTCTTTTCACATTTGGCCCAGGGGACCTTTTATGTTTATTGCCATGCCCAATTTGGACGGAAGTTTTACCTGTACCCTCTTTCTTCCTTTTGAGGGGGAGGTCTCTTTTGAAAAGATAAGGACAAAACGGGATGCCGAAGATTTTTTCCGTACTCACTTTCCAAGTGTGAGCCATGAGATCGAAAATCTTAGTCAGGATTTCTTTAAAAATCCAACCAGTGCCCTGGTGACCATGAAATGCTATCCATGGACCTATTGGGACAAGGTGGCACTTGTGGGTGATGCGGCCCACGCCGTTGTACCCTTTTATGGTCAGGGAATGAATGCTGGTTTCGAAGATATTTATGAGCTCGACATGCTTTTGGAACATATGGGCGACGACTGGGAGAAGATTTTTGAGCAGTACCAGAAAATTCGAAAGCCCAATGCAGATGCGATTGCCGAATTGAGTTATCGAAACTTTTTGGAAATGAGTGCAAAGACGGCCGATCCGGACTTTTTGCTCCAAAAGAAAATCGAGAAAAGATTTGCCAATAAATATCCTGAAAAATGGATCCCGGCTTATTGGAGGGTCACCTTTTCAGACAGGCCATATTCCGAAGCCCTATCAATCGGTGATGCCCAGGAGAAAATCATGAAAGAAATCATGAAGCTTCCCGATATCCAAGAAATATGGGATTCCGAGGCAATTGAATTGAAAATCCTGGAACTGCTCAGTGCGCATGAAAAGGACTCAATCTTTTTTTGAGCCTTTCATTTCTGCTCGTCTCATGGGCATGCTGTCGATCAAGTCAAAAATTTCTTTGGCCGATACGACAAAAGGCTTTTGAAGTTTAATCCCCCCATCCTTGCCGATAAGTACTAGGCCCTTAAAAGAAGGGTCGGGAACGGTCTTACCAATCCATTTAACAAGTAGGCCATCTAGGTCGAATACCTTTTTATCCCTGAGAACAAAAATCAGCATATCCCTCTCTTTAATAGCCGCAGCATACCCTTCAAAGGCATTTATCTGAGGATGATCACTTTCCTGATCACCAACCGGATTCACTATAAAGATCAACCGGTTCTTCCAGTGGTATTCGTCGAGGGACTGCGCGTTAGAAACAGAACAACAGAAAGGAATGATTATGAAGCAGGTGATTAAAGCATTCATGGCCATGAAATTAATAAAAAGAAAAAAACCACCGAGAAAAGGTGGTTTTTAAAATAGATCTTGGAATCGAATTAAATATTATTGAACAACTTTTTCATTTTTTCCTGTTCTTCTTCCGCCAGTCCCGAATCCACAAGTATTCGCCCACTGTGTTCATCTGTGATGATTTTTTTGCGCGAGGCGATCTCCACTTGTACCTGTGGTGGGATGGTAAAGAAGGATCCACCGGAGGCACCTCTTTCGATGGGTACTACAGCAAGTCCGTTCTTAACGTTGTGCCGGATTCGCTTATAGGCTTTGACCAGTCGCTCTTCAATTTGCTTCTCGTATTTTTGAGATTTTGCAAGCAGAGCCTTTTCTTCCTTTTCGGTTTCGGACAATATAGCGTCTAATTCACCTTTTTTATGTTTTAAATGCGCCTCACGCTCCGAGAGTTTTTCTTTGGTTTCGGCGATAACCTCTTTCTTCTGTTCGATCTGAACCTTGAATTCCTTTATATTCTTTTCAGCCAACTGAATTTCCAGTTCCTGAAATTCCACCTCCTTCGACAAGGAGTTAAATTCGCGACTATTGCGAACATTTTTTTGCTGGTCTGCATATTTTTTAATGAGTGCTTTGGCCTCGTCAATAAGATTTTTCTTTGCACTTATCTCGTAATTGACGGTTTCAACATCGGTTTTCAGTTTATCAATCCGAGTTTTCAATCCAAGAACTTCGTCCTCAAGGTCCTGAACTTCAAGGGGGAGTTCACCGCGTACATTCCTGATCTCGTCAACTCTGGAATCTATAAGTTGTAAATCATATAGAGCCCTTAGTTTATCCTCGACCGTTACTTCCTTCTTTGTTGCCATACTTATGAATAATTGATGGGATTTGTTCTGACCTCCGATAAAGAGATTGCAAAATTAGGAATTTTTTTCTTAAGATAATCCGCTAGAAGGTTTTTTGTAAACTGCTCAGATTCATAATGGCCGATATCCAAAAGCAGGATTTTCTGTTCAGCTTCAAAGAACTGATGGTATTTGATATCTGAAGTTACGAAAACCTGGGCTCCGGAGTTCCTCGCTGCACTGATGGCAAAAGCCCCGCTACCCCCCAGGACGGCCACTTTATTAACTTTGGCTCCTAAAAGATTTGAGTGCCTCACCAAAGGCGTCTTCATCCGATCTTTTACATAGGTGATGAAATCTTCTTCAGTCATGGTTTGGTGCAGGTTCCCTATCATACCCATCCCCTGATGTTGGTGGCGGTTTTCAAGTGCATATACCTCATATGCTACTTCCTCATAGGGATGGTGGTCGAACAAGGCCTTTAAAACTCGCTTTTCAATTGCTTTAGGAAAGGTCAGGTGAATCTGAACTTCCTTTTCCTGGTGAATTTCTCCTTTTTTTCCCTTGACAGGATTCGCTTGGCTGCCAGCCATGAATGAGCCGCTGCCTTCGACCGTAAAACTGCAATGGCTATAATGCCCTATGTTGCCAGCACCGGCATCGAATAAGGCATTACGTAATTGCTCTGCATCGGCCTTGGGCACGTAGGTGGTAAGCTTTTTTATCGTATCCCGGCCGGGTATAAGGATTCTGGGTTCTTCGATATCGAGTGCCCGGCAAATGGCATAATTTACCCCTATTGGCGAATTATCCAGGGCCGTATGCATCGAATATATGGCTACATTATTTTTAATGGCTTTTATCACCGATCTTTCCACATAGGTAGCCCCGTTGAGCCGTTTTAAACCTTTGAAGATAATAGGGTGGAAACTGACAATGAGATTGCAACCTTTGGCAACCGCTTCATCGACTACGCTTTCCAGGGTGTCGAGAGTGATAAGTATACCGTTCACTTCTGCTGAGGCATCGCCCACCAGTAATCCTACATTATCGAAGTCCTCCGCATTTTCCAGCGGTGCCAGAGCCTCTAATAGATCGGTAATTTCTTTGATGATCATTTTGGAAATTATAGGCAGACCAAAGATAAAATATTATATTTTCGTTCCGATGCAACTCCTGAGAAAAATCCTTTGGCCGTTTTCTCTGCTCTATGGACTTGGGGTACTCCTGAGAAACCTCTCCTACGACTTAGGATGGCGCAGCGTCAAAATTTTTCGAACGCCTACCATTTGTGTAGGCAACCTGAGTTTGGGGGGAACCGGAAAAACCCCGATGATCGAGTGGCTTATCCGTCATCTGTCAAATTACGATCAGATCGCAGTCCTGAGTCGTGGTTATAAACGAGAGAGTTCAGGTTTTATAGTGGCTGGAGAA
This sequence comes from Robiginitalea sp., assembly GCA_024638915.1. GTDB lineage: Bacteria > Bacteroidota > Bacteroidia > Flavobacteriales > Flavobacteriaceae > JAHEJJ01. Next base: position 10,642 of record JAHEJJ010000030.1, read on the forward strand.
AGAAGTACGGCCCTGGAGGTCGGAGATGAACCGCTTCAAATTCATAGAAAATTTCCTGCTGTGGTGGTAGCCGTCGATGGCAACAGAAGCAGGGGGATGGCAAATTTGGAAGGCAGATATCATCCAGATATCATTCTTTTAGACGATGCTTTCCAGCATCGGAAGGTGAAAGCGGATTTCTATATTTTGCTCACCTCTTTCAATAAGCTCTATCCCACGGACAAGTATATTCCTGCCGGCACGTTGCGTGATGCTAAGAATCAGGCGAATCGGGCGAACCTTATCATTGTCACCAAATGCCCGCCAGACCTAGATGAGGCATCAATGAAGTCTATCGGGAAGAAGTTGAACCCCAATAAGGACCAGGAGGTATTGTTCTGCTCACTGAGTTACTCTAACAGGCTGATGGGGGCAGACAATGAGTTGTCATTAGATGAACTTTCCGATAGCATGGTGACGGTGGTAACGGGAATCGCATCGCCCGAACCTTTATTGGAGTACCTTTCTGAAAAAGGTTTGGAGACCAGGCACCATAGATTCCGAGATCATCATCATTTCACGCCTGCTGAACTGACTCACCTCTCGAATGAAAAAATAGTAATCACCACAGAAAAGGATTATGTACGTGGTTTAGAAGAATTGCCTCAAGCCTTTTATCTGGAAGTGGAACACCGGTTCCTGGCTGATGGAAAACAACGTCTGCTCAAAGGTCTTACCGGCTTAAAGTGTTGATTTATTGAGCTTATGCTCTAAAATATTCTCCCCGATCTTGTGATAGAATACTTCGGGTTTAAACGGTTTGGTTACCACATCGTTACAGCCAGCGGCAAAGAAACTTTCAAGGCTGTCATCCAAAGATATCGCCGTAAGGGCGATGATCGGTAATTCTTTATCGAATTTACGAATTTCGATAGTGGCTTCCACACCGCTGATGCCGGGCATGTGAATATCCATCAAAATTCCGTCATATTCATTCTTTGAGGCCATATCTACCGCTTCGTAACCATTGTTGGCGATTTCGCAGCTAATATCTCTTTTATTGAGCATCTTGCGCGTGATCACCTGATTGATCTTATTGTCTTCAACCACCAATAGGTGAAGGCCCTTTAAGTCGTATTCTTTCTCGATGATTTCGAACGGGATATCATCTACAACACTATCCTTACTTTTCACCAACAGTTCAAAGGAGAACGAGCTGCCTTTCCCCACCTCACTGTGCAGTTGGATCCTACTGTTAAATAAGCCCAGCAAACTTTTCACGATGGTAAGACCTAAACCGGTACCACCATATTCCCTATTGATCTGGATGGAACCTTGCTCAAAACTGTCGAAAATATGTTTTTGCTGTTCTTTGGATATACCTATACCGTTATCTTTCACTTCAAAGTAAATGGTTACATTCTCATCTACTTTATTTACGAGCTTTGCAATCACCTTTACCTCTCCCGATTTTGTGAACTTAAGTGCATTGCCCAACAGGTTCATAAATATCTGTGAGAGTTTTAGCGGATCGCTCATCAGATGTCTTGGGATCGATTCATCGTAACTGAGAAGAATGGTTGTGTTGTTTTCTTTAGCGCTTTGTTGAAGTGATTCGATAACTTCCGTCAGTATCTTTTTCAAATTAAGCTCGATGGTAAGCGGTTCGAGCTTATCGGCCTCAATTTTATTGATTTGCAGGATATCATTGATAAAGTTCAGTAGGTAGTCTCCCGAGAATTTAAGTGATTTGAGATGCTCTTTCTGATGGTCGCCCGGATCCTCTTCGAGCAATAAATGTGTAAGACCGGTCACGGCATAGAGCGGGGTACGCAGTTCGTGGCTTACGGTAGAGAGGAAGTTTGTTTTAGCTTCCATAGCCTGAACCGCGGCATCCCGAGCTGCCTGTAATTCACGGTTTTTAGTTTGAAGCAGGTCGTTGGTCTTGAGTTTGATCTGGTTATTGCGATAGAGTGAAACCGCCAATAATGAGATGATGGTAAGGAAGGCCGAGGTAAGTATCGCGGTTAACTCTGATCGGTTAGCCGATTCACTGAGGTCTTCAATCCTTGAATCCTGGCGTTTGATCTCTTCAGTCATAAACTCGAACTGTATCCTGTCGGCCGTCTTCGCCTCCGCCTTCACTTTTTCAATGGTAAACACCGAGTCTTTGATCCCCAGGATATTCCTGCTGTGCAGCAGAGCCTTGTCATAGGCTTTTAAGGTTTCATAGGAAACCAAAAGTATCTCGTTGGCTTCATATTTCAGGTTTTCCAGTCCATTCTCCTGAGCAATGATAAGTACCTGGTTGCCGTTTTTAATACTTTCTTCGTAATTCTGGAGTTCGGAATGCAACCGGGCCAATCCCATATGAGCTTTGGCCCTGAGCGCATCTTTTTCAAAAACATCATTATTGACCACGAGGGAATTGAAATTTGTAGTGGCACTATCGTACTTATCAATACTCAAATAGATTTCGCCTTCCAGAAGCACAATATTGTTTAAGAGGTTTCTATCGTTGCTCAGTTGCCTGGCTTCATTGAGCATAAAGATGGCCTGAAAGTTATTACCGCTGTCGAAAAGCAAATGCGCTTCTATAAACTTGTGCACCGCCTGCCCGTAAGGATATTCCAGTTCATTTAATAATACGGTTGCCCGATCCCAGTAGAAAATGGTCGTCTCCCTTTTGTCGAGATCCATATATAGGCGGGCAAATTTGTGGTAACAGTCCACCAATGCTTTTTCGTTCTTTTTGGCCTCGGCCAAAGCCGCTGCCTTATCGAGAGTCTCAAGGGCAAGATCGATTTTGTTCTGATTCTGATATACGCGGGTCTGATTGAAGTAATATTCGATATCATCACTTTCCAGGACGTCTTCCTGGGCATAGCCTGAAGAAAGACAACAGGCAAAAAAGCAGGTAAGGAACGCAATAGCTAATTTGTTATGTATAGTTCCAGATCTCACGCGGAGCATTTTGGTATAGAGAAGCGATCTCTTATCGGTATCGCGAAACCTTAATTCGCTATTCCTTCAGGAACTTCTCGTAGGTTACTTAAGTTATCCTTAGTTCAAACGTTCAGGACGCTTAACTATTGTTTTATAAAAGCAATTCTGAGCGTCATTTCTTACAATACGAACGATTTTTGGGGCCTTTTTGCTCAATTCAACCAAAAGTATCATTATTTTCCCGAAAATATATTGCTTTTTTAACATTTCCAAGATCCCTCATTCCTGCATTTATAATCATTCCATCACACGGTTTAATATGCCCTAATTAGCCAACAACCTGTTGATAATAAAAATATTAACTAAAAACAACGTGTTTAAACAATGAAATTTGGCAGATTGTGAATTGTTTGATTACCTAGAGAATATGCTTGTGTGCTTTATAGGAAGATCTAACCAAGGCCCCGCTTTCCACATGCCGGAATCCCATCTCAAGGCCTGTTTTCTCATATTTTTCAAATTGCTCCGGTAATATGAATTCTTTAACCGGGAGATGTTTTTTAGAGGGTTGGAGGTACTGCCCTATTGTTAGTACATCTACTTTTGCATTTCTGAGATCTTTCATCGTTTCCAGGACTTCCTCTTCCTGTTCTCCAAGTCCGAGCATGATCCCGGATTTGGTCCTGTTTATCCCGCTTTCTTTGAGATAACGCAGTACTTCGAGACTTCTGTCGTACTTGGCCTGGATTCGTACTTCCCGGGTAAGCCTGCGAACGGTTTCCATATTGTGAGAAACCACCTCTGGTGCCACTTCTACGATACGATCCAGATGCGAATGTATGCCTTGAAAATCTGGAATAAGTGTTTCGAGAGTGGTATCCGGATTCATACGGCGAATGGCCTTTACGGTTTCCGCCCAAATGATCGATCCCATGTCTTTAAGATCATCTCGGTCTACTGAAGTAATTACGGCGTGTTTAATGCCCATAATTTTAATGGAGCGCGCCACTTTTTCGGGTTCCGCCCAATCGACCGATTCCGGTCTGCCGGTTTGTACCCCGCAAAAACCACATGAACGTGTACAGATATTGCCAAGAATCATAAAAGTGGCTGTACCTTCTCCCCAACACTCTCCCATATTAGGACAACTCCCGGATGTACAAATAGTATGGAGATCGTATTTTTCAACCAAGCCTCTCAGCTGGGTATACTTTTTACCGGTAGGAAGCTTTACCCGTAACCATTTGGGCTTAGCGGAGGGCGGTTTTACATGACCAAGCGTCTCAACACTCATAGTAACTTTTTATGCAAATATACGAACAAATTAAGGAGCCCGGAATCTCTCAACATAGTATCCAGCTCAAAGTGAGGATCTCTGATTTATCTTGGCAGAATCCAGATCTATTAGCCCTGCTTCTTTTTTATGATCTCTGAAAGTAGCTTTTTAGCCCTGAGCAATTTTACCTTTATATTGTTGATGGGCTCACCGAGCTCATTCGCAATTTCCGCATAGGACATTTCATTAAAATATCTCAGATTGATCACCTTTTGGTAGTGGGGTTTCAATTTTTTGATATGTTGGAGAAGGGACGCCAGATTTTGCTCTGTGATCAGCAGGTCTTCGACGGTTGGAGCATCGTCGAGAACCCTGGATATTGCTTCACTGTTTCCCGATTCCCTGCTGTCGAGTACATTCCGTTTCTGTTTTCGGAGAAGGTCAACATGCAGGTTTTTTGAAATGGCGATCAACCAGGTCTTGAATTCGAAGGCATCGTCATAGGTTGAAATTTTGTCGAATGCTTTGGCAAATGTTTGTATGCTTATGTCTTCGGCATCATTTTCATTTTTGGTCCTCGCCAGTTGGAATCGGTACACATCGTTCCAAAAGGTGTCCAGTAGGTTGCTGAAAGCCATCTGATTGCCTTCCCTGGCCTTCTGAATTGTAATTTTTAGTATGTCTTCGGTTTTTTCCAAATGGGTTGTACGCAAAAGTGGTATGAAAGCATCGTTCTAATGAAATTCCGGACTGGTATCCCTTTTGCAATCTTGCTCCCCGGGAAGTTTACCACAATAACCACAAGCTTCACCATCTTTGTTAAGAAAAGGGCTCTGACTGGCGCAGGTTCCGGCAAATTTGCCATCTTTTTTAGACCAAATCTTTAATGCGATGCCCAAGAAGGCAAGGGCTAGAAGTCCAATTGTCAGCAGTAAAAGCTTCATATCTAGGGTTTGTGCAAAGATACAAAATAAAAGCCCCTGTGAAGGGGCTTTTAAAGTTCTTTATGGTCTGCTGTATCAATATGAAATATTGGCTACGATGTTCTGAACCGTTGGGGTATCGTTACCGCCTCTGGGTTCTATTGTGATATAACCCACCGCGTTTTCCGCGTACGGCAGAGCCCTGAGTTTATCCTTATCACCGACCTTACGTATAACACCAAGATTGACCATTTCTCCATTGACCTCAGCCCACATCTGATAATCGTAATCTTCCGGCAAATTGGGTAGTTTCTGTACATTGATATAGGCCAGTTTTTTTACCGGATTGATGTAGGCTACCGCTTTCAATTCCCGAGCTTTCTTGTTTCCATTGACCATGTATTTCTTGGTCTGAGGGTTATTCAGCACGATGAATTGGTTCCTCACATCTTCCAGTTGCTCCTTCATATCCTCTTTCAGATCTTTGATCTGATTACTAACGATGGTATTTTCCATCTGGAGGTTTTGGCTCTGGTTCCAGAAGAAATAGGAAGATCCGGCGAAAAGCAATGCCGTTATACTCGCCGCAATAGCATACCTTCGGAACCTTCTCCTGCCGGTGTTTTGCGCCCTGATTTTTGCCAGGATATTGGCGCGGAGTCCTTCCGGAGCCTTTACAGCATGCATTTTAGCAAAAGTCTCTAGATTATCCTGAAGTTCATTATATATCTCCCGGACCTCCGGATACATTGCGATGTAACGTTCTACCTGTAACGCCTCCTCCGCACTGGTGGTGCCCAACAGATACTTTTCCAATAAATCACTATCCAGAAATATGCGAATCTTTTCTCTCATGTCATTATACTTAATACCGGCAAGAGCAACATAGACGGAACTTCATAGATCTTTTTAAGTTCCCTAAGCCCGATTTTTAATCTTGATTTGATCGTCCCAAGTGGAATATCCAGTTCGTCGCTGGCTTCCTGTTGCGTCATGCCCTGAAAAAAGAGGGCGTCTAACACAACGTGGTATTTCAATTCGATCTTTTCGAGATTCTCCTTCACATCCATGAATTCGGGCCGGATGCTGTCTATACCTAAGTTATATACGTCTGAAACATCCATTTGGATTTCTTTATCGGACTTGGTGCTGAGACTCCGCAGCTTGTCTATTGCCGAATTTCGGGTAATTCTGAATAGCCAGGTAAAAAGTTTTGCCTTGGTAGCGTCGTATGAGTCGGATTTTTTCCAGATTTTAACAAAGCTCTCCTGTAATACGTCTTGCGCAAGCTCCTCATCTCGAACCACTTTTAAGGCTACACCATAAAGGGTATCTCCGTAATGTTCATACAGGAGAGAAATAGCTTTTTCATTGCGTTCCTGTAAAAGTTCGATAATATGTTTTTCAAGTAACGTGCTCATCAACGGAGGTGAGAGATTCTAAAAATGTTTCCCCGAGGCATCCAAGACTGTCTAAAATACCGTATATAGGTAAACGCTAAATTATAAAATTGATTGTTATTTAAGCGTTATCTCAATTTTAATTACATAAATGTACGATTGGTTATTGTACATTTAGTTTTTGGTTAGTTTGGTTTGGTATAGCCCCTGTAAACACTTTTTTGCAGGGGTTATTTTATTTATCGATGGGTAAGCTAGACCCAATGCGATATCACCCAAGATTAAAATGGGCCTGATCAGCCCAAAAACAAGGTTTTTTATTCTATAATGTTTACCTCAGGAATCAATTCAATGCCAAATTTTTGGGAGACATCGTTTTGAATGGACAGAGCCAACCGATGTATTTCAGAACCGGTGGCCTTCCCAAAATTTACAAGCACTAGTGCCTGCTCCTTATGTACACCGGCATCACCTATACGTTTTCCTTTGTAACCGGTTTGTTCGATCAGCCATCCGGCAGGGACCTTTACCGTATTATCACGCAGCCTGTAGTGCGGTGCATCCGGATGGTTTTCGGTGAACGCGCTGAATTGCCGTTCATTCAGAACCGGGTTTTTAAAGAAACTTCCACTGTTTCCCAGAAGATCTGGATCGGGTAATTTTCTTTGCCTAATCGCGATGACCGCTTCAGAAACCTCCCTTATTGTCGGCGTTGCGATATTATGTGATCTAAGTTGATCTTCAATGGCTCCGTATGAGGTATTCAGCACATGGTCTTTCTTTCGAAGAATCAGTGTAACCGACGTGATGATAAACTTGCCTTTACCCTCATTTTTGAAATAAGAATCCCTGTATCCAAAGTGGCAATCTTGTTTGTGAAATTGGACAAGGCGCTGCGACTCGATCTCCATCGCCTCGCAGCTTTCAAATACATCTTTGATCTCCACACCATAGGCTCCGATATTCTGGATCGGGGCGGTACCGGTATTTCCAGGTATAAGTGACAGGTTTTCGATCCCACCATAATTGTGGTCCAGGGACCATAATACCAGCTCGTGCCAGTTTTCGCCAGCCATTATTTTTAAAGCGATGCGGTTGTCATCTTCCCAAAGGACCCTCTTACCCTTTATGTTGAGATAGAGGATCAGTCTTTCGAGATCTCCGGTTAACAGCATATTACTACCACCGCTCAAGACGAGGATGTGAGGGTAATTTTTTAGTTGTAAAGACTGCCTGAGTTGATCTACACTCGTTATTTCGATGAAGTGACTCGCATTTACATCGATCCCGAAAGTATTGTAGGGTTTTAAAGATATATTTTCTTGTACGATCAAAGTCGTGCGTATTGGATCAGTGCCTTCTCAAGCAAGGCTACGGCTCGTTTTAATTTGTCCTTTTCAAGGACATAGGCAATCCTGATTTGATTTTTGCCCAGACCGGGAGTAGCATAAAAGCCTGCTGCGGGGGCAACCATCACGGTTTGTCCTTTATCTTCAAAGTGTTCCAGCAGCCACTGTGCAAAATGATCGGCATCTTCAACGGGAAGTTCAGCCATACAATAGAAGGCGCCCTGGGGTTTTGCGACGACTACATCGGGGATCTTTTCCAGCTCCTCGATCAAGATATCCCGGCGTTCCACATATTCCTCAATAACTGCATCGAAGTATTCCTGTGGCGTATCAAGCGCTGCCTCGCTGGCGATTTGAGCCAGAGTAGGGGGAGATAGCCTAGCCTGTGCAAATTTAAGTGCGGTTTTGATCACCTCCTTATTCCTGCTGATCATGCACCCGACCCTGGCCCCGCACATGCTATAGCGCTTTGACACTGAATCTACAACAATGCCCTGATTCTCCAGTCCATCTTCATTTAATATTGAAAAATGCTCCCTGTTGTCATAGGTGAACTCACGATAGACTTCATCGGCCACCAGGAACAAATCGTGCTTTCGGACCAGGTTTGCCAGTTTTTCAATTTCTTCCTTGCTATAAAGATAGCCGGTAGGATTCCCCGGATTACAGATCAGGATGGCCCGGGTTCTCGGACCGATGTGTATCTCAAAATCTTCTATCGGCGGGAGTGCAAAATTCCTTTCGATTCCAGAGACCACCGGAACCACCCTTAGGCCCATGGCGGTGGCAAAACCGTTATAATTGGCATAAAAGGGTTCGGGGATAATAATTTCATCACCAGGATCAGCTATAGTCCCCATGGTAAAAGAAAGCGCTTCGGAACCCCCGGTGGTGACAATGATATCCTGTGCCTCCACCTTAATCCCCTGCTTTGCATAATAAGCAGCGAGTTTAGAGCGATAAGTTTCTGAACCCTCTGTCCTGGAATAAGCCAAAACTTCAATCTTGTGGTTGCGAACGGCATCGAGCGCAATTTCAGGAGTTTTTATATCGGGTTGACCAATATTGAGGTGAATTACGTCTATACCCCTCTTCTTGGCATCTTCGGCAAAAGGGACCAATTTCCTGATAGGAGATTCCGGCATAAGTTGTCCCTTGGTCGAAATGGATGGCATATTATATATTTCTTAGGCAAAAATGAGAAATCATAAGCTATGAAACAACTCATAGTCAAAGATATTCCTATCATCTAATCAAATGTTAAAATAGCTATTACTGCCCCTATTTTTTCGTAACTTTAATAGTCATCAAACTAGAAATGAACGTTTTGCACAAATATCTGGTCTTTGTACTGTTACTCCTTCTATGGCTGCCTTTTAGAGGTGGGGCACAGGAATATCGTTTACCCGAGGGGGAAAAATCTGATAAGATCAAATTCCAATTGGTCAATAACCTGATCATTATACCCATCGAAGTGAATGGAATCGAGCTTTCCTTCATACTCGATTCTGGGGTTAGAAAACCCATATTATTCAATTTAGTAGATCGCGATTCCATAACTCTGAACAATGTCTCTGAAATAGCGATTCAAGGCCTTGGTAGCGGGGAGCCTATCAAAGCTCTGGTTTCGAAGGGTAATATATTTAAGATAAAAGATATCATTAATGAACAACAGCAACTCTATGTAGTGCTGGATAAGGAAATGAATTTTTCTCCCAGACTTGGTATACCCATACACGGTATCATCGGTTATGATTTATTTAGGGATTTTGTGGTCGACATCAATTATCATGCACAGAGTTTGAAACTTCACGATCCCAGATATTACAAGGCTAAACCCTCTAAAAGAGATCAGAGGCTTCCCTTAAGTATTATAGGGAAAAAATCTTATGTAGACGGTTCGGTGATTATGCAAGATGACCGTGAGGTTCCGGTTAAACTATTGGTAGATACCGGAAGTGGAGACGCCTTGTGGCTATTTAGGGATTTGGAAAAGGGCCTTGGGGTGCCCGAAAAGAACTTTCATGACTATCTGGGTAAAGGATTGAACGGTCATATTTTTGGGAGAAGAACCAAAATCAAAGGGATCAAAATCGGCAGGTTTGCACTTAATGATGTAAAAGCCGCCTTTCCCGATATGGAATCCTATGCCGCTACAGCTAATCTAGGTAACCGAAATGGCAGTGTAGGAGGGGAGCTATTAAAACGTTTCAATATTGTATTTAACTACAGCGATAATGAAATTATAATACGGAAAAATGGTTATTTCAGCGCGCCATTCCATTACAACATGAGCGGGATTGACCTTCAGCATAATGGGGTTAGATATATAGCCCAGAAAATAAAAGAAGCCCGGCCTGCCACTGTAGGAACATCAGCATATGATTTTGGCAACGTTCAGCTTATCAAGGAAGATGTTACCCGTTTAAGCCTGGTGCCGGAGATAGTGGTTTCAGGAATACGCGTAGGAAGCCCAGCCGATGAAGCTGGTTTAAAGGAAGGTGATATCATCCTGGCGATCAACGGAAAGAAGATCCACCGATATAAACTGCAAGAAGTCGTTAAACTGCTCAACGAAAAAGAAGGAAAACGCATCCAGGTCCTGATAGAGCGCTATAATCGTGACCTTCTGTTCAGTTTTGTACTGGAAAACGTATTAAAATAAAAACCCCGGCATAACCGGGGTTTTTCTATCTAAAGTATATATACTTTCTATTTTCCATCTGTTGCCTTAACCTCTCCCTTTATTTTCAATACTTTGGTAGGGGTCGCTGCATTGGATATAACCGTCACGGCTTTACGGATAGGGCCAACACGATTGGTGTCGTATTTCACCTGTATCTCACCAGATTCGCCCGGTAAAATCGGATCTTCAGGCTTCTTTGGAATTGTACAGCCACAACTCGAACTCACCTTGCTGATGATAAGGGGCGCAGTTCCTGTATTTGTAAACTCGAATACTCGCACACCATCGCTTCCTTTCTCGATTACACCATAGTCGACCGTTTCCGCCTTGAACTCAATCTGAGCGGTTTCCTGAGCACTAACACTTAGGGCAAGTAGGCCTACAAACACTAATAATATAGCTTTTTTCATCATTTTTTAGTTTTGGGTGAATCTCAAATGTATAGGATTTGCCATCAACATCCAAAATTCTTTTGTTATCTACTAACGTTACTTATTTTTGTTTCGTATTTAAAAATTTGCAAAATAATAGTGATTATCGCCGCTTTAACAGTTACTGCGATGATCATTTTTTTAATTTCGCTTAGTTCTAAGCAAAAACTATACCATAAAATGTCCATTCCATCCAAATACGAAGCGCAAAAGGTTGAAAATCAATGGTATAAATATTGGATGGACAACGAATATTTTTATTCTACACCCGATGCCCGAGAGTCTTATACGATCGTAATTCCACCTCCAAATGTAACCGGGGTGCTCCATATGGGGCATATGTTGAATAATACGCTACAGGATGTCTTGATCAGAAAGGCCCGTTTGATGGGTAAGAATGCCTGTTGGGTTCCCGGTACCGATCATGCCTCTATCGCTACTGAGGCCAAGGTTGTGGCCCGGCTTAAGGAACGTGGGATCGCCAAAAGCGACATCAGTAGAGATGAATTCCTTGATTATGCCTGGGAATGGAAGAATGAATATGGTGGTGTTATTTTGGAACAACTCAAAAAGTTGGGATGCTCATGCGATTGGAAACGTACAAAGTTCACCATGGACGAGGATATGTCGGCCTCTGTGATCAGGGTATTTGTCGAATTGTACAATAAGGGCTTGATCTATCGTGGTTACAGAATGGTTAATTGGGATCCGGAAGCCAGGACAACCCTTTCCGATGAAGAAGTCATCTATGAAGAACAACAAGGGTTGCTCTACTACATCGCCTATCCCATCGACGGAACCGATGAACGTCTCGTGGTGGCCACAACCCGGCCTGAGACCATCTTGGGAGATACTGCCATATGCATACATCCTCAGGATGAGCGTTATGCACACCTCAAAGGAAAGAAAGCCATAGTGCCGATCAGTAACCGCAGCATTCCTATAATTGAAGATGAATATGTAGACCTCGAATTTGGTACAGGTTGTTTAAAGGTCACTCCAGCCCATGATGAGAACGATAAGGCGCTGGGCGAAAAGCACAACCTTGAAACCATAGATATTTTTAATGCAGACGCCACCTTAAACGCCCATGGCCTTCATTATGAAGGAAAAGATCGTTTTGTAGTACGCGATGAGATCAGTAAGGAACTGAAAGGACTCGGGCTTCTCGAAAAAACCGAACCTTATACCAATAAAGTAGGTACATCGGAAAGGACTAAGGCAGTGATAGAACCGCGATTGTCTGAACAGTGGTTCCTCAAAATGGACACCCTTGCGCAACCTGCGATCGATGCGGTACTCCATACGGGCGAGGTGAAATTCTTTCCCAAAAAATTTGAGAAGACCTATCGGCATTGGATGGAAAATATCCGGGATTGGAATATTTCACGCCAATTGTGGTGGGGACAACGGATCCCGGCTTACTATTACGGAAAAGGAAGCCAGGATTATGTGGTGGCAGAGGATGCCGATCAGGCCCTCAATCTCGCGAGAAAGAAGTCTGAAAATGACAAGCTAACAGCAAAAAATCTTCGGCAGGATAAGGATGTACTGGACACCTGGTTTTCGTCATGGCTTTGGCCCATAAGTGTTTTCGATGGGATAATGGAGCCCGAAAATGAAGATATTAAATACTATTATCCAACCAGCGACCTGGTCACTGCGCCGGATATTCTATTTTTCTGGGTGGCCAGAATGATTATGGCCGGATATGAATTCAAAGGTCAGAGACCGTTTGAAAACATCTACCTGACGGGTATTGTGCGGGACAAACAACGCAGGAAAATGTCCAAATCCCTGGGTAATTCCCCGGATGCCCTTGAATTGATCGAACATTACGGAGCCGACAGTGTTCGGGTAGGTTTGATGCTTAGCTCGGCCGCAGGGAACGATCTGCTCTTTGATGAAGCGCTATGCCAGCAAGGCAAGAATTTTGCCAATAAGGTTTGGAATGCTTTCCGGCTTGTTCAGGGTTGGGAAGTTGAGGATATACCCCAGGCCGAATCGGCATGCTTGGGCCTTGAATGGTACCGGGCAAAATTAGCCAAAACCTTAAGCGACATAAACGACCATTTTGATAAGTACCGCTTATCCGATGCGTTGATGTCTGTATACAAGCTGGTTTGGGACGATTTTTGTTCGTGGCTGCTGGAAATTGTTAAGCCGGCCTATCAGCAACCTATCGATAAGACCACATACAAGGCGATTATAGAATTGTTCGAGGCTAACCTTTGTATTCTGCATCCATTTATGCCCTTCCTCACCGAAGAAATCTGGCAGAGGATTCGTAAACGAAATAAGGATGAAGCACTGATCGTTTCTTCCTGGCCCACCTTATCTCTGAACAATCAGGAATTAATTCCAGAATTCGAGTTTGCCACGACTGTGATCTCGGCGGTAAGGAATATCCGTAAAAAGAAAAATCTGGCTAATAAGGAAGCATTGGACCTTTTGTTTATCGACAAGGAAAAACTAGACCAACGCTGGGATGTGGTAATCAAAAAGCTGGCGTACCTTAAAAGTATTGGATCCGTAGCTGCGGCAGTCGAAGGAGCAGTGACTTTTAGAGTTAAGAGCAATGAATATTACATAGCTCTGGAAGGTAAGCTCGATACGGAAGCGGAAATCGAAAAGATCAAAGAGGAGTTGGAGTATACCCAGGGCTTTTTAAAAGCTGTTGAAAAAAAACTTGCCAATGAACGCTTTGTAAACAATGCTCCGGAAAAAGTTGTCGCAATGGAAAAAAAGAAAGCCTCAGATGCCCTGGCGAAGATTGAAACGCTCGAAAAAAGCCTTGAAAGCCTCAAATGACAAAAAATACATATCTTTGCTGCGCTTCGGGCTAGCATTAGCAATCACACCAAAGTTTATAAATTAAAATTTGTCATATGAAACCAGGAATTAATTTCATACTGACCGGTTTGCTATGTGTGCTTGCCGGATGTTCAACCGATAAGGAATCGGAAGAGGAGGCTTTGATGGAAGCAGAAGAAGAAATTGTAGCCACTACTTCGATCCCCGATTCTGCCTTTGAAAAACTCTTGATCGATCTGGGTCTGGATGATATCGAGGATGGAAAAGTGGATACCGATAATATAAAAGGCGTTGTAAATCTTTTTGCAGAAGATAGTGATATATCGAATCTAGCCGGCATAGCGGCTTTTGAAAATCTCGAGGGCCTTTATGTTGAAAATAATATGTTGTCCAGTTTAGATCTTTCTTCGAACCCAAAATTAAAGTTCATATTTGCGAGCGGGAATCAACTCACCTCCCTAGATCTCTCTAACCTCATCATTTTAGAGAAATTAGAAGCCGACAACAATCAGTTGACTATGCTTGATATATCGGCCAATCCGGCGCTGCAGTTATTATCGCTTGCCAGTAATGACTTGGAGGCTATAGATATCTCGACTATTTTAGATGTGGTGCAGCTAAACGATTTTGCTATAGAGAACAATCCTTTAAATTGTATAAAGGTGAATCAGGATCAATTGGATAATTTACCATCACAATGGACCAAGGATACTGAGGACACCTATAGCTTGGATTGCAGCTAAGCCTTTGATTCTTCGCTTCGGCCAGAATCTCTAAAGATAGGCCCCGTGATATGAGCGCGGTTTCCACGTCCGCAGAGACTTACTTCCTGATGACTTCTGCGCAGTGGCATTATGCTGTTGATCATTTGATCCTAGTTGATTACCTTTAGTAAAAAGATTTCAATGATGACGATCCGTTTCACTTTTCTACTATCGGTTTTTTGCATGTACTATGCACCAGCACAGGATATCGATGGGGAAATCCTTTCTGCAGAAATTCAGATCCGGACGGCCACACTCCCTGCTCCTGAAGCTCATAAAGATGGTGCGATGGTCTATGGTTACGATGGTGATGGAAATTTTATTGTTTTGAGAGAAGGAACCAATAACCTGATTTGTATAGCCGATGATCCGAAAAAAGAGGGGATAAGTGTATCGTGTTATTCCCAAAAATTAGAACCCTTTATGGCTCGCGGCCGGGAACTGAGTATACAAGGTCTTGACTTTGAACAGAAACGGAAAGTCAGGGCAGAAGAAGTGGAAAAAGGGATTCTTCAGATGCCCGATGCACCTAGTATGATGTATGTATATTACGGAAAGCAGGAAAACTATGACTCCAGCACTGGAGCGTTAGAAGATGGCCAATTTCGTTATGTGATCTATACCCCTTTTGCAACCACGGAATCCACAGGACTGCCGGATAAGCCTCATGCTAAAGGCATGCCCTGGCTAATGGATCCCGGAACACACAGGGCCCACATTATGATCGGGCCATTTTAAAAATATTTGCGTGTTGAGGATACGGTGCATTCTTGTAGTTAGACTTCATTTAATCCTACCCGATGCCATTATTGGAGGGGTCGGGCTATGAAGGGTATTAATTTCTTATCGAATACGGATTTGCGATTATCGACCAACTCGGTCTGGAAATCGAGCTAACTTTTTCTTTTTTTCGGCCAGCGATAGCAGTACAGCTCTATTCGAAAATTAACCAGATGGCTTGCGACTCGCGGCCCAATACACTTTTATGGTTTCCAAAAAATCTAAATTATCCCTTGCCCTGGGATATTAACATAAATTCAAGCTAGCTTCATATAGGCACTATGGTCAAAATCCGGTCTATATTGGGGATTTTTATAATCCCTTTTTTAGCGCCGCCAAATGTTGGGGAAGAATTTATTATTCTTCGGTCAATACAGGAGCAGAGTTCGACAGACCTTTCAATAGTAGTTGGCATTCGAGATTAATTCGAACGTTTATTGTATAATTCCGGGGACATCTAATTTCGTGGGCATTGAGTTTTTTATATCGATTGAAATTGAGAGCAGCCAATGGATTGAGGCATGAACTATACCAGCACCCTTATAGGAGTTAGCGAGAACCGAGTATATAAATGATAAGGATTTAGTATTTTTAAACAATTGAAGCGTTTCTATGGAAGCCTATGCCACCGCCTTACTTTATGCCATTCCATTTTTTATTCTTTTGATGCTTATCGAGATATTATACGGATATCTGGTAAAGAATCAACCACATTTGCTTCTCGATACGGTAAGTAGTATCAGTTCCGGTATGACAAATATTGTGAAAGATTCCCTGGGACTTGGGATTATCATTGTGAGCTATCCATATCTTTTAGAGCACCTGGCCCTTACGCAAGTAGAATCGACATGGTTGATATGGCTGATCGCTTTTCTGGTCATCGATTTTGCAGGTTACTGGAATCATAGACTGAGCCATCATGTAAATGTGTTTTGGAATCAGCATGTGATACATCATAGCAGTGAACAATTTAATCTGGCATGTGCCCTGAGGCAATCGATCTCCAATCTGATAGGATACTTTCCGTTGTTCCTAATACCGGCCGCCATGTTAGGGGTGCCACACAAGGTAATCGCGATATTAGCACCGATCCATCTTTTCGCACAGTTTTGGTACCATACCCAGCATATTGGGAAATTAGGATGGCTGGAGTACGTAATAGTAACCCCATCTCAGCATCGGGTACATCATGCTATTAATCCTGAGTACATCGATAAGAACCTTGGCCAGGTCTTATGTGTTTGGGACCGATGGTTCGGAACTTTTCAGGAAGAGCTTGATGATGTTCCCCCACAATATGGGGTGTTGAAACCGGCATCTACATGGAATCCTATCCATATAAATTTTCAACATCTCTGGTGCCTTTTCCAGGATGCCTGGCGGACTAGGCGTTGGCTGGATAGAATACGTATCTGGTTCATGCCGACCGGTTGGCGCCCTCCGGATGTAATGCACAGGTTTCCAAGACCCATTATCGAAGACGTTTATAATTTCAAACGGTACCAAACCCAGGCCAGTCCGCGGCTAAAAGCCTATGCGCTGTTTCAGATGATAGCCACATTGGTTCTGCTTTTGTTTATGTTCTATAATTATGCCAATATAGGATTCGACGGACTGCTGCAATTTGGCGCCTTTGTATTTATTGGCATTTACGGTTATACCAGCCTGATGGATAGGGCTCGATACGCGGGTGCAATCGAAGTGGTGCGTGGTGTAGCAGCAATTATTCTTATCGTTGTCAGCGGAGATTGGTTTGGGATAGAGTCGGTATTAAGCGGAGGAAGTACACTGGTCTTTGGCTATTTCTTAATCACTGTGGCCGGAGGGGTATACTTCGGATATCTGGAAGATTTTCCTATCCGAAACAAAGGCCAATTGATTTAGGTATTCTTTAGATTGATTTCTTTTTCAACAAGCTCTATATAATTCTTCATGGCTTCTTTTATATCCAGATGCTGTGCCTGAATAAGGGCATTGGCCTTAAAAGCGTTTATAAGTGGGGTCTTGCTGCCAGGGTGGTTAAAATTTTGATTGGCGATCTTGTAGTAGGCATAAAGCTTTAGGAGGAGGTCTGCCGGTAACGGGTCCGTATATTCATTTACGGTTTGGACCGCAGCATTAAATTTTTTACGTAATGTATCCTTTTTCTTCACTTTCTGCTACTGTGGCAATACAGGTTTTCGCACCAACGACTTTCTGGTTGACCTTTACGGTTATGACACTATCCAAAGGTAATAACAAATCTACCCTTGAGCCAAATTTGATAAAACCCGCATCATCCCCTTGCTGAACGTGTTCACCTACTTCGGCATAATTGACGATCCTTCGTGCCACCGCCCCTGCGATTTGTCTGTATAGAATATCACCGAATAAGGGGGTATTGATCACCACCGTGGTCCTTTCGTTTTTCTCACTTGATTTAGCATGCCAGGCAACCAGATATTTCCCAGGATGGTATTTTGAGTATTTGATCACCCCGCTGGCGGCATAACGCGTAACGTGGACATCGAGCGGCGACATAAAGATGGATATCTGCTTTCGCTTGTCCTTAAAATATTCCTTTTCCTCCACCTCATCTACAATTACAACTTTACCATCAACAGGGGCTAGGATCTCATCGAAGTTCTTTTGGGCAATCCTTCTTGGGTTTCTGAAGAACTGCATTATCAGGACTAATAATACAATGGACCCGATTTGCAGGGTCCACTTTAGCCAGGGAGTCGTTACATATAAGTGCGCGAGTAACACCACCAGGCTTAGCAGGGTAAATGCTATAATTATGATTCTTTGACCTTCTCTATGAAACATTAGTAAAAATATAGAGCGTAAAATACGCAAATGGTGCTGCAAATATCAGACTATCCAGCCTATCCAGCAAACCTCCGTGACCTGGCAATATGGCTCCGCTATCTTTTACGCCAGCATGTCGTTTTAACTTAGACTCCACCAGATCACCAAGATTGCCAAAAAAGACCACTACCACGGCTATAATGAACCATTGATTAAGACTAAGAATAGGTTCGTATTTTGCAAGAAAGTAGGTTCCGATCATCGTAAAAACAAATCCACCGAGTGAACCCTCCACCGTTTTTTTAGGAGAAACCCGGGGAAAAAGTTTAGTCCTGCCAATAGATTTACCCACAAGGTATGCAAAGGAATCATTGATCCAGATCAGCACGAAAATTCCCATAATCAGGAATTTTGCAAACTCATTGTCTTTATATGGGATCATGGTGAGGAAAATACATCCGCCTCCTATGTAAAAAAGACCTGTAATGAATTTTTCATAGGCATAATTCAGTCTTTTTCTTTTTGAAAACAGGTAGTATAACAACCACAGGTTTATGCTGATGGTGGCAAACATCAGTAGATTGATCAATATTCTGTCCTGAATTAGATAAATATAGGCCCACCAAAGACCCAGATAGGCTATAAAAACATGGTAACCCCTCAACAAGACAAGCCTTTTGTATTCGTATAGGCAGGCCAGTCCGAAAACCATAAAAAGAAAATCAAAGGCATCGGAGCTCAGAAAAACGGCAGAAAGAAGCAATATGACATAGACCACCCCTGTGATCAGTCTCCTCAGAATTTCTTTCATGTTAGAGATCTTCGAGCAGTAATAGGTAAAGGTGTTTAGAACTGCTTCCGTAAGATAAGAAATCATTGTCATTCTCGGAGTCCGACTGGAAATGTTTGATAGTAGTGATGTTGGCCGGAATACCGTTCTTGTACTTCTTTTTTATAATTTTTAAGCCCTCTCCAATGGTATCGACCAATTGGCTTGTTGTGGCATAGACAATTACATTCTCGGGGACTTCGTGCAGTTTCTTTTCCTGAAGTTGGTTAGAGGTGACCAGAATCGAGCCGTTATGGGCTACTAAATGCTCGCAAGTGGTAAAAAACACATTGCTTTTAGAAACCCTATCCGTAAAGGTGATGCCTTCACCTTTAAATTTCTCCTGAAGCATCGGATTTAGTATATAGAAGGGTTCGCTCTCCCATCCGTTTTCTTCAATTATATTTTTCAGGGTTCCGGATACCTCACTCAGAGAATCACAGTATAAAAATTTGCCCCCATTCTTTTTAAAGTGAATGGTAAACTTCTCATCTATTGGGATGTTGAGGTCTGGCATGTGCACCCCCCTTGTTTCCACCGTTTCCTTGGAAACCTTTTTTTTACCCCCGCTAAATAATTTCCCAAATATTCCCATTATTCCCGAATCATTCGGATGGATCGACCCGCTCTGCTGTTTCCTTCCTATTTCTTTTCCTCAGCAGGTTCTTCCGGGGTCAATTCTTCAGCAATCAACTTCTCCTGACCTTTCTGATCGAATTCACTTTCGAAAGGTCTTTTTCCAAATATTTTCTGCAGATCTTCCTTAAAGATAACCTCTTTTTCAAGAAGGCGTTCAGCCAGTTCAATCAGCTTGTCCTTATTATCTAACAATACTTTGACAGCTCTCTTATATTGTTCCTCAATGATTTTGGAGATCTCCTGATCGATCTTTTGTGCGGTCTCCTCACTGTATGGTTTGGTAAAACCATATTCATTCTGTCCAGAGGAATCGTAATAGGTCAGATTTCCGATCTCATCGTTCAAACCGTAGATAGTGACCATGGCCCTGGCCTGTTTCGTCACTTTTTCCAGATCGCTTAGCGCACCTGTGGAGATCTTATCGAAAATTACCTTTTCCGCAGCCCGACCCCCAAGAGTAGCACACATTTCATCTTGCATCTGTTCTGATCTTACGATCAGTCGCTCTTCCGGCAGATACCATGCAGAGCCAAGGGATTGTCCTCTGGGCACGATAGTTACCTTTACCAATGGTGCGGCGTGTTCCAGCATCCAGCTCACTGTGGCATGGCCAGCCTCGTGGTAGGCAATGGTTTTCTTTTCACCAGGGGTGATGATCTTATTTTTTTTCTCTAGTCCGCCTACGATCCTGTCGACGGCATCGAGGAAATCCTGTTTACCAACGGCCTTTTTTTCTTTCCTGGCGGCGATCAGTGCAGCTTCGTTACAAACGTTGGCAATATCAGCTCCTGAAAAACCGGGCGTCTGCCTCGCAAGAAAGTCGAGATCGAGGGTTTCGGAGGTTTTGATCGGCCTTAAATGTACCTCAAAGATCTCTTTCCTTTCCCTGATATCGGGCAGGTCTACATAGATCTGTCGGTCGAACCTCCCCGCTCGCATCAAAGCCTTGTCCAGTACATCGGCTCTGTTGGTAGCTGCCAGTACAATCACGTTGGTGTTGGTTCCAAAACCGTCCATTTCGGTGAGTAACTGGTTCAATGTATTTTCTCTTTCGTCGTTCGATCCGGTAAAATTATTTTTACCTCTGGCACGACCTATGGCATCTATTTCATCGATAAAAATAATGGAGGGAGACTTATCCTTGGCCTGCTTAAAGAGGTCTCTTACCCTCGATGCTCCAACGCCAACGAACATTTCCACGAAGTCTGATCCAGACAGCGAGAAGAAAGGCACTTTCGCCTCACCAGCCACCGCCTTCGCCAAAAGGGTCTTACCCGTACCTGGAGGTCCCACCAAAAGTGCACCTTTTGGAATCTTCCCTCCCAGAGACGTGTATTTATCAGGGTTTCTAAGGAATTCAACAATTTCTTCCACTTCTTCTTTAGCCCCTTCTAATCCGGCTACATCCTGAAAAGAAGTACGGGTATCGGTCTTTTCATCGAAAAGTTTGGCCTTCGATTTACCGATATTGAAGATTTGACCACCTGCTCCACCACCTGCTCCGCCAGACATGCGTCTCATCAGATAAATCCATATTCCGATGATCAGTACAAAGGGCAGGATCGTGAGCATTAATTCCATGAATACATTGGACTCCTTATCGAATTCCACAATCGTATCCAGGTTATTCTCTTTCTTTATCTCAGTAATCTCGTTTTGAAAGATCTGCAGATCTCCGTAATCCAGCACATATTGCGGGAGCATACCTGTAGATGGAATCAGTGGCTTTTCGGCCACATCCTTATGAACATCCTTCGTCAAGGCTTCTTCCGAGAGGAAGACTTTGGCCTGGTCTGCATTGGTAATGATCAGGATCTTTTCGATATCCCCGTTTCTCAGATATTCCTGAAGCTCTGAGGTGGTGGTCTTTCTGGTGGTTGCAAAATTACCACTGCCGAAAAACTGATAGCCGATCAGCAGGATCGCAATAAGGCCGTAAATCCACCATGAGCTGAATTTAGGTTTCTTTTGAGGTGTATTATTTTCCTTAGACATTTCTCTTTACTGATTATAGCTATTTTCAAACATGGTGACTTTAGCGTCACCCCAGAGGCCTTCGATATCATAGAATTCTCTGGCATGCTTTTGAAAGACATGTACTACTACATTAACATAGTCCAACAAGACCCATTCTGCATTTTCTGATCCTTCTACGTGCCAGGGCTTGTCTTTTATAGCTTCTCTTACTGTTTTCTGGATGGAATTTACGATGGCATTAACGTGGGTATTGGAAGTGCCATTGCAAATTATAAAGTAGTCACAAACGGTGTTTTCAATTTCTCTAAGGTCAAGTAAGTTGGTGTCGAGTCCTTTAACTTCTTCGATTCCATGTAAGATTAAGGTGATTAACTCATCTGCACTCGCTTTTCTTTTATGCATCCAATATCTTTAATTTGTACAAAGTTATTATTTTTTTGTTTTTTGAGCCCTAGTATTTAACATAACATTGTAGATGAGTAAATGAGGCTTTCATGCATATAATCAAACTTGATGCCACCGCTTCAACCAATGCTTTTTTAAAAGATCTATGGCAGGAGGAGAAACCGGAAGACGAGACCGTTGTCTGGACCAGGCAGCAATATGGGGGAAGAGGTCAACAGGGGGCCGAATGGCGCTCAGAGGCCGGTAAAAACCTCACCTTTAGTATTTTAAAGTATTTTAAGGGCCTGGAGGTACAACAGCAATTCGTCTTGAATATAGCAGTCTCTCTGGCGATTCAGCAAGCCTTAAAGGACCTGAAAATACCGGATGTTAGCATAAAATGGCCTAACGACATTATGTCAGGTTCCCGTAAGATCTGTGGTATTCTCATCGAAAACATAGTAAAGGCCAAAGAAATAAGGGTATCGGTCATCGGGATAGGATTAAATGTCAATCAGGAGGATTTTGGAATGCTCGAACGCGCGAGTTCCCTCAGGTTGATCACCGGAATGTCTTACGATTTAGACAGTCTTATAATCTTGATAATAAAGCACTTACAATCCAAATTAAGAACAGTCACCTCGGATACCTTCCCTACTCTGAGGACGTCCTATGAGGAGATGCTCTACCGCATTGAATTACCGTCAACCTTTGTTTTACCCGACGGGACCAAATTTATTGGGGTCATCAGAGGAATTACCAACACGGGTCGATTAAAGGTGGGAACGGAGGATGGTCTTCTGGAGTTTTCTGTTAAGGAAATTCGGTTGCTCAATTGAGCAGGGGCAGACTCAGTACTGTGATGCTAAATATCGACCAACTTTTCAGAGAGGGTATTCATAAAATTTGTGATGGGTGTTTTGACCATCATTGCCATCATCGCATTGAATTCTCCCTCAAAACTCCACTGTACTTCAGATTCTTGCTCCCCGGCAGCTGAAATATCAATATTTAATGAAAAGGGAAGTTTATCACTTGCCGCTCCCAGAATGAGTTTAGAATGTGGCTGTTGTTCTTTTCTTTCCAAGACGATCTCGGGCATACCTTTCAGAGCAAATACGAAACTATCTTCACTGAGCAATTCAAATTTCGCGACGGAATCTGGCATTAAACGTTCGAAATTGTTGAAATCGGTTAAAAATTCGAAAACTTCCGGGGCACTTTTGGCTACTTTATTTTTTGAGGTTTCAATATACATAACTATTGGGATGGCCACTCCTCAGGATTGTTTCT
Organism: Robiginitalea sp.; assembly: GCA_024638915.1. GTDB lineage: Bacteria > Bacteroidota > Bacteroidia > Flavobacteriales > Flavobacteriaceae > JAHEJJ01. Next base: position 33,902 of record JAHEJJ010000030.1, read on the forward strand.
CCATTCGAGCAGGGTTTTTAGTTGTTCTTCTTTGATGTAGCTTGTTTCAGAGGCCTGTTGTATAACATGTTCGTAATCCGTAAGGGTATGGAGCGCAACATCCTCTTTTTCAAAATTCTTTAGCGCAAGGTCGAAACCATAGGTGAAGATCGCGATCATTCCCTTTACCTGTGCCCCGTCATTCAAAAGAGCCCTGACAGCATTAAGGCTACTTTTACCTGTACTGACTAGATCTTCGATGACCACCACATTGCTGTTTGCCTCTAGGTATCCTTCGATCTGGTTCTGCCGACCGTGCGATTTAGCTTCCGGACGTACGTAGACAAAAGGGAGCCCTAGTTGTTCGGCCACCAACGCCCCCATGCCGATAGCACCGGTGGCAACGCCGGCGATAACGTCGGGTTTCCCATAAAGATCTTCTATTTGTTTTGCCATCTCTTGCCGGACAAAAGTGCGGATCTGTGGATATGAAAGTATTATTCGATTGTCGCAATAAATAGGAGAATTCCAGCCAGAGGCCCATATGAATGGATTTTCTGGTCTCAACTTAATTGCATTAATTTGCATCAGCAGCTCCGCCGTTTTGGATGCGGTATCCTTGTCTAAAACCATTTCGCAAATGTATAAAGTTTTCGTTAAAGACGCCCCCTTGGTTTTAACAAGCAGGCTTTCAGAGACCGTAGATGGCCAGTATTTCCTTCTCAACGGGACCGCTATTTACAATGCGATCGACGCTCTCGTCAAAAAAAAGCTTCCAGAGGCTTATATATATCACCCTAATAGCGAAGAAATTCTCAAAAAGTTTACCAAAAAAATACCACTCGAGATTGCGGCCGGTGGTGTGGTGACCAATAAAGAGGGGAAGGTGCTTTTTATCTACAGGAACGATAAATGGGACCTACCCAAGGGCAAGTTGGAAAAGAACGAGAGTATAAAGGAATGCGCCCTGAGAGAAGTGGAGGAAGAAACCGGGGTAAAGGGCCTTAAAATAGAGAACTTTCTAACCACCACCTATCATATCTTTAAGCGAGGAGGAAAGTATAAACTAAAAGAGGTCCATTGGTACGCCATGAGAACCTCTTATAAGGGTCCGCTGATCGGCCAGAAAAGCGAAGGAATCGAAAAGGTTAAATGGAAGGGCCCCAGGAAGATCAAAAAAGCCCTGGATAATTCATACACGAATATTCGCTCACTTTTCAGCGACTAGGAAATCATTCAGCCTGGTTTTTGATCCACGATTGACCGCTCCTACTATGTTTTATATGGCAATGGTAACCACAACCACATTTTCAGGAGTCACGCTTTTTTCAAGGGCAAGATCACTGAAAATCATCATAGTCGCATAACCCCATCGCTTTCTCCGGGATGTATCCCATTATTGATCAGAAGGACGGTTTTATCCTCTGATAATTTCTGGAAATTAAAATCGGCTTCTGCGTTAAAGGTAAACACGTTGAGTGGAATACGACCGTCGGTAGATCTTATGGGCTGTACATTGATCTCAGGGAATTCACGTGCCAGGGCTTTATAAAATGCGATCGACTCTTCATATGTAGCTGTTTCATTGCCTTTTGATGTTTCAAACCGGGCTGGAAAATTTTGAATTTTGTCTTCCTGTCGGTCTTCACAGCCGATGATTAAAAAGAGTAATCAAAAAACTTTCTCACCCTCATGGAAAAGTCGGGATTTATGCACCATCAACTTTAAAGAAAATTGAATCTGATGAGTAGGCGTGAAGCAGTTGTTTTTAATCGCCCTGGATGAGTTATGCAGGGATGGTGATCCCTGCTATTTCGTTCGTTCTGATGGGCTTGTTTATATATTCGATAAGATGATGGGTCTTCTCTTTATAGTATAACCAGTTCTGATGATCAGCGGGGTCGATAGAAGAAGTGAGGATATTAATACGGATCCGGTTGGGCAGAGGCAGGGTAATAAACTCTTCGAGGAACTGCCATCCGTCCATAATAGGCATGTTGATATCCAGAAAGATCACTTCAGGAATAGCTTCGTTTTTCTCCAGCATATCTTTAATATCGTCGATGGCCTCCTTACCGTTGGCATAGGTTTTAATGGTCTCACTAACTTCTAGAAGATTGAGCATCTTTTTAATCCCAAACACGGTTATGGGATCGTCGTCAATAACACCAATAGACCTAATTTTTTTCATTAAAATAGATATTAAAAGTCGTTCCCTTACCCACTTCACTGCAAACCATCACTTTTCCATTCATCGCTTCTATCTGGTTTTTTGAGATATATAAGCCTATTCCCCGCGCATCGGAGTTGTGGTGAAAGGTCTTATACATGCCGAAGAGCTTCTCACCATATTTTTTAAGGTCGATACCAAGGCCATTGTCTTCGATACTCAAGATGGTATACTGATCATTTTTATTCACGGACAATGTGATGACCGGATCTCTTTTTGGGTCCTTGTACTTCACGGAGTTAGTGATGAAGTTCATCAGAATACTGTCCATATAGGCAGGGATTACCCGGATTTTAATATCATCTGGCACCTTGTTAATTATCGTCGCATTATTTTTTTTCAGGAATGCATTGAGGTTTTGCTCTACTTTCTGAATCTTTTTGCTGAGGGAAGTGGGCTTTTTCTCTAGATTCACATTGGTGCTTATGGCCACTACCTCGTTGAGATTTTCGAGTGTTTCCAGCAGATTATCGGAGGCTTCTGTGAGCATTTTTAAGATTTTTTTCTTTTCCTCCTCATCTTTTTCATTGATCAGAAATTCGAGTAGCATCGAGAAATTGGCGGTGTGTGATCGCAAGTTGTGGGAAACAATATGCGCGAAATTGATCAGCTGTTTGTTCTGCAGGGAAGTCACATTGATCAGATCGCGTAGTTCCTGTTCTTTTTGTTTGAGATCGGTAATATCCCAACTGATACCCACCAGGCCACTGGCTTTACCATTGTCGCCAATCAGAGGTAATTTAGAGGTCATAAAGGTGGTTACCGTACCATCCTTTTTCACGTTGATGGTTTCGTTGCTCAGGATGGGATTAAGGGTCTGCATTACATAGAGATCTTCTTCACGATTGCTCTTTGCGGTCACCTTGTCGTAAAAATCGAAATCGGTTTTACCGATGACCTGGGATTCGTCTTCGAAACCGCAAAAACTCACTTCCGATTTATTGGCCAGGATCTTGCGTGATTCCTTGTCCTTTATAAAAACATTCAAAGGAAGATTATCGATCAGCGTTCTCAGCAGTTTTTCGTTTTCCCTGGTCTTAAGGTCCGAGATAACACTTTCATTGATGTCCTGAAAAGTACCTATGAGTCCGATGAATTCATCATTCTTAAAAAGAGGTTTGCCAGCGGCAATGACCCATATCTCATTGCCATCAGCCCGCACCAATTGCAGTTTCTCATTCCAGGGTATCCCCTCAACCATCGCTTTATGGACGGCCAGTGAAATGGTATTTCTGCTATATCCCTCCTTGTAGAATTCGACACCCTTGGCGATATCCGGCTCATAGCTCAATGGAACTCCATGGATCTTTTTGGTCATGTCGGACCAGGTGAGCGAATCGGCTACGGCGTCATATTCCCAACTCCCTATTTTGGCTATTTCGGATTTTTCCTTTAAAAGTAATTGAAGTTTTTCGTGTTCTAATTCGTTCTTAACACGCTTGGTAATATCCTCTACCTGCAGGATTACTCCTATGATGTTTTCTCCTTCATCATACCATGGAATATTGACCCATTCGAACCATTTTTCGCACTTATTGCTATCGAAGTAACGCTCGATCTCTATGGCGCTTTGTTTACCTCTTAAACAGTTCTCCAGCGCTTCCTGCCATTCAGGATTTACCTTTCCGAAAAGTTTGTGGATGGTTTTACCGATGACCCGGTCGGGGTTAAGGTCGAAATAGTCAACCCATGTATCCGATGCGTGAACTACTTTGAATTCCTTATCGATAAAAGCAGTCGCTTTAGGCAACTGTTTGATAAGGTAACTACTCGTATTTGTTTGAGTTTCACGCAACATGTGTTGGAAATTTCTTACTAATGTAAATTGATTTTCTAACAAATTTGAATGATTGTTGTGAACAGGCCTTATCTCGTTGTGTGTTCCCAATATTACGGGGCTTAGAGGTTATTTATGTATAAAAAGACAGTAATTTCCTACAAATTAATCAAATTATGTTAAAGTGAGCAAAAAAGTTTTTGGTAATAAAAGTCCACTACTTGGAGCTTGGTGCCGGTTTACGTCTTGAGATATACTGTGTGTGGCACTAGTGAAGTGTAGTCGCCCCCATTTCGGATAACGTCCCGGACAATTGAAGAACTGATGTAGGAGTAGGATGAAGAAGTAAGCAGAAATACGGTTTCGATCTCGGATAATTTTCTATTGGTATGGGCGATGGCTTTTTCAAATTCGAAATCCCCCGAATTCCTCAAGCCTCTTAAAATATATTCTGCATTAACATCACGACAGAAATCTATGGTAAGTCCGCTGTAGGTCATGACCTTGATCTTTACCTGATCCTTAAAGGCGTCGCTGATGAATTTCTCACGTAACTCAATATCGAACATATAAGATTTATCTGCGTTCACTCCTATGGCAATTATAATTTCATCGAATAGCGTCAGGCCACGATTGATGATATCATAATGGCCTAGAGTGATGGGGTCGAAGGATCCGGGAAATATTGCGCGTTTCATTAAGGTTTGTATTCGTAAGGGTAAAGTTAAAGATTTTCATCCAAGGCGTCCTCGATGGCACTGCCGAACAGTTCGGTTAGATCAATATCTGCTGATTTGGCTTGTTGCGGCAGGATGCTTTCAGCGGTTAAACCTGGGATCACATTCATTTCCAACATAAAGGGAATATTATCAACAAAAATAAACTCGCTGCGCGTGTACCCCTTCATTTTTAATATCTCATAGGCTTTTTGTACAATACCGCTTACCGTTGATGCCTGCTCCTCGGATATTCTGGCCGGTGTGATCTCTTCCGATTTACCGAGGTATTTTGCCTCGTAATCGAAAAAGTCGTTTTCCGAAACAATCTCAGTAATGGGCAACACCCTGGTCTTCCCTTTGTAGCGTATCACCCCTACAGAAACCTCTGTGCCATCTAAAAACGATTCGATAATGATCTCGT
>JAHEJJ010000079.1 GCA_024638915.1 Robiginitalea sp.
AATGTCCAGTCTCTGGGAGAAGAAATTTCAAGTTTCAACCAAAAATCAATGTATCGACCTGTATTTACAATTAAATTAAATAGCTAAAATCGATTAAAAGGGGTGTGGAAAGTGGGTTATAACTAGGAATAAAAGGTTATAAATATTACACTGATTTTCTACGGTGAATTTCAGAAAAAGTCTTTTTTTAGAATCAGCAGACAAAAGCGTATTTCTACAACTACCTGTTGGTTGGTACGATGATTAACACGTGATTCCTGTGAGACAGTAGCTTATATTAATGACTGAATAAATAGTGTGAGTTCGAAGCTGGAGAAGAAGATAGTAGGTTTCAAGGTATGTAATTTCAATATGTTACAATAAACAAAAATCGACATTCTGATTTTTTTCGAATCCGTTAATTTTGGGATATCCAAAAGAAATCTATGAAATTTTTAGTAACTAACTTTTTGTTTTGAGACTTTGGTAAGTTAGCATCACCCTGCGCGGCTATTGAAATTACTACTATGTGGTCATTTTTGTTTTTTTCTTGACATCTCATTCACTTTTAGGCTAAATGATAAACAAAATTATTTCCATTTAAGCGGTTTCGTAGACCAGAAACGATTTTTGATCTCATCGACCCGTTCCTTTCATCAGAAAGCTACCCTTGACTTCCACTGACAAAGATAATCACATGACCGCAGCGGCATTCACAATCAAACACCATTAACCCTTAATCTTGCTGCTATTTGCCATGCTTAAGATAATCCGGAAGATGTCGGTGTGAAGGGTCCAATGGTATCGTATGCCCTCGGGAGGTTTTTTTGTATGTCACGATTCATATCAGTCAACAATTTACAATTACCTTATTTTAGTATTAGAGACGATTTTTAACCAATCGGATTGGGAGGCCGTCATGAAAAGATTAATAATAATTCAATTGGCAGTTTTTTTTCAGATAGCTTTTGTAAATATATTTATTTCGTGGGGTTTTACACCAAAAATTGATTATAAAGAAGTATTAACACCAATATTTGAGAAGAATGCTCGAGCGACGCCATGGTTAGTCAATAGTGCCGATGGTTCTACATTATCCTTCAGAACCGAAATGGAGGATGGTAATGCCTATAACGATAGGTTGTATGTAATGAATACAGATGGCACTAATTTAAAGGATCTAACGTCTAAATTATTGGTAACCGATTTGGGTCCAATGGAAGTTTGGCGTCTGTACGATTTGCAGTTGAACAAATCTGGCTCCAGGCTCTTTTTTAGGGCTCAATTTAACGCAGGAACCAGGATTTATATATTTGATATTGACAAAGGTGAATTTCTCCCCTTCTTTATCGAACTTGAAGGTCCCTTCGACGAACGTAAAAGTTTCGGAATTAATGCCAAGGGAAACAGGATCTATTACCGAGATTTTGTGTATTTAGATGCTACCTCGAGACCCGGGCTCTACAAATGCACTGTTCCCGATAACCTAATTGAACCTCAAGGGTGCATACAATACCTCAATATAGATCAGTTGCCTCGTGGCGCAGAAATAGGTATTGGTCCTCTCAGTTTCTTAGGCCACGCAATTGATGCCGATAGAACCTTATTTACCTGGACCAATGCTATATTCCCGCGAAGTTTATGGGTAATCGATGACACTGGTTTATATCCAGGCCCAATCAATTTCGCTCCTAAAAAAGTGACTTCTGATTTTCAATGGATGTGGAGTACAGCCAACTTTCAAAATGAAATTATAAGTGCTGAAGGAAAACTCGCACTTGCATTAATAAATGATCCGTTGTTTGGTCAAGTTCCTAAGTTGTTCGCTGTAGATCTTGAGTCTAAACCTGAAAAACCGACTTTGTTTAAACTTTTAGCTGAAGTACGAGCCGGGCTAATCTGGCCGCATCTTACCCCTTCAGGTCGTTATGCCCGTTTCACCTGCCTTGACTACAACTATACAAGATACGACTTGCTATCAGATGAAATGCGCGACACGGCTTCTTGGAGGTTTGATTTTATCATTCTGACAGCTAGCAATATTACAGAAGACGATCGTTATTATTTTATTAGTACAAGAACATGGGATCCAAGGGGATTTGATGTAGTACAAATTTACAGGGTTGACATGGCACCCACTGATTTCAGCAACGCACCTAATATCACCGATATAAATTTCATTAATCGAGGTATAACAAGTGATGGGAATACGAACGTTACCATCACAGCATCTGTCAGCGATGCGCAAGGAGATAATACCATTGAATGGGTAAAACTAATGGGTTTATTAAATGGTATCGAAAGATTCGGGAATTCAACCGGGCCCTTTAACTTTTCTGCACCATTTAACGATGCCGGCATCGATGGAGATGTAACTGCAGGTAACGGAATCTATACCAATGCATCAGTCGTTGCAGTTAAAGAATATTTTCAAGATATCGCAAAACCAATAAAGATCGGGATACGTATTATAGCAAAAGATAATGAGGGATATTATACAATCGTTGACTCAGTTATCAAAGAAAGTAAGGGTATCAGAGAAGAACAGGCGATGTCTTGGATACCATTATTGCTACTTAACGACTAATCCTTCTAATTGTGAGCGAGGCGAACTAGTTCAAATCCAACACCTGATTTCATCGGAATTAAATCATTCAGGATACATTATTCTCTAATTTTCGTAAAATACTTCTTTGATAAATTAAATTATGGCACTGATATTGCTGTTAAGCAGCCTGCTCTTCTTGTTGAACATCGCACTCTTCCATCAATATCAACTCATTACTTTTTCTCCGATTCCTATTGATATTTGCGCGTGTAACCTCTAACCATCTACTAACAAATTCTTCTTCATTTTGTACTCGGTCCAATACAGCCTCCAAATTCTCATACTGCAATCGACGGACTATCGAAGGAATCGTTAGTGATTCCTTTGTCAATTTCCCAGCAGTGCTTCGCTTATAATTTTCATAGTGGAGGAGGGAGTCAATCCAGGACACCAGGTATAACGCTAGTGTTACACCTTGTTCGCTCCTGATAGTGGCTCCCTCCATATCCGTGAGTTGCTTAGCATTCCTGAAAAATTCTTCGATAA
>JAHEJJ010000080.1 GCA_024638915.1 Robiginitalea sp.
AAATTCCTTCGCTTTATATGGCCCATGAACGAGAAGTGGTCTGGCGCAATGACAGCTGGATTCCTCGATCTGATTACCTCAGATTGAATGATAATGAACCTGTCTTGAAGAAGAAAGTCCGTTTCCGGACCCTGGGGGATATTACCATTACAGGAGGGATTGAATCTGAAGCGGACACACTGGAAAAGATCGTGCAGGAAGTTGCCGCCATGCGCCATACCGAAAGAGGTAACCGCAGCGATGATAAGCGATCAGAAACCGCCATGGAAGACAGAAAAAAACAGGGGTATTTTTAATTGAACAATTATGTCACTTGAGAGTAATCAGTTATTAAGATTTACCACAGCCGGTAGTGTCGATGACGGAAAAAGCACCCTCATCGGAAGGCTTTTATACGACTCCAAATCTATTTTTGAAGATCAGCTCGAAGCTGTGGAAAACACCAGTCGGAAAAAAGGTTATAATGGAGTCGACCTTGCCCTTTTCACAGATGGTTTAAGGGACGAGCGTGAGCAGGGAATCACCATAGATGTTGCCTACAGATACTTTACCACACCTAAGCGTAAATTCATTATTGCTGATACGCCCGGGCACATACAATACACCCGGAACATGGTCACAGGGGCTTCCACAGCGAATGCCGCGATCATTCTTATCGATGCACGGCATGGTGTGATCGAACAAACCAAACGGCATGCATTTATTGCATCTCTATTGCAGATACCACACGTTGTCGTCTGCGTGAACAAAATGGACCTGGTTGACTACAGCCAGGAAGTGTTTGAAAATATCGTTAAGGAGTTTGAAGAATTTGCCTCTAAAATGCTCATTAAGGACATTCGTTATATCCCGATGAGTGCCCTATTAGGCGACAATGTGGTCAACAGGTCTGTGAATATGGATTGGTATCACGATGCTCCCCTACTCCATACCCTGGAAACGATGCATATCAGCAGTGATATCAACAAAATAGACATGCGTTTCCCGGTTCAGACTATTTTAAGACCTCAAAGAGATGAGTTTAGAGATTACAGAGGCTACGCAGGTAGAATTGCCGGGGGTGTTGTCAGGATAGGCGATGAAGTTACAGTTATGCCCTCTGGGTTCAAATCTGCCGTAAAATCCATTCATGGTCCTAAAGGAGATCTTGAGGAAGCCTTTGCGCCAATGTCGATCTCCATCACACTCGACGATGACATCGATATAAGTCGCGGTGATATGATCACACGCGCTAATAATATGCCCGAACCTACGCAGGATCTGGAGATAATGTTATGCTGGCTGCATAGTGAAAATGCAAAACCCAGGGCTAAGTATACCATAAGGCACACCACGAACGAGCAGAAGGCCATGATACGCGATATCGTTTACAAGATCGATATAAATACACTTGGCAGGAATACCGATGATGATGAGATCGGTATGAACGATATCTGCAAAGTCAGGATCAGGACCACTAAGCCGCTGATGGTCGATCCGTACAGGGTAAATCGCAGTACAGGAAGTATCATCCTTATCGATGAGAGTACCAACGAAACCGTAGCTGCAGGCATGATCGTGTAACAGCCCCACTTTGTCAACTAACTATGGTGAATTCAGGACCTCGATTTCTGATCTCCGATTAGCACTATGCTCTTCAGAAGTGCAGGGCACATGGTCGCTACAGTGATTTGTGAGGCGTTCCTCTCCATAACCGCGGGCCAGCAACCTGCTGGCCTCTACCCCTCTTTTGGCCAAATAGTCGACTACGCGATTTGCTCTTCGCTCGGACAACCAAGTGTTATAGCGGTCGGGACCCCTTGAATCGGCATGTGCACTGACCTCTACACGGATCTCCCGGTTTTCTTTCATCAGGATGGCAAGCGTATCAAGTGACGCTTTGGAAGAGGCATCAAGGTATGAAGAGTCAAAGTCAAAATAAACCTGGCCCAGATCCCGGATCCGCTTAAGGAGATCTTCACGTTTCTTTATTTCTTCCTTTTCCCGGGCTTCAGCTTCCGCGATCTCACGATCTCTTTCCAATTGCTGGGCCAGCAATAGCGTTTTTTCCTCGGCTTCTCTGGCCTGTGCGATGGAATCATTGACTCTTTGCTGTTCGGCTTCCATCTGCCGGATCATCGCCAGTTTTTCGGCTCCTTTTTTAGACAGTGTCTTCTCTATGGAAAACTGATAGATCACCCCCATAGCATGTTGTACATGGTTGGATGCCTCATCCCTGGTAGACCATTTCCCACTTGAATTGAAATCCAGAGCCCAACGGTCGTTAAACCATGTCCTGAATCCGATTACTGCGTTATAAGTGGCGCGTCCGACGTCATTGGCATAGGAATAACCCAAACCTGCTCCCAGGTAGGGGTCAAAAAAACCCGTTTGGCCGAAAATCTTATTGAGGTCATAGCTCAGGCGGCCATCCAACCCGAAATAATCCTTATCCTCAGGATTGACCAATCCATCGATTATATTTCCCTCTTTGTATCTGTTATAGGTGGCAATCGCCTCAATCCCCAGCCCACTTTTAAAGTATCGCCCCAATGATATCCTCGAAGGAAAAATGACAGCATTGAATTGATCCTTGACCTTAAACGGTTTATTAAAACGGGTTCCGGAGTCGTTTACAAAATTCCAGCCCAGGCTGAACATCCAAGAACTAAGCACAATACTGTCTTTGGGAGTCAATACAGGGGTTTCTAATTCGCTTTTCTGGGCGTATGAAGAAATGAAGAGCAGAGAAGTGGCCAGCACCATTGCAAATTTGTACATCAGTATAGATTTGGGATAAAATCTACACTAAATTAAGGCTGGTAAAACAAGCAAAAAAATTTACACTTTGATCAGCCTAAATATTCGTTACTGTGCTGTTTATGAGCAGTACTTCAGCGGGGGTTGGATTGAAGTTTAATTTCCTTATCGGTGACCGGCATAATATAGAGGCCGAATGGTCTGACAATGGCAGTGGATTCCTGACCTTTAGCTACTTCTTTTTGTTTTTTTTGGATCACCATCCCCTGGTCAGGACCTTCGGTCACCCACAGC
>JAHEJJ010000059.1 GCA_024638915.1 Robiginitalea sp.
GCTATTCCAATGTACCGGCACCGCTAAGAGGCCTGGGTATCACCTTTATCATAACCGGATTGATGGGTATCGGCTTCCAGAGTTTTGGTGGTATGCTCACCGGCGGAGATGAGGCTGCGGCGGCTCCGGAAGATACTACGGTTCAGGCCGAAGAAGAAAAAGCAAAGAAAAAGAAAGAGGAGATCGATGAAAAAGTGGTCTCTTATAACGATGTTATAAACGAATAAGCATGATGTTAGTCAGCACACTAGGAACCATTCTTATCACTGTAATTGCCTTTATGGTTCTGATATTGTTACTCGTAGCCCTGTTGCTGTTTACCAAAGAAAAGCTGGCCCCCTCAGGGCCGGTAACCATTACCATCAATGGTGAAAAACAGGTTGAGGTACCTTCGGGAAGTTCGCTGTTGTCGACTCTTGGGAATCAGAAAATCTTTCTTCCATCAGCTTGTGGTGGTGGAGGTACATGTATACAGTGTGAATGCCACGTTGTTTCGGGTGGGGGAGAAGCCCTGCCTACCGAAACACCTCATTTTTCCAAACGGGAATTAAATGAAGGCGCAAGGCTTGCCTGTCAGGTGAAGGTAAAGCAGGATATGGAGATCACCATTCCAGAGGAAGTTTTTGGAATAAAAAAATGGGAAGCCACTGTGGTCAGGAATTACAATGTAGCCTCTTTTATCAAGGAATTTGTGGTGGAGATCCCGGAAGATATGAACTACAAGCCCGGGGGTTATATCCAGATCGAAATTCCACCTTGTGAAATCAAGTACGCTGATGTCGATATTACAGCACATCCGGAAGAGCATGATACACCCGACAAGTTCCAGAACGAGTGGGATAAATTCAATCTCTGGCCATTGGTGATGAAGAATGCGGAAACTGTGGAACGAGCTTATTCCATGGCCTCTTATCCAGCCGAGGGCAGGGAGATTATGTTAAATGTACGTATTGCAACCCCGCCATGGGACCGTGCCAAGAACGGATGGATGGATGTTAATCCGGGCGTAGCATCGTCCTATATATTTGCGCAGAAACCCGGCGACAAAGTCATGATTTCCGGACCCTATGGTGAGTTCTTTATCAACGAGTCTGACTCCGAGATGCTCTATGTAGGTGGTGGGGCAGGAATGGCGCCAATGCGCTCGCACCTCTACCATCTGTTCAAGACCTTAAAAACGAATAGGAAAGTAAGTTATTGGTATGGTGGTCGTTCCAAGCGCGAATTGTTCTATATAAATCATTTCAGGGAGCTCGAGCAGGAGTTTCCTAATTTTAAGTTCTATATGGCGCTTTCCGAACCTCTTGAGGAGGATAACTGGAAAGTAAAAGAAAACCTGGATGCACCCGGGGATGGTTTTGTTGGGTTTATCCACAATTGTGTGATCGATAATTATCTCAACCATCACGAATCACCGGAGGATATCGAATTGTATTTCTGTGGACCACCTTTGATGAACAAAGCCGTTCAAAAAATGGGTGAGGACTACGGTATTCCAGACGAACATATCCGCTTCGATGATTTTGGCGGGTAGCCGATGGATATTTTATATTATTAAAACAAACCGGTATGTTTCATATCGGTTTTTTAATCGAAAAATGTGAAAGCGTTAACCGAGCAGGAATTGCATAACCTCGCGATGAATATTGTGGGAAGGCGACTTGAAGAGGAGGGATACGAGTTCATGGGCGTCAACAGTAAACCTAAAAAGAATCCGCAGTTTGTCTGCCTGAAAGAGAAGCAGCTCTATTTTATCGTAGTACGTAATATTCCTTATCCTGGAGACCCCAGGGTTTACGATCATCGTCTGATGGAAAAAATTAAGGAACATGCCCAAGGGCATGAGGCTAAAACATATTATGCCGGTGTTGGCCTCTCTAACGCGACAGACCGGAATTTGCCGGTATACCTGAATGAGCCTTATATTGTGGATTATGACGGATTGGTTGAAATTACCTAAGGCGATTATTATCCTGGCATTGGCATGGTCTTTTTCAGGATGTTTGCCCGAACATGAGTGGATACGTAATGTAACCGCCGGTCCGGCATTGGGAACCAGCTATAGCATTATTTATCTGAGTCACGACCCGCTCGACCTGCAATCTGATATAGACTCAGTTTTTAAAGTGGTGAATCAATCCATGTCTACCTATATTCCTGGCTCGGATATTTCCAGGATCAACAACGGGGATACCACTGTTCAGGTCGATCATATGTTCAGGGAAGTATTTGAGCTTTCCAAGCACGTACATAGTCAAACCGATGGATATTTCGATCCCACCGTTGGTGTGCTGGTGAATGCCTGGGGATTCGGTCCCGGAGAACCTATTGAACTCGACAGCAGCCGGGTAGACAGTTTGTTGGATTATGTGGGCTTTGACAAGGTAAGGATGACCATGCAGAATAGAGTGCATAAAGAACTTCCGCAGATCCGTTTCGATTTCAACGCCGTGGCCAAGGGATATGCTATTGATCGCCTGGGTCGGATGTTAGATGCGCATGATATCGATCATTATCTTGTCGAAGTAGGAGGGGAACTATTGGCCAAAGGCGAAAACCGTCAAAAGAAAAAACGCTGGGTAGTTGGTATAGACGATCCTGAGGTAATTGAAGGGCGTAGGCTAAAGCAAACTATATATCTAAAGGACCAGGCCATGGCTTCTTCCGGGAATTATCGCAAGTTCAGGTTTGATGCTGCTACCGGCGAGAAATACGTACATACCATCGATCCAAAAACTGGATTTACCAAAAATTCCAAAGTGCTGAGCAGTACGGTGCTCACCTCAACCTGTGCCCGTGCCGATGCTTTTGCAACAGCATTCATGGCGATGGATCTGGAGGCTTCAAAAGAAATTTTGGCGGATGAAAATGACTTGGAGGCTTATATAATTTACCTCGATGAAGAGGGCAATACAAAGGAATTTATGACCGGGGGTTTTGAGGCCTTATCGGTCCGATGATTTTTTCACCAAGGGTATGATCTCTCCTTTGGCCAAACGAAACCGATCTACTTCTTCAGCGGTCATGGAAGCGGTCAGATCTACTTCTTCTACGATAAAGCCAGCCCGGCGCAATTTATCAAAATAGTCTTGTCCGTAGATCCGAACATGGTCGTACTGACCAAAGATCCTTGCCCTTTCCTTCTTATCTGTAATGCTGGGGTCTTCAAAGGTTTCGATTCTGTCCAGGTCTTGAGGGACCTGAAAAACCCCCCAACCATCCGGAGCCAACACCCGGAATAATTCTTTCATCGCTACCGTGTCCTCCTCTATATGTTCAAGAACATGATTGCAAAGGATCACATCAAAAGAATTGGTTTCGAAGGGCAGATGGCAAATATCGGCCTTTACATCGGCCAGTGGAGAATCCAGGTCGGTGGTAGTGTACTGGATATGTTGTAATTGCTTAAATCGTTTATGGAAGGCTTGTTCAGGCGCAAAGTGCAATACGCGGGCGGGGCGGGTGAAGAAATCGGAATGATCTTTTAAGAACAGCCAGAGCAACCGGTGTCGTTCAAGTGATAGCGTGGAGGGGGAGAGTACATTCTCACGGGCTTGTTCGTAACCGTAGGGCAGGAACTTTCTAAACTTACGGCCGTCTATTGGATCGGTATAATTCGAACCTCTGAGGAACAACGCCAAAAAGGGTCTGGCCAGATAACTTAATTTAATCAGAACCGGTCTGGGGATTGCTTTTAGTATAAATTGAAGAATTTGTTTCAAATGCCAAGTTATTACACAGAGCTACCCTGAGTTAAAAAGAGTTGCACCGTGGTTTAAAGAACCAGCTTTGTCTGCCGGAATTCATCTTCCTCCTTAGATTCAATACCGAGGGCCTCATATATATATTGAAAAGTAGAAAGCAATTCGGGTTTGCCGTTCACGATGGCCACATTATGTTCGAAATGGGCACTGGGCTGTCCGTCTGCGGTGAGTATGGTCCAACCATCGTTGAGTTGTTTTATTCTCCGCGTACCCATATTGATCATAGGCTCAATGGCGACCACCATGCCTTCCTGAAATTTTTTCCCTCGACCTCTTTTGCCATAATTGGGCATTTCCGGAGATTCGTGAAGTTTTGTTCCAAGTCCATGCCCTACCAATTCACGCACCACACCATAACCATGGCTTTCACAGTACTGTTGGATAGCGTAAGCTACATCTCCCACCCGGTTTCCTAGACGGAATTGGCTAATGCCCACATAGAGCGATTCTTTAGTGACCCGAAGCAGTTTTCTGGTTTTTTCGTCAACCTCACCCACTTCGAAAGTATAGGCATGGTCTCCGTAATACCCATTCTTTAACGCACCGCAATCCACCGAAATGATATCTCCTTCTTTTAAAGGTTCCCTGTTAGGGATTCCATGAACTACCTGGGCGTTAGGACTCATATTGAGCGTATTGGGAAAATCGTACATACCCAGGAAACCCGGGGTCGCACCGTGATCCCTGATAAAGGTTTCGGCTAGGTCATCGAGGTAAAGTGCATCAACGCCCGGTTTTATTTCGGCCGCCAGCATTCCAAGGGTCTTGGAAACAATTAGAGCGCTTTCACGTATGAGTTCTATTTCTTCGGGCGATTTCAGCTTTACCATAATCCACAAAAGTAATGTATATGCCTAAATGAGACTTTTTCGAGTCATCAGTTCCGGCTGATCAACCCCTAAAAGTTTTAAAATTGTGGGTGCGATATCGCCTAATACTCCGCTTCTGACCTCTTTCACATCAGGATCTACCACAATAAGGGGAACCGGGTTGGTGGTATGGGCCGTATTCGGGGAGCCATCTGGGTTGAACATGGTATCGCAATTTCCGTGGTCTGCAATCACCAGTGTGGAATATCCATTTTCAAGTCCGGTTGTAATGACGGTGTTCGCACAGCTATCGACCGTTTCGCAGGCTTTTATCGCGGCAGACATCACTCCGGTATGACCCACCATATCAGGGTTGGCAAAATTCAGGCAGACAAAATCAGCTTCGCCCTTTTGCAGTTCAGGAACGATCGCATCACGCACCTCATTGGCACTCATCTCTGGTTGCAGGTCGTATGTTGCCACTTTTGGGGATGGGCAAAGGATGCGCTTTTCTCCCTCAAAGGGAACTTCGCGCCCACCGTTAAAGAAAAAGGTGACGTGTGGATATTTCTCTGTTTCGGCGATGCGTATCTGTTTTTTACCCTCGTTAGCCAGAATTTCTCCAAGGGTTTCTTGAATATTATCCTTGCCGTAGATGACGTCGATACCTTTAAAAGTATCGTCATAGTTGGTCATCGTAACATAGCGCAGATTCAGCTTGTGCATATTGTGCTCGTGAAAATTCTTTTGGCTAAGCACCTGGGTAAGCTCTCTGCCACGATCGGTCCTGAAATTAAAGAAAATCACCAGGTCACCATCTTTTATGGTGGTCAGTGGCGTTCCCTGCTCGTTGACCTTGACGATAGGTTTTAGGAACTCATCTGTAACATCGTCCTCATAACTTTTTTGAACAGTGGAAGGGATATCCGTGCTTTTTACACCTTTACCGTTTACCAGGAGATCGTATGCGAGTTTTACGCGTTCCCAGCGTTTGTCGCGATCCATGGCATAATACCGGCCCACTACCGTGGCGAGTTGTGCATTTTTGCCTTCACAATAATCTTCAATATCTTGTAAGAAGGCTTTTCCGCTTTTCGGATCTACATCCCTGCCATCGGTAAAGGCATGGACAAAGGCCTTCTTTATGCCAAATTGTTCACTCGCATCCAATAACCCCTTGAGGTGGTTGATGTGGCTATGAACCCCACCATCACTTAGCAATCCCAGAAAATGGACGGCTACATCATTGTCTCTAGCGTATTTTAAGGCGTCTGAAAGAATGGCCTCATCTTTTAAACTGTTGTTCTTTACCGCCAGGTTGATCTTTACCAGGTCCTGGTATACAATTCGCCCAGCACCCAGGTTCATGTGGCCAACTTCACTGTTGCCCATCTGGCCTTCGGGCAAACCGACATTGAGTCCATCGGTTAACAGGGTGGTATGTGGGTATTTTTCATACAGCGAATCGACAAAAGGAGTATCGGCATTGTCGATGGCAGAGACCTTGGGATCAGGAGAAATGCCCCATCCGTCTAAAATCATCAATATTACTTTCTTGCTCATGGTCTTCTCTGTTTACCCAGAAGTGCAAAAATACTATGAAATGGGAAGGATTGCTATTTTTTTGTCTCGCTTTTTTTCGTTTCACGCGCTAATTTTCAGCTGTTAAAAAATTAACGGTCGGGAATTCGGCCTTGTTAAACTTTAGTTATTTAAGTGTTAATGGTGAAACAAAAGCCCTTATTGGCCGTCTATCTTTATACAAATAGTATTCATCAATTAAATCATTTCATCATGAGAAAAACAATCCTAACTGCAGCCGCCCTTTGCTTAATGGCGGTAACCGGCATTTATGCCATTTACAATTCAACTGTGACTGAACCTGTTTGTGAACTCACTGCTTCGGTAAGCTATGATGTAAATCCATTTTGTAAGGCGATTATGCAAGGTGACATAGTAACGGTTAAGAAATTAATCGAATTGGGGGTCGACGTAAATGAAAAGTCGGTAGGGCTTACTCCTGCCATGTTTGCTGCCCGTTATAACAAGGCAGAGATCCTTCAGGTTCTAATCGATGACGGTGCCAACCTCAAGCTCAAGAGCGATAGGGGGTATACCGCAAAGAAATACGCAGAAATGTCCAATGCCACAGAGGCTTTGGCAGTGCTTGAAACCGCTATGAAAAGTTAATCAGCGTTTATTCATCAAAAAAGGAAATCCTGACGTTCACGTCAGGATTTTTCATTTCAAGCCGTTCTTGTAAAAGAGTCTAAAATTCAAATCCGGTAAATGCCCTGTATATAAAAGCGTATAATGCCATTATGAGCATCAGCGCGCAGAAAAGCGAATACCCTTTAAGCAGGTATACCAGGATCTCTGGTTTGCAATCGTCAAAAGCATCAAAATAAAGTTTCCTAAAGTGTAATAGTGTTCCCATATAGTTCCATTTTCAAAGAAATCAAAGCTATAAGGGTTAAATCGGGGCAATGATCAGATTGGGATGAGGTTCAAATATATAAAAATTCGCCCAAATACCTATTTCTAGGCAGGAATGGATATCACCGCTGCATTCCACCGTATTTTTCGATCGATTGTCGGATTTTTTCGATACGGTTGTCCGGATCGGGATGGGTACTCTGAAATTCTGGAGTTCGATTAGGGCCTGCTGCTTTTTTTAGGATCTTCATCACCTGGATCATCTCTTCTGGCTGGTAGCCCGATTGGATCATGAACAGCACGCCCAGGTCATCGCTTTCCAGTTCATCGCCGCGTCCGTTGGTCAATAGGGTATTCTGACCGATACCTGCCACGATATTGCCGGCATCTGCACCAACCGAAGCACCCATGGCCACAGTTTTCCAAAAATTGGTTTCGGCAATGCGTTCTGCGGAATGCCGACCGATCACATGGCCGATCTCGTGACCAAGGACCCCGGCCAACTGAGATTCATTCAATTGTTTGAACAAAGCATAGGTGATAAAGATCTGACCACCGGGCAGGGCAAAGGCGTTGATGGTGCGGTCGTCTGCCAGGAGGTGAAATTCATATTGATAGGGGGTTTCCCGGGCCATACTGTTGTTGACGAGCCTGGTGCCTACGGCATCAACCAGGGTTTGGAAGCGTTCATCCGGGTATAGTCCACCATATTGCTGAGCTATTTCCGGAGCGCTTTGCAGACCGATAGCGATTTCCTGATCGGCAGACATATTTATATTCTGCTCACGACCGGTATAGGGATTCTCTTCTGTGTGACTAAAGCGTTGCACCAGGGCAAAGGCCACAATAATAAGA
Organism: Robiginitalea sp.; assembly: GCA_024638915.1. Lineage (GTDB taxonomy): Bacteria > Bacteroidota > Bacteroidia > Flavobacteriales > Flavobacteriaceae > JAHEJJ01. Next base: position 7,865 of record JAHEJJ010000059.1, read on the forward strand.
CCGATGAAAATCCTGATTTTCCAGCTACCTCTTCTCATAGTACCTGTGGATGACTAAGCGACCCACAAAGTACAAAATTGCTATAAGAGTTTTGGATTAATATCCAAAATATTGTCGGTGATATAGGTTTTGATAAAGCCAGTGGTGAAGTGCTCCAACCCTTCAAATTCTTCCTTTTCCAGATAGTGCATTATATTTTTTTTCCTGAAAGTGGTAAGCATGGGGATAGACAGTGGAGCATAGCTGTAATGCCAGGGTTCATATTTAAAACCTCTTCGCTTAGGCTCGTCCGTATAGACAAGGTAATATCCAAAATCGTTAGCATATTCGTCCATCCATGCCTTTAGTTTGGCATAGGGTCCCTCGGGTCGAAATTTTTCAGGTACGAGTACATCTCCTTCTTTCCCTCCATTTTTATCGATGATGTCGATCTCTGTTGCCCAGTGATGCCGGCTGGTACCGGGAATAGTGGAGTATTCAATGATCTTGTCGATAGCGGGAAGAGGTTCCATACCTTCTTCAGTATATCTTGCATATTTGCGTTCAAAAATGGCGACCTGTCGGTCGAAACTTCTGTAACTCGACACCACCTCAATATCGATCCCTTCTTTAAGGGCGGCGTTATACATGTCAACAAAAGCGTCATAGGCCTCTTTTCTCAGCTCAAATCCATCACCATAGAGGTCGATATCAGCTTTACCCATCAGTTCCATCATGTCAAATTCCTGCTCTTGTGCCATAGTCAAATTAGGCAAAAGACTTATTGCGATACCGGATAAGCTACCCCGTATGATAAACGATCTTCTATTCATAATACAATTACTTATTCAATATAATAACGCTAAAACAACATGAGGCGTATTTCAAAAATAAGGCCAAAATCGTTAATTAAAGGATTAAAGGTCAAAATGCTTGAGTATAGACAGCATTTGAAGACATTCCCGAGCATTTCAGGTTATGTTAATTGGAAATATACAAATAGCCCTGGTGTTTTTGCCTCAGGTCGTGCATAGTAAGGATGTAGAAATAAACACCCGATTCCAGTCCCGAGTCTTTTTGAATAGCACTGTCCCGATTTGAACGGCCGTCGAACTCATTTCTGTAATTGGTCTTAGCATATACCATAACCCCGTACCGATTAAATATCTGAAGAGAATTGTTGGGCGATTGGGTAATACCATCCAGCTCGAGTATGTCGTTTTGACCGTCACCGTTGGGGGTCATAAAATAATTATCCAATTCGATGGTGTCGAAAGTCTCGAGAGCATCATCGTTTCCACCAATCGTAATAATTTCGTAGTCACTGGGGGTGAAGATCTCTGAAGTGATCGAACCGTAATCCCTGCCGCCCTCAGTATTGGTATTTCCAAGATTAACCCATTGACTTTCGCTCTTGCTCCACCCTACAACTTTAAGATCACTCAGATATTCGGCTAGTCCCGGGACATCGCTGTAAACATCCCATGTAAGGCTAACTGAAGAGGGGACATCGCCTTCCAGTCTCCAAAATTCCTTGTCGCTGATCGACATGTATTCTGAAGCTTTAGTGCTGGTATTGAAGGTTCGGCTCAGGCTACTGGCATTATTGGGATCCTCAAAAAAGTAAGCGCATTTGGCCATAGCGTTCGTGGCCATCGATTCGAGGGTAAGTGGTCTGAGTCTGTCTTCATTCCCGACAGGAAACACAAAATTGTCCTTATTGGTAATGGCGGCATAACCATCTACTTTCGATAGTCCGCTTTCGCCGGTATAGAAGGAATAGTCCATAAAATTTGAGTAGATGCTCGAGCCGGTTCGAGGGGTTATGATATTTCCAAAAACCAGGTTGCCATTGTTATTCACGGCAACTGAGGTTTCAAGGATTAACCCGTTCTCAACGGCCACTTCAGCATCGTAAAAGACAGGGGTAAAAGCCCCAGAAATAGTCAATTGTCCTATATCCTTATAAAATCCGATCAGTCCCATATTCTGATCAAAAGTTCCGTCATTGATCAGGTTGAGGTGGAAACCAACATTCGCAGCATCGTGAACCTGCACATTACCATAATTATGGAAGGCTTCCTGGCTTCTTCCAATGAGCAAAGCTCCCAGAAACCAAAAGAAAGTTAATATGTAGTTGCGAGACTTCATTCCTGACGATTTCTTAAGGCCTTCTTCTTAAAAATACAGCCACTCTGGCATCACTAACATTACCAGCCTCAGTAACTGTTCTGAAACCGATACTAGTTCCCGCTGGGATAGCAACAGGGGTAGCCAGGATCTGCGTATAGACCATGTTATTGGCATTGCCGCTGGCAGTAAAGGTGAACAAATTTGTGTTTGTATTGGAATCTATAACAGCCATAGTTACGCTATCAGAACCCCCGTTGGAATCTGAATTGAAACTCACAGCATAAGCCTCCCAAGCTTCAGGTAGTGGAATACCAATCAGACCAGTAGCCCCATTTCCAAAAGACCATTCGAGTTGATTATTGGCCAGGGCACCATTTTCTTCGGCCCAGATCACGATCTTCTCATATGCTCCGAAATAGGCACCCCCATCAGACCCTACGCTTATTGAATTATTTGCATCAGAAGATACCACGCTGGCTGTTTGATTGGTACCCGCCTCATTCGTATGAGTGATCACACTGGTGGTGGTATTCTGTGAAAAATTTGTGTTGGTTTCAGAAACCGAACCACCACCATTGCTAAGCGAAATAGTCGTACCGGTCTTTGAAATTGTCTGCAATTCGTTATTGGGATCCGCATCGGCGTCATCTACGCTCAAAGCAGCCAGTTCTGCATCGGTGGCAAGACTGCTTAAATCTGCTACTGCTGGATTGCCATTTTCAATATTAATAGTCAGATCTGTTCCGGATAAAGTAGCACTGGTTAGATTTTGGTCATCATTGGTACTGGCCACAGACAAATCAAAATCATTACCCGATGGAGTGATCACCACAGAACCATCCCCAGAAGTGATATTTTGAATTTCGTTAAGCGGATCGGCATCAGCATCATCCACGCTAAGGGCGGCAAGTTCTACATCGGTAGCAAAGGTCCCGTCCAGATCCTGTGATAATGTCCCACCGGCATCGGTGACTTCGATGGAAGTACCGCTAAGAGCGATACCCGTATTGAGTTCGTTGAGTGGATCCGCATCAGCATCATCCACGCTAAGGGCGGCAAGTTCGGCATCGGTAGCAAAAGTACCGTCCAGATCCTGGGAGAGCGTTCCTCCGGCATCGGTCACTTCTATGGCCGTACCCGAAAGCGAAATGCCTGTATTGAGTTCGTTATTGGCATCAGCGTCCGAATCATCAACCAATGAAGAAAGGTCGGTAATTATAGTACCTGCGGCATCGGTGGTTTCCAGGTCTGTTCCATTTAAAACAACGGAAG
>JAHEJJ010000060.1 GCA_024638915.1 Robiginitalea sp.
TTCTAAAGGCGACAAATTTATCCTCGAAGCGACCGATCCCATCTTCCCTCATTCTTTGTGCATCTTCTGCGTAATACTTTGCCAGATGATCCTTACTCGGACAACTGTATTGTATCGAATAGGTGATGCCTCCCATTTCTTCCTCTACCATAACCCTGCACATTTTTGCCTCGGTAAATTTTCCGGTAGCCAACATCTCGGGGATATGGGCTTCTTTCATCCATGCAAGCCAGCTGTCGTGCACGGATTCATCGATGTTGATCGTAACATTGTATATATACATTGGTTTACCGCTAAAGGACCTAATTTATGGAATCTCCACGAAGAAGACGGAAATTTTTACGTGCCTGAGGAAAAAAGTAACTATCCTGGTAATTATAGATGATCCTTTCGTAATGAGCCATAGCCTTCTGAGGATTTTCTAAAACCGTTCTGTAGAGTTCGGCTAGCGCAAAATGAGCATCATCAGCCAGGATTCCATTTCCATAAAATTCCACAATTTTAATGTAGTTGAATTCGGCTGCGCTGTAGTTTTTCTGTTGTTCGAATAGTTCACCCTGCTTCAGCAAGGTATCGTCTTCAATTTTTTCTCCTTTGTGGTTTTCGAGTATATCGTTAAAAAGAGCGATGGCGTCATCGGATTTATTCTGATAGGCCAGCAGGTCGGCACGGGCGAATTTTTTCAAAGCGGTTTGGGTCGAATCCTCAAAAGAATTATCCGAAATCAGCAGGCTTAGTTGCATAGCGTCGTTTGCAATGAGTTGAGAAGTGGAACTTCGAAGTACTTTTAATTGTGTCAGCGCCCAGTCAAAATCACCCTTGTAGAAACTGGTCTGTGCTACCTTGAACCGCGCATCCTGCCCCAGAACATCGTTTTTTAGGCTTTTTTGAACCTGAGTAAAAAGGATAAGAGCCTGATTGAATTTCTGATTGAAAACCAGAATATCACCCAGTGCCAATTTCACATAGGCTTCAGGAAAACGCGCCAGGGAGAGATCGAGTGTTTTTTGGAGGATTTCTTCTGCTTCATCGGGGCGATCCCTTTTAAAGGTCAAAAAATTGGCATAAGCGATCTGTAACTGAAGTGTTTCCGACTGATACCCGTATCGCTCCAGCAGAAGTTCGAATCGTTGTTCGATCTGGCTGAGGTCTTTTTGTGAAACTTCTTCGATCAAATCGATATCGATCAGATGCAATTGAGCATTCAGGGCTACCACAGGTTCTCTGCTGTTCTTTTCGATATACTCGAAAATTGTTCTTGCGTCTTCAAAGGCATCGTTTTCGAGCGCCACACCACCCAGGCCCTGCATTCTTTGGAAAGAACTGCCGTCTGCACGCCTATAAATGGCTTTTTCCTGAACAAATGCATTGTAGTATTGCTTCTGTTGCACAAAAAGCCAGCTCAATAGCTCATTCCATAAAAGGTCTGGGTTACGTTGAGCCTTTTGGAGCAGTATTTTTTTGAGCAGGATATTGTTTTCGTTTTGCGGATCAAAATTGATAAAACTATCGATGTTCCGGAGTACATTAGCCTTTGAAGTTTTCCCGCTCAAAATAAGATCGAGGTACGAATCGAACATTTGTTCGACCTTCCCCTGCTCACCATAAATTCGCGCCATTTGAAAATTATAATCCAGTTCCGGATTTAATTCCATGGCCCGACCATAAGCTTTCAAGGCATAATCCAGCAAGGCGTAACGCTGAAATCTAAAGCCGACCCCATAGCCGAAATTAGGGTTTTCTTCAATGGTCTCGAGCGCCAGTTGATAGTATTTCTCTGCCATTCCAGGCTGGTTTTGTAGTCGGTAATTATAGCCTAGTTCGATGTAAATTGTGGGATAAGGGCTCCCTGCATCGATCTTTTGCAGCAGGAAGGATTCCGCCTTCTGATATTCTTCCAATTGCTGATAACAGGCTACCAAACCTTCAAAGTAATCAGATCTACGAGGCTGTTGCCGTACCAGATTTTCATAAAAAACCACCGCTTTCTCGTATTCGCCATCGTTGAAGTATTGTTTGGCGAGAAAATCGTCTTGGCCGTAGGTAAACTGTACAAAAAATAGAATCAGGACGATGCGCTTCACAAGCTGCTTTTTCTCAAAGATACGCAGAAAAGAGGAAGTCGCTGTTAAGAGAATGCCAATGTAGTTGATCGGCAATTCTCCTGAGTGCCCTATGATGATTGGCCTCAGATCGATTCCGACTTAGTCGATCAGATCGAAACCGGTGTAGGGGATGAGCACCTCGGGAATACGAATTCCGTCTGGAGTTTGATTATTTTCGAGCAAACCTGCAACAACCCGGGGTAAAGCAAGGGCACTTCCATTCAGGGTGTGCGCTAACTGGGTTTTGTTATTTTCATCCCTGTACCGCAGTTTTAACCTATTGGCCTGGTAGGTCTCAAAATTCGAAACCGAACTGATTTCCAGCCAACGGTCCTGGGCCGTGGAGAAAACTTCAAAGTCATAGGTAAGTGCCGAGGTAAAGCCAAGGTCTCCGCCGCATAGCCTCAGAATCCTGTAGGGTAACTTTAATTCTCCTAAAATGACTTTTACATGTTCAACCATACCTTCCAGCGAATGGTACGAATTGTCAGGATGCTCTACACGGACGATCTCAACTTTGTCGAACTGGTGAAGTCGGTTCAATCCCCTTACATGCGCACCATAACTTCCGGCTTCACGCCTGAAGCAGGGAGTATAGGCAGTATAGCAAAGCGGAAAATCCTTATGGTTGAGTATTGTGTCCCTGAACATGTTGGTCACCGGGACCTCTGCCGTAGGGATCAGGAAGAGCTTGTCATCCTTCAGTTCATACATCTGCCCTTCTTTATCCGGAAGCTGTCCGGTACCAAAACCCGAGGCCTCGTTCACCAGGAGAGGCACTTCTACTTCTGTATAGCCCGCCTGGATGTTCTTATCGAGAAAGTAGGAGATCAACGCACGTTGAAGTCGTGCTCCCTTCCCTTTAAATACCGGGAAACCGGCACCGCTGATTTTGACCCCCAGTTCGAAATCAATAATATCATATTTCTTTGCCAACTCCCAGTGCGGTAGGGCATTGGCACCCAAATCTGGGATATCGCCTTCTCGAAATAATTCTTCGTTGTCTTCCTCTTTATTGCCGGCAGGCACCGACTCATGCGGTATATTGGGTATTTGAAAAAGTACTTCCTCCAATGCTACAGCAGCCTCATTCAGGCGGTCACCGAGCTCCTTAGAGCTCTGCTTCAGTTCAGAACTTCTCATTTTCAGTGCATTGGCCTCTTCGATCTTGCCGCCCTTAAATAATCCGCCTATCTCCTTTGAGATTTTGTTCGCCTCTGCCAATATGTTATCGAGCTGGGTTTGCAGTGATCTCCTATCTTCGTCCAGTTCAACTACTTTACCCAATAACCCTGTTGCATCGATGTTTCGTTTTTCAAGTGCCTGGATCAATTGGTCTTTGTTCTCTCTAATGGCCTGTAGCTGAAGCATAGGGATAGGTTTAAGCGGTAAATTTAGGGACATTTACCCAATGGTACAACGAGGATGCGGATTATTGAAAATCATCTAGTCCTGACTTTCCTCAGATTCCCAGGGCGCCGGTAAAATCCATTGATGGTGTTGCAGAGGATACCAGGCCACGCTGGCGAGGTCGATTTTGGTGTCTATCAATGGCGATGGAGGCCGACCGTTGATACTAACTCTCGAATCGGCATAAACCTCAATTTCAAAACCTTGTTGGGCATACTTTTCTTTAAGATGTTGGGCGAATTGCCAAATAAAGTCTGGAAAAGCTGCAATTTTCTGACGCTGCTTTTTGGTCAGGTAATTCCTTAGGTTGATGTATTCTATCTTTTGACCTGTCTTGTGAACCACTTTAAAAACAACCTTACCACTTCGGTTGCGGAGCATCATCCTCCAGCTTAGTCGATGACCCTCTTCGGTCCATAGTACATCGCCCTCGATTAAATGGTGTCGTAATGGCAAAAGCAGTTGAACCAGAAAATAGACTCCTGCTATAATGAGCAGTGGTTTTTTATATTGGGGAGGTCGCCCTGCTGCCGCTTTAAATAATTTTTTACGTTTTAAAAATATTCGCTTTACCGTTTCGGTCTCATAAAAAAAGACGGTAAAGGCGAGTGCCATATAGGGAAAGATTCCAATTTGGAAGACCATGGAGTTAAACAGGTGAAAAAACATCGAACAACCAAAGGCGAAATTCCGGGTGGGCTTCCAGAGCAGGGCCGGAATTACGAGCAGATCGAAAAGGAATCCCGATATCCCGATAAATTTCTGAAACCAGCCTATTTCGAACAAACCACCAACCAACGGGTAAGCAGACTTGCTTTCCATAAGGATTTCTAGGAAGGTGAAGTTGAGCCAGTCTCCATACAGTTTTGCGATTGCTGCGTAGGTATAGACAATAAAGAGCTGGAGGATAACCACCCATTTTACATAGGCAAACATCGCATCACTACGTAATTCAGGTCGTCGCCTGGCATCGAGCGAATATGCTCTGTGAGCCGGCAGGAAACACATGATAGAGGCGATGAGTGCCAACAGGTAATAGTGGTTATTGTAAGAGGTTTTTTGCATGAGGTAAACGGCCCACCACATCAGTGCAAAGCAGATCATGCTGAAGCGATATCGATATCCCAGGGCGATGCAGATACCTAGTATCCCCATGATGGCGAAATACAAGTACATGCCATAACCCGGAAGAGGTTGAAGCCAGTCGAACCCGATAAAGTGAAAGGTAAAGTCGGGCTCTACCAACGTACGCCTCACCCAGCCGGTAGCGATGGCTCCAAAGCCTTCGAGCGCGATCAAGGTGCCCAGAAAGATCCTGAACACCACCAGCGGACTGTTGTCTATTTTCTGAAACAGGAAACGATCGAGCATCAGGAAGAGATTATTTCGAGCGAGATTTCCTTGTCTCTTTGAAGTTGCGCTCTTAGTGCATCAACCGATTCGAATTTAACCTCATCCCTGATCCTTTCCAAAAGCTCCACCTGAATTTTTTTATCGTACAAGTCTCCTTCAAAATCGAAAAAATGGATTTCCTTGCTCCGGGTCCTTCCATCAACCGTAGGATTAAATCCAATATTCATCATACCGTGAACGATGTTGCCATTAATTTTTGCACGCACCACATAAACGCCGTTTTTGGGAATGAGCTTGTAGGTCGCCTCTATATGGAGGTTTGCCGTTGGAAAGTCGAGTTGTTTGCCCAATCCCCGGCCTTTTTTAACCGTACCCGTCAGCAGGTATGAATAACCGAGGTAGGCGTTGGCGGTTTTCACATCCCCTTCTTCCAACGCCCTTCTGATCTTGGTGGAACTTACCGAAACATCGTCTATGAGTTGGGCAGGGATCTCTTCTACCTGGAAATCAAAAGCGCTGCCGAAGGTGATCAGGTCATTTATATTGGCATTCCTGTTCCTTCCGAAGCGATGATCATAACCGATTACGATCTTTTTGATACCTAGTCGATTCACCAGAATATCGCGAACAAATTCTGTAGCCGTGAGTCTCGAAAATGAAGAGGTGAACGGGTGAACGATCAGACAATCGAGCCCCATATTATCGAGGATCTGTTGTTTTTCTTCAAGTGTATTGAGGAGTTTGATGTCCGAATCCTTCTGTAATACCATTCGGGGATGCGGAAAAAAAGTAAGTACGGTAGACCTTAAGCCCAGTTCTTTGGCATTGTTTATGAGACGTTGAAGTATTTTACGATGTCCTATATGGACACCATCGAAGGTTCCGATAGTAATTGCACTATTATGCTCTTTATCGTATTTGGAAATGCTTTGGACCGTAATCACTTAAGAAAAAAATAAAAAGGCTTACATTAGAGCTCTCAAATTGCTATGATGAGACCAAAATTACATCTTGTTTTCTCATTTACCATATTACTGGGCTGCTTTTACCTAAATGCCCAACAATCTTACTGGCGTTCGGCGGCGGCTGACCAGGGTAAAATTCCGTCTTTAAACCGGGAACTCAATCCCGAGAAGGCCCGGTATTACTCTCTTGATAGCGATGCACTCTTCCAAATGCTTTCGCAACAAATCGTCAGGAACGGAAATGAAGTATTGATATATTTTCCAGATGAAAAAGGCACGCTACAATCCTATCTGGTGAAAGAAAACCCGGTTTTTGCTCCTGAACTGGCAGCTAAATATCCTGATATAAAATCCTATATAGGTTATAGTACAGCACGTGAAGGTGAACGCATCCGCTTTAGTTGGTCGCATCGCGGCTTGCAGGCGATGATGGTACACGCAGATAGAAATCGGACTACATTTATGCAGAAAACGACAGAGCAAGGCGATAAATATGTGGTCTATAGCGGGGACAACAGGAGTAAAGAAGCCTCTGGCTTTGTTTGCTATACCGAGGCGGCCCTTGCCAAAGAAGAAGCAGGTCTGGCACAAAGGTTGGTCGATGATGGCCAGCTGAGAAGATTCAGGATAGCGGTATCTGCTACGGGCGAATACACCGAATTTCACGGTGGGACTGTGAGCGACGCCCTTGCTGCTATCAATGCTACCATAACCCGGGTAAATGAAGTGATGGAGACCGATCTGGGTGTAAGCCTTGAATTGGTCGCCAATAACGATCTGGTGGTTTTTACGGATCCTGATACCGATCCTTATGACGGAGATTTGAGCGCACAGCTTCAGGCAACTTTGACATCAATCATTGAGGAAGCGAATTACGACGTAGGTCACCTCTTCAATGAGTCCTTTGATAGCGGATTTGCCGGATTTATTGGCGCGGTCTGCAAGGACAATCAAAAAGGAAGCGGTTATTCCCAGGCCCTTACCCCTCAGGGTGACCTCTTTGATATCGATTATGTATCTCATGAATTAGGACATCAATTCGGGGCTAACCATACCTGGTCTTTTGGCAGTGAAGGTACTGGGGTACAGGCCGAGCCAGCCAGCGGTACAACAATAATGAGTTATGCCGGAATTGTAACGGGACAAAATGTTCAGTCCAATGCTAACGACTACTACCACTATAACAGTATTCTGCAAATAACGGATTACCTCGCCACCGTGAGTTGTGCCCAGACGATCCCCACCGGTAATAATCCACCGGTAATAACAGATTCCGGGGATTATATCATCCCGCGTTCTACAGCTTTTGTGCTTGAGGCCGATGCCACCGATCCCGATGTCGGCGATGTACTTACCTATACCTGGGAACAGATAGACGATGGGGTGGTGACCACTGAAACTTTTGGACCGGACAATTTGCTCGGGGCTAATTTCAGATCCCTGCCGCCCAGCACAGCTCCTCAGCGATATTTTCCGAGGTTATCCGAAGTGGTGCAGGGAAATCTAACGCAGACTACCCCTGGTTTGGATGCTGCCTGGGAGACCGTATCGGATATTGAGAGGGAATTTAATTTTGCCCTTGTGGTACGCGATAATGTGGCAGGAGGGGGGCAGGTGGTCTCAGATCTTGTAAATTTAAATGTGATTGCCAGTGCAGGACCTTTTATGATCACTTCACAGGCGACCCAGGGAACAATAACTGCTGGAAGTTCCGTATCGGTAAACTGGGATGTGGCCAATACCAATGCAGCGCCTATTAGCGCGCAGTTTGTAGATATTTTTCTTTCTACCGACGGCGGGCTGAGCTTCCCTATAGAACTGGTTGGGGATACTCCAAATGATGGTATTGCCGACGTATTGATCCCTGGGGTTAGTACTGATCAGGCAAGGTTGATGGTGAAAGCCAGCGACAATGTATTTTTTGCGGTGAACGCTTCTGATTTTACGATCCTCGAGTCGGCAGTTGTGCTGCAATTCGATCGTCTTGAATATGAAGTCTGCCAACCTGATAACCTTATTGTTCCTTTTACCTATGAAACGAGTGCCGGTTTTAACGAAACATCGACCTTCAGTGCTGTAAACGCACCTCCCGGATTAGGCGTGAGCTTTAATCCAACTAACGCTACAGCGGATGAAACCCCTGTTGCGATTACTTTTTCCAATACAGCTGCCATAAGTCCAGGCACATACCCTATCACCATCAGGGCCACCAGTACAAGCCTTACCAAGGAGGTAATTCTGAACCTCGTGATTCTAAATACATCATTTAGTGATGTAACACCTACCAGCCCTGTCAATGGGGCTAATGATGTGAGCCTTGGCAGCCTATTGACCTGGGAAGCGGAATCGATAGCGTCGAGTTATGAAATCGAAATTGCGACCGATCTCGCGTTTAACAATATTGTGGAGAATTCCACGGTAATATTTACTTCATATCAACCCGTAAACCTTCAGGCAGCTACCACGTATTACTGGAGGGTAAAACCCGTTAATGAATGCGGTGAGGGTGCTTTTAGTGTCCCGATCAACTTTACAACCATAGAGATCAATTGTTCGGATTTCCTCGCCCCTGAGTTGCCCCTTGCCATTTCGGAAACAGACCCACAGACGATAACATCCATAATTACGGTTGTCGATGATCTAAGGGTTTCCGACGTAAATGTCGCTCTGGCTATTACACATACCTGGGTTTCCGACATGTTGATTACAATCGAATCTCCAGCAGGAACCGTGGTCACGCTTATTTCTAATTCCTGTGGGGACCTTATGGATATCGATGCGGTTTTCGATAATGAGGGCGTAAATTTTTCCTGCAGCACAACTGGACCTGCCATCAGCGGTACCATCAAACCATTAGGGTCACTGGCCCAGTTTAATGGAGAATCCTCTTCCGGAGATTGGATCCTCACGGTAGCGGATCAGTTCCCTGCAGATGGGGGTGCTCTAAACAACTTTTCATTGGAAATATGCGGGGAAGGAGCCTTTAAGCCCGACTCAGACGGAGACGGTGTCTTTGATGAAAATGATCAATGCCCGAATACACCTGCAGGAGCCGAAGTAGACGTAGTTGGATGCGAGGTATTCCGTTTTGCCCAGGACAATTTCACCATAGCTATCGAAAGCGAATCGTGTATTGGGGTCAATGATGGAAATATCGTTATAAATGCCCAGGCCAGCCTGGACTATACCGTGCAGATCGACGGCCCGGGGACAAACATTTCCGACTCTTTCACAGATACATATGTAATCGATAATATTTCAGGAGGAGAATACACAATTTGTATTAGTGGCACAAACGGTACGGTTGTATATGAGCAAGTATGTTTTGAAGTTATAATTGAGGAACCCGCTCCGTTGAGCATTACATCTTCGCTTTCGGCAGATGGAAGCCAGGTTTTACTTAACCTAAGTGGATCTGAAGTGTATAACATTGAGCTGAACGGCGATTTTATCCAAACAAATGAATCAGAGGTTACTCTGGATCTTAAAGGAGGTTCCAACCTGCTTAAGGTGAGCACCTTTCAATCATGTCAGGGCAGTTATGAAGAGGAATTCGTAACCAGTACACAAGTCTTGGTTTACCCGAATCCTTTTATAGAATTCGTTTTTGTGAATCTGGGTACTTTGGAAGGAGAAACATTGATCAGCGTACATGGAACCGATGGCCGACTATTGATCAATAAGAAACAGGCTGGAGGAATTTTAGAAACAACGCTTGATTTTAGTAGTTTACCATCAGGCCTGTATTTTGTACGCCTGGAAAACAAGCAGATGACTAAAACATTTAAAATAGTAAAACGATGAGAAATTTTGTGGTTGTCCTTTTTGGATTCGTCTTACTGGCATGTAGCAAAAGCGACCCTAGTCCGCCAGAAGCGGCGAGCCTGGTATTTCCCGCACAAAACTCTGAGTGTACCACCGGAATCGATAAAAGTGAAACCACCAGTGAAGTGGAATTTCGCTGGCAGGCAGCCAATAATACGGAAACGTACGAGCTAAGAGCAACACAGCTGCTCACCAATGTGACCAAAACCACGACCACCTCAGCTACTTCGGCATCGCTTACCATAGATAAGGGAGCACCCTACTCATGGCAGATCATTTCGAGGAATACCCAAACAGATGTTAGCGTAGCCAGTGCTACAAGGCGGTTTTACAATTCAGGCACTCAGACCACCTATGCTCCGTTTCCTGCGGCCATAGAAGCACCCTCATCGGGAGAAAGCGTACCAATAGATAGCAATGGGGAGGTAACCTTATCGTGGTCAGGAACCGATATAGAGAACGACATTACAGGATATGATATTTATCACGGTACCACAAATCCGCCTGCGACCCTCGCGGTATCTACCATTGTAAGTACTACCGATGTTCAGATCGAGGTAACAGCGGGCACCTATTACTGGAAGGTAATAACCAAAGACAGGGAAGGAAATACTTCCGATTCAGGGCTATATTCATACCGGGCCTTCTAAGTCCCATTGAATTGATTCATGGTGAGCTTCGCACCTGCAAGAATAAAAGAGGCGACCAATTCTACCGATCTTTCGAGGCGTTCACCAAGGGCCTTATTTTCCTCTTCCAACCAGGGGCTTAGCACATAATTAACCTGGCCACCTTTACCAAATTCTGAACCTATCCCGAATCTGAAGCGGTGATACTGCTGCGTACCCAGTTGTTCCTGTATATCCCTGAGACCGTTGTGGCCTCCGTCGGTGCCTTTGGCTTTAAGCCTTAGACTTCCGAAAGGGAGATTGATATCGTCTGTAATGACCAATAGATTCTCGATGGGGATCTTCTCCTTTTCTATCCAGTATCTTATGGCTTTACCGCTTCTGTTCATGAAGGTCGATGGTTTGAGGCACAGCACACTTCGTCCTTTGATCTTAAACTTACCGATATCCCCTAAACGGGCCGGTTCAAAACTGAATTCCTGCTTTTGCGCCAGAGTATCCATCACCTGGAAACCAACATTATGGCGGGTCCCGGCATATTCCTGTCCAATATTTCCAAGCCCTACGACTAAATATTTTTTCATGGGGTCATGTTCTTTGAGAAAAGTTGTTTTTTTTCCAAAAAAATATTGAAAGAGTGCACGCATACCAACGGCCTAAAAATACAAAAGCATCTGAAATCCCGACACCCGGATGTGGCGTCAGGTTCAGATGCTATTTTTTATCATGAATCGAAGCTATCCCTGAGCAGGAGACTCACCGCCTTCAGTAGGAGCACCTTCGGCAGTTGCGCCTTCACCACCTTCGGCAGCACCTTCAGCACCTTCAACTCCTTCTCCTTCAACACCTTCTTCTTCTTCCTCATCTTCAACCACAATAGCGGCTCTTGCAGTTTTCACCTGCACCACCACGGTACTATCAGGGTGTAAAATGCTAAAGTCATCACTAAGTA
>JAHEJJ010000031.1 GCA_024638915.1 Robiginitalea sp.
TTCATGCTCCAGGTGCTGTCTTGGCCCATAAGGTTTAAGACACCTTTGCCAAAAGGACCTGCATTGTATTCTTGACTATAAGTGAGAAGAGAGAAAACCAGGAAAATTCCCAGTAAGGAAAGTCTGTATTTCATATAGGTTAGGTGTTAGTTTTTGTCGCTGCAAAGTACCGTAACCTATGTTAATCTAACGTTTCTTTAACATTAAAAAAAAGACTGCCCTGGCCAAAGGCAGTCCTGGAATTCATACTATTCAGTTGACAAAAACTAAAAGATTATATGAAATACCTATCGTGTTTAAACACTCATCAAAGTTTAGGAATCTCCTTTATTTTATCATGAACTAGATATTAAATAAACATTAAAAATTCTAATTATCCTGATAGATGTAAAACACTAAAAGTCAATTATCAGCGTTTTATATGTAAAATTAATGTTACATAATAGTTGATTAAATGTTACAAATACTTTACTTTTAGTACTCGAAAATATTTACAAATTGTTGTAAAATGAAGAAAATATTCTTAATGTTCATCTTTGTATTGGCCGTTTCATTTGCTTATGCTCAGAATAAAATGGAACAGAGATTAAATAAGAAGACCAATTTGATCGAGGCGAAATACTACCATGATAATGGTTTGGTTTCTCAGGAAGGGACCTTTAACCTGGAAGGTAAATTACACGGTGAATGGACCAGCTTCGATGAGAATGGCTCTAAAATTGCGATGGGAACTTATAGCAATGGTTTAAAGAGCGGTACATGGTATTTCTGGTCTGGCGATAAGATGAAAGAAGTTGAATATAACGACAATTCAATTGCCAGTGTGGATGGTGTAAAAAATTCCAAGACTTTAGTCGTCAAAGACTAGAAGTGCATATTTTATAAATACGCAAAGAATCCCGTTTTAAACGGGATTTTTTATTTTCCCTCCTCAGCCTTTTCTGGCTGATTGTATAGGTTCGTGGCAGAGGCATCACTCTCAAGCAAGCTGCTAATGTCTAATGTTCTGGCTTTTAAACTCTGATCGACTTTGGTGATCTGATTGTTTTTTACCTGTACAGGAATCTTAAGCGTTTTGTAACCGGGATAGCTTATCCTAAGTATATGATGGCCTTCGGGAACTTCTATAAACTCGAAAATACCGTGAAAGTTGGTCTGAGCTGCCTGGGTGGAATTCTCCAATACAACCTGAGCAAATAATAGCGGCTCTTCGAACATTTCTGCATCCTTAATTTGCCCTTTAATACTACCTCCTTGCTGTGAATAGCAGTACCCAATGAGCAATAGGAATACAAAGGTCAATAGAAATTTATACATTTGATTCTTTTAACTCAAACAAAATAAAAGTCTCTATGTAAATTGAAAGTTACCGCAAAATTAAGATTAGGAATATTTGACCGCCGAGTTCGTATTCTCAAAATCAATAAATACAAAAAAAGGCCCATATTAATGAGGCCTTTTAAACATAGCGATAATTTTATTGGACACCTACTGTCCAGCCTGCTCCCCATGAAGCGACATCTGTTCCTGTTCCGTTTCCATCACCGGAGATGAAATCTGTTTCGTCGAACGTAAATCCGGTATCGTTTTTGATTTTGGTAACTACATTATTGAATGTCACATCTGTAACTCCAAGAAGACCATCCAGTACACCTTGTCCGGTAGGATTGTCTCCCATATCACCATCAAGGTCAAAAGCTTCGTCAAAATCGGTCACCACAACATTGGTGAACAGCCCCTGTGTACCGGCCCGTAACCTGATGGCTTCACTTCCATCGTCTGCGCCGATCACGGTAACATTATTTACATTAGGGGCCGAAAACGTACCGGTTTCGTTGCTGAAGTCAGTATTGTAACCATCGCACTCAAAAGCCTTATCGTGTGATGCTCCGTGTTGCACATAGATATCGGTTAGAGTACCTGTAAATCCTTCTGTCCAGTCTATAGAATCGTCCTCGGCATTTACCACCGCAATATGACTGGCATTTACGGTGCCACCAAAAAACTCTACCCCGTCGTCTGAACCTTCGAAGATCTGAACAAAGTCGATCGTTGTGCCACTACCTACGGCATACATAGACAAGCCGTTCAGCTCAGCGTTCCCATCGATAGCTCCTCCGGCATACTCTATCCGGACGTATTCAAGTGTTCCGGAATTGTCATTGTCAATATTCCCGCCATAGGAAAGACCACCTACCTCCGAGGTTGCGGTATCAGTAGATCCTGCTGGTGTTGAATTGATAGAAGCCCTTCCGCAGATGACCAGTCCACCCCAATCCCCGGCGCCAGGCGAGGCGGCGTTAGAAGTCAATACTATAGGATTGGTCCCAGTACCAGAGGCATTGATCCTTGCGCCCTGTTGGATGGCGATATAAGCATTAACACCAACGGGCTGGGCCTTGATCGTAAGACCGGCAGGAATGGTGAGTGTAGTACCATCGGCCATGAGGACAGGACCGGTGATCAGGTATTCCACGTCTGCTTCCAGCGTTAGATCTTGCGTATACACCCCACTGAGGTTTACCGTTTCGTCTCCAGGTGGTGTTGTACCACCACCTTCATTAATAATGGTAGTACTGTTGTCATTGATAACGATGTTTGGGGTATCATCGCGGTCACAAGCGGTCATGAAGGCAGCCGCCAGACCAACTATTAATAATTTGTTTTTCATCTTTCTTCGTTTATATTAAAATTTATATTTCAGGGTTAGACCTACATTAACCCCAAGCGTGTATTCTCTGATTACTATGTCTCCGATACCGGTGTTCTCTCTGATGAGAGAAACTTTTGGATCGAGTAGGTTGCGTGCGTTTAAATTCGCTTCAAAATGTTCACCGATTTCGTTCTTCCAAACGAAATTGAGTGTTGGAACGGCTTTTTCAACTATATTACCCAGACTTCCCGCCCCGAGCGAATAAATTCTATCGGCGAAATATGAAAATACCAGCGTTACCTTGGGCCTGTAGTTCTTAAATTCCGGGCTGTAGTTAATGTCGGTATTGATAATAAAAGGCGAAGCCCCCTCCAGTTGATCGGAATCACGATCGAAGGATGTTCCGAATGTAAACCGGTCTCCCGCAGGAATATCTTTTAGGTCCTGCTTCGTGTATGTATAGGCTGCGTTTACGCCCATTGAAAGTACGCCGATACCATCGACGTTGGATACTAGGTTCTTTCGAAACTCCATCTCAGCTCCAAATATATCAGCCTGATCTCCTGTCCGGAAATATCGCTGAGTACCTGTAGCATCTGCGGCTACCACCCGGTTAACCGGATCTTTGATAGTCTTGGCAAATGCTGCGACTGATAGTATTTCACCCTGATCAGGAAACCATTCGTATTTGAGATCAAAGTTGTAGATGTCTGAATAGCTAGGCCCGCTTCCATCAAGACCGCCTAAAAGATCAGGATTACCACCTATACGTAAGGTAACCGCTTCGTATACAAAAGGCGCGACTTCTTTGAATTCAGGGAATGAAGCTGTTTTACTAAAGGCAAAACGGAAATTTGAACTCTCATTTACCGCGTAGCGAACGTTCAGACTGGGGAGATAAATATTCTCATACACCGTTCTGAACCCTGGATCATCCGGGCGGATATTGATTACATCGTATTCTACATCCTGGCTGAAAGACTCTATTCGGAATCCGGGGATAAAGGACCAATTGTCACCTGCATTGATTTCAGCAGATGCAAATGCGCCATGGATATTCAGATTACCCTTATAGGTGTTTTCCGGAAGCCCCGGCCGGTTAATATTGCCTATCTCATTGTTGATGGGATTGAGTACGATGAGGTCCCAAAGTCCGGTGCCTGCAGGAATATTTATGTTTTCGACATTAAATATTGAATTAAGATTATTTACATCGGTGATTGGGGTATTGTCCCGGTCCAATATCCGATAGCCATAACGGATACTATTAAACCCTCTCTCCTTAGTTCTTCCGTTGTATCCGAAATTCAATTTTACATTATCGGAAATCTCGTAATTTAGGTTGATATAGCTATTGAGTTCGTCATCCTCAATGCTTTGGAAAAAGCGTTGATTATCGAAAGGAATATTGGTATAGAAAACAGGATTGGTCGCCGGGTCTCCGTCAAGGGCAAACTGATAATTCTCAAGGGTGATTCTTTTCCGGTCGGGTTCATCGGAAAAAACCTTATTAAACCCAATTCCCCAGTCTACTGCGAGTTTTTTTTCGAATTTATGGGTTCCGGTAAGCTGGTTTACGAAGATCATGTCCTGGTTGAATTGTACGTTCATCACATAGAATCCCCGGTCCGTGTCGATGATGGCATCGCGGTTGGTTCCCTGGCCATTGATACCATAGTAACCCACAGCATCTGCTGCACTATTGATATAAAGGGAATTGAAGTTTACCTTATGATCGGTATTGATCCTGTATCCAATATTCCCCAATAGTGTTGTTGCCGTTCCATAGGCATATTCGCGAACATTGGGAAAATCTACCTTGAGCACATTGGTGAAATCTGTCGCAGGTCCTTCCCGGATCTGATAACCACTATCAAAACCGGCTGCTCCAAAAAGGCTGAGTCGGGATTCCTCACCAAATGAAAATGAATATCCGCCTTCAATAGCCCCATATAAGTTTATTGGATCCCAGGCTCTTTGGGGATCCACACCATGAGCGAGTACAACAGCAAAAGGATCATTGTTGTACCTGTTATAGAAGCCGTAAGCGCTCGGGCCTTCACTTCTGAAAAACTCCTGCCCGGCAGCATTTGAATTAAGTCCAGATCCTAACGACACTTCCAAATAACCATCTCCGGTATAATCTTTAGAGTTGATATTTACATTGCCTGCTGCAAAATCTCCATAAAATGCAGTAGAGTAGGCTTTGCTCACCGAGACATTCTCAATAATACTCGCGGCAAAGAGATCCAGATCAATATTCTTTTTGTTCACATCATTAGAGGGAAGTGAAAGACCATTCATAGTTGTGTTTTGATACCGATCTCCAAGCCCTCTGACATAGACATTGCCCGAGCCTTGCTGTTTGGAGATACCGGAGATCTGTGACACTGCTGCTGCTGCATCATCTATACCCTTTAATTTAAGTGCCTCGGCACTGATGGCTTCCTGCATCACCAGCGCATCTTTTTGTTGTAGCAAAAGGGCTATTTCAGAGTCATTTCTGGTAGACCTGGTGATAACCACTTCGTCCAAAGTAACACTACCCGCGCCCATTCCCGTGTTCACTTCGGTAACCTTTCCGGCTTCTACCACCACATTGGGTATCTCAAGGGTTTCATATCCCAGAAAGCTGAAAACGAGAATATACGAACCGGGTTCTACCTCTGGGATCTCATAAAGGCCGTCAAAGTCCGAAGTGGTCCCTTTTGTGGTTCCCTTGATCAATATATTGGCAAATACCAGGGGTTCATTGTTGGCATCATTATCGGTTAGTTTGCCTAAAATACTGCCTGTATTCTGAGCACTGATCCATCCTGATAGCAGCATTAGGGCAAAGGTGGTAAGAAGTCGTTTCATCAAATGGATTTCTTATTTCCGGGGCAAAGAACGTCAGTAAAGGTAAAGGCCATGTTACCCCTGTATTAAACGTTTATTGCATTAAGGTTAGTTCAATGTTAAGCGATTGAAGCACCGGGAAAGATGACCTAATTTTAAGGAGCCAAAGCACTCTCAAAAAATGTATATTGCGTCAAAATTTTGAAAAAATGAAATGGGAACCGCTATTATCGCTTAAGAGATCAGGTGATACACAGCAAAGGATACGCAAAGAACAGGATGAAAGCCGGCTTGGTTTTGAGGTAGACTATGACAGGGTGATCTTTTCTTCTGCCTTCCGGAGCCTGCAGGATAAGACCCAGGTGATCCCTCTATCAAAAACCGATTTTGTGCATACCCGGCTCACGCATAGTCTTGAAGTTTCTGTAGTAGGCCGTAGTCTGGGTAGAATATCAGGTCAAAATATACTGAGAAAGCATCCTGAACTATCCCAACTTGGTTACCGGGCCAATGATTTTGGCGCTATTGTTGCCGCAGCGGCCCTGGCCCACGATATTGGGAACCCACCTTTTGGCCATAGCGGTGAAAAAGCCATAGGCGATTTTTTTGAACATGGTTCTGGCAAAGATTTTGGAAATTATTTGAGCGAACTGGAATATCAGGACCTGGTGAGCTTTGAAGGGAATGCCAATGGATTTCGTCTATTAACAGGAAACCGCCCGGGGGCACCAGGTGGATTAAGGCTGAGTTATGCCACGCTGGGGGCTTTTATGAAATACCCGAAAGAATCGAAACCAGTACGACCCAGCCGGCATATTGCAGATAAAAAATATGGCTTCTTCCAGGCTGACAAAGCTGCCTTCGAGGAAGTTGCCTCTGAGCTGTCGTTAAAAGCAAGACATCATGGAAGTCATAAGGCCTATGCCCGTCATCCTCTAACCTATCTGGTTGAAGCTGCAGACGATATTTGCTATACCATCATAGATTTTGAAGATGGGATTAATCTTGGTCTTATTCCTGAGGAGTATGCCCTTGAATACCTGATCAGGTTGGTGAAGGACTCGATCAATACTAAAAAATTCAATGGCCTCACCATAATGCAGGACCGTCTGAGCTATTTGCGGGCCCTGGCTATCAGCACGCTTATACAAGAGGCCGCCCGAATATTTGAAGTTCATGAAGCAGATATTCTGGCAGGAAATATGGATGTGGCTTTGCTCGATAAAAGTCAGTACCAGGTCCAGGTACAGGATATCATTGGCCTCAGCGTGGAGAAGATCTACCGATCACAGGAGGTCCTGGAAAAGGAGATTGCCGGATATAAAATAATTTCCGATATCCTGGATGCCACCTCTTCGGCTCTTGTCAATACCAAAAACGGCAATCCCTCTAATTACGACCGGCTCATGGTACAGAGCCTGCCTGAAGAATTCCGAAATACCGGGGGTTCCTATTACGAACTTCTGCTGATCGCGAGTTGCTTTGTAGCGAGCCTTTCAGATGGGCTGGCAGTACATCTGCATAATAAGATCAGCGGAAAGCATCTTTAAAATTCGTAGAGGATCCCAATTCCGAGCAGCTGTTTAAATTGAATACGCGCCCCGCCGGGATTAACCACCGTGCCGTTTTCGTCTATGACCCTGTTGAACTTGATATCGTCGTCGTAGATAATATGGGTGCCCAGGGTAGCTTCGATAAAATTGTTCACGGTAAATCTGAAAGTGAGTTCCCAGTCCACATCGATATTCCCAAACGATCGTATATAATCTGTGTACAGGCTCAGGGCGTGTTCTATAATCACATTGCTGAAAAGTTCCTTTTCCCAGTAATTGGTCAAAAACAATCCAAATTCTGTAAAAGTCCTATCTCCAGGCACAAGGACATTTCCAGCATCATCAAGGACCGCCGGGGTAACACCAAACGCTCCCTGGTTCGCCAGGATCTCATCGAGAACGAAGGTAATCTTATAGGAAGCAGGAGAAAAATACAGATCAAAATCCTTGCCTTTTGGTATGAAGGATGCCCCGGCACCCAAAAAGAAATAGCCCGGCGCCATAAATCGGGAAATCGGGGTACTCCTGTCGGGGTATTTGAAACCATCTGTAAACTGAGTATTGAATTTCCCCTTGACCGAAAAATACCATGGGCTGAGCGTATCTTTTTGGTACCCAAAAGTCGATCGTACCCGTATCGCATCCTCGGTTTTTCGAAGCTCCTGACCTTCCTGCGAGTTCCAACCATAACGAAGGGCCATAACATTGTCCCATTGAATATGCCTGAATTTATAATTACGTTCAAAATCCAGTTTGGCCAGGGCCGAAATAGAATTGTCGCCACCAGCATTCCAATTCACAAAAGCCACTTCATTGAGTATAAATCCAATTTTGTTCACCTTTTCCCAGAAAGAGGGTACTACAAACTTTTTTTTCCGGCGGATTAAAGGCTTGGTATTGTTGAAGGAGATCACCGGATTGTTGAGCTTAACTCCTCTTGGAACAATTTTTATTTTATATTGGATTTCGCGAATTACGATCGTATCGACAGCTATTAAGGAATCGATAGCGGCAGAATCTACTGTTACTGCGGGTGGAATACTATCCTGAGCCCTGGAGATCATTCCTCCTAAGAGGAGCATTGAGATCAACAATAAATAATTACTTCTGCGAAAAAAGTTCATTAGGCTGTAGTCCTGAAGGGTAATACTGGCTATTGCTATCCTATGATTAGGTTTAAAACTTTGAGCAAATGTACTTTAAAATCGTTTTATCCGGTAAGTTGAAATTCATGTATTGTCGTATTTTTGACCAATGGAGTTTCAGCTAGATGACACTTACTTCATGCAAAAAGCCTTGCAGGAAGCTGAGACAGCTTTTGAGAAAGGCGAGGTACCCATAGGGGCAGTAGTTGTGGTTCAGGATCGTATTATCGCCAGGGCGCACAATCTCACCGAGCAACTCAGGGATGTTACTGCGCATGCGGAAATGCAGGCCATTACCGCAGCGGCTAATTTCCTTGGAGGCAAATACCTGTATCAATGCACACTATACGTAACGCTGGAACCTTGCCAGATGTGCGCTGGGGCATTGTACTGGAGTCAAATTCCAAAGATTGTTTTTGGAGCTTACGACCCTCGGCGTGGATTTAGTGCCATGGGCGGGCAATTGCATCCCAAGACAGATTTGGTTGGGGGCATTATGGCCGAAGAAGCTTCAGATCTTTTAAAACGATTTTTTATCCAGAGAAGGAACTTGAATTAATCAATTGATTTTAATAAATGATAAATAAAAACCCCGATCATCTGATCGGGGTTCTGAATAACTCAAAATAAAATATTCTCATCCAATAAGTTGCACCTGAGCTGCAACCACTCCCTTTCTACCTTCTTCTTCTTGGTATTCTACTTTGTTGCCTTCCCTCAGTTCCAGGCCATTAAGAGCCGTAACATGAACAAAGATGTCTTTTCCAGTTTCGTCGTTGGTAATGAACCCAAAACCCTTGGATTCATTGAAAAATTTTACTGTACCAGTCATTTAAAAAATTTTAAAATAATAATACTACTAAGGTAAAAGATTTCATCTATATGGTTTTGTAAAAGGGCAAAAATTATTGATTATCAGTGTCCTTATCTCCCGAATTCCTCATTTTGTGGATGTTTTCCTCGGTCAGCATATAGTCTTTCATCTTCTTTCCTTTACTGACCGAAATCAGGAATAGGGGCATCGCGATCAGAAATAAACCAAGCGTGCCAAAACCAATATACTTATGAGCGACGGAGGGTTCCGCTTCCAGATTATAAAATCCAAATCCGATGGCTGATAATGATGCCAGGGTGATAAAAAGAATAATATATCTGAATCTAATCTTCATCTTCCCTGGTAAAGTTAATCAACTCGCTTCGGTAGGCGGTCATCAGTTTTGATTTTGATATGAACCCCAAATACCTGCCATCCTTGATCACAGGGAGATTCCAGGCTCCGCTGTTGTGAAATTTGTCCATAACATCCTGCATACTATCCGTGCCATAGAAAATATGTTCCGGGGCTTGATTCATAAACGACTCGACCTTTATCTTGTCGTACATATCGGAATCGAACATAAATTCCCTGATGTCATCGAGGGTGACGACCCCCACTAGTGCCTGTTGTTCATCCAGGACCGGAAATATATTCCTCTTTGATTTGGAAACCGACTTTTGCAGCATTTCTCCCAGGCTCATATTTAGACTGACAGTACTAAATCCTTTTTCCAGCACATCGTCCAGAGTCATGATCGCCAAAACCGATTTATCCTTGTTATGGCTGATCAGCTCACCCTTTTCGGCAAGCTCGCGTGTATATATATTATATTTTATGGCATTTTTAGTAATGAGGTATGAAATGGAGGCGGTGATCATCAGCGGGATGAAAAGCCCGTAGCCCCCGGTGATTTCAGCGATCAGAAATATAGCCGTCAGCGGGGCGTGGATCACACCGGCGATGAGCCCGGCCATGCCCACAAGGGTAAAATTGCTTTCACTGATGTAGAATCCAAGGCCTGAGTTGTTGACCACTTTGGCTACAACATTTCCCAAAGCGCTTCCCATGACCATCGTTGGAATAAAAATACCACCACCCCCACCAGCTGCAAAAGTAGTGGTCATGGCTACCGCCTTAAATATGGTAATACCGAAAAGCAGGGCGATCACTACCCATATATTTTCCATGTAGGCATCAAAAGGGGTTTTACCAAGCGCTTTGATATGTTCTCCTTCGAGGAGATGATTGATAAATCCGAATCCTTCACCGTAAAGCGGGGGGATGAAATATAACATGGCACCAATGGCCAGTCCGCCAATCAGCAATTTGTATTTCGGACTACGAAAGAGTTTGAAGAACTTTAAAATACTGAAATACATTCTGGTAAAATAGATCGAGGCTATTCCGGTTCCCACCCCAAGCAATACATAGAATAAAGTGTCCCGGATGTCAAAGGGCTCCGTAATAGAGAAATAAAAAAGTGTTTCTTCTCCCAGAAAAAAGTAAGAGGTCAGGACCCCGGATATGGAAGCCAGCAAAAGCGGTAATACCGAGAGCATGGTAAGGTCGAGGCTAAAAACCTCCACCGCGAAGATGATCGCTGCTATCGGGGATTGGAAAATAGAGGCAATCGCACCGGCAGAAGCACAAGCGATAAGGAGGGTTCGGGTTTTGGCGTTTATATGTAAGAGCCTCCCAAAGTTAGAACTAATGGCAGCCCCAGACGCTACTGCAGGACCGAGGAGCCCTACCGAGCCACCAAATCCAACGGTAAGGGGTGCTGTAATAAGCGGCGTGTAGATCTGTTTGACGCTAAGGATCCCTTTTTTACGGGAAAGAGAAAAGAGCACTGAGGATACCCCGTGTTCCAGTTTTTCCCTATGAACATATTTTACGTAGAGGAACACCAATGTGAGGCCGATAATAGGGATAACAAAATATAATTGATTATCAGAAAAGATGATCCCTTTTTCGAGCAGCGATTCGATAAAATAGGTAAGGTTTTTGAGTGTAACAGAAACGAGTCCTGCCAAAAATCCCACGATCACCGAAAGGATTTGAGTAAAGGTTTTATTGGAGATGTTTTTATACCTCCACCGAAAAAAGCGTTTAAAGACTCTATTAAATTGGTCGGTCATGCGCCTTTATGGGTTTTACCTGATCTGGTTGTTTGGCATCATCGATCTTATGAAGACAGATCGAGTCTGATATGCAATTCCTTCAGTTGTTCTTTATCCAATGGTGAAGGGGCGTCGATCATAACATCCCTGCCACTGTTGTTTTTGGGAAATGCGATAAAATCCCTGATGGTTTCCTGCCCGCCAAGAATCGCCACAAGCCTGTCGAGCCCGAAGGCGATTCCACCGTGTGGTGGAGCGCCATACTGGAACGCATTTAACAGGAAACCAAACTGCGACGCAGCTTCCTCCTCGCTAAAGCCCAAATGTCTGAACATGATAGCCTGGGTTTTTTGATCGTGGATCCTGATAGAACCTCCCCCGATCTCGTTTCCGTTTAGCACAAGGTCGTAGGCATTGGCCCGAACAGCTTCCGGGTTTTCATCGAGCAATTCCAGATGACCGGGCTTAGGCGAGGTAAAGGGATGATGCATGGCGTGATAACGACCGGTTTCCTCATCTTTTTCCAGCAATGGGAAATCGAGTACCCAAAGCGGTGCAAATTCGTCGGTTTTTCTAAGTCCAAGGCGCTCCGCCAGTTCCATTCTCAAAGCACTAAGCTGTGTTCTGGTCAGATTTATATCGCCCGAGAGCACACAGATAAGGTCGCCTGGCTGCGCATTGGTGATCTTCGCCCATTTCTGCAGGTCTTCCTGGCTATAAAATTTGTCAACTGATGATTTGTAGCTACCGTCTTCCAGGCATTTTACATAAACCATGCCCTTGGCTCCAATCTGGGGTCTTCGGACCCAATCGGTCAAGGCGTCTATTTCCTTTCTGGTGTACGAAGCGGCTCCGGGTACTGCAATACCCACTACCAGTTCGGACTGATTGAAAACATTAAAATCTTTATGCTGAGCCACTTCGTTCAATTCGCCAAACTCCATACCAAAACGAATGTCGGGCTTATCCGAACCATATCGTCTCATCGCTTCATCGAAAGTGAGTCTGGGGAAGCTGCCAATATCCTGACCACGGATTGTTTTTAACAGATGTCGGGTCAGACCTTCAAAAGTGGCAAGGATATCCTCTTGTTCCACAAAAGCCATCTCACAGTCGATCTGTGTAAATTCAGGCTGCCGATCGGCCCTCAGATCTTCATCCCTGAAACATTTTACAATTTGAAAGTATTTGTCGAGCCCACCGACCATCAATAGTTGTTTGAAGGTCTGGGGCGACTGGGGCAGGGCATAGAATTGCCCTTCATTCATTCGGCTGGGTACCACAAAATCACGAGCTCCTTCCGGAGTCGACTTGATCAAATACGGCGTTTCTACTTCGATAAACCCCTGGGAGGAAAGGTAATTTCTAACCTCCATGGTCACCTTCGATCTGAATATCAGCTTTTCCTTGACCGGATTTCTTCGAATATCCAGATAGCGGTATTTCATACGAAGGTCGTCTCCGCCATCGGTGGTATCCTCAATGGTAAAAGGGGGTAAAAGGGATTTGTTGAGGACTTTCAGTTTTTCGACCAGGATCTCGATTTCCCCTGTGGGGAGCTTGTCGTTCTTGGAAGCGCGTTCGATTACCTTACCTTCAACCTGAACTACAAATTCACGACCTAATTCCCGTGCCTTTTCCAAAAGTGATACATCGCTTCTCTCCTCATCGAAGACCAGTTGAGTGATCCCATATCGGTCGCGCAGGTCTACCCAAACCACAAATCCCTTGTCTCTGGTCTTGTGGACCCATCCGGCAAGGCAGACTTTCTGATCAATATGGCTTGGTCTCAATTCACCACAGGTATGGCTTCTATACATAATAAGGCTGATCGGATTACAGCGGCAAATGTACTAAGTATCGCCATAATTCAGAAAACAATAAGAGGGAATTCACCACCGTAAGCGGGTTACCCGAAATCAGGCAGCCAGTTCCAGATCTTCTTTTTTCTCAACCGGCCTGGCTTTTCTTCTATAAATCCTCCGTTTTATCCGATAGGTGATATTGAAAAGCACCGGGACAATAATCAGCGTAAGGAAGGTGGCTACGATAAGTCCGAAGATAACCGTCCATGCCAGGGGTCCCCAGAAAATCACATTGTCTCCACCGATGTAGATCTTAGGATCAAACTCGGAAAACAGCGAAAAGAAATCGATATTCAAGCCAATGGCGAGTGGTATTAAGCCTAATACTGTAGTGATAGCGGTCAGGAGTACGGGCCGTAAACGAGCCTTGCCCCCTTTTACGATCGCCTCGCTTACCTCTTTCATTGTCAGGTAGTCTCCATCGGACAGTCCAAGGGCGACTTTCTTCCGATCGATCAGAATCTGGGTATAGTCGAGCAGGACCACTCCATTGTTTACCACAATCCCGGCCAGGGAAATAATACCCATCATGGTCATCATGATGACAAAGGGCCAACCTGTTAACATAAGTCCACCAAAAACCCCGATAAAGCTCAGGAAGATCGCGGTCATAATAATCGCAGGTTTAGAGATACTGCCAAATTGAAATACCAGGATCAGCATAATAAGGCCAAGTCCTGAAAAGAAAGCGCCAACAAGGAATTGCATTTGTTTGTTCTGTTCCTCGATTTGTCCGGTATAATCGATCTTCAAATTTGACGGCAGCCCGTTAAAATCTTCCATTTCTTTTTGGATTTCCGTCACGATGGCCTGGGCATCGGTAAAACCCGGTTGCAGTCCTGAATAGACCGTCACAACCCGACGGGTATCTCTATGTTTGATCGCGCTGAATGAAGAGGTATTCCTTTGGGATGCTACAGCGGAAACCGGAACTTCCTTGATTTGTCCCGTAGCCTGGTCCCTGAAAATAATATTCTGATTAAACAGCGCGCTTGTATTGTATCGCAGGTCTTCATTAAAGCGAACATTTATATCGTAATCCTCGCCATCTTTTTTGAAGATACCGGCTTTATCGCCAAACAGCGACCTTCTCAACTGGTTCCCAACCTGCCCCACTGCAACACCCAGTTCACCGGCTTTCTTGCGGTCTACCACCACCTGCATACCCGGATTCCCTTTGTTGACATCGATCTTCAGCTCTTCGATTCCTGCGATATTTTTACTGTTGATAAAATTTCGCATACGCTCCGCAATATTGATCAGTGTATCGTAATTTTTGCCTTCAATTTCAATATTGATCGGATAACCCGCCGGCGGTCCTACGGCATCTTTTTCCACCGAAATAGCCACTCCGGGGTATATGCCTTTCAAGCCCTCCTGTATTCTTTTGCGAAGCAATTCGGTATCCTTGCCATCGCGGTATTTATACTCTCTCATGGAAATGGTAATCTTACCACGATGAGGCATCTCGGCGGCTGATCCACCTTCGGTAAATGGATTTTCTGCTCCCTTACCTACCTGGGATACACTCGATTCCACCAGGAGATTATGGTCGTCTTCCATAAATTCTTCATTATCGGCAATCGCATATACCCGTCGTTCGATATCCTTTGTGATATCATTGGTCTTTTCTATGGCAGTGCCTTGTGGATACTCTATATAGACATAGATCTCATTGGGGGTATTATCGGGGAAGAACTCAACCTTAGTCCTGCCGCTGCCCAGGGAGATCCCAAAGGTGATAAATGCGGTGATCAAAATGAGTACAGTAACCCCAAAATACCAGTACACATTAGCTCCCCGAATAGCGTGTTTAAGTCGCTTTTCATACCAGTTCTCGAAACGGGCCAATGTATTCATCTGAAAACGACGTGCAGCACGTTTTAAAATGTATTTATATCCCCAGAATCCAGCCGCAAGTGCTATTATCAGCGTTCCAAAACCGCGGACGGGACCACCGATGAGAAATATAAATATTCCAACGCTACCTAAGATGATACTCAGGCGGATCAACTGTTTTACCGATAATTCCTTATCCCCGATTTCCATAAAACTCGATACCAGCATCGAATTCATAAAAATGGCTACAAAAAGAGAGGATCCGAGTACTACAGATAAAGTGATAGGGAAGAAGATCATAAACTCGCCCATAATACCCGGCCAGAGACCGAGTGGTACGAAGGCCGCTACCGTGGTAGCGGTAGATATGATAATAGGGAAAGCAATTTCACCGATGCCCTTTTTGGCTGCTTCGATGCGCGACATACCCTCTTTTTCCATCAGTCGGTAAACATTCTCAACCACCACAACACCATTATCAACTAGCATACCAAGTCCCATTATAAGCCCAAATAGGATCATGGTATTCATGGTGAATCCAATGGCAGACAATATCATAAAAGACATGAACATAGACATGGGAATAGCAAATCCCACAAAGAGGGCATTGCGGAATCCGAGGAAGAACATCAGGACGGTGACTACCAGAATGATCCCGAAAATTATATTATTGACCAGATCATCTACCTGGTTTAAGGTACGACTCGAGGAATCATTGGCTACACTGACCTTCAGATCCGGTGGAAAAACGTTCTCCGTGGCTTCCTGAATAATTTTTTTGATATCCTCCGCCGCGGTGATCGCATTTTTCCCGGCTCTTTTTTTGATATCGAGCATCACCACACTTTCCCCTCGTTCACGGGCATAGGTGGTCTTATCCTCTTCTGTAAAGGTGACCTCAGCGATCTCCCTCAGATAGACTGCGACGTCATTTTCAGATTTAACCACAAAATCTTCCAGATCAGAAGGGTTTTCTATCTCACCTAATATCCGGATGGTACGCCGTTGACCACTGGTTTTGAGATTACCGGCAGACATGGTCATATTTCCATTATTGATGGCCTGGATCACATCGTTAAAGCTCACCTTTGCCGCCATCATCTTGTAGATATCCACGGCGACTTCAACCTCTTTTTCCTGTGCCCCTCTGATATCCACCTCTTTGATCTGTGGGAGGTCTTCTATTTCATCTTCCAGGAATTCACCGAACTCCTTGAGCTTTTCCACCGGATAATCGCCCGTAAGATTTACGTTCATTATCGGGAAGGATTCGGAGAGATTGAGATCGAAGACATTGGGCTCCACTTTAGCTCCGTTAAATATGGGCCAATCCTCACCGGCCTTTTCACCGTCTACTTCATCCTTCACCTTCTGTTTGGCGTTTTCAACAGCGATATCCTCATCGAATTCCACCACAATCATCGAGTAATCTTCCTGCGAAGTGGAGGTGAGCTCCACCACATTACTCACATTTTTCAAACGGTCCTCCAGGGGGTCTGTGATCAGCCGCTCAATATCTTCGGCGGTATTCCCCGGGTAGACTGTACTGATATAGATCTTTGTTTCGGTCACTTCGGGAAAATCTTCCCGAGGCATTGAGAAATATGACGAAAGACCTATAAAAAAGAAGATGCCAATCATCACATAGATGACCGATGGATTATCTATCGCCCATGAAGACAACCTGAACTCTTTGTCGATATTTTTCTTTTGTCTGCTCATGATACTATTCGATTATTCTGACGATCTGATCTTCACGAACGTTCCTGGCCCCTTCTTTGATGACGAGGTCGCCCACCTCAATACCTTCCAAAACTTCTACAAGATCGCCGCTTGTTCGGCCTGTTACGATAATTTGCTTTTTGGCCACAGCCTTATTTTCATCGTCCGAATCTACCGCTGTATAGATATATTGTTCTCCGGCAGAATTTTCTGAAATCACACTTTGTGGTATGAGAATGGCCCGGTCGTTAGAATAGTCATTTATACTGACCCGGGCTGTCAGGTTGGGCTTAATATTGCCTTTTTTATTCGGCACAGGTATTTCAATCCTGAAGGAACGATTGGCTGGATTTATAAAATTCCCCGTCTGTCTTACCTCTGTAAACACACTGTCTCTGAGTACCGGAAAATAAACCTTTACATGTTTGCCAGGGGTTACGCCCTCGAGGTAACTCTCAGGTACATTCACCTCTATATGCATCTCCGAGAGGTTTACAATCCTGAAAACAGCCACTCCGGTACCGGGAGAAACAACTGTACCCTGATCTTGTATCACGTTATCAATAATACCACTAAAAGGGGCCCTGATGGTAGATTTTGCAAGCTGACTTTCGGATTGCTTTACCGAATTCTCCAGAGCCTGATAATTTGTTTCAGCCTGCAGGTATTGGATCTCTGAACCGATATTCTGATCCCAAAGACGTTTTTGTCTTTCAAAAGTAGTTTTAGCCAGAGCGGCCTGCGCCTTGAGTTGATCCAGTTGACTGTTCATCCCTCCATCGTCTATCCTGGCCAGAATCTGACCTTTAGTTACCTGTTGCCCTTCTTTAACATATACTTTTAAAAGAGTACCGGCCATTTCCGGATAGACCAGTACGTTTTGCCTGGTTTTTACATCCCCTTGCAGATCGAGATAATGCTTAAAAGGCTTTGTTTTCGCCTCAACCGCTGTTACCAGCAGGATCTTGGCATTCTTATCCATAGCATTTATAGCTGAATCGAGCTTTTTGATTTCACTGCTCAGGATTTTCTGTTGCTCTGAGATCTCTTGTTTTTTGGATTTTATCGCTTCTATATCGCCTTCGGATATCAGAGATTCCACCGATTTATCAGGACCGTCCTGACACCCGGACAGGGCAAGTAAAAAACCGATTAGTAGGATGATGTTTTTCATAGCTCTATGAAATATGGATGATATTAATTATTGAGGATGGTTTCAAGTTCAATTTTTCTGTTGATCACATCGACCATAGATTGCAAAAAGTCTCCCTGGGCCGTATACAGTTGAGTTTGCGCCTGTCGCAGTTCAAAACTGGTAGCCAGTCCTTCCGCATATTTGGTCTGGTTCTTTTTCTCGATCCTCTCTGCGAGGTCTAGATTGTCTTTATTGGTTTCATAGGTTTCGATGGCAAATAAGTAGTCGCTTTTAGCGCGTTCCAATCGCAACCTGAGTTGCTGCTCGGTTTCGGTCAACTGTGTTTTGGCCTGTTCGTAAGCGATCTTAGCGCGTTGAGTGGAGGCACTCCTGTTCAGGGAACTGAAAATGGGGATGTCCAGGTCGAAACCAAGGGTGGAGGCCTGGAACCATTCAGGTCCGCCGCTACCTAGAAAATCAAACTGGTCGCTAAAAGAAGAGGTGCCGTAATTCACAAAAGCATTTAAGGTCGGTAATGCCCTGCTTTTAGCGAGTTTTAGTTCATAGTAACGCTGCTCGTTCAGGTTAAAGACCAATTTATAGTCTACATTATTCTCCATGACAAAATTAGAGTCCAGCAAGCCATAATCGATTTGCTTGAGCACCAGGTCATCCAGGTTTTCTTCGAGTTGTGTTTGGTTCTCTACAGGCAGGCCCATAACTAAGTTGAGCATCTGCAGTGTTATATCTTCGAACCTGAGAGCATTCTTAAGTACATTGTTGATCGAGGCGAGGGTAATTTTTAATTGTTCCACGCTTTCTTCATCACCAAGGCCATTTTCGTAAAGTCGTTCGGTTTCAAATAAATTCTTTTCCAGTGTCTCTTTATTCTTTTGCGCAATTTTTGCGGTCTCCTGGGCCAATAGAACATTTCCATAGGCCTCCACCACCATTTTGGTAACATCCTGGTCTGTTTTTTCTTTGTTATTCTGACTAAACCTGAGGAAGGCATTGGTGGCCTGGATCCCAACGATATAAGAACCGTCAAAGATCTGCTGGCGCAAGGTAGCGGTAGCACTCGCTGTCTGCGGAGGTGTGAACACAACTGGGATGAAAGTACCCGGGGGGCCTCCAACCACTTCTGCCGGGAGAGGTGTAATAGGTTGTTTTAAGCGATTTTGATAATTGATGTTTCCGTCGATCTGCGGCAATCCGGTGGCGATAACTTCCCACTTTTGCTTTTGAGCATCGAGAATCTCCCTGTTGGAATTTATCGCGGTATAATTATATTCCAGGGCAAAGGCAATGGCCTCATCGAGTGAAAAGCTGGTTTGCTCTTCCTGGGCAGTTAAAGAATGGATACAAAGAAACACAGAAATTGTGCAAATGACCTTTCTCATTTATTCATGGTTTGAATTGATGATTTCATTGAGTATTTGACGACCTTTTGGAGTGACGATGCCCCGCAGATGGTATTCCAGGTAATCGTCCATGAGATCGGTTACGGGAAATTTTTCAGCAGGGAACAAGGTATGATCTTTAATACTGGTCACCCCCGCGAAATATATCCTCGAAACGAATTCAATATTAAGATTCTCTCTGTAGATGCCCCTCTTGATACCTTTTTTAAGGTTCTCTATGATACAGGCACGCATCACTTCAAATTGTTTATTTCTTAAGGTATGGTGGATTTGAGGATAGTATTTCTGTAATTGATACTGTGGTGATGAGCGCTCGTCTTTCAGGTGGAGCATTACAAATTTCTTGATCTCATAAAGCTCTTCGATCGGATTTTTGCCTAAACTACAGATGTGATCGATGCCCTGTGAGATACTACAAAACAGATTTAATGTGCATTCCTCAACAAGTTGTGTTTTGTTTTCGAAATGACTGTAGATTGTTTTTTTGGATATTCCCATTTCATTGGCAAGGTCGTCCATGGTGACGCTTTTGAACCCAAGGTTTAGGAATAGATCCGTGGCTTTGTGTAAAATATTTTCCTTTATCATGGAAGGGCAAATATATAATTGGAAACTATTAAAACACTTAAAGTTTCCAAAGTTTTACAATATTTTAACATTACCACCAACAAGACTGGTTTCCTCAATAGACGAAGAAATATTGATTTATTGCATATGAGGTTTTAATGTATTTTTGGGGAAATTTTAGTCCATGCCCAGCATCGCCTTCTATCAGGATGAACTGATCTCATATCTGCAACAAAAGATCACGGTAAAAGAGCCGAGAAACCTCTATGAACCTATTTCATACATAATGAATCTCGGAGGGAAAAGGCTTCGGCCGGCATTGACATTGCTGGTAACGGATCTTATGGGGGGGCATTATAAAGAGGCATTACCTGCGGCGTTGGCTGTTGAGGTTTTCCATAATTTCTCACTGGTTCACGATGATATTATGGACGATGCCCCATTGAGGCGCGGCCAGCAGACCGTACACGAAAAGTGGGATATAAATACAGGAATTCTTTCTGGAGATGCGATGTTGATTTTGGCTTATGAATTACTCGGCACATACAATAATCCTCAATTTAAAGTACTCATCGATATTTTTAACGATACTTCACTCAAGGTTTGCGAGGGGCAACAGTACGATATTGACTTTGAAACAAGAGAAGATGTGACGATCGATGAATATATAAAGATGATATCTTATAAAACGGCTGTGCTGATTGCGGTGGCGCTTAAGATGGGGGCCGTTATAGCAGGTTCTTCGCCGGAACAGCAAAATGCACTATTCAATTACGGGATGAATCTGGGCATCGCTTTTCAGCTTCAGGATGATTTTCTCGATGCTTTTGGTGATGCAGCCAGATTCGGCAAGCAAATTGGGGGAGATATCATTGAGAATAAAAAAACCTATCTCTACCTGAAAGCGATGGAATTAGGCTCAAAGGCCGAAAAAAAGGAATTGGCCGACCTTTACTCTCTTGATCCCCGTGATCCCAGTGTGAAGATCAGAGTGGTCAAAGACATATTCAAGAGTTCAGGTGCCGTCGACAAAACCAGGGGAGCCATCGAAAGCTTTACCACAAAGGCGTTCGAGGAATTGAAACAACTTACAGACTATCCTCAAGCCCAGAAAACCCTTCGTGATTTTGGTGAAGAACTTATGTCGCGCGAAGTATAGGCTCTAGAAAGATTATTTGAAAATTCTCGCCCATAAGGCTTTGGTAAAGGGAAGTATCGGACAAGCTGTAATTATCCAAAGATCCTGGTGCCAATTACAATCCTCATCGAGGAACTTTAGGATTAATTGAGGCGATCTGTTTCTGAACATCGCTTCAAAAATATCGGCCCCAAGCTGATTATTTTTATCAAGGATATCGAGTAGCAAAAGGTCGTAATACCAATATCTCGATTTTACCGAGAATCTCCGTAAAGGAAACCCCTTCTTCACGTGTTGGACCAGTTTCCTGCTGTTCTTCATGCTATTTTTAAAGGTATAACCTGTACTGGGTTTGGCCCATCCACCTGCCATGCCGATATGAAGAACACGATCGGTATTACGGCTTTCAAAGTCGTAGCAGGTCATCGGAATATTGCCCTCTTCCTTTTCCAGGATTTTATAGGAAGTATTGGGGTAATGATCTTCTAAATACAATTTAATGGCTTCTTCATATTCATATTTCTCCAGAGGCACAGACGAAAATAAGGTATACTCCACAAGGGCTTTGGTGGGACTGAAAGGCAAGACGTACATAAAGCGGGTATTGCCCTTCTGAGGGACGCTGAAATCCATAAAGGTAGGGGCCTTATCATCGAAAACAGATTTATCCGTTTCAACAAACCAGCCTACAAAATGTTGTTGCAGTACCGGATAGTCTTTCTGGGTTAATATGGATTTATAATCAAAAAGACTGTTAAAAACCCGATCTCCCGTTACCGATTTGACTGAGGTTTTTATACTTACATTTTCTATTTTTTCGTCTATTTTCAATACAGATGCCTGAAGGAATTCAATATTGGGGGCTTTTTGAAGGGAAAGAATTTGCTCTTTATAGAAATCCCCGCTCCTGATCAGTTTGTAGCTATAGGGGTGGATATCCATTTTGCGATTCAGCCTTTTACCTTTAAATAAGATTTGACTCCACTGCCGATTCAGTATTTTATCATATATGCCCTGATCCTCTTCCCAAAAACACCAGGTGCGGTCATTCTTATTTTTTATTTCTTTTTCAATGATCAGTATTCGGCTCGATTCAAACCAGGGATCTTCAGCCATGGCCCTGGCCAGCATTAGTCCGGCAGCACCTGCTCCGAGAATGATAAAATCGTATTGATCCATAGCGAGAATTCCCAAAGATGCCAAAAGTACGAAGAAGACCCCAGAATATTCTTATGGTAGGAAGTAACGCAAACCAAAAAAAGCCCTGATGCCCTGATTAGGAGCATAGACGTAGGAGGGGTCGAACGTCAGCGCGTAGGGGTTATTGGGTGTTGGCACCACATTCCCCGAAGTGTCAAAAACCACCTCCCGGTCAAAAGGATCGTTCGCCCTCGCAATTATAAAAGGATTTCCGCGGTTGGGGGTCCAGTTGAGCAGGTTTTTCACGCCTCCATAAACTTCAAAGTTTTCCAGGCCTTTATAGGTAAACTGAATATTCTGAATGCTCCAGGTGGGGGAGAATTCCTGTCTGGGATCTAACTCTCCCAGCAAAGGAAGCCTCATCGGACCGTAGATGTTTCCGGTATAATCGAACGAAAGGTCTAGCGAACGAAAATCATAGGAGACGCTCCAGGTACCTGTAAATCTCTCGGTCAGAATTTGCCTCTCCTTTATACCGTTTTCCGTATTGCTCACGTCCTGGAATGTGGCTCCAACTAAGAATTTCAGTCCGGAGGGAAGCGCGAGATCAAAATTAGCGCTCACCCCCTGAGAGACCGATTTTCCATCCAGGTTTTTATAGATGATCTGGTTAGGATCCGTATCGTAATCCGGGATGATCTTATTGCTGAAATGGGTATAGAAAGCCGAAATGTCGAAGCCGATGAAAACACCATTCCTCGCATAAATTTTCTTTAGATAATTGATATTGAAGTTTATCGACCTTTCCGGTTTTAATTCTTCAGCGATGATCACATCTCTTGCACCGGTCAGCGCGGCATGGTCTTCGGTGAAGAGGTTGACTACTCTAAATCCCGTACCGCTGTTAAACCTCAGGATATCATTATCGCCCATCTTCCATCGGTAGGCCAGTCGGGGTGTTACAATAGACCCATGCCTTCTGTCGTAGTCATAACGGACTCCCATAAGTAGGGAGTGTTTTTGAGCAAGTGAGATCTCATCCTGCAGGAATAGACTGGGGATCCAGACCTCATCGGGTTCATTTCCTCTCAGGCCGTCGGTAGCGGTCGTATTGTCATCGTAGAAATTGTAGCGCAGAGCAGTTCCCAGAAGGAAATCGTGTTTGTTGAAGCGCCGGTCCCAGGTGAGCTGCCCGAAGCCTATCCTTTGATCGGCCAGGTAGGGTAGATCTCCATAAACCGAATTTTGTTTATGATCATTATAAGAAAGCGAGAATAGGAATTTTTCATCGAATGGCAATTGATATTTTCCGACAAATTCCCATCGACTGGTATAAATACTCTCTCCATAAATCTCATCGCCTCCTCTGAATTCCGGAGTCCATTGCATTTCACCACCCCAACGGTCTTCATAGAAATAACGGCCGGCAAGGGAAAATACCCGGGCGTTATTCCTTTTAAAATTCCATTTTTGAAAAACTGAGATCCGGTCCTGCAGCGTGACATCTGTAAAATTGTCCCCATTGTTGTCTACAGGCAGGTCGTACCTGAAATAGTTTACTCCCAGCATGAGATCCGTAGAAGCCCCGAAACCTATTTTAGTTCCAATATCAAGATTGTATTCCCCATAACCGGTGGCGAATGCATCGGCAACAAATTCAGGTGCGGCCGGGGCATGTTTGGTAATGATATTGATGAGCCCGCCCACAGCTTCACTGCCGTATAGGGTTGAAGCCGGACCTTTTACCACTTCGATCTGTTCGATAAGGGAATTTGGAATGCCCGTAAGTCCATAGACCGTACCGAGTCCACTTACAATGGGCATTCCGTCGATAAGCACCAGGGTATATGGTCCTTCAAGGCCATTGATATGGATATCCCCTGTATTACAAACATTACAGTTGATTTGAGGACGCACTCCATTTACATTTTGAAGGGCTTCAAAAATGCTGGGTGTTGGATTTTTTTTCAGGAAAGCAGGGGTATATACCTCTACAGGAACCGGACTTTCAAGTCGGTTTACCGGCTTTAAAGTTCCGGTGATGACGAATTCCTCCAGTTCTTCAGAGGACGCAGTGAGTGAAATATTAAAGTCTTTGATAGACCGGCCGGACACTTTTACTTTTCGCGACCATGGCTGGTAACCCACGGCGGTCACATGGAGCCTATAATCACCTGTCGGAATATCTTGTATGATAAAATAACCATTTTCATCAGAGGAGGTACCTAAACCACTTTTACCCAGAACGATGTTGACGAAAGGAATTGGGATATCCTTATGGGTAATCCTTCCGGAAATCTCTGCATGCTGAGCAGAGGATTGCATCATATAAAATAAACACACCAAAAAGGAGGCGTGATATTGGAAACGTCTGAGATTGCGCCTGAGGATCAAAGGAATATAAATTTAGACAAATCTAAAAATATGTTTTTATAAATAAAAATGTATTTTTGTTTAAATTACTACTACCGTATGACCCATTCTGAGGAAAACTATCTAAAAGCTATTTTTCATCTGAACAAAGGCGGTGCGAAAGCGGTTTCGACCAATGCTTTGGCGGGCCAAATGAAAACCAAACCTTCATCGGTTACCGATATGATCCGGCGTCTGGCCGAAAAAGGAGTGGTACATTACAAAAAGTACCAGGGGGTCTCATTAACAGAGAAGGGTAGTCGCCTTGCGCTTTCGGTGATCAGAAAGCACCGCTTGTGGGAAGTATTTTTGGTAGAAAAGCTGTCCTTCAGCTGGGATGAGGTCCACGAGGTAGCCGAACAATTGGAACATATTAAAAGTGAACAGCTGATAGACAGATTAGATAAGCTCCTTGGATTTCCCAAATTTGATCCTCATGGTGATCCGATTCCGGCAAAAGACGGCAGCCTGCCATCGGGAGACAAACAATTACTCAGCAATATGCCACTTCATTCACGGGGGATTTGTGTTGGGGTGAAGGATTCTTCCTCTGCATTCTTGAAATTCTTAGATAAAAATCGCATCGCGCTGGGCTACCGCATTGAATTGATGGAAAAAGAGGAATTCGATAGTTCGGTCCGAGTTCTGGTGGAAGGCGAGCCCATACATCTGTCTCATCAGATCGCATCGAATCTATATGTAAAAAAGATATAAAAATGATAGAAAGGGTAGTAGACTATTTTGAGCAACTTAATCCGATTCTGGCGGCGTTTTATGCTACGTTGTTTACCTGGGGGTTAACAGCCCTGGGGGCCTCTTTTGTTTTCCTGTTCAAGAAAATGAACCGGGCGGTTTTAGACGGGATGTTGGGGTTTACCGGTGGGGTTATGGTGGCTGCGAGTTTCTGGAGCCTCTTGGCCCCTGGTATCGAAATGAGCCCGGGAGAGGGTTTTACCAAAGTAATTCCGGCGGCCATCGGTTTTATGCTCGGAGCTCTTTTTCTTTATGGACTCGATAAAATTTTACCCCACCTGCATATCAATTTTAGGGAGAGCGAAAAAGAGGGAATCAAAACACCATGGCACAAAACCACTTTGCTTACTCTGGCGATTACCCTGCATAATATACCGGAAGGACTGGCGGTGGGGGTACTGTTTGGTGGGGCTGCTGCCGGCTTTGATGGAGCTACTATCGGTGGTGCAGTTGCACTGGCGCTGGGAATTGGACTTCAAAATTTTCCCGAAGGAATTGCTGTAGCCATGCCGTTGAGGAGGCAGGGGCTAAGTCGACTTAAAAGTTTTAATTATGGCCAGGCTTCAGCTATTGTGGAACCCATTGCAGCCGTTCTGGGGGCCTGGGCTGTACTTACTTTTCAACCTATTTTACCTTATGCACTTTCTTTTGCCGCAGGAGCGATGATTTTTGTAGTGGTCGAAGAAGTGATCCCCGAAACACAGCAAGATAAATTCACCGATATCGCTACTCTGGGATTTATTGGTGGATTTATAATAATGATGTCGCTCGATGTAGGCCTGGGGTAGTCCCTCAATCCATTTGCTCTGGAATTTCCTCGTAGGGTATGGTATCGATAATATAGCGCAGGGCTTCAATCCTAGCCTCCGATTTTTTATTCGCGTCTATGATCACCCATGGGGAATGAGGCAGATTGGTGTTTTCGAACATCTTTAATTTGAATGCGGTATATTCATCCCATAGTTCCTGGGCACGCATATCAACCGCCGTCATTTTCCATTTTTTCAACGGATTTGATTTGATCTCTTTAAAACGCAAAGCCTGCTCTTCTTTGGTTATCGAGAAATAGAACTTGATAAGATAAGTATCAGAATCGAGGATCATCCTCTCAAAACTGTTTACATGTTTCATAAAATTCTGGTACTGGGGTTTGGTACAAAATCCATTGACCGGTTCTACAACCGCACGATTGTACCAGCTTCGATCGAAGAAAACGATCTCGCCCGGTTTGGGTAACTTATTAACATATCGCTGAAAGTACCACTGACCTTGTTCCTCAGCGCTAGGTTTCGGTAGTGCGACAATCCGGAATTGCCTGGGATTGATATGTGCCGTAATCCGTCTGATGGCACCACCCTTACCGGCAGCATCTCGGCCTTCGAAAATGATCACCAACTTTTTTTTCCTCGCGATCACCCAATTCTGTAGTTTGATAACTTCAGCCTGTAGTCGTTTGAATTCCAATTCGTGTTTAGCCATGCGGATGGCCTTCTCAAGATTGGTTTTTTTATCGGCAAAAAGGCTTTTCATCCCAAGAGGAGTGTTTAATAGTTGAAGATCCTCTTCAGATAAGCGACTTTTTGTGGATGCCTGGTTTCTCATAGTCTAAATATCGATTTGTTCAATGTGCCGGTAATACCTTAGAATAATATTTGGGTCGGGCAAAATGCTCGTTTTGTGTTTGGTCCGACTGGAGTAGGCAAATTTCGATAATACGTAACGTATGCTCTCGAGCCGGGCAACTTTCTTATTATTCGCTTTGACGATGATCCAGGGGCTGAAGGTCGTATGGGATTTGGAAAACATTTGTTCTTTGTGGTGGGTGTATTTGTCCCATAATTCCTGACCACGGCGATCTACCGGGCTGAATTTCCATTTCTTTAAGGGATTCAAAAGCCTCGATTCGATCCGTTTTTTCTGTTGTTTCTTTGAAATGGAAAACCAAAATTTAATAAGTTGGACACCATCTTCATATAACATATGCTCGAAGCCCGGTACCTGAACCATAAATTGTTCATATTCCTTTTTATCGCAGAATCCCATCACCGGCTCCACCACCGCCCTGTTATACCAGCTGCGATCGAAGAAGACAATTTCACCGGGATTGGGTAATTCTTTTATATACCTACGAAAATACCATTGCCCGCGTTCTACCTCAGTAGGTTTAGACAAGGCGACCACACGCGTGGATCTGGGATTCAGGTGTTCTGTAAAACGTTTGATGGAGCCGCCCTTACCCGCGGCATCACGCCCTTCGAAAATTATAGCAACTCTTAGTTTTCGCCTTGTTACCCATTGTTGAAAATTTACCAGTTCTGCCTGCAATAACCTTAGTTCTTCTTCATAACGCAGATTGCTAAGTACCCGGTTTATATCGATATTCCCATCTTGAGCAATCTGGATCAAATCTTTCCTTCTTCTCGCTTTTTCAAGTTCCTGAGTTGAAAACATATTAAATGGGTTTAAAAAACACAGATCCTTTGGAGTGAATTTGGATTAATCTGTGAATTCTTCATAAGACTAGCTATAAATA
This sequence comes from Robiginitalea sp., assembly GCA_024638915.1. Taxonomy (GTDB): domain Bacteria; phylum Bacteroidota; class Bacteroidia; order Flavobacteriales; family Flavobacteriaceae; genus JAHEJJ01. Next base: position 27,652 of record JAHEJJ010000031.1, read on the forward strand.
TAATACTTTTAGAGTATCCATTAGGGTTTAAAACAGTAAGATTTGGTCTAAAAAAACCATCTTTTATTTTTGTTGATTCTACATTTGTAAAAATCAGCGGTTCACTCAAATCAAAGGCTTATGATCAAGAAAATGTTTTTACAAATAATTACCTTTCTGCTATTGTTTTCTGCTTCAGGCCAGGAATCATCATTTACGTATCTCGATGTTTTCGACCTGCAATATGTTAGTGATCCACAGATTGCACCAGACGCCTCCTGGATCATCTACAGGAGAATGGGCTTTGATATAATGCAGGATAAGGCCAACGGAAATCTTTGGATGATAAAACCCGACGGGTCGCAACACCGAAAACTGACTTCCAGAGAAGTGTCGGAATCGTCTGCCAGATGGTCTCCCGATAGCAGTCGGATCGCATTTGTCAGTTCAACAGATGATGGGGCAGAGATTTATATATATTGGATGGCCTCGGGGAATTTTGCCCGGATTTCACAGCTGCCTTCTTCTCCGGCTTCTTTGACCTGGTCACCGGATGGCAGTGCACTGGCCTTTTCAATGCATGTGGAATCTGAACCTCCTGTCCTTGCTAAAAGCCCTAAAAAGCCAAAGGGAGCCTTATGGGCCGAAAGCCCTAGAATTACCGATCGCCTTTATCACGAGGCCGATGGAAAGGGATACCTGAAACCCGGGTTCCATCAAATTTTTACCGTACCCTCTGAAGGGGGTGCTGTACGCCAGCTCAGTTCTGGCGAATTCCACCATAAAGGAATACTCAGTTGGTCTCCAGATAATAAAACCATTTACTTTTCTGCCAACAGGAATGATAATTGGGAATACGAATTTCGTAACAGCGAGATCTATAGCCTCGATGTGAATAGCAGGGATATCCGGGCACTGACTTCCAGAAATGGCCCGGATCACAGTCCGGTTGTTTCTCCCGATGGGAAATATATAGCTTATCTGGGTTATGAAGATAAAACCCAGGCCCATCAACGAACCAGCTTGCATCTGATGTCTATCGATGGAAGTGATCAGAGAGAGATTTCCACCTCCCTTGATCGGTCTGTCGGTACTCCGGTATGGGACACCAAAAGCACCGGGCTTTACTTTAAGTACGATGACAAGGGAAACACCAAAGTTGCCTATATAAACCTCAGCGGTCAGATCAGAAAAATGGCCGACGATCTTGGAGGTACTTCCATTGGTCGTCCGTATTCCGGTGGTTCTTTTAGTGTTTCCACCAATGGAACAATCGCCTTTACCCATAGCCGACCGGAATATCCCTCAGAACTGGCCGTCGTCAGGCCTAAGGCTCAACGAGTTGTAAAGATTACTTCGCTGAACAAAAACCTTTTGGAACACAGAGCACTTGGAAAAGTAGAGGAGATATGGTATAAATCCTCAGTTGATCAGCGTGATATCCAGGGGTGGGTGGTCTATCCCCCTGCTTACGATCCGGCAAAGAAATATCCTTTCCTGGTAGAAAATCATGGGGGCCCTATCGCCAATTACGGAGACAGATTTTCGGCCGAAATGCAACTGTATGCCTCAGCAGGCTACATTGTTTTTTATCCGAATGCCCGTGGAAGCACTAGCTATGGGGAGGCATTCGCTAACCTGTTATTTAACAATTACCCCGGGGAGGATTATAATGATGTGATGGACGGGGTAGATTTTTGTATCGCCAAAGGAATAGCACATGAAGATCAATTGTTTGTTACCGGGGGTAGTGCCGGCGGGATTATGACGGCATGGATTATCGGTAAAAACAATCGGTTCGAAGCCGCCGTAGTGGCGAAACCCGTGATGAATTGGATCAGTAAAACATTGGTGGCAGATAATTATTTCTGGTATGCCAATTCGAGATATCCAGGGCAACCCTGGGAGAATTTCGAGCTGTATTGGAAATTTTCCCCCATCTCCCTGGTGGGGCAGGTAGAAACCCCTACTATGGTACTGGTTGGAATGGATGATCTGAGAACTCCTCCCAGCGAGGCCAAGCAGCTATATCACGCTCTTAAGCTTAGAAAGATAGAAACCGTGTTGGTAGAAATACCCGGGGCGAGTCACGGGATTGCCAACAAACCCAGTAACCTTATTGCAAAGATCACTCATACTGTGGCTTGGCTCGATAAATACCGAACAGATCTTGAGTGATGGTCTTTTGAGCATTTTAATCCTCTTTTTTAGAAGTAAATATTAATGTCGAACGCTCCTTAAATTTCTTTAATTTCGGACCCTGAATATAAGATGTACCGGCAGATTGTTTGAAACCAGGCTTTATTTAGACTTCTAGCACAATTTTGTCCAAGAAATTCTGTTTTAAACTAAGGCTCAAACCAACAGATTATGAGATTGCTTACGATCATATTTTTAACATTGCCATTACTCGCATTTTCTCAAAACAAATTGACTATTGAGGTAATGGGTGTTCTCAGCTCAAACGGAGATGTTAAGGTAGCGGTTTACGATACTTCGGATTCATTTTTAAGCAAGGATAAGGTTTTTAAGACAGGTAGTGCGTCGGCCAGAGAAGGTAAAACAGAGGTTTCTATTGAAGACATACCTGATGGCGAATACGCTGTGGTATTGTATCACGATGCCAACGGCAATGATGAATTAGATACCAACTGGCTTGGAGTACCGAAAGAACCTGTTGGATTTTCCAATGCAAAAATGAAAACTTTCGGACCGCCTAAATTCAAGGAATGTGCTTTTAGGATGCAGCCGGTTACCCAGATCCAGGTAACCCTTTAAATTTTCTATTTTCTTTTCCGATAGGTGTTATCTTTATAATAACATTTTCCTTACAGCTCTATGGACCGGGTTTGTATCCGATATTACTGTAGACCGTTCTCACATCGACAGCTACAATAACAATTTAGACAGAAAAAGATCTTATCGTACTCCTATCAATCTGCAAAAGCTGAATGATTTCTTTCTTTGAAGTGATTCGCTTATCATAGAGTATTTGGCAGTCTGAAGAAATGTAGGAATCCAATTAATGACAACCACAGTCGTCCTGACCGCATGAACTGGCAGATTTCCCTCTCCCGGGAGCAGTTTTTGGCCATAGGTATTTTTTTACCAAAAATACAAGGGCGGCGATGAGCGTGATATAGACTAATACTTCCTGAAAATCCATTTTCATCAATGAAGGATTTGATATGTGATCAGAGATACAAGATACGCAAAAACCGTCATAAAGCCCAATTGCAACAGTGGCCAGCGCCAGCTGTTGGTTTCTTTTTTTACCACGGCGAGGGTACTCATGCACTGCATAGCGAAGGCATAAAAAAGAATGAGTGAAATACCGGAGGCCAGGTTAAATAACGGCTTTTTCGTATCCGGATGGATCTCTGCCGCCATGCGTCCCTTAATGGTTTCCTCCTCATCATTCCCAACGCTATAAATCGTGGCCAATGTCGCGACAAAAACTTCCCGGGCTGCAAAGGAGGTGAGGATCGCAATTCCGATCTTCCAGTCATAGCCCAGGGGTTTAACAAGGGGTTCGAAACTTTTTCCGATATTCCCAATTAAAGAATGCTCCAGTCGATAACTTGCAATTTCCTGACCTTTGGCAGCCTCCTGTAACTGCCTGGTTTTTATCTCCACTGATACCTTTGGTGAATGGGTTACACCTGTGTTTAAGTCTTTATCATCACTTAATTGATCCCCTGATGAATATTCCTCAAGTTTATCATTCATAAAGGCTTTACTATAAGTGGAAAAACCTTCATTTTTAATTCGTTCCGCTATAATCTCTTCAGCATTTTTAAATTCATAGCTAAATCCGTTGGAGCCCAGGAACCATAAAACGATAGATATGGCCAGGATAATCTTACCGGCGCCTACTACGAAGCTTTTGGTTTTTTCAACTACGGTATAGATGACGTTCCTCAGAAGCGGTAATTTATAACTGGGCATTTCTACCATAAAAAACGATCTCCCCTCGATTTTTAAAACTCTGTGAAGAACAAGGGCAGCCAGGATAGCGGTGGCAAAACCCAGCAGATAAAGGAGCATCAGCGTGAGTGCCTGGTAACTCAGGCCCAACACACTGCCTTCCGGTATTACCAAAGCGATGATAATAAGATAAACCGGCAGTCTTGCTGAACAGGTGGTAAATGGGGTAACGAGAATGGTGATCAGGCGTTCTTTCCAGTTCTCTATATTCCGCGTAGCCATTACCGCAGGAATCGCACAGGCGGTACCCGAGATGAGGGGAACAACGCTTTTACCGCTCAGGCCGAACGGTCTCATCAGGCGATCCATAAGGAAAACTACCCTGCTCATATAACCCGACTCTTCCAGTAATGAAATAAATAAAAACAGGAAAGCAATCTGTGGGATAAAAATCACAATACCTCCGATTCCGGCCAGAATGCCTTCAGCTAACAGATTGGTGAACACTCCTGGGGGCAGGGAATTTTTGACCCACTCGCTCGCAGATGCAAACTGAGCATCGATAAAATCCATAGGGATCTGGCTCCAATCGAATATAGCCTGGAATATGAGCAACAACAGTAAAACAAAGATCAGATATCCAAAGATCTTATGCGTCAGGATACGGTCTAAAGATGCTCTTAAACCTTTCGCTGCCGAAGGGTCTACCCTATAAGTCTCTTTGAGTACATTATTGATAAAACGATATCGGTAAATAGTCTCTTTATGCTGAAGTCTTTTGAGTTCAGCCTTCGACTTGGTAGGTAAGAGTTCGCTGCTTTGAAGCCTGTCTTTTTCAAGAGGCATAAAGTTTACATCCTGGGTAATGACCAACCACAGTTTATAAAGCTCTTCTCCGGGAAATGTCTTTTGGAGCCGCTCGAAATATTCGGGCGCGATATGACTGGCATTGATGACCGCCTCTGTAGAAAGCTCCGAATAATTGGCAATTGATGTTTTGAGCTCTTCAATACCCGTCCCTTTTCGGGTACTCACCAGCGCAATCCTGGTATCTAGTTTTTGTTCAAGCTCCTTTATGTTCAGAGTAATCCCTTTTTTCACCATACGATCGGCCATATTGATCACCAACAGGGTTGGGATCTTAAGGTCTTTGATCTGTGTAAAAAGCAGAAGGTTTCTTTTAAGGTTTTCAATATCGGTGATCACCACGGCCACATCAGGAAAATCTTCATTTCGCTTGTTTAACAGCAGCTCGACCACAACACTTTCGTCCAGGGAGGTGGTATTTAAACTATAGGTTCCGGGAAGATCTATGATATGGGCTTTCTGTCCATTACTCAGTTTGCAGATACCCTCTTTCTTTTCAACGGTGATTCCTGGATAGTTCCCGACCTTCTGTTTCAAGCCGGTTAATTGATTAAATACCGAAGTCTTACCCGTATTGGGGTTACCGATAAGAGCTACTTTGATACTGTTCGACATCAGACTGTGGAATCTTCTTTTACTTCCAGGATAATCCGACTGGCGATATCCCTTCGAATGGCGATATGTGAACCGTTTACATTGATATAAAATGGATCTTTCAGAGGTGCTATTTGAACTAATTCAAGAAGATTTCCGGGCAGACAGCCCAGTTCCAGCAGTTTTACAGGAATTTCGCCTTCTCCGAATTCCTTTATAACCCCTTTTTGACCCGGACGCAGGTCTGCTACACTAACCTCCAAATTATTTAGAATCATTTTAATTAAGGACAAATGTAAGTGAAAATGCCGAGCTAAGCGCACAAATAAAAACAAAAATCTGGCCTTGAAATTCCGGTTATGCAAGCTATTGAGCAGCTTTATTCGGAATAGGAAGCTTTTAACACCTCAAGGTCCTTCATCAGCCGTTCTATCTCCTCTGGGCTGGTTCCATTATAGGTGCCCCGAATTCTACGTTCTTTGTCGACCAGGATGAAATTCTCGGTGTGGATCATATCGAATGGTCCCGCTGCCTGAAAGTCTTTTACGGCCAGATAAGACTTCCTGGCCAGATCGTAAATTTCCTTTTTATCGCCTGTAACCAGGTTCCATTTATGATCAGCTACGCCTTTTTCAAGCGCATATTTTTTTAACTGGGCTACGGAATCGATCTCTGGGGTTACCGTATGAGAAAGTAGCAAGACATCCTCATCATCCATGATCCTCTGCTGGATATCTACCATGTTTTTGGTCATCAGCGGGCAAATGGTGAGGCAGGTCGTAAAAAAGAAATCCGCGATATAGATCTTGTTGTGATAGTCTGCTTCGGTTACGATTTTCCCGTTTTGATTTATCAAAGAAAAGTCATCGATGGTATGGTATTTCTTAACGTAATGAAGCGTACTGTCTACCAGTTCCGGGTTAAAATCCGCAGGCTGGTATATAGGCAAACTATCCTGTGGTTTTAGTGCATTATAAAAGAGGCCCAGGATAATCACTGAAAGGATCAGCATGACCAGTCCGAATAATTTGTATTTGCTAAAAAAGGATCGCATAACTAAAGAGCAACAAAGTTAATACGGCCTGCCAGAGTGCGCAAAACTAAATGTGGCAATGGGTATTAAATCTTTCTTAAAATCATACAGAGGTTTCTTCTTTCTTTTTTTAAAAGATCGTAAAAGCGTACTTTTGTTCGTTTTGTGAAGAATAGAAGCTGATGAGTCCCATTATAATCAAAGCCCTGCAATTCCTATTGAGTTTATCCCTGCTGATCGTGCTGCACGAGTTGGGGCATTTCATTCCCGCCAAGCTGTTTAAAACGAGGGTAGAGAAATTCTATCTCTTCTTCGATGTAAAGTTTTCGCTCTTCAAAAAGAAGATAGGGGAGACGGTCTACGGCATTGGATGGCTTCCATTGGGAGGTTATGTAAAGATCGCCGGGATGATCGATGAAAGTATGGATACCGAACAGATGGCCCAGGAACCAAAACCCTGGGAGTTTCGATCGAAACCTGCCTGGCAGCGGTTGATCATCATGCTCGGCGGAGTTACGGTTAATTTCCTTATCGCGTTTGTGATCTACATCCTCACTTCTTTTTATTATGGTGATACGGATATCTCGACCTCCAGTATAAAGGATGGGTACTGGATCACCAATCCTGTTTTAACCGACCTTGGCATAGAAACCGGCGATGATATCCTATCGATAAACGGCGAGCGGTATGAGAATTATTCCGATCTGCGAAAAAATTTGATTACGGCCGACAAGATTACACTGGAGCGCGATGGAAATCAGAAGGTGGTTGAATTGCCGGAAGATTTTTTGGGAAAACTCAGCACAGGGACAAATCTTACATTCTTTGAATTGAGGGTTCCATTCATCGTAGGACAGGTTTCTGATAGTTCCGTTAATCTTGGAGCAGGGTTGAAAAAGGGTGATGTATTTACCAAGCTCAACGGGAGTTCATTGCCTTACTACGATCAGTATGGTGGATTTTTGGAAGAACACAAAGGAGAGAAAATCGTTGCCGAGATCAAAAGAGAAGGAGCAACCCGCGAGATAAATCTGCAAGTGAGCGAGGAAGGCAAACTAGGGATCTTTGCCGGGGGGACGATCATGGAAATTGCAGAAATGGGCTATTTTGATATAGTGGAAAAGCAATACGGTTTCTTTGAAAGCTTTGGTGTAGGGACGAAAAAGTTAATAAATCAGATCTCAGGCTACTGGCAACAACTTGAAAAAATATTTACGCCAAGTACCGGGGCCTATAAAGGCGTGGGGGGATTTAAGGCCATTTTTGATATTTTTCCGAGTACCTGGAGTTGGCAGGCCTTTTGGGGCATAACCGCTTTTTTATCGATCATGTTGGCCATCCTTAATCTACTACCCATTCCCGCTTTGGATGGTGGTCACGTGATGTTCCTGATCTACGAAATGGCTACCGGTCGTAAACCGACTGATAAATTTCTGGAATATGCACAGATGGTAGGCTTTTTCCTTTTGCTGGGGCTGATCATCTTTGCCAATGGTAATGATATCTACAAAGCGGTATTCAAATAGGCTTTTGGCAAAAAAATGCCAGCCTATACTGCCTATAGGCTGACATTTGAGTCACCGGAATAAAACGAAAAACGAAGAACTTGAATCAGCTAACCGGTGACTGTTGCAGGGAACAGAAGTATCGTGCTAATCTTTGACCCCAGCTAATTACTAACCACTTGCCGAAGATAATAGAGCAGGCTGCATTGCGCTTGCAGGTTGGAAATAGTTTATTTAAATCCATATATTTTTATTGGGCCATTGCAAATTAACCGCTATATTTGCATCCTCAATTTTATGAGATATTCCTCCTTAGCTCAGTTGGTTAGAGCATCTGACTGTTAATCAGAGGGTCGCTGGTTCGAGTCCAGCAGGGGGAGCCAAGTAAACATAAAGCTTCAGCGAGTCTCAGACTTCTGAAGCTTTTTTCATTTGCAAACAATTCGCAAACACCTCAAATTTTAACATTTATTGAGACATTTGGCTATAAATTGAATGGTTAGCGAGCGAAATACTATTTCGCGCTGCAAGCGTCCCAAAAACTTACACAAACTAATACTATAAAATGTCTATGCGCAAAATGCCTTTAATTTTAGTTTTACCTAATATTTCACGAAAAAAATTCCATGTTTATAGGCTTTTCCAGGGTTTTTCACGAAATAATTACTAGAAAAGTTCTTGGTCTTCTTATTAAGTAGTAGAAAATCAAATATTTAAATAACATAACATCGCTTTAGCGTGTTATCCTCTTGCTTTTCCCCCCTTAGTTTGCCAACACTTTATGTTGAAGGTTTACGGAAAACTCCATAAGCCTTTTTTACTGCAAGCAAATTGCAGTATGATGACTTAAATTACATATAATCTATAAAGAATGTTTGGTAAGAGTATTACGCTTAAACACTTATCTATTGACAATCGACCTTGCATTGGCCTTCAATTTCGAGCCCATCGTTCTTTGCAAGAAAAGGTCAATTTACTGGCAAATGTAGAATGGTCTGAGCAGTATCAAATGTATTTTCTGCCGAACACCAAGGAAAACATCCAATTGATATATAAGATGTTCAAAGGCGTAGCCTGGATCAACGGGAACTACTTTTTTCACAATAAACCTCTTGCCAATAAAACAACTAAGGGCAACTTTGAACGAATAAAACATTCAAAAGATAGGAACCAAGCTCAACTTTGTCCTGACGAATATCTTGAAAAGTTAGAGCTTAAGAAATATGCCCCTAATACAGCAAGAATTTATATCTCTTGTTTCGAGGCATTCATGCGTTTTTATTCGGAGGCCGCATTGGACGAATTAGACGAAAATGATGTTCGTAAATACTTGCTTTCTCTAGTTCGAAAAGGCAGTTCAGATTCCTATATCAATCAAGCCATAAACAGCATCAAATTCTATTATGAGATTGTTTGTGGAATGCCCAATCGGTTTTACTCGATTGAACGACCAAGGAAATCCAAAAAACTACCAGAGGTACTTTCCGTTATGGAAGTTCAAAGTCTAATGGCCGAAATCAACAATGTAAAACATCGATGCATTGTCGGTTTACTATATAGCTCGGGGCTAAGAAGATCTGAGGTACTGGCCTTAAGACCAGAGAATATTGATAGTAAACGTATGTTAGTTAAGGTCAACCAAGGGAAAGGTAAAAAAGATCGGTATACTATTTTAAGTGCCACATTGTTAAAAGAGTTACGCGACTATTACAAGAGATACAACCCAAGGACATATCTCTTTGAAAGTCCAAATGGACAAGCGTACTCTCCAACTAGTGTAGTCAATATTGTAAGTCGTGCTGCATTAAAAGCGGGAATTAAGAGAAGAGTTACACCACATATGTTACGTCATAGCTTCGCGACGCATTTATTAGATAAGGGAACAGATTTGCGTAAGATCCAGGTTCTTTTGGGTCATAACTCGAGTAAGACAACGGAAATCTATACCCATGTAGCAGAAAATTCCTTCAAGGATATTGATGATTTGTTATCTTAGCTATAAGTGATATATAGTGCATAATGTACTATATTCAATTGTTAGGTGCCATTATTAATTTCCCAAACAAATGACAACACCCTTACATTCTTTTGAAAATTCCTGGGGAAACCAAAAACGAGCAGAGTCTTATTCAAAATTGGAGTTTCCCAATACTTACT
>JAHEJJ010000032.1 GCA_024638915.1 Robiginitalea sp.
CCGTCATATTTTGCAATGCTGGCCGGTGCACCCAACCAAAGGTTTTTATTGCTATCTATAAATTTGGCAGAAATCCACAGACTTCTAAAATCATAGCCTTCGTTGTCTTTACTAACTGAATGAAAGACCCCATCTTCAAAATAATAGATCCCGTAATCTGCAATGAAGAAAAGCTTCCCTGCCTCATCTTCATAAAAATCCTTGACAAAATGGCAATCGCCGCAAGGCATTTCTTTTTGCCGGTAATCTGTCCACTCCCCTGTTTCTTTTGAAAGCCGCAAAAGCGCTCCTTTTGCAAATAGTCCACCCTTTTCTGCACCTGGCTTGACCGCTGAAACGCCAAGCCAAAAATCCCCACTGGATGCTTCGTAAATCTCGGTTACCACCGCTGCTTTGATACCCATTTCCATCGTGTTCATAGGCTTCCATTCCTTCCCATCGTAAATAGCTATTCCGCCCTGATACAATTGTCCTGTAGCATAGCCATCCCAGAACATGTCGGGCGATCCCGTACCGATCCAAATCCGCTCTTTGCTATCAACGAGATAGGAACCAATCGTATTCTTAAGGAGTTCATCTTCCTTATTGAGAATGTCCCATTCCCCATCCTTATAGATGTTTATGCCCTTAGTGGTTATAAACCAGGTAGCACCATCAACATATTCGAAGACACCCAAAGTGATTTTGTTGTCCATCAGCAATTCTGCCTTGTCGGTATAGCAGGTCCATGTCTCCTGCGCCAGGGCCTGATTCGAGAAGAACCATAAACCTATATAAATCAGAATAATTGCTTTCATATTGGTTGAAAATTAGACTAACTAATTTACAATTTAAGATCGGTAAACAAGAGGCTTATATACATTTTCTCCATGATTTATACCGCCTCTGGTGGGTGATTTGGAAAGAGATATTCTTAGTCGCGTATATAAAGTGAATTACAAGGCGTAGCTTTTCTTCCTCATTACTATCGAATTCCGAATTGCTCTTGCGCGATGATAACTCGATAAAACAATGATCCTGGGAATAGTTATAGTTCTCATCTTTTTGGGGGCTTTCGCCTTAAGCTATTCGCTAAACTCTAAATTATTATGCTATCAGGGCATGTGTTGGTGATAATTACAAAAAAAGAGCTCGATACTGGCCAAAGACCGTATCGAGCTCTCTATGTTAACTATGGTTCTCGTTCAATTGAGTTAAGAACCAGTTACTTTTTATATCAAGGCATTACTTCTTTTCGTCATAGGTAACAAATCCTATGGGCTGCAAAATCGTTTCCATTTGACCAATATGCAAGCCCTGCGAGGTATCACCTTCTTCAAGTGTACTTAAATCCACACCAGGTGTACCTTTTGGCAATTCGTAAGACTCACCCACACTACTGGTGACATAACCTAAATCCCTCATAGATCCTGCGGTAATCCTGCTCAAAGGATTTTCGCCAAGATTAAGAAAGCCGGTCATCAACTCATTTTGCAGAGTGGACTCCTGCCAATGGCTAAAAGCAGTACCAGGACCTCCCAAAAATTCAATGGGCAGTTCTCCAGTGCCACCTTCGGCATTCCAGAATACATTTGCTTTTCTTCCTGAAAAGTACGGACTGGTATCAGGACCTTCACTCAATGTGCGGTCAAATCCAAAGGGTGCCACATTCCATAGGGTACCCACTCCTAAAACATGTCCCATTTCGTGAACAATCACCGCTTCAAAAAGATCGAGTTGCTCAAGGAAATCAAGGTCATCCGAGTCGAAGAACATTACCCCTGAGAGCGTTAAAAAATCAATGGTTCGGACAAATCTAGGGCCTGCTGCCCCAAGGACGCCGAAGGGTCCGTCGATTGGTATCAAAGCTATTTCAATTACTATATCATCGAGTGTACCATCTACTGCTGGCGGTAAGCCTTGAAACGCAGAAGGAATTACACCCGTAAAAGATGGAACATCTCCTATGATAATACGCTCCCAACGATCAGCCGCCTCTTCAAATACTTCTCGTTGTCTATCTGTAGGGGGTACAACAAATTTCAAGCTAATGTTGAAACGCCCCCGATCATCTCCGGCCGCATTGGTGGCACGAGCAGGATCAGAGTCGAGAAAATTAGACGCATCCTTGATTTCAATCGGTTGGTCCGGATCAGGAACCAGAGTCAAAGACTGCAGCTGATATTCATTTTCAACGGGGTTATCCACTATCGCCTGCTCACTACAGGAGTTTAAGAAAAATAATCCCATCGCAATACCGATTAAAAGCTTAGATCGATTTTTGGCCAATTTGAGTAAAGACTTTGTTTGGCTGTGAAGGACATGGTGTTCAAGTAATCTTTTCATAATGTGTTAAAAAATTTAGTTTAAGGCAGCTTAATTTATACAAGCCACTGATTATTCGACGCTCAATGTAGACAAAAAAATGTACAAGTATTGGAATCCGGTAAATCTTCCCGCCAAAAATTTGTAGATAAGGAATTTAACGATAAATATTGCCGTTCATCTGGTTGATTTGAACGAATAGCACCCAATTGATCTCAAAAAGAGTTGGTCTGCTTATGCAGGAATATCGTATGGCCAAAAAACAGGACTTTTCGGGACAGATGCCATAATTCCCGTATTAACGGCTTTTTCAAGAAGTAAGCTTAGTATTTTTTAATGCACTCCCCGGCAATTAGCTTCAAGGGTGACTTTAATTCTATCAATTTCAGACGCACCAGCAGGCAGTTCTTCCATTTCTAAACCTATATAATCATCAGCAGCTTTCCATTTTGCAATGGTCTCACTAAAATACTGGGAAGCTATAGCATCTGTTTCATAGACAAATAACTCATAAGTTTCGCCCTGGTCACCACCAAATCTGGTAACCACCTGCCAGTTTCCTTTTTCTTTATATGAGGTATTAGTGTAGTCTGACTGTGGATAGAATTTCTCGTCTGAAGGTCTTAACAGCACCCAAATGTCTTTATCATGTGTTTCGGGATAAACGCCCATGGTAAGGATACGACATTTGACCTCATCACCATCAACCGGGGATATTACCTGTACCTGTTCCACCGGATATTCCACCTGCAATTTATTTCCGGTATCGAACATCTCAACATAGGCTAATGGATTCATGGATCCATAACCAAAACCTCCATAAAACAATAACACCATCGCTGCAATACCTAATGCTATTCTAATACTCGCATTCTTTTTATAAAGTATTGCCATTAATAAACAGATTGTACCTACAATAATTGATATAATAATACTTGATTGCATCGCAACTTGAATTAATCGTTAAGCTCTTCTTTTAATACATTTCTTCTACTAATATAAGCAAATTTAAGGCACTGAGTTATTATAAAACCAGAGCTAAATTGAGTAAGGAAAAACATTTTTCACTTTCTCTTTAAAGCCCTGTATTATCTTGCCTTATCATAGTTAGTTCAGGTGAAATTTATCTTTTTACAAGCTTTTGCGTTGAGGAAAGACTTTAATCAATGTACCATAAGCAATTGTAAACAAGTACTTTGCAGAGATTAAGGTTTTATAAACGGCATCCCCTGTTGGGCCTGATAGAAAGTATAGGCAATCCAGGCTCCATAAATCAATCCGAAAAGAATCACTACCAGGCTCTGTATTTTGTTCGGGGCTTTCCATTTACGATAAAGCACCCATGCCAATAATGGGATGATCTGCAGTCCGTGTAAACCAAAAAAATGTGCTACCCGCAGGTCTCCGGCAACCGTACTCCAGTTTAAAAGTGGTAGTCCCTCTCCCCCATCGGCAACGCCAATATTATGCGCCATCTGACCGATCATCTGTCCGCCTACCCAACTGCCGTAAAACACGATCAGCCAGCCCAGCAATATGGCCCATTGAATGGATCTGGGTGTGTTTAACCTAAGCCTGATGGTTTCTATGATAAAAAAGAACATCAGAAGGACAACAATACTGATTAAGATCCCCATAGCCGCAAAGAGCAATCCGTCTACAAGATTCGATTGGTTGTAATGAGACAAAATACCTCGAGCCGCCTGTATAAAGATGATCAGGATCTCGATTAAGAGTGCCCAGGAAAGAATATTATTAAGAATGTTTTTCTTTTTTCTCGAGAACGGATAAAGCGTAATAAGAAATCCAACGGTTAGGATATAGATGCCCCCCGAGACGGTGAATTTTAAAGGTTTGAGCCATACATTGACCCCCATAAGTATTCTGTCATCTACCATCAGTCCGATGATGCAGATCATACTCAGGAGAAAATGGAACATGGCGATCCAAAAAAGTATCGGACTTTCCTTTCTTACGGTGCTGAGCACTGTTCTCAAATGTTTCATGCTGTTTTGATTTTAACCGATCTCATGAGCATAAAAAGCAAAAAGCCTACCGGGCCCAACATAAAAGTCGCCAACAGGCAGGGTGCCATAAATAAGGGATGAATACCCAGATTTTCATTTTGTTTGATCATCCACATACCTACCAGAAGGTCAAAAGCCAGGTAGTGAACCCATCCGGCCAATACTGCATTTTCCTCCGTAAACAGTTCCATAACGGACGACAGGCTGCCGAAATCCATACCACCACTGATGCGTATTGCGATGACGATGTAAAGTACGTATACCAGCGAAAGGATCAGAGGAATCACCTTATAATCCATAAGGAAACGGGTAGCTTTCCATTTGGGCAGAACGATCATGAGCAGCCACATGGGTAAGACAATCAAATTAGCTAAGGAAAAAATATCGGTGGCTGTCATTGGTATCGGCTTTTAAGGTTGATCAGATTATAACCGCCCAAAAGATAATAAAGAAAATATTAGGATTTTGAGGTTGAGGCATTTTATCCGGGTATAGAATTGTTGACAGAAGGATATTGTTTACCAGGCGCCTAATATCACGCCCATTAGTGTGAGCGAGACCAGGCTATAGCCTGCATTAACCAAAAAGATCTTTAAAGACTTCATTTCAAACAGGTACTGTATCCCTGTAAAAGTTACTACCCAACCTAGACCTGCAAAAAAACCTGCTAACAGACCGGTCATCAGATCAGCCTGGTGACCTATAAACATATCTAAAATAAAAGCCGCAATAACGGCCAGAATTAAGGATAAGCCGAATGTTCTGGCGGTATTTCTGCTTTTAAGATCTTCAACCGAAAAGTTAAAATAATTCATCCAGGTTTTTCCAAACAACGGGCCGTACCACAAGCCACCCAATAGGAAAGTTGACAGCGCCGCTACAATGACCGACCACCAATTAATCTGTGCAAATGCAAATGCTAAATCCATAATGTTGCGTTTTTTAGTTATGGACTCAAGATAAGACCCCAGACAATGCTAGTCTTGTATAAAATTAACCTTGCTTGTCTAAAGGAAAAAAATTCGGTTCGCCATCGGAAAGTCCCTCATAAATAAATTCTTTTGGGCTAAATCCAGAGAAGTGCTTAAATGTTTTAATAAAGTGGGGTTGATCTGAAAACCCGTAATCATAGGTCAACTGCGCCCAGTTAAGTCTTTCTTTTTTTTGAATTTTTGACAATATATCGTTGAATTTTATGATTCGTTGATAATATTTTGGGGTGATTCCGATATACTTCTTGAACTGGCTGATGAGGTGTTTTCGTGTAAAGGGGTAATCCGAAAAGAGCTTATCGAAATTGGTAGCTGATTTCTCTACTTCTACCCGCTCTAAAATCTTTAGGAAAACCTGTGGAGGCTGTTTCTTTGAATCGTAGATAGACTCAAGCCAGGCTTGAGCTAAACCAAATATTTGTGCTGAATCCTTTGCATCTATGAGTTGACTGCGCAGTGAAAGAATATCGTTTCCAAATAGTTCTTTAGCATGAAAAATACAATTGCTTATTTCATTTAACGGGATATGGATAAATGGATAAGTGCCAAAGGGCTTAAATTGTATGATAAACATTTCAGATCTCTCATGGGCCGAAATGGTAATGTAATTCTTATGTACCCCCGATACCCAGACTTCCCTGAACTCCTTTATCGGTTTCAGGGTCTCATTATCATAGGTGTTTCGCTTGTAGCCATCCAGTTCAAATATGATAAAAACATGACCAGTTGGTATTACCCTTTCCAAGGAATGATCGGGTATAAGATCTTTGAAATAGATCAACGATTCAATGTGTTTCCCTATTTCGCCTTCGGGATTGTGCGTTTCAAATATCATACGGGGAGATCGATATAATTCGTTTACTATGCAGATTTATTCCATAGAACGGCATTACAAGCTACATGAAAATCATTTACAACAATTGTAAATATTTAACCTCTCCCAATATTTCTTTTCAACGACTTAATGTGTCGGCTTTTATGCCGTTCATTGAAAGTATCTTGCCGGGATACAATATGTCTTCTCTTAAAATCTTTTACGATTGCGGTTACGGTTTCTTTTTTTGTTTTGATTTTGGCCTCTGTTATTGTTTGAATTTCGGTTTGTGTTGTGATTCCGATGCTGGGGTTGTCGGGGTCTTTGCTCCGGCTTGTTCCCCATTTCATCTGTTTCCTCTACAAATGGATGTTCGGGCATTCGAGGCACTTCCTGCTTGATAAGTTTTTCAATATCCCGAAGATAAGGTCGTTCCTCGCTATCGCAAAAAGAGAGTGCGATGCCGCTTGCACTCGCACGTCCTGTCCGCCCTATCCGGTGTACATAGGTTTCAGAAACATTGGGTAGGTCATAGTTGATGACCAACGAAAGTTCCTCTACATCGATGCCCCTGGCAGCTATATCGGTAGCCACCAAAACTTTTAATTTCCCTTCCTTAAAATTCCCCAGGGCCCGCTGTCGTTGGGGTTGTGATTTATTTCCGTGAATGGCCGCTGCCTTTATATCCCTTTGGTTCAGTTTTCTGACTATTTTATCAGCTCCGTGTTTTGTCCTGGAAAATACCAGAACCGAATCATCAGGTCTCTCTTTTAAAAGATGCACCAATAACCCGGGTTTGTTTGGTTTATTCACAAAATAGACCCCCTGCTCCACTTTCTCGGCGGTAGCTTGTTCAGGCCTGATGGTTACTTTTTCAAAATCGCCCAGTATTTTTCGTGACAACGCTACAATATCTTTGGGCATGGTGGCCGAAAAGAACAGGGACTGTCTTTTTGGGGGAAGTTTGGCGATGATCTTCTTTATGTCGTGAATAAAGCCCATATCCAACATTTGGTCCGCTTCATCGAGTACCACGAATTCCAAGTAGCGAAAAGAGATATAACCCTGATTCATTAAATCGAGCAATCGTCCAGGCGTAGCAATCAGGATATCGACTCCATTGCGCAATGCACTTACTTGCTTCCCTTGTTTTACACCCCCGAAGATCACGGTGTTTCTCAAACCTGTGAACTTTCCATAAGCCGTGAAACTTTCGCCTATTTGAATAGCCAATTCACGCGTTGGGGTTACGACAAGGGCTTTAAGGCGACGTTTTCCCTTCTGTCCGTTTTGCAAATTGTACATATGGTGGAGTATGGGCGCTCCAAATGCAGCGGTTTTTCCCGTTCCGGTTTGCGCGACACCCAGCAGGTCTTTGCCTTTGAGTAGAATGGGGATCGCTTGTATTTGAATTGGAGTAGGGTTTTCGTAGCCCTCTGCCTCAAGAGCCTTAAGTATGGGGTCGGCCAGGCCAAGTTCCTTAAAAGTCATATTTTGAATTAAGGCGCGAAGGTACACTTATTTGGCTTGGGCATGGTGAAGTTTACCTTTATAGGGTATAATACTTTGCAAACCGACCACAGGTCCCCTGCATTACGCCTACGAAAAGAGGCCATAAATACGATACAAGCTTTAAAACCAACTCCTTCCCAGTAGGGGAATCTTTCTTTGATTTTCGGGGTCAACCCTATACACCTTAAGGGTACTGTGACCAGGTCGGTTTATTAATATCTACCAGGACAAGTATAACGCCCTTTTATTAGGTTTAAGTGAACCTGAAATGAACTGATACCAACATACCGATCCATTAAAAAAGAAAAAAACCTTTGATCTTCCCTTTTTATGCTTATATAATGGTCTTTAGCCTCTATCAATCGATCTGCGGCAGCGCCTTTACATGGGCATAGATATCGTGGCCGTTGATATTAGCCTCTGT
The DNA here is from genome assembly GCA_024638915.1 of Robiginitalea sp. GTDB lineage: Bacteria > Bacteroidota > Bacteroidia > Flavobacteriales > Flavobacteriaceae > JAHEJJ01. The sequence continues at coordinate 8,074 of JAHEJJ010000032.1, forward strand.
TTTTTCCTTGCTTAGCTTGATGCCCTTTACATCGTTCAATTCGCCATCAGGAGATATGGCTTTTATTCCATAAAAGTCACCTGCGGCATTGATGGCTTTAAGGTGGACAAGGTTGCCAGAGCGGCGCACGCCTTTTACGTCTAATCTTTGTCCGTCGGTAGTGAGCGCTTTAATATCGAAAAGGGTTCCATCATCGGTTATGGCCTTTACCGGGGTGTATTTATCATCGCTCACCAGTATTTTGATGGGTACTTCCTCCCCATCGACCAGCGCTTTGACATCCAATAAATGGCGTTGATAATTATCCTGGATGGCTTTAACATCATAGATCGTTCCGCTTTCATCCAAAGCCTTGACATCTAAAAACACACCTTCAGGATGAATTGCCTTTACATGCCAGTTACGGTCATTACTAATAGTTCCGGCTTGTGGCAGCGACTTTACATGCGCATATACCGCATGGCCATTTATCCACATCTCGGTTTGGTCCTGGGTTACCTTCACGCCTTTTACATCATTGAGTTTACCTTCGGGTGAGATGGCCTTTACCCCATAAAATGCGCCTTCCTTATCTATGGCTTTAATATGGATGATGTTCCGGGTTCGACTCACTCCTTTTACGTCGAGCGTATCGCCCTCTGGGGTCAGCGCCTTGATGTCATACACCGTACTATCTTCTGCAATGGCCTTAACACGGGTATACTTGTCCCCACTGACCAATATCTTCACCGGAAATTGTTTATCACCTACAAGGGCCTTAATATCCATAAAACTGCGCTGATCGGAATCCTGTATGGCTTTAACATCGTGTATCTGGCCTTCCTTGTCTATGGCCTTTATATCTATAAGTCGGCCCTCCGGATGAACGGCCTTGATATGCCAGATCACCATCTCAGGTTGGTCTGATTTTACTTCGGTCAATTCTTTTTCAGCTTCTGCGGCCTCATTTTTACATCCAAATGATACGATTAATAGTGCAAGAATACTCAGCTTAATGGTTCCTCGAAATGCTACGGATAAATCATCAAATTTTCCCATGTTGTGATTGTCAAATTATCAGTTCTTAGGTGGTTACGCAGGTATAGCTGCGTTTCCCTTCAAAAAATCCATCAAATTTAGTCCATGGATGCTGGTTAATACCTGATAATTATCAGCTTGTTAAACCTTTAATTCATAAAAGTTGGTCAGATATAATCGCCCCGCTAATGGGCAGCAGATCGAAAAGAGTTATTTTCAAGGTCATTTAATTTTCCACCAATCTTGATGCTCTATGACGGTCTCTTCCAATAAAAAGGCCTCCCCTATTTTTGGTGTAATCACAGGCAGTTGCAGTTCATTTGCCTTTTTGTTTAGACGCTCTACCGGGTCGGTCCAGGAATGCAGTGCCAGCTTGAAGGCTCCCCAGTGAATGGGCATGATCTTTTTCGCCTTCAGATCAAGGCCAGCTATGGCTGTTTCTTCCGGAAACATATGAATATCGGGCCACATTTTGTTGTATTGTCCACACTCTAACATCGCAAAGTCAAAAGGGCCGTATTTCTCTCCTATCGTTTTAAAATGAGTGTCATAACCACTATCGCCACTAAAGAAGATATTCTCCGTATCGGATCGAATGATCCAGGAACACCACAAGGTACTTTGTCGATTGTTGATTTTCCTTCCGGAAAAATGCCGCGCCGGGGTATTGACGAATGTGAGATCATCAAAAGTGGTCTCCTGCCACCAATCGAGCTCCACAATCCTGGCTTTCGCAACGCCCCAGGCCTCCAAATGAATACCGACGCCTAAAGGCGTATAGAACATCCCAACTTTATCCTTTAACAGCTGGATAGATCCATAGTCTAAATGATCGTAATGGTCATGAGAAATTAAGACTGCATCTATTTTTGGAAGTTTTTCTATTTCGATAGGCAATTCTGAGCTAAATCGGCTGGCGCCAAGCAACGAATGAGGTGCCGGTACATCACCGAACATAGGGTCAACCAATAGGTTTTTATGGTTCATCTGTATCAAAAATGCGGAATGCCCAAACCAAACAAACCGCGTTGGACTGCTGTAATCAGCGATGGCAGAAGAATCTATTTTAGCAACCGTAATATCTTGTGCAGGACGTCCGTTCTCTACCCTGGTAAAAAAGAATTTCCTGGCTAGTGCCAATGTTTCGAAAAAACTCAAATCCATATCCACCCGGTTGGTATTTACGAATTTTCCGTTTTCGAATTGAGCGGAAGTGGCATATTGCAATTGCCTTTCTTTAGTAAGCTCCCCGCCAAAAGAAGGATAGTAGGTTACAAACAGGAAGTATGCGACCACCAATAAGGCGATAATGAGAATAAACCCTAAGATCATTCGCTTTAAATATTTTAGAAATCGTTTCAAACTAAGCTTTAATCAAGTGTAATGTATTTAGCCCGACCCTGCCCTGTCTTTTTCTTTAAAATTTTACTAAAATGTGCCGGGCTATAGGGGTTGAGATAATCTTTCCTGGATAGGGATAATTATAATGCATACCCGACGCCTAAACATAGTATTGATTAGCGATCGGGATATTTCTTTTCCGATTGTATTTCCTGCGGTTTGAGATGAACATCGAGTTGCGGGAAGGAAATGGTAATATTGTGCTCGTTGAACTTGCGGACAATGATCCGCCTGATATCGCTTTTAACAGAACCTATCCTGAAAATGTTCTTGCTAAAGAACAGCAGCTGGAAGTCTAAGGAAGAACTTCCAAAACCCATGAGTCGGCCTTCCGCCAGTTCCTGTTCATAGACATCAGGGTGCTCAAGAGCGCTTTCTTTCAGAATCCGAATCACCTGGTCCACATCGCTGCCGTAGGCCACCCCCACATCGATCCGAAAACGGGTTTTATCGTTCTGGTGGCTCCAGTTGATCACCTTGCTGGTGGTGATCAGTGAATTGGGAATGATAATCGAAATATCATCGGTATTCAATCCCTTAGAAGTTCTGAGTCCTATGGTCTGTATCTTGACCACGTTTCCGTCTACTTCAAGCACATCACCGATCTTTATAGAGCGTTCGGTGAGCAGAATAAAGCCGGAGATAATATCATTAAAGGTTTGCTGCAGGCCGAGACCGATCCCTACCAACAAGGCGGCAGAACCAGCCAAAAGCAGCGTCAGTTTTACACCGATGGTTTCCAGGGCCAGGCCAAGGGCACCGATCCATACCACATAGCGGATTATTTGGAATACCGCCTGGATATTCCCTTTTTCATGATCATCCACTTCAGCCTTTCTAAAGAGCATTTTCCTGATGATCCACAGCAGTATTTTGGTGATGATCAGAATAAGAAAGACCATCACCACCATATGCACTTTTAACGAATAGTTCCCTACCGTAAAGATGACCTGATCTAATATGTTTTGAATGGATTCCATGGATATAAAATATTGCATAATGAAGATACCAAATATTTGTTCAACCTATTGCTAAACGGATGCAAGAAAGCAAGTGATAAAACCACTATCGAAATGACCTTGGTGAGCCCATGGTGATGCGTAAGAGTATTCCCTGATCAAAACCATAGAATCTATATGGGATGGATATAGCCTATCAGGCATTCATTTTCGTAATTTTAGATAACCCCCTAACAGTTTAAAACGCATAACGCTTGAAAACCATAAAACAGATCTTATCGGCAGTACTGGTATTCCTGAGAGGGTTTGTAGACTGGCTGCGGATGCTGCTTAGTGAAGGCGGAAATAATATCATTTCCCTGCTTATTATCCTGCTTTTCTACTTTATTATCTGGGAATTTCCCCAGGCGATCGACCTGCTATTGATTTTTAACCAGATCGATGCCACCACCATCTGGCATATTCCGCTCTATTATGCCCTGTTGGTAATTTTGGGAACGATCATCTGGATCGCCCCGGCATATTTTGACCCAAGGGTTTACCGCAATCTCACCTTTAAAAACTTCTTTTCCATAAAATCTTTTCATACGGAGAGCGGAAAAAGTACCAAATCAAATCCGATGTACCTCCGGCGTTTGCATATACAAAATACCATGCCCAAGGTACTGGGTGGTCTGTTGATCATTATTTCATCGACCGGCGTACTCAACGCCTATGAGCAGTCTTATAACAGCATTCCACTCTGGACAAGTGCGGGGAATTATATGACCGCTACTGTGGTTCTCTTTTTGTTGGTGTTGATCTACCCGGTGTATAAATGGTTTCGCGATATTTTTTTTAGGATCCCACAGAACAAATGGATTATATACCTTCTGATATTTTTGGGCCTTGTAACGCTGATACTCCTGGGCGTACTGAACGACCAGGATAAAGACGGCATCTTAAAATTGTTTATTTCCAACAGCGTACTGGCCTTTGTCTTCCTGTCCTTTACATTCCTATTTGGGAGGATCAGGTCAGATATCACCAAAAACGCCATTTATCGCGTAGTGCTGGGTCTGGTAATCGCCTCATTGCTCTATTATGTTCTGATCGCCATTAAACCGGCCTTTTCCCAATCTTTAAACCCCTTACTGGTGATCCTTATCAGTCTCATCGCTTTTTACGTGCTGGCTTTTGCCTTGAAACTGGCCGGCAAGCGCTATAAAATACCACTGCTTACCTTGTTTATCGTTGGCTGCCTTATCATAGGTGAAATGGCTGCCAAAAAAGACGGTTTTGATCATTATGCGATTGAACCCGTACCGGCCTCAATGCCTTACAGGCCTGATTTAGACGAGCATATCCAGCAATGGTTCGAGCAACGTAAAGAACAGATCTTAAATTCCCAAAAGCACTATGCCGTTATTTTGGTGTCGGCAGAAGGGGGTGGTTCCAGAGCAGGACTTTGGTGCTTTTTGGTGCACAGCTACCTTCAGAATAGTTCCCCTGATTATTTTAAAGACCACCTCTTTCTGCTAACTGGAGCTTCAGGCGGAAGCGTAGGCAATTCGATGTTCTATGCCCAGGCTTCCGAACTTTTTAGATCCCCTGCCTCCTACTCCTTCCTGGCACAGGATAACGAAGCGGGATTCCGGTATAAGTCTAGCATCCTCTACAACGAAAATTTCCTTTCTACCTCGGTTGCCGGATTATTAGGGCGCGATTTGCTACAGAGCATTGTAAACCGTTTTACCTACGATGACCGCGGGCGATTGCTGGAGAAAGAATGGGAGTTGGCGCATTTGGAGCATATCGCGCACCAAAAAAATGATACGCTGCTGAAAAGAGATTTTTTATCGTTTTACCGATCTGCGCCCAACGGATTGAAACCGCCTTTACTCATAATCAATACCACCCATGTCCAATCCGGGGAATATTACCTCATATCACCTGTAACCTTCGATAAAATAGCCGATTTCAATGGCATGAATGATTTTCTGGACGAGATGCAACAGGATCATCCGGATAGTTCGGTCCGATTATCCACAGCCATGTCTCTAAATGCGCGCTTTCCTTATATAAGTCCCGCTGGGCGTGTAAATAAGCTCGGTCAGTTTGTGGACTCAGGATATTATGATAATATCGGAGGCAGTGTCAGTACGAGGGTTAAAAATCGGATCCGGGCCTATCTTAACTCGCTTAAAAACGAGGATACCCTGATCAGGGAAAAAATCAATATCATCGACCTGGTCATCAAATACAAAGAACAGGATAAGACACCCAGGCCGGTAACTCAGCTCAGGGCACCGTTGTCTACCTTGCTCAATGTCAGATCTGGGCATACCAACGAGATTGAAACCCGGCTGGATACCGAATTTGTAATCGAGCTCGACACCACCCGAATCGGCCTGGAGCCGATCAGAATAAAGCAGTTGATAGAAAAGCAGATCGCCAGTTCGAAAGACAGCATCACTCCGGTATTACCCCTGGGCCGATACCTCTCCAAAGCTGCTATAAAATCTATAGAGGCCAGGTTCCAGGACGAAAGTGTTCAAAAGAAGCTAGATAAGCTGGTAGAATATTTGGATCACTAACAAGCTGATCAATAGTCCGTTTAGGTGATGGTTTTACTAGTAGTATGGCCCTGGCACCGGAAGGATTTTAGAACCTCACAGCGAAAAATTTTGATAATCAACTTATAAGATCATGTTACCAGGGTAACTTTTACGGCATTCATGCCTTTTAGCCCTTTTTCCAATTCAAAAGAGACCTTGTCATTTTCGTTGATCTCGTCGATCAGGCCACTGACATGGCAGAAGTGTTTTTCCTGGGTTTCCGTATCGATGATAAACCCAAATCCCTTACTATGGTCGAAGAAAGAAACTTTCCCTTTTCGGATGGGGTCGAACTCTTCTTCTATTTTTTTGGGAACAGATATTTCTATGCTTTCAAGCTCTACCTCTACTTTTTCGGACCTATCCGGCGGTGTATCGGTCAGGTTTCCATGTTCGTCCACATAGGCAAATGGAATACCTCCGCCCGATTCCTTACTTTCGGCCTTTCTGGCTTCTTTTTTCTTCTGTTTCTCTTCCCGCCTTTTTATGCGCTTCTTCTCCTTCTCCCTCTTGTTGTAGGACTGTTGCGATTTCGCCATATATAATACTAAAAATTTGACCCCTAAGGTAAAGTATATATTTCCAATACCAAATTGTTCCAAAAAAAAAGCCTATCTGAAACAGATAGGCCTGATAAACTTAAGATGTATGTCTTTACAAAACTCTTACGTTCACTGCGTTTAATCCTTTGTTACCTTCCTGAAGATCAAATTCAACCTGATCGCCTTCGCGAATTTCGTCGATCAATCCTGTTACGTGTACAAAGTGGTCTTTTTCAACACCTTCTTCGGTGATAAATCCATAACCTTTTGAATCGTTGAAAAATTTTACTGTTCCTTTACTCATTGTAATGTAATTAAATTAAAAAATACTTATTTGAGCTGCAAAGATGCTGCGAAATATTTAATTAACAGCTATTTATATGAATAAATTTTTTACTTCCCTGCAGGATATGGTCACATAATCCTCAGAATTATTCCCGATAAGCCAGCACTCCCCTACTCAAAATCGGCCCACTTCCGCCGTACCAGCAGGGTGATGATCAGTGGTCCTAAAAGGCCCATAAATGATTGTATTGGTGATAGGCCAATAGAAAGGTTGATCCCCATGACCAGAACAGCACTTACCCAAAGCCCGTAAATACCGATCTTTTTCCATTGCCAGATCGCGATGGCCAGCCCCAGGTTGATCAGACAGAAAACAATCAGCGCCGGAATGGCCCAGCCGGGTAGTCCGGGAAAGGAATCCCTGACCATATCACCAGCAAAGATGTAGTAAAGTGCTAATAAAGGGTTGATAACAAACATAAAGATGAGAAAAGCCGTAATACAGCCTCCCCTTTTCTTGGTGGTGTTTTCCTGGTTATCCATAATTACTTAATTTACTTGGTTTGTGGTTTATCAAACATCGATAAGTTTATCGCAGTTGAGCATTTTTTGCAGATGCCTTAATGCACTTTCGTCGGGTACGGCATCTATCTTAAAATGAAGTATTTGACCATTTTTCTTTTTGATCGTCCCGCTTTTGGTCCATACCCCTTTATTGGTATATTCTACAATATCACAGAGCGGCATCACCTGCATCTCCCCTTTTTTGAACTGCATGTTGATATACAGATGGGTATTGGTGGTCATAAAACTATCCGGTGATATGGTAAACATTACCTCTCCTTCCTCCGGCAGATGATATTTAAAACACCTTTCGATAAAGTTTTTATAATCGGTCTCTTTGAGCATAGAGGCGGTGAGTTCAGCCGGACTATTTTTATTAGCGGTTTTAACGTAATAATCGCTATAACTGTCAAAAATCCCCTCCTTCCATGCCTCATAACCGCTTAGGAGGAATTTATACACATCACTGCCCTGCAACTCCGGACTAAGCGGCGCTGCCTTGGTGGGTTTACCCGCAAGCATCGCCTCATTGGCTTCTTCCTGAGTAGTAGCCATGGCATCTTTTTCAGGATTGTTGTTCCGCTTGATCCCGAGATAGAGATTCACAATACCTCCGATCAGGATAATGGTCGGAATAGATTTAATACCAATCACCCCCGGTTGCATCTGATAGATAAGTGACCCCCCACCCCAAACGATAAAGGCTACCCCCATGGCGATTTGCCAGAAAGGCTTCATCGGCTTAGATTTTTTCTTCATAATTCAATGGTTTTCAGAAAGCTACTCTATGTGGGGGAAGGTAATTACATAAAGATAAGTGAAATTTTTAATCGGAAAAACCCTTCCCGGGAAGTGTTATTAACAGGAAAATGAATGACTTCCAAGCTCCACTGTCTGCCTATTGCTAACTTAAAACTGATCACTGGAAACTGCTACTGCTGACTGCTCCTGACGCTCATTTCTTAAGGTCAGGGCTTCCACTACCGACACCCGTTATACTCGATCAGTATTTACAATACACTATCAGGTCTGCCTTCTGCCGTTTACCATCCACCGTCCACCCCTGACTTCCGACTTCGGACTACGGACTTCCGACTTCTATCATCCCCCATAGGTCACCCGATAAATCGCATCCCCAACATCATCCGAAATCAGTAGCGATCCATCGTCTAGGAATAACAGGTCTACAGGACGCCCAAAAGCTTTCTGTTCTTCTTCATCGAGCCAACCATCGATAAAGGGCTCATAGCTCAGCGGATGGTTACCATCGAGTTTCACCAGCGTGATGCGGTATCCAATCTTTGATGTACGGTTCCAGGAACCGTGTTCGGCGATAAACGCATGACCTTTATATGCTTCAGGGAACATATCCCCTGTATAGAATTTCACCCCAAGAGGCGCCACATGCGGACCGAGGTTCTGTACCGGGGGCACAAAGTCGGTACAAGGGCGTTGATCACCATATTCAGGGTCTTTGATGGTGCCGCCATGACAAAAGGGATAGCCAAAATGCTGACCGGTTTCGCTTACCCGGTTGAGCTCACAGGGCGGGATGTCATCTCCCAACATATCCCTGCCGTTATCGGTGAACCAGAGCTCTTTTGTATCCGGGTGCCAGGTAAAGCCCACCGTATTTCGTACCCCCCGGGCAACGATCTCCCGGTTATTCCCGTCAGGATCCATTCTGGTGATCGTTGCGAATCGTTCGTCTACCACGGTGCTGTCACAGATGTTGCAGGGGGCCCCAACCGGTACATATAGTTTATCATCCGGGCCAAAGGCAATATATTTCCACCCATGGTGAAACTCATCGGGGTAGTCGTCATAAATAACCTCGGGTTCCGGGGGCGATGATAATTGCTGTTCGATATCAGAATAACGCAGCAATCGATTCACTTCTGCTACATAGAGTGCTCCATCTCTAAACGCGATACCATTAGGGGTCTTCAGGGTGGTGTCGAGCACTATGGTCCTATCGGCCTTAAAATCCCCGTCCATGTCCTGGATCGCATAGAGTTTATTGGCCGTCCGGGTCCCAACGAACAGCGTACCGTCTGCGCCCATCGCCATAGACCTGGCTTCGTCCACACCTTCTGCGAAAATGCTGATCTCAAATCCCTCTGGAAGGTTTAATCGATCCAGTGGTAAAAGAGAATCCGTTTCTTCTTCGACGGCAACCGTTTCCTCCTGGCTTTCCTGTTTTTGTTTACAAGATTGAAAGGAGAAGGAAAGTCCCAGCAAGATCATTAATGTGCTCAGCAGATATATATGTTTCATAAGTTGTTTTTTGGATAAAAATATATTTAATAAATCATGTTTTAATCTTCACGTCGCTCTTAAAAATACTTCGTAAAGTGTTTCTTAAAATACGCAGCGCTGTCTGTGATGCTTTGCATGGAATTAACGGCATAATTTCCGCCCTGTTCGAGGTAATAATATTCAAGGCCCGCTTTTTTCGTTTCAAGAAAGATCGGGTAAAAGTCTATCGAGCCGTTCCCCAGCTCGGTATAGTCCCTGCTTTCTTTGTGCATGTCTTTGATATGCCACATCACGAAGCGTCCTGGCTGAAGGTCGATCCACTGATTGGAACTTAATAATGAATCATGGGCCACCCAGTAAAGGTCTAATTGCAATTTTACCAGGTTCGGATCGGTTTCACTCATTATGATATCGTAACCCACTTCACCCCTATGCTCTTCAAATTCAAATCCGTGATTGTGGTAGGCAAATCCGAGTCCCCCGGCCAGCACACGCTCGCCTATCCTGTTGAGCATGCCGGCAAGTTTCTTATAGCCTTCGATATTCCGGAATTGCGGATCCAGCCAGGGCCAGGTGATGTATTGCTGACCTAATATATGCGCCCCTTTAATACATTGTTCCACATAGGTCATCAACTTGCTTTCCGACTGGTCAAAAAATGCCGGCAAGCCATAATGACAGCTCGATGTAGTCAGACCCTCATCTTCCAGAATACGTTTAAAATCTTTGGCTTTATAACCGTAATATTCGCCTTTTTCCCCGTCGAAGCCGTAGAGTTCCAAATCTTCATAACCCAAAGCCCTAACCTGCCTCAGACAACCGATTGGATCGGCTTCCATGGCATCCCGGACGGTATATAACTGCAAGCCGAATTTGTAATTCGTTTTTGTTCCCAGGCTTAAAACAGGAACCGGCAGCAACGTCAGGGGTATTAGGGAAGAAGTCTGCGTGATAAATTTTCTGCGTTGCATAATGGCGATTATAAAATCAGTGAATTACGAATATAGGGATAATGAATGAAGGGGGTTGGAAGTCCGAAGTCCGAAGCCTTAGCCTCAAACTTCTCCCCTTTTCCCCTCCACAAAGTACATTTTGAGGCTGCCGCGGTTTTTCGCCTCGATCTCCCCTCTGAAACTACAATCGAATTCCTCTTTGATGAGATGGTAGGTGCTTTCGGAAACATTGATCTTCCCGGGCTCTGAGTTCGACTCCATACGCGAGGCCACATTTACGGTATCACCCCAGATGTCATAAGAGAATTTTTTGGTCCCCACTACCCCGGCGACGACCGGCCCGGAATGGATCCCGACGCGGATATCAAAATTTACATCTTCTTTGCTGGCCTTGGACTCCGCTACAAAGTCGATTATGTCCATGGCCGCATGGGTCATCCTCTGGGCGTGATCTTCCATAGGAAAGGGCAAGCCGGCAGCACACATATAAGCGTCCCCTATGGTCTTTATTTTTTCCAGCCCGTGTTCCTCCATGATGGCATCGAATTTCGAAAAGTAGAAATCTACCCGTTCCACCAACTCTTCGGGCGGGAGGTTTTCAGAGAATTTGGTAAAGCCTTTAAAGTCGGTAAACAGAACGGAGACCGATTCGAACTTCTGGGCCTTCACCTTGCCTTCTTCCTTGAGTTCCTGAGCCGTTTGTTCGGGCAGGATGTTCAGCAGCAGGTTTTCAGACCGGTCTTTCTCGGCGGCGATGATCTCGTTGGTTTTTTTGATAAAGGTATTACGGCGATAGAGGCCAATGGCGAGGACAAGGATCAGCAAGAGTGCAATCCCCGTGGCGATAGCGATGATCCGCTGGGTACGTTTCTGTTCGTTCAACAGGTCCACTTCCACCTGCTTCTGGCTTACCTCGTATTCAGTACGCTGATCGGCCATTTGCTGTACTACCTCAACATTATTTATACTGTCTCTATAAACTATATGTTCCTTGTAATAATCATAGGCCTTTGCTTCATCTCCAATTCTTTCATGCAAATCTGAAAGTTTTAAATTGGCATCGCTGATTTGTTCTTTTAGACCATAGTATTCTGCCAATTCTAAGCTTCGTCCGGCATAGCTCAGTGCTTTATTTATATCATTCCTGCTTATATAAATATCGGCCATATAAACGAGATAAACACATATTGGACGATAGCTACCCGATTCTTCCAAAATACTAATAGCCTCATTGATATTTTTTTCCGCTAAATCATGTTTGCCAGTATTGGCATAGACCATTCCAATATTGCCCAGGTTATAGGCCTTTCCTACAGAATAGTTAAGCAGCTGAAAAAGCTCTCCTGATTCATTAAAATAGACTAATGCCGAATCGTAGTTTTTGTTAGTTAGTAACGCATCACCGGCATTTAGAATAAAAGAAGCCAATGCTACTGAATCGTTAGTTTTTCGCAGTGTGCTGATCGCTCTCCTATAATAGAGCATAGCATTTTCATGATTATCGGAAATATCATAAATGTCAGCAATAGCACCATAAGCACTTCCTTCTACTGGGATCAAATTAGCAGATCTTGCCACTTCTGCACTTTTAAAATACGCCGTAATGGCATCCTCTAAATTTCCGATAAACTGTTTGGCATTTCCTTTCTGAAAGTAGCCATAAGAAGTATATTCTTGATTATCGTACTGTTTGGATAATGTAATCAGTGACTCAGCATATTCCAATTTCAAATCAAAATCACTGATCTCATTATAAGCAAGGTTATATAGCAATTCTAATTTATCGACGCCATATAGATCTGCTTTTTGAAGAATAATGGATAAACTATCCGCCACTCTTTGGTCTTGAGCTCTAACGGAGAAAGTAAATAAACAAAAATAGCCTATCAAAAAATAATAGGCTATTCCTTTTAAAATCATTTCGATGCTCTTGGTTGAACCGTAATCTTTGGATCAATTTTGATTTGTTGTCCCCCATTCAAATTAAAAAATATAGTATAGACTTCGTCTAAACCTGAAGTATGATCTTGAACAGTACCTTCAACTGTCTCTGGTGAACCACTTCCCTGAATCACTCCATTAGGTTTGCCAAATATCTCGGAATCCTTTTCTTTTTGAATCTTGGTAATATTGACAACAGTAGGTGGCGTCGTAGCCGGCCCATCGTATTGCCCTTTCCAGGTTATCGAATCACCAACTGCTACATTGATATTATATTCTTCGTTGGTGCCTGAGGATTGTCCGAAATTACAACAGGTATCCTTGTTTTGATTGTCTACCTCAGCACAAGTCACATGAAGTGTAATGATATAATCTACTGGGGTTGGTGTTGAATTTCCTCCGCTCATAATTTTGATGGTTTAGTTAGTTGTTGATTTTATTATCGGTAAAAAGATAGTATATTTTCTTTCAATCTAAGGATGGATATTCTGAAAAGCGGTTTTTTTGTCCGAATGAACCTAATTCTTTACCGAAACTCATTCTGTCGGAGAGGCATATTCAAAGTAGCGGTTGGTACCAAGATCGCCTTCCGGTTTGTGTTTATACCCCAGAAACAGATACCATGATATTCGATCCGTATCGCTTGCTTGGGCGTACTGGCTAATGCTACACCCTTTATATTTCACAGCTAGTTCCCTGGCAATTTTGCGCATGTCAAAACTTATCTCCACACCATATTTTTCCATATGTTTACTCGATACAAAGAAGGTTGAGTATTTCCTATCGTCAACTTTGTACCCCCCAACAATGGCCAATGGCTTATCGTCTGGCGTTTTCCATATTTTGGAATACCCATCCTCCTGAGCCAATTTAAGACGCTCCTGAATAAACGCTAAGGTTTCCTGCCGTTCACTTTCATCGGCAAGTTTCCACTCCCACTGCAGTTTCTCCCATGGGTTTTCCAGAATATATAGTATGTCGGCCGGACTTATTTCCTGATGTTGATCAGACATATATTTGAGTTACTATAAAAAATTCGAAGTCAATTTATTAAAATTTAGTGGTTTTTCTAATTTCTATAATGGGGCCGCCCAAATATTTTAGACAGAATGATTAATTGTTTATCTTTCCCATGGCTTGGATGTTAAATCCATTTAGACCAACCAATACCAACCAATACCAATACAGATGTCATCAGACAAGCAACCCTCCCGAGCCCAAAGGCCTTATAATATTGAAGGTCATAAAGAAGAACTGGTAGATCATTATTGGGGAAGCATCAATTATGTTTTTTCATTGATCCGGGCTTCGGAGATCAAAGCCGGACTTATCCTTTCCTTTTATGGTATCCTGTTAAACCTAATCTACCAGAATGTCGATATGTTGCTCGAAGAGGCCGCCAGACAAGGATTGATCTATATTCCACTTGCGCTTTGGATCATCTGTACGGTAGGCTCTATCTATTTTAGTATCCGTTGTTTTATGCCCAGGATGGAGACCAAGTTCGACAAGAACATTTTTTTCTTCCAGGACGTGATCACCAAATACGGCAGCATAAAGGAATTTTCCAAAACCTTTTATACTATCAGCCTTAACGAAGTGGAACTCTTCGACCAGTTGGGCCAACAGATCTATATCAATTCCAAGATCGCAGCCATGAAGTTCAAGAGTGTCAATAAATCGATCTACCTGCTCGCTTTGGGCCTCTTCTTCCTTTTTATTATCGCCGTCTGGTACCTGATTATCAATCTCTGAAGAAAACCGGTTTATTTACAATGACTTGAGATTAGGATATTGGAGAATGGATAATATAGGTTTAGATTTAAAGCTTGAACATCACAGCACAAATCCGAAACCCGAAACCGCGAACTGCTCCTGATACTCATTTCATTTCGGTCAGGATCTTCACTACATCTCGTCGTCTGCCGTCAACCGTCCCCGTCTACCGTCTACCGTCAACCGTCAACCGTCTTTAAACTTACACTCCTGACGCTCATTTCATTTCGGTCAGGATCTCCACTACATTTCGACATCCACCATCCCGACTTCTGACTTCCGACTTCCAACTTTCCACTTTCCATTTTCCATTATCAATTATCACATCCCCCGTCTCCACCACCTTCGCAGACCGGTAAATCCGTTTTTAGTGTTGATAAAGTAGACCCCCGTAAGCAGGATGATGGCTGCGATGATCGATTGGCCTGTAATGCGTTCATTCAGGAAATACCAGCCAAGGAACATGGCCACGATAGGATTAACATAGGTATTGGTAGCTACTTTTTCCGGGGAAACCCGGGTCAGCAAAAAGTTAAACGAAGTAAAGGCCACGATACTGCCAAAGATCACCAGCAGACCCATTGACCATGTGGTTTCGGTGGTCCATTGATCGGGTAGAATCCATCGCTCGCCAAATAAAAAACTAAAGATCATCAGCATGACCCCACCGGTAAACATCTGGTAACCGGTATTGACAAAATAGTTTTTGGGAAAATCGGCCCGGCCGACAAACAGGCTGCCATAGGCCCAGGCGAGCATGGCCGAAAAGATCATCAGGATCCCCAGCCAGCTGTTTTCCTGTTGTAAGATCGCCTTCTGGCTTACCAGCAGGTAGATACCTATAACGCCCAGGGCCACTCCTATGAGCGACATCGGCCTGATCTTCCTGCCCTGCAGGATCCACATCATCAAAAGGATCACCAGGGGCTGCGCGGAGATTTCGAGCGCTGCAAAATTGCTGTCCACAAATTTCAGGGCCCAGACCACGATCCCGTTCCCGAAGCTCAGAAAAAGGAATCCTGCAATTGTGGTATTGATCAATTGGCGCTGGCTTATTTTTAAACTTTGGCCCAGCAACACTGTTATTCCGAAAATCAGAACTCCGGCTGTCGTAAAACGAAAACCAGCCAGCATCAACGGTTCTAATTGAGCCACCGCAATTTTATTAAGGAGATAGGTAGATCCCCAGATCACATAGATCGAGAAAAATGCAGCGATAATAAGGGCTAATTCTCTTCGTGAATCCATTCGGGTTTCAGCGTTGTTTGTTGATACTCCGAAAATAGATCAAATTAAACTGGATATAAATAAATCTGAATAGATAATTCCTTCGCTGCTACTGTAATTATTGATCACTGCCACTGCTAACTACTACTGACGCATCGTTTCACTCTGGTCAGCATCGTTACAGTGCTACGCTCCGACGTCAACCGTCCCGTCTACCGTCTACCGTCAACCGTCTTTAAACTTACACTCCTGACGCTCATTTCATTTCGGTCAGGATCCCCACTGCGTTCCGACGTCAACCGTCTACCGTCAACCTTCTTTAAACTTCCCCTGACGCTCATTCCATTTCGGTCAGGATCTCCACTGCGCTCCGACGTCTACCGTCTACCGTCAACCTTCTTTAAACTTCCCCTGACGCTCATTTCATTTGTTCAGGATCTCCGCTTTGCTTCAACTTTCATATTCTGTCATCTCACCACCGTCTTCCAACTTCTGACTTCCCCCCTTGATTCGCTCCACATACGCCTCATAAGCCGCCTTGCCTTCTTTTTCCCAGTACTGGTCGTAAAACCTCCATTCGCGGATACCGGTTTCCGAACAGCGTTCCCTGAGCCTGTGTTTCATTCTCTTTTCGAGATTCTTTTTGCGGCGTCCGGGCCTGCCACTTCCGCCTCCAAATCCACCAAAAAGGAGTTTGGCCAGGATAATGATCCCCACGGCCTGCCAGAAGGTAATTATACCCAGTCCGAAAATGGCTGGTATCAGCCAGTTCCACAACAACATCACTATATATCCGAACAATAGTGCCAGTGCCGCGATGGCAACAGCTCCAAAGATCCCGATAAAGATGACCTTGACTATTTTTTTGATCTTATTCTCAACATATCCTTCCATTCTGGCTTCATGCATTTGTCTGTTTGTCATAACCTTGAATTTTTATTTTTTTTTGTTTTCTAATTCTTTTAATAATTTGGATAAGGCCCTGTGCCGTCTCGACATCAGCGTGCCTTGTGGAATACCAGTTTCGTGCGACAGTTGCCGGTAGCTTATATTTTCAAAATCGATCGCCATGATCACCTCCCGGTATTCGGGTTTTAGTTTCAAAAGTGCCTCTTTTAGAATCTCTTTCAAATCATCGGCCCGGGCATAGGCACCATCGCCATAGAACAATTCAGCCAGTTCCGCCACCGGGCCTTCCATCTCCTCATCCAGGTCGAGCCGTTGTTTTTTAGTCCGCATCGTATCGATGATCTTATTCCTAACCGAGCGGTACACAAAACCCGCAATATTGTCGATCGGGCTCAAATGGTCTACCCTCGAAAAGAGCTTAAGGGCGACATCCTGCAGAATATCCTCCGCATCACGATCTGTTGCATCCCCTACCCTCGAATTCACAAAAGCTCTCAGGGCCTGGTACTCCGCGTCGAAAAAACGTATCAGTTTGTTATAGTTGTCGTTGCGTTCTGTCATGGAATCGCCCTTTGATCAGGCCCTTCATCTTTATAGACGAAAGGGTGATTTTTTATTGCAAGAAAAATGAATTATGGTGTAAAGTTTCGGATATCGGGTTTGGAGTTTAAAGATTGTGAATCAAAGATCTTTGTACGTATAAACCCAAAACCTTAGGCCCCGGAACCCAACATTCTTTCTATATGACGCATGAACTAAAAAATTGTATCCCTAATTAATTAAAAAAAAACACCAGTCAGTTCGAGTACCCCAAACATAGACGCGGGGAGTATCGAGAACAAACAAAAATTAGAAACGATTGTCTTCTCGTTACAAAATTTATTCGTCTTGCTCACAAATTTCACTCGAAGTGACATTTAGTGTTACAATTTGAAGAAAATCGCGTCTATTATAGTAAAGACACTAGAATGAAAACACTAGACATGAAATACGATCCGCGTAGCCTGCGGTACGATAAGGAAGGTGGCCTCCGTCTGCAGCGTTACCATAGAAGCAAATAAAAAAACACCCCCGTGAGAGGGTGTCTTTTGTACCGATCAAGGAGATCTTAAATAATCTTTTATTCTTTCTTATTTAGCCAATTGCTGACTGTTATAGTCATCGACCATCCGAAGCAAAGCCGCTTCGAATTCCTGGTTTACATATTTTCCAAACTTCTTTTCCTCGCTAAACTGGTTTCTCAACCCATAATGATTGGCGTCGTACTTGTCCTTTACATCATAATTATCCCCTATATAGTTTAAAAGATTGATGTAGACCACATTCCGGGGGTTTTTGGAATCCTTGCGCACTAGCATCTCAAAATTGTCCTGGATCCATTGATGCAGCACTTTTCGTGCCTCAACATCGGTATGGGCATCCATGGCCATGTCGGCTAACTCTTTAGAGATCTTCCCGGTGGTACGGGCATAGAACTTAAAGACCTCAATAGGGCCGTCGGCAACCTTTTGTAAGATCAACTTTTTGGGCAACATCTTCTGCATCTTGCCTGAAGTCATGTCCACATATTTTACGACCTCAAACCTGCGGCCGTCCTCCACTTCAAATCCGATCAGGTCTTTGGGCTGTATCTTCTCTTTGATCTTCCCTTTGATCTTCCCTTTTTTTATGGCTTTACGATAATCCTTGGGCGTCACATAGGTAAGGCTGGTCTGAAACCGCTGAGGATACGACCAATCGATCTGGATATAGGCCTCCATTGACTTCTTTTTGCTAAGGTGGATGGTGCCTTTTTGGTACAAGTCCTGGGCCATACCGCCTGTGATCATAAAAACAGCCAGGGCCAGGGTAAACATTGCATTTTTGATACTATTCATAACTTATTCTATTTGACTTTATGCTTTATTAAATTTTGGCTTATTTGATGATGAAACGGCGAACCGTTTTGGGGTCGACCTCTAAAAATACCTCTCCGGCTACCAGGTCGATCGCATAGTTCGGTTTTCTGTTCTTGCCCAGCGGGATATTGCTATTGCTTTCCCCACTGTCCTTATCGATCTTAAGCAGTGTAATACCATCATCAGCTTTAGTGAGCACCACCACATAATCCCTGGCTTCACTGGTGGCCTTAAATCGCCTTTGAGCGGCTTTAAACGCCATACTGGCAGCACTTCCAGCCGATTGGCTCATTTCGTTATAGGCATTCCCGATCTCCGAAAAAACCTGTCCTTCTACCGTATCCATTCCCTGCTGGGAGGCCGCCTGGTTAAAAGCTCCGGCTGCCATGGAACTCGCGGCAGCATAATATCCTGCATAAATGGTATTGGCAAAGAGCAGCGCTCGTTTCCAACCTACTTCCCTTGGCGATGGGAAATAGCTGTGATATTTTAACGAGCCGTCATAGCTATACAGCGCAAAATTCTGATCGGCTCCCAGGAAGATCCCATTCTCCCGTAGTTCCATATACTGCGGATATTCCTTTTCCTGAAAATCCAGCGGATGATTACCTTCCATTTCAATACTTCCGGTAGCCAGATTTATGGCTTTTACCGTTTCAGCCTTGGTATCGAAAGCATATAATATCTCACGATCTTGCGCCACTAGTCGGTAATCTGTTTTAAGGTCTTTGTCCCATAACAGCTCACCGGTGCTGATATTTACAATATTCATCTCTTCTGCCGTAACATAGGCGATACCGTGGTCTGTGGTAATGGTATATCCCACATCTCCCTGCACCTTGATGGCCTTGTCGAAGGTTAGTGCACCTGAGGAAGTATCGAGATAGTTTAAAAAATGCTTGTCGTTTCTGGTGGTGATCACCAACATCCCGCTATCGGTAGCGGTGTAATCGTAAATACCTCCCTTGATGCTAACGCCACGACCCTTTTTCCCCCAGAGTCCGGCCCCGTCACCCATACGATGCAGGTTGATCCTGGAGTTTTGCGTACCAAATGGTAACACCAGTAAATCCTCGCCCACCCACGTCATATGGCCTAGCTGGCCCTTGGCTTCAATGGGCTTCTCCCAGAGTAGTTCTCCGCTGTGCACATCATAGGCTCGGTACTCTGTAGTGTAATTAATAGTTGTTGAGCCTGAACTGCCAAAAGAAGATTCCTGCTGTTGCTCTACGCCAATTACAAAAGCATCACCCGAGGGGTGCAATGAAAAGTCGAGATTGATCTCCATACCCTCTGCAGCAGTTTCAGCAGCTTTTTTAAGTAAATCGCCAAAAGCACCAAGTTTTTCAATTTGTTTGGCTTCTGCAGAATTTTCATTACTCCAGACAATCTCACCGCTTCTCGATTTCATCCGGACATTTTTAAGGAGTGTTACTCCAAGAAGGTCCTGATCTGTGAGCTCGATAACAGTGACCAGTTTTCCCACATCTCCTTCAGAGGTCCAGAGCACGTCTCCCGAAGCAATATCGATAGAGAGCACTGTATTTGGCCCTAAGTCAGACTTTCCAGCTACTATTATAGTATTGGATCGGTAGAGTACAAAGTGGTTCTGTACTTTTCTAAATCCGTGATCAAATGAGTTAAATAAGCGGCTACCATCAAAACTATTGATGATATAGAGCCCTTTAGGGGTCTCGATCTTTGCAAAGGGGGAATTCTCGAGCTCTGCAAAGGCTGCTTCCTCTACCCTTCCGAATTCGTTATCCTGCCACAGAATATTCCCCGATTCGGTATCGATGCCAAATAAACCGGCATCGGTTTGAACAATATAATTTCCCAGGGAAGTAACTTTTTGCCAATTTACATTCTGATCGAAGGAAGAAGTCCAGGTAGGTGTTGATTGGCCGTTCAGGCCCGTTGCCAGCACAAGGGCAAGCAATGCTAATGTCGTTCTAAGCATGGTAGGTATTTAGTTTATGATTTGGTTTCAGACTTTGTGTCTATGCTATAACGACGAAGCAGGGCGAAAAGTATACGCCTAATAAACTGATCCTCAGAAGTAATAGTTTGATTTAATGTCGGTCTAAGCGGGTATGATCTGAACTACATATTCTTAAGCTCGGCCACCAGCTCGGTAAGGGCCGCCTTGGCATCGCCAAAAAGCATCGCGGTTTTGGCATTGTAGAACAGTTCGTTCTCAATGCCGGCATAACCAGGATTCATACTTCGCTTGTTAACAATGATATGTTTAGCCTTCTCCACATCGAGTATCGGCATACCATAAATAGGACTCGACGGGTCGTTATGGGCTGCAGGATTTACCACGTCGTTCGCTCCTACCACCAAAACCACATCGGTATTTGAAAAATGAGGGTTGATGTCTTCCATCTCCACCAGCAAATCATAATCTACATTGCTTTCGGCAAGCAATACATTCATATGCCCGGGCATCCGGCCAGCGACAGGGTGAATGGCATATTTAACATCTACCCCCCTTTTGGTCAGCAATTCCTCCAATTCGTGGATCACATGCTGAGCCTGGGCTACGGCAAGGCCATAGCCGGGCACAATGATCACATTCTTGGCATAATTCATCAGGATAGCAGCATCACCGGCATTGGTTTTGGTAATACTACCCGCCGCCCTGTCTTCTCCTTCTACGGTTTCACCTCCCCCGAAAGACCCGAAAACTACCGCCAAAAGAGTCCTGTTCATGGCACGGCACATGGCGATGGTGAGTATAATACCCGCAGATCCTACAAGGATACCCCCCACAAGCATTACCATATTGCTGTAAAGTACTCCCGTGATCGCTGCCGCAATCCCCGTCAGGGAATTCAAGAGTGATATAACCACCGGCATATCGGCCCCACCAATAGGAAGTACAAAAAGCACTCCATATAAAAGGCTTGCCCCAAGAAGCAGATAGATAAACATCGGTTGTTGCTGGCCACTCAGCACCATATATCCGGCAAAGACCACGATACCCAATAAAAGTAGATTATTGATAAGATTGCGTTTCGGAATGTTGACCACACTTTTAAAGGTGCCGTCGAGTTTGCCCCAGGCTATAATGCTTCCTGAAAAAGTAAGCGCCCCTATGACAATGCCGGAGATCACTGTGGTAGCCTGAGTGGCATCAGCCAATTGACTGCCAAAGGCTACCAGGCCTATCAAGGCTGCGCTGGCCCCTCCAAATCCGTTAAAAAGTGAGACCAGTTCGGGCATTTTGGTCATTTTCACCTTAACGGCCATCAGGGCTCCGATAGAACCTCCTACCAATATGGCCAAACCGATAAGTATATAGATCATGGTTGGTACCACTAATCCATGCAACAAAAGAGTTCCCAGAATGGCGATTCCCATGCCGGAAGCGGCCACATAATTTCCTTTTTTGGCAGTGGCCGGATGTCCAAGCATTTTTAAACCAACGATAAAAGTGATCGTGGCCACCAAATAGACCACACTG
Organism: Robiginitalea sp.; assembly: GCA_024638915.1. GTDB lineage: Bacteria > Bacteroidota > Bacteroidia > Flavobacteriales > Flavobacteriaceae > JAHEJJ01. Next base: position 29,871 of record JAHEJJ010000032.1, read on the forward strand.
AGAAGGGCGTTCATCGTTCTTTCTTTTTAAACATTTGAAGCATACGACCGGTAACCGCAAAACCGCCAACCACATTTACAATCCCCAATACCACAGCAATAAATCCAAGTACCAGAGCGAGATAGTCGTCCGGATCTGCATTGAGCATAACCAATATGGCCCCCACCACCACGACTCCGCTCAAGGCGTTTGCCCCGGACATCAGCGGCGTATGCAAAATCGTGGGAATATGCTTGATTACCTCTACACCTACAAAAATGGCAAGGATGAGAATATAAATCAGGTCGAGGTTATTGGTAATAAGGTCAATCAATTGGTTCATAGGTTTATGTTTTTCTGATTTCTCCTTTAAACACAATCAGCGTTTCGTCTGTTATTTCTTCTTCGAGGTCCCATTTGAATTTTTGGTCCTCAATGAGGTGAAGGATAAAATTATATACATTTTTTGCAAATAGCGCACTGGCATTTCGAGAAACAGATTCCGGGGCAATGGAAGTACCAATGATGGTCACCCCATTTCTAATGACAATTTTATTTAGCTTACTGAGCTCGCAATTACCTCCTTGGCTGGCTCCCAGGTCTATGATTACGGCCCCGTTTTTCATTTGCAGCACCTGCTCTTCTGTAATAAGTAACGGAGCTTTAAGGCCTGGCACAAAAGCTGTAGTAATAACCAGGTCTGACTTAAAAAGCTCATTATTTACTGCCTCCCTCTGTTTCCTGGCATAATCTTCCGAAGCTGCTTTGGCATATACCTCTTTCTGGTTGCTCTTATCACCATTCACGGATATAAATTTCGCTCCCAATGATTCTGCCTGTTCTTTGGTCTCGGGTCGTATATCGGTAGCGGTCACCAAGGCGCCCAGCCGTTTGGCCGTCGCAATGGCCTGCAAACCAGCTACCCCTACACCATAAATCAATACTTTGGCAGGTTTTATAGTTCCGGCTGCGGTCATCATCAACGGCAGGATCTTTTTCATATGATAAGCTCCAAGAATTACCGATTTATACCCGGCAAGATTACTTTGAGAACTTAAAACATCCATTTCCTGAGCTCTGGAGATCCGTGGTATGGCATCCAAAGAAAGGGCTGATGCCTTAGTGGCGGCAATTTTCTTGATAAGTTCCGGATCCGATTTGTAGAACAACTGGCTGATCAGTACCTGCCCTTTATTAACCAGTTTTAAGTCGTCTTCGTCAAATGGATTGATCTTGATGAGGATATCTGCATCCTTAAATACCACCCCCCGTTTTTCTGTAAGAGCCCCTATCTCGCGGTAGTCCGAGTTTTTATAAGATGAATCGGAGCCAGCTCCTTCTTCAACGATAAGTTCAAATCCTTTGGCTATGAATTGTGCAGCAATTTTCGGAGTGATGGAAACCCTTTTTTCTCCTTTCTTGGATTCCTTCAAGATACCTATTTTCATGTGCGGTCCCGTTTACCTTGTTGGAAAGGGCGATCCCAATCCACCCTCAAAATAAGGTTTTTTATTTGAACGAAAAGTACAATCGCCAATGAATTTGTCCTATGACAAATATCAGGGATTAACGAATAATATCTAAAATCAGCATCGGCGGTTTTGGCAAGTATAAAATTTCATATGATAATGCGTCAAATCATTGAATCCATTAAAACGGTCGAGGTGATCAGCATCATTGTTTTAAACGGACCATTGATATAGCTTGCAACCTTTATTCATCATGTTTTCAAACTATACTTATATACTGATTCTGATCCTGCTACTACTTTCCTGCGATAAGGATGAAGAGCAGATTATAGTGCCCTCCGATGGGTACGAATGGCCGGTAGTGGCCAGGGAATACTGGCCTACCGATGGTTGGCAGACCGCCAGTCCGGAAAATCATGATATGGACATCGCCAAAATGGACCAGGCCAATGCCTTTGCTGAAAATGACCACCTAAGTCGGGCACTGCTGGTGATCAAGGATGGTTACCTTGTTTATGAGAACTATTACGGGGAAGGCGGTGTTGATGCCAGCACAAACCTCTGGTCGGTCACTAAAAGTTTTACTTCTGCTCTGGTTGGGTTTCTGATGGATGATGGCGTCATTACCACTCCCGAACAGCGAATGACCGAGTTGATGCCCCAATACCCTGAATTTGGGGAAATCACCTTGCAGCATGTGTTAACGCATACTACAGGTCTGTACTGGGCCGAAGAAGGACCGCTTTGGGTCGACTGGGTCTTGTCGGACGACTGGGTGGCCCATGCACTGGCACGTGGTTTCGAGCGAAGCCCGGGCAATAGTTTCAAATACAGTTCGGGAAATACACATTTCCTCACCGCCCTTGTGCATCATAAAGGAGGGGTTAATCCTGGAGAGCTGGCCAAGCAGAGGCTTTTCGACCCGTTGGGCATCCCTTTTGAAGTACTGGATACACCGATAACCTACACTACATGGAATGACTATATTCCGCCATTACCCCAGCGTTGGAGGAGAGATCCACAGGGAATTGAAACGGCCAGTTTCGGTCTCTATCTTACCGCCAGGGATATGGCTAAATTCGGTTTTCTGTATCTGAACAAAGGACGTTGGGAGAATCGGCAGATCCTATCGGAAGCCTGGGTGGAAACCTCCACCCGCGATCATGAGAAGAACATCTATGGCCGATATAGCTATGGGTACCAATGGTACCTCACTTTTGTGGATGGGGAGCCTGCCTTTCTGGCAAGCGGATTCGGCGGACAGATCATCGGAGTGGTCCCATCATTAGACCTGGTGGTGGTCCTTAAATATGAAGCAGAAAACCCCAGACATCCGGTAACCGGCAGCTCTCATGACGACATGAAACTCTTTGAACTGGTCGTAAAAGCTGTAAATCGGTGATCAATCCTCAAATTCCGACCCCCTTCCGGGCGTATAGGGGACTCCGGCCTCTAATAAAGCTTCTTCCAGCTGTTTTACTTTCACCTTATACAATGCTTCCAGTTTGGCCTTTGCAGACCCGATCTGCTTTTTGGCAATGGCATAACTGTCGCGATGGGTTTGAGTGGGCGTAGCTGTAGAATACTTTTGCTCACGGGAGATCACACCCAACCTGAACATAGGGTTTTGGGGCTGATCGATGTCGAGCCTCCTTTTTACAGGATCTCCATAGAGCTTTTCCTTTGTATTTCGCAACTCCTTTTCGATTTCCACTACGGTCTGCTGATAGGTCCCAACAGGTAGTTCGGCCCTTTTAAGCGCTTTTTTGATATGTTTCAGTTTATCCTCCGTATCATCTATCAGCGCGTCACAGATCCGTCCCTGGGCCAGCAGGGCGGCAAGATCCTTCTGGAAAGCTACCTTTTCTGCCCGGTTTGGCGCTGGCAAGACCGTATTGTTCAATGCTTTCACACTAAAACTTATTGGTCCTGCCAATTCGGTCAGATTACCCTCTTGCAATTCGTGCATCTCTACGGTAAACGTGCCTGGCAATACCAGTGTTCCTTCATCCCGACTGGAAAATGGGTTATAAAAGGAAGGCTTTTCAAAAGTCACCGGGTCGGGTAAGGTATAGCGCAGGTCCCAATGCCATCGCTGGAGGCCTTTTTTTGGAGTTACAAATTCTTTTTTAACCACCATCCCCTCACTATCCCTGATGGTAAATACCAACTGCCGTTTATCTTCATAGGTTTCCTCTTTCAACCTATCGTAGCCGGGGTAAGGATTGTCCTTCCCCTGCTCCACCAACTCTTTCTCTCTTTCGCTCCTTTGTTTTTTGAGCGTCTTATAGTCTTCTCCATAGTAATAAGTAATTATAGCTTCGGGTCCGAGATTCGGCGCCGAATAAAAATTATCACCCTGAAAGGATTTGCCTGGCAAGCCCAGCGGTGTACTCTTTTCCCAGACCAATGCTTCCCTGACCGGATAGATCATGGCTTTTTCGGTTGGATAGGCGTTCTCCACGGATCGTAAAGGGGTATAGTCATCAAGTACATAAAATCCCCTACCGAAGGTGCCCAGTACCAGATCGTTTTCACGTTCCTGTATGGCGATATCGCGGACAGCAATCGTAGGCAGACCATTTCCTAATTCCTTCCAGTGTTTACCCCCGTCAGGTGAGAAATACATCCCAAACTCGGTTCCGCAAAAAAGCAATTGCCGGTCTACTGGGTCTTCTTCTATCGCATAAACACTACCCCGCACTGGTAAATTTGAACTGATAGATATCCAACTGTTACCCCGGTCTGAAGATTTAAAAATATAGGGTTTAAAATCTCCGTATTTATGATGGTTAAAGGCTACGTAGATCAGGTTGGCGTCATGGCGCGAGAGGAATACGTTATTGACATACGATTGGCGTGGTGCCCCCGGGATATTGTCGATCTTCCTCCAACCATTCCCGCCATTTTCCGAGATTTGTACCAGCCCGTCGTCTGTCCCGATGGCTAGCAGGTTTTCATCCAGGGGAGATTCGGCCATGGCCACAATAGTACCATAGAGCGAGGTGGCACCGTTTTTGGCAACGGCATCGATACTGACAATACGGTCATAGACTTTTAGCCGGTTTCGGTCTACCTGGCGGGTGAGGTCATCACTGATCTCTTTCCAGCTATCGCCATAGTCGTCTGAGCGAAATACTTTGTTAGCCGCAAAATAGATCCTTCCGGCTGCATGCCGACTTGCCACAAGTGGCGCATCCCAGTTAAAGCGGTAAGCGTTTTCCCCTTCGGCCTCACGCGGTTGGATACCAACAGATTCACCGCTTTTGCGATCAAAACGCACCAGGAACCCGTACTGTGACTGTGCATAGACGATATCGGGATTTTCGGGGTCTACCTGGGATTCGAAACCGTCCCCGCCATTGGTGATAAACCAGTCCGAATTCGTGATCCCATGGTCGGTTATTACCCGTGAAGGGCCCCCGATACTGAAATTGTCCTGGGTACCTCCATAGATATTATAAAAAGGTTCGTCGTTGTCTACCGCCACTTTGTAGAACTGGGTCACCGGCAGGTTTTCCTTAAAATCCCAGTTTTTGGCAGCATCAAAAGTTTCATAGATACCGCCATCGCAACCCACCAGCCAGTGACGGTTATTCTGAGGATCGATCCACATCGAGTGGTTATCCACGTGTTTATAATCCTCCCCTACTTTGGAAAAAGTTTTGCCGCCATCGTGGCTGACGGTCATCCAGGTATCCATAGAATACAGGGTATGTTTATCGACAGGATCGGCGATGATCTCCTGATAGTAGTTCCCGCTGGTGACGTGCTTGCTTTGCTTCTCCCAGCTTGCCCCACGATTAGTAGAGAGAAATATACCTCCTTCCTTATCGGCTGCTTCTACGATAGCATAGATATACTCAGGATCGGCCGGGGATATCGCTAAACCGATACGCCCGATCTCGGTTTTAGGAAGACCTTTCTGGATCTTTTGCCAGCTGGCGCCACCATCGGTACTTTTGTGCAGACCCGAACCGGGTCCACCTCCCACATAGGTGAATACATGCCGGCGGCGCTGGAAGGTTGCGGCATAAAGCACATCCGGATCACGCGGATCTATCACCACGTCGGTAACCCCGGTATGCTCGTCGATGGTCAGTACGGGAGTCCAATTGATCCCGCCATCGGTAGTTTTGTAAAGTCCCCTTTCGCCACCTTTACTCCACAGCGGTCCGATCGCCGCCACGTAGACGATATCGGGGTTTTCCGGATGGATCAGGATCTTCCCAATATGTTCTGAAGACTTGAGCCCCATATGTTTCCAGGAAGCGCCGCCATCAAAGGATTTATAGACACCGTCCCCGTAGGCGACGGATCGCTGGTTGTTGTTCTCGCCTGTACCTACCCACACCACATTCGGGTTCTTGGGATCGAGGCTTACACAACCTATGGAATAGGAACCCTCCTTATCGAAAATAGGCGAATAACTCAATCCGGCATTATCGGTCTTCCATACACCGCCGGAGGAGGTCGCAACGTAGTATTCGTAGGAATTGGCAGGATTGACAGCTATATCTGAAATCCGCCCCGAAGTGAGGGCCGGTCCTACTTCCCGCCATTTCAGTCCGCTTAATTTGATGGAATCGAGCGGGACCAGGTTATTTTTCTTTGATTTTTGGGCATGCGAAGCATTCAGTCCCATAAGCAATAAGAGGACGGCTAAAATTATTTTTTGAACCATGAGTTTAAGATGTGATCGTTGAAAAGTCGTCTAATATACGAAAGAAAAGAGTGTCGGAAGTCGGAAGTCGGAAGTCGGAAGTTGGTAATGGAAAGTGAATAGTGCTGAATAGCAGAAAGTAATACTAAATCGAGTATTTGAGTTTAGTTCTATTTTTATCAAAACGGCTAGAAATGTTCGAACCCAATGTCGTTCAGCCTTGCCCAACACCTCACTTCTATCGGATCCAAATCTTTACTCAGCTTCGAAAACTTTGAATTTTGAACTATAAATAACTTCCTCCAAAAATCTCTGTCCGTTCATTATTGCTGATCACGGCTACGGAGATCTGGATATCGAGCTGAAATTCTTCAGTGTAGAAATAGGTCCTCCGGCTACGGTCGTATTGGATACAGGCGTTGTAGTCTTTTAAATATTCTAGTAAGAGGTAGACCAGTCTTTCGCTAACTTCCATCCTCCGGGCAAGTTCTTTGGGTGAGCCGGTACGTTCGTTTTCGATCAAGCGATGAAGTTGTTGTAATCGTTCCAGGCTTTTGATGGTCTTCATTAGTATCCTCTCATTAATAGAAATAAAAATATAGATTATTTTCTATATATACAAATATAATTAGATTTTTTTCTATATTTGTATCAGAGGCGGATTTGCAGGGCTTCTTAACGAACCGAAGGGATTAAATTGTATTTTTGATAGACCGCCCCTCCACACACAGCATAAATGTTTAAAACGATAGATCGACTTATTCAATTTATTGAGTATGCTGGCCTGAGTGCCAGGCAGTTCGATATTTCCATCGGCGCGGCCAACGGCTATACTTTGAGGATGAAGAAGAATCACGCCTCGATCGGCAGTGATGTGATCGAAAATATCATCCGCACCTATCCACAGCTCGATGTGGTCTGGCTTCTTACCGGTGAAGGGCAGATGATCAAAGAGGATGTGAGATCCGAGGAACTTGATTTTAACAAGCTTCCCCCTTCCCGGCGACATGATATAGAACGGATCATTGAAAAGAAGATTAG
>JAHEJJ010000061.1 GCA_024638915.1 Robiginitalea sp.
CCCTGGTAGAGATCGCCTCCACCGAGGGTGGTGATCGCCCCAAGCAGTACAATGACCAATCCATTTCCAGGACCGGTGATCGTTACATTTGACCCACCGAGTATGGCCACAAAAACACCTCCAACTATGGAGGCGATTACCCCTGAGATCGGAGGAGCCTCACTGGCTAGCGCCAGACCGAGCGCAAGAGGCAGAGCGATCAATGAGACCACAAAGCCCGCAAAGATATTTTTGGGCAACGATTTCAACAGCGGTTCGGTATCTTGGGTGGGCTCGCTCAAATTATTTTCGGATTATCAGCAAATCGGTGGGCAGGTCGGAGAGGATGTACTCTATATCGTGGGGAAAAATCCTGTCGATCAGCCTTATTGTTCTCGGGGCATTCATCACCAGCAGGTCTGCACGCACTACCTCAGCATAATGGCCAATGGAGTAACCTCTTTCTCCAAAGATCCCCTGGGTTTTTACTTTAATATTGCTCCTCAGATCTTCGGGCAGGGTGTTAAGGATGAGTTGTATTCTGGAGTCTTCTCGCTTTTTGAGCGCTTCTTTGATCATGGTAGCCTTCCTGAGCGATTTGTCATCTTCAACCGTAACGTGCACTTCTTTTTGTTTGATTTCCTCCACGATAGTAAGCTGTTGTGCCCCAAGCGCATCGGCTACATAGAATGCATCGGTAATGGCTACCGGCGTCTCCGGGGCATCGAGCCCATTGACCACTACATTTTTGCAGGGTATCCTTTCCACAGATGGTTTGATCAGCAATAGTACCGAGCAACCGACCTTGCGAGTTAACTGCCGGGCAATAGAACCAACATAGAACTGGTACATATTCTCGTGTTGAACGGCACCGAGGATAAGCAGGTCTACATTTAGATCTTCACACGTCCTTAAAATGGTTTCTACGGGCTTTCCTTCTTTCCAGTGTATTTCAATATCCAGATCCTGGTATTCGATGGCGGTGAGCAAATTGTTGATCGTGGTGGTTTTCTCAGGATTTTCTTCTCCTACGTGAAGCAAGATCAGTTTTGCACCGAAAAAATGAGCCATGCGGGTCGTTTCACTGATATTCGCTTTCAGGGTGGGGGAAAAAGCAAATCCAAAAAGCAGTGTTTTAAACGGAAAAGACGGGTCCTGCATATTGCCGATTTGCGCCCAATATAAGACATTCAGGGTAAATTGATTTAAGTGCGGTCCGGAAGGGCCGATTCTCCAATAAAAGAACTATTTTTCGTAAAAATTTGTGATGCTCGAACTAGCCGGACTTATTATTCTGGGGATAATAGCCCAATGGATGGCATGGAGAATGAAACTACCCGCCATTCTTCCGCTGATATTGATCGGCTTGCTGGTCGGGCCCATAGCCACACTCTATACCGAAGACGGCAGCAAGATAATAGAACCCGTATGGAATGGCACAAAAGGACTTTTTCCAGGAGACGGACTATATTATTTTGTTTCCCTGGCCATCGCGGTGATCCTCTTTGAAGGCGGATTAACCTTAAAACGATCTGAAATTCGCAATGTCGGGCCTGTCATCACCAAATTAATCACCGTTGGAACATTGGTGACTTTCCTGCTTGGCGGGGTGGCCGCACACTACATTTTCGAATTAAGCTGGAAAATATCCTTTCTATTTTCGGCCCTGATCATTGTTACCGGCCCCACGGTGATCACCCCGATCCTGAGGAATATACCCCTGAAAAAAGATATTTCTGCGGTGCTGAAATGGGAAGGGATCCTGATCGATCCGATAGGAGCTCTGGTCGCAGTACTCGTTTTTGAGTTTATCAGCGTAGGGGAGGGCCAGGCCTATACCAAAACCGCGCTGATCGAATTCGGCAAGATCCTGCTTTTTGGCTGTACCTTCGGATTTACTTTTGCCCACGCCCTGGCTTTTGCGATCAAGCGCAAGCTCGTACCGCATTACTTATTAAATGTGGTTTCACTCTCTGTGGTTTTATTGGTATTTGTAGAGTCGGACTTATTTGCCCACGAATCAGGACTGTTGGCGGTTGTAGTCATGGGAATGGTTTTGGGAAATATGAATCTTCCCAACCTTAAGGAGTTGCTTTATTTTAAGGAATCGCTCAGCGTTTTACTGATCTCCATCCTCTTTATACTTCTGGCGGCACATATCGATATTGAGGATATGGAATTGATCTACAATTGGAAAACAGCCATTTTATTTATCATTATCGTATTTGTGATCAGGCCACTGGCGGTTTTTCTGAGCACAAAAGGGTCGCCTCTTAAGTTCAACGAAAAACTATTCATCGGTTGGGTAGGCCCTCGGGGGATCGTAGCCGCGGGTATCGCTTCCCTCTTTGGCTCCAAACTCGTAGATAAAGGGGAGGCAGGGGCTGAGTATATCACACCTCTTGTCTTTATGGTGGTCCTGGGAACCGTTTTATTAAATGCTACCACAGCTCGGTATGTGGCAAAATGGGTAGGGGTGTTTTTAAAGCATTCGGAAGGAATCCTCATCGTGGGCGCCTCTAAGGTTTCTCGCCTAATAGGGGCTTACCTCAAGAACAACGATAAACATGTAGTGCTGATCGATAACAACCCCTCCAATATAGAAAAGGCTAAAAAAATAGGGATCGAAGCCCTGGTGGGGAATATTTATTCCGATAGCCTCACCGACAATATTGAGCTTAACGATATGGGCTACCTCCTCGCTATTACCGGCAATGCTGATATCAACCGTATGGCCACAGCAAAATTCGGATCGCAGTTTGGTGAACATGGCACTTTCAGGGTGCTTTGCCAGGACGACCTGAAAAACGGGAACGGAGAAACCACAGACAAGCTATTGTCTGCCACGGACGACTTCTCAAGACTCTCTGAGATCGCCTTGAATTATCCAGCCATCCGGGAGATCGAACTGCAGGATACCGCGCATTTCCGTGCATTATTGAAACTGGCGGAAGCCGATAAAAACCGGACGGCTTTGTTTTTGAAATCCAAAGATGGAAAACTAGATTTGATCTCGGCATTGGATATGGAAGAGATCGATATCAGCGAGAATCAGCAATTGGTCTATCTCGGTAAATCTTTTGACCCCGATGAGCTGGCCCAAACTAATACAGAGGTAACAGCCTGAATTAAAAATCCCCGGGCCTAGCCTGAAAATGGAGCCGTTTTATTGATCTCAATGGAGATGTCTTCAGGGGTTATTTCATGGTTCTCACCAGCCAGTAATTTGTAGAAATGAATGGCCGATTCTCGCTTGATCTTTCCCTGAAGCAGGTCGATATCTACCTCGCCGCCTTCCTGCTGCCAGATAAAAATGGAATGTTGAACGATCTGGATAATTTTATGCACGGCCTGAAACTCTGCGATATACGTGGTCATAAGAAGAGAGAAATATTATGACGATGATTTTTCGGGTTCAAAAATAAAAACTTCAGACCATTAATCGTAAGAAAATCCTCTAATCGTTCAATTTTAACACTGCCATAAAGGCCTGTTGCGGGATCTCTACATTGCCCACCTGTCGCATTCGTTTTTTACCTTTTTTCTGTTTTTCGAGAAGTTTTCGCTTACGGGTGATATCGCCACCGTAGCATTTGGCAGTTACATCTTTTCTGAGCGCCTTTATGGTTTCCCTTGAAATGACCTTGGCCCCTATGGCTGCCTGGATTGGGATATCGAACTGTTGCCTTGGAATAAGCTCTTTTAGTTTTTCGCACATCTTCTTTCCGATATGATAGGCATTGTCAAAATGAACCAGGGCAGAAAGGGCATCAACCGGCTGGTTGTTGAGCAGGATATCAACCCGGACCAGTTTGGAAACCCTCATCCCGATGGGGCTATAGTCAAAAGAGGCATATCCTTTGGAGACGGTCTTGAGTCGGTCGTAAAAATCAAAAACGATTTCGGCCAGCGGCATATCGAAATTAAGCTCCACCCTTTCGGTGGTCAGATAGGTCTGGTTGGTAATCTGTCCGCGTTTATCGATACACAATGACATGACATTACCTACAAAATCGGACTTGGTGATGATCGTCGCTTTGATATAGGGTTCCTCCACCCGACTGATAGTCGAGGGTTCAGGCAGGTCAGACGGATTGTTCACGATAATCGGCACATCGGGGTTTTTAGTAGAATAAGCATAGTAGCTCACGTTGGGCACGGTGGTGATCACCGTCATATCGAATTCGCGCTCCAGACGCTCCTGTACGATCTCCATATGGAGCATTCCCAGGAATCCGCAGCGGAATCCAAATCCCAGGGCCGCACTGCTTTCGGGGGTAAAGACAAGAGAGGCATCGTTTAGCTGCAGCTTTTCCATGGAGTTCCTCAGTTCTTCGAAGTCTTCCGTATCCACAGGATAAATACCGGCAAAAACCATGGGTTTTACATCTTCGAATCCGGCAATGGCCACTTCAGCAGGTTTATCCGCATCGGAGATCGTATCACCAACTTTTACTTCCCTGGCGTCTTTAATCCCGGTGATCAGATAGCCAACATCGCCGGCCTCAATAACGGGTCTTGGCACCTGGGTGAGTTTAAGCGTACCTACCTCATCGGCAAAATAGGTCTTACCGGTGGCCATGAATTTGATTTTTTGACCTTTGCGGATACTGCCGTTCAATACCCTAAAGTAAGTCTCCACGCCACGGAATGGATTATATACCGAATCGAATACCAAAGCCTGTAAGGGCTTATTTTTATCGCCTTCAGGGGCGGGGATCTGCTCGATGATCGCTTCTAAAATATTTTCTATACCGATACCGGTCTTGGCACTGGCCGGGATCACTTCATCGCGATCACACCCCAGAAGGTCTACTATATCATCGGTTACTTCATCAGGATTGGCACTGGGCAGATCTACCTTGTTCAATACGGGGATGATTTCGAGGTCGTTCTCAAGGGCCAGATAGAGATTGGAAATGGTTTGCGCCTGTATGTTTTGTGCCGCATCGACCACCAGCAAAGCTCCTTCACAGGCTGCGATAGAGCGACTTACCTCATAGGAGAAATCCACATGCCCCGGAGTGTCGATGAGGTTCAGAATATATTGTTCCCCCTTGTAGGAATACTCCATTTGGATGGCATGGCTCTTGATGGTGATGCCGCGCTCCCGCTCGAGATCCATATTGTCGAGAAGCTGTTCTTTCTTTTCCCGTTCCGTCACCGAACCCGTAAAATCCAGCAGCCTGTCGGCCAGGGTACTTTTACCATGGTCGATATGGGCGATGATACAGAAATTCCTGATATTCTTCATAGCATTTTAAAACAAAGCATGCCTTGCCGTTTGGCTTGCAAATATAGTTCATTTCGCACCAAAGCCAGTTATTCAGGCGTATTAAGTAATCATGTTGTATTCGATGACTGTAGGCTCTTTCAAGCAATTTTAGAAGGTATTCCCTAGATAATTTCATAGATTTGGCAACCAACCCTGAATCTGTGAAGCAATTACCAATCTTTATTTGCCTCCTGATGCCTTTGTTTATCTGGACTCAAACTTTTGAGATGGCCGGAACGGTTAAAGATAGAAACGGGAAGGCGGTATCTTTTGCCAATGTGGTCCTACTCGCCGTTAGCGATAGCAGTCAGGTAAAAGGTTCATCGGCAGATGAAAACGGCCGATTTATTTTTTCCGGGGTCGATCCGGGGCTATACTATCTCCAGGCCCGCTATTTTGGCAATAAGTCCAGACTCATTCCTTTAGATGTCCAGAACAACGTGCGTATAGGAGCCCTGTTTATGGAAGAAGACCAGGTATGGCTCGATGAGGTGGTGGTTACGGCAAAACAGCCTACCGTAGAACGCAAAACAGACCGTATCGTGTTCAACGTAGAGAATTCGGTGGTGTCGCAAGGAAACTCATGGGATATTTTGCGGAACACACCCGGGGTGATCAGCAGCCAGGGACAGCTCGAAATACGTGGCCAGACCGCCACGGTATACCTTAACGACCGAAAGGTTCAGCTTTCACAAGCCGAGATTAAAAACCTGCTGGAAAGCCTTCCCGGCTCTGCCATATCATCCGTGGAAGTCATCAATAATCCCCCGGCCCGTTACGATGCAGAAGGGGGCCCTATTCTCAATATCATCACTACCAAAAATGTAATCCCTGGCTACAAGGGCAGTGTACAGGCCAATTACACCCAGGCGATATTCGCAAAATTTGGCCTTGGGACGAGCCATTATTATAAGAGCAATAAGTGGAACCTCTTTGGGAATTACACCATCAACCCCAGAAAGGATTTCAGGGGTGTTGAAAGCGAAATCAACTATATTGACAATTTAGATCAGGTATTTGCACGTTGGGATACCCAGCTCGACCGGACGACCCAATCTCAGGCACAACAGGCCAACCTGATCGCCGATTATGATCTGGACGAAAAAAACCGCTTTAACCTTACTACGAACCTCACCTATTCGCCTGATAAGAGCATAGAAAATCTGGTCTTTACCGAGATGCGAAACGCTGGAGGGACCCTCGATTCTACCCTGAACACCCTTAGCACCCTCGATAATGATTATTTAAACCTGGGGCTCGACCTCAACTATGAAAGAGACCTGAACGAAAAAGGGGGGACCTTACGCGCCAATATCCATTATACTTTTTACGACGAAACACAAGACCAGGTAGGGTCGAGTGATTATTTTGATCCGGCCGGCGCCTTTATCCGGAATTTTGATTTCTCCACCGACGCCGAGCAGCAGATCGATATTATCACAAGCCAATTAGACCTTAGTTTACCCGCAGGTTCCGGTAATGTGGAAACAGGGGCAAAGGTATCTTATATCCAATCCGATAACCAGATCGATTATTTCGATGTCAACGGCACCGACCCTCCCTTCGATCTTGCATTGTCCGACATATTCCAGTACGACGAGACCGTGCTGGCAGCCTATGCCGGGTATTCCAGGAATTGGGAGAAATGGTCATTGAAATTAGGCCTCAGGGGGGAACAGACCAACGTCAATACGCTTTCGGTTACCCTCGATAGCATCGGGAAGCAGAACTATTTTGAACTCTTCCCCAGCCTTTATGTATTGCATCGGATCCACGAGGACCACAGCATTTCTGTAGACTATAGCCGAAAACTGAGAAGGCCCAATTACCGCGATCTCAATCCGTTCAGATACTTCCTTAACGAAAATGATTTCAGGGAAGGCAATCCGGCGTTAAGACCGAATTTCAGCCATAATTTTAATTTCAACTATACTTTTAAGGACACCTATTTCTTTGATTTCTACTATCGGGACAACGGTAATTATATCAGCAGGCTCACTTTCCAGGACAACGAAAATCAGGTACTGCGACAGTCGCCCCAGAACGTGCTGGAAAGCGTTTCCTACGGTATAGACCTTACTATGAGCAAGTCTTTGCTAACCCCCTGGTACCTCTATGCCTATACGTCTTTCTTTTATGAAGATGAAACCTTCAGGGCCGAAGAAAGCCCGGAGGAATTCTACACCAACCAGGTGAGCGGCGTTTATATATACTTTGCCAATTATTTGACCCTGAATAAAAATAAAAGCCTTACCGGTGAGCTGGCCTTTACCTATTTCAACAGGTTTCTTCTCGGATCTTATAAACTGGGAGAATCTATCAACCTTAACCTTGGATTACAAAAATCGCTCTGGAATAAAAAAGCGGTCATCTCGCTGGTGGCGGAAGATGTCCTTGGACGTGTAAATCCCCGTTATACCTCACGATATTACAATCAGGACAATGCCTTTCTCTCCACGCCAGAAACCCAGTTCGTCCGACTCGGTTTTACATTTAATTTTGGCAACTACGGCCTGGCGGATAATAAGCGCAACCTTAGTAAAAGCGAGCGCCAACGCCTTGAAGAGGAGTAAATTTTACCCATTTGTTACGTAATTAGTAATTTTGTGGTCCGAATTTCGAATCGTATGCCAAAGATCGGCCCTATAGAATTATCTGAATTTCCACTCCTGCTCGCCCCGATGGAGGATGTGAGTGATCCGCCTTTCCGCGCTTTGTGCAAAGAGCAGGGCGCCGATGTGGTATATACCGAATTTATTTCTTCAGAAGGCCTGATCCGCGACGCGGCCAAAAGCGTTATGAAGCTCGACATCTATGAGAAAGAACGGCCGGTAGGGATACAGATATTCGGAGCCAATCTCGATTCTATGCTCCGCTCTGTGGAGATCGTTGAAAAATCAAACCCTGATATTATAGATATCAACTTTGGCTGTCCGGTAAAGAAAGTGGTGAGCAAAGGTGCCGGCGCAGGCATCCTGAAGGATATCGACAAAATGGTTTCGCTCACCAAGGCGATGGTAGAACATACCCATCTTCCGGTCACGGTAAAGACCCGCCTGGGATGGGACCACAATTCCATCAAAATTGTAGAAGTGGCCGAACGATTACAGGATGTTGGCTGCCAGGCTATCGCTATACATGGCCGTACAAGAGTACAGATGTATAAAGGCAAGGCCGATTGGGCGCCGATTGCCCAAGTGAAGAACAACAGTCGTATGCATATCCCGGTATTTGGAAACGGCGATATAGATTCACCCGAAGCCGCCAAACGAATGCGGGACGACTATGGTCTGGACGGCGCTATGATAGGCCGGGCCAGCATAGGGAACCCCTGGTTTTTCAATGAAGTGAAACACTTTCTGGAAACCGGAAATATATTACCACCTCCGGGTATGGCCGAGCGGGTAGAAGCTGCCAGGCGACACCTTCAAATGGCTATCGACTGGAAAGGGGAGAAGCTGGGTGTTTTTGAAACCCGAAGGCATTATACCAATTATTTCAGGGGGATCCCCCACTTTAAGGAATACCGGATGAAGATGGTGACCAGTGATGATGCCGCAGATGTCTTTGCCGCCTTCGAGGAGGTGCTGGAGAAATTCGGGGATCATGTTTTTGCCTGATCAGGCCAGTAATTTTTTGGAGATCCTGCTGCTTGCGATCTTAGAGGCGATCACCCCCAATACAACGATAGTAGCCAATACGATAAGCACATTCATCAACCGGTATTCTACCGGGTAGGCCAGCGAAGGGGTGATCTTTAACCAGCCGAAAACCAACTGAGACCAGATGAGCAGCGAGGCCACCACTACCCCGATGAGCCCGCCCAGGCTGGTGACCAAAACCCCCTGGATAAAATAGATCCTCCTGAGCTCCCTGATGGTGGTACCCAGGCTAAAAAGGGTTTTCGAATTCTGCTGCTTGTCGAGGATCATCATAATGATGGCCCCTACCACATTGAACAAGGCGATGATCAGCACCAGAGTGAAGATAAGGTAGGTGGCAAGGTTCTCCGTATTGAGCATTTTATAAAGCGCACTGTTGAGTTCGCGGCGGTCTTTAAGAGCCACCTTTTCCCCGAGGATTTGCTGCAGCCGACTCCGCAATGACACCAAGTCTGCGTCTGCGGCGAGCTTGAAGTTGATCCCTGAGATCTTGTCCGGACTCAGGTTGAGTAGGTTTTGAACAAGATTGATATCGGTAAATACATATTTATGGTCCAGGTTTTCCTCAATGGCATAGACGCCAAAAAGCACAACAGGAAGGGTATTATACAAACTGGCGGCCTGGAATGATTGCGGGCTTAGGGAACCCTTGCCGGGCTTCGGGGCGATAAGTATAAGCGGATCCTGGAAATTATTGATGGTAAGCCCCAGCAGGTTGGCAATACCTAATCCGACAACTCCCTGACGGCCCGATGCGGCCCATTCTCCCCAGTAGATCGTACTGTCTACGCTGATGGCCTTCCGATACATAGAGTCGACCCCTTTTACATAGGCAACATCCCCTTTTTGCCGGTAACTCAGATATACCCGTTCCTCTATTTCCCGTGAATAAAAGGTGATATCCGATATTTCTTTGAGCTGTTCTTCCTGCTGTGGATTAAGGCTGAAAAATTTTCCGGCAGCGGGAACGGCTTTCAGGTCGGGGTCAAAGATATTGCTAAACGACAGGCTAAAAGTTTTGAGTCCGGCAAAGCCCGAAAGTACTATGAATAAGGCTGCGGAACCGATTACGATCACCAGGAAGGTGACGAAGTTGATGATGTTTACCGCATTCTGGCTGCTTTTGGAGCGAACGTAACGCCTGGCTATGTAGAATGGGAAATTCATTCAGATAATTATTGGGGCTTTAACCTTTATTTTTAATGCTCCATTTTGCACATTGCTTCGTTTAAATTTTGCCTTGCACTGTATCAAAAATAAACTATAAAAATTCCAACAACAACGCCCTAAAAAATATCTAGGACTTTTTCCTTCTTGGCAACAGTTCCGGGTTTTCAATAGGGTCTTCTCCTTCTTCCAGGGATTTTTCGATGTTTTCAATATAGTCGAGCGAGTCATCTAAGAAAAATACCAGCTCTGGCATTCTGCGGAACTGGTGGCGCGTGCGCTGTGCCATTTCGTGGCGGATAAGAGGCTGGTTAGAACGAAGACCGTCCATAACTTCCTTAGACTTCTCTGTGGGGAAGATACTTACATAGACCTTGGCGATAGAGAGATCTGCCGTCACCGAGACTTTGGTTACGGAAATAATAGTTCCCTGCAGGCCACCATCGGTGGCGGCGCGCTGCAGGATGTCGGCCAGGTCTTTTTGAATGACCCCGGCTATTTTTTTCTGGCGGTGTGATTCCATCAGGGCAAAAATACGGCAAATATTAGTGATGCTC
Organism: Robiginitalea sp.; assembly: GCA_024638915.1. Taxonomy (GTDB): domain Bacteria; phylum Bacteroidota; class Bacteroidia; order Flavobacteriales; family Flavobacteriaceae; genus JAHEJJ01. The sequence goes on from JAHEJJ010000061.1 coordinate 10,641, forward strand.
TAATTTGAGCAGATGGATCTGT
>JAHEJJ010000033.1 GCA_024638915.1 Robiginitalea sp.
GTTACAGGCTTTCCGACCAGCAGATCAAGATAAAAGATCAGGAATCTATCCATATAACCGGTTATGCCCTTCAATGCAGGATCACGACCGAAGATCCGCTGAATGATTTCAAACCCGACTACGGTATCGTGACCACCTACCGCAGCGCTTCAGGTCTGGGAATCCGACTCGATGCCGGTAGTATATACCAAGGGGTAAGCATTTCACCATTTTTCGATTCCATGCTGGTAAAGGTCTCAGCTCTGAGCCGAACATTGGACGGCTCCTGTCGGAAAATGCGCAGAACGCTGGCAGAATTTCGTATCCGGGGGGTGAAGACCAATATGGCTTTCCTGGACAATATATTGAAACATCCGACTTTCAGAGAGGGAAAGGTGACGGTGAATTTCATCAAGGACGAACGGGCACTTTTTGAGATCGTCGAACCCAGGAACCGCGCCAATAAATTGCTGGAATATCTCGGAGAAACAATCGTTAACGGAAATCCGGATGTGAAGCACATCAATCCGAACCATATTTTTTCCAAACCCCGGATACCTGATTTCCCGAGGAACATGCCATATCCAAAAGGTACCAAAGACCTGCTGCAAGAATTGGGTCCGGAGGCGTTTTCAGAATGGTTGAGGAAAGAGAACAAAATTCAGTACACCGATACCACCATGCGCGATGCCCACCAAAGTCTGCTTGCCACAAGGATGCGTACCATAGATATGCTTAAAGTGGCCGAGGGATATGCCAGGAACAACCCTGAAATCTTCAGCCTGGAAGTCTGGGGTGGGGCTACTTTCGATGTTTGCCTGCGGTTTCTTCAGGAGAATCCGTGGGAGCGATTGGCACTTCTGAGAAAGGCTATGCCCAATATTTTGTTACAAATGCTCATCAGGGGGTCCAATGCTGTGGGGTATACGGCCTATCCCGACAACCTCATTGAAAAATTTGTTGAACAGGCCTGGGCGACCGGAGTAGATGTGTTCCGGATCTTCGACTCGCTTAATTGGATGAAGTCTATAGCCCCCTGCATAAGTTATGTAAGGGAAAAGACAGGTGGACTTGCCGAGGGTTCTATTTGCTATACCGGTGATATACTCAACCCGGAAAAAACCAAATATAGCCTCAACTATTATCTTCAGCTGGCCAGGGACATCGAAAACGCAGGTGCGCATATTCTTGGAGTAAAGGATATGGCTGGACTGTTAAAACCAGAAGCAGCTTTTGAATTGATCTCGGCCTTGAAATCAGAATTGAAGATCCCAATCCATTTGCATACCCACGATACATCATCTACGCAGGCTGCAACGTATTTAAAGGCTGTGGAAGCAGGTGTGGATGTGTTGGACGTTTCTCTGGGCGGACTTTCAGGAATGACGGCTCAGCCCAATTTCAATTCCCTGGTCGAAATGATGCGATTCCATCCCAGAGAACATACTATGAATTCGGGTTCTCTTGCGGAGTATTCCAATTATTGGGAAACCGTACGAAGCTATTATTATCCTTTTGAATCCGGTTTGAAAGCCGGTACCGGGGAAATATACCATCATGAGATTCCGGGGGGCCAGTATTCCAATTTAAAAGGACAGGCGATTGCGCTGGGCCTGGAACATCAATTTCCTGAAATCACTAAAATGTATGCCGAAGTCAACAAACTCTTTGGCGACATAATCAAGGTGACACCGAGTTCCAAGGTGGTTGGGGATATGGCACAATACCTGATCAGTAACGGATATAGTATAGCGGATGTATTGGAGAAAGGGGATACCATATCTTTCCCTCAGTCCGTGATCAATTTTTTCAGGGGCGACCTCGGTCAGCCGGTAGGTGGATTCCCTAAAAAGGTCCAGAAGCTTGTCCTGAAAGATCAAAAACCTTATACCGACAGACCCAACGCGCACCTGGAACCTATCGACTTCGATAAGGAATTTGCAGCATTTAAGAGAAAGTTCAAGAAAGGGATGGGCAGAGATTTGTATATCACAGACTACTTGTCGTATACACTCTATCCCAAAGTATTTACCGATGCTTATGAAAAACATCTGAAATACGGCAATATTATGAATATTCCTACCAAGAATTTCTTCTATGGCATGGACATAGGCGAGGAGATCATGGTAGAACTCGATAAGGGGAAAAACGTACTGATATCACTGATGTTAAAAGGGGAGCCCGACCAGGCCGGCAACGTCAGTATTTTCTTTAAGGTGAATGGGCAGCTGCGGAACGTGCTGATAAGAGACACATCGGTTAAGGTGGAGAAAGAGGAAAACGTAAAAATAGATCCGAGCGATCCAAAGCATATCGGAGCCCCGCTCCAGGGCTTGCTTTCCAATGTACTGGTAAAACGAGGTCAGGAGATCGAGAAAAACCAACCGCTGTTTGTTATCGAAGCTATGAAGATGGAAACCACGGTAACCGCAACGGAAGAAGGCGTGATTGGAAAAATCCAGTTGCCAGCGGGGTCACTGGTCAATACAGACGATCTGGTTATCGTTTTAAAATAACCCCATCAATCCCTCAATGTATAACTGATTTTGAAGATGTACATATTCAAAAGGTATTCCTGTTTTGGTTGTCACACTGCTTAAAATTTCATTATCATTACAGTAGGAATCTACCTCAATTATTCAAGCTATTTTTTTGCATAAACATCCATACGAACCTTTTTTATTTCCCGAGGTCACCAGGCTTATCGTAGGTACGTTACCACCTCCAAGATTTAGTACCCGGGAATTGAAAGATGGAGATGTTGATTTTTGTTACGGGAGTCGGGATGGACAACTGTGGCGAATACTAGATCGCATTTTCGATCTGGGACTTGCCTATGAAACCTCCGATTTGGCCATTGCCCAACGACAGGAGTTTCTGAAAAAACATAGGATTGGTATTTGCGATATTGTAGCGAGCGCCGAACGGGAAGAAGTGAATGCTTCCGATCATGGTATGAAGAATGTCGTGCTACGCGACCTGATCCAGGTACTCTATAGATTTCGCCGCATCGATACCCTCATCTTTACCGGGGGCAATAGCAAAAACGGACCGGAGTATTTCTTCCGCCGGCATCTCAGGGAATGCGGACTCCAGCTTGTACCCCTCCAAACTGAGGTTCCGAGAATACATATAGTCAAACTCCCTTATGCCTATCCCAATAGGAAGAAGCCCCTCCGATCTTATACCCAGGCTAAATACCGCCAGGATGAGCGGATCGTGAAAACAGTGTCGCTTACCGCACCTTCTGGTTCGGCAAACAGGGCTATAGGCAGTATGAGCCAATATCAATCGATCAAAAAGAACAATCCGGAATACAACACCTTCGATTTCCGGGTAGACCAGTACAGGCCTTTTTTTTAAAGACAGACCTTTCCCTGCAGGCTATGTGGCGGAATTGCTGAGAAATTTATTCAGGCAGTGGCGTACTCAGCAAAGCATAAATCGCTTTGATGCCATAAGCTAATTGCCCTATTTCCAAATTTTCATTGGGGCTATGCTGGTTGTTATCCGGGTTGACCATCGGGATCAGGAGCGCGGGAATTTCTAATTCATTCACAAATGATGCGATGGGTACCGTTCCTCCGGCAATCCGGATTTTGACTACCTCCTCATCGAATGCCTCCTGAAACACCTCGGCTACGAAATTTCCGTAGGGATTGGTCAGCGGCGTCCTGAAGGCATCGGTAACTCCTCTTTCCGTAACCTTCACAATTCTGTCGTGCTGCATCCTCAATTCTTTAGAAGGATCGGTATCGGTAATAAAAAACCCTTCAGATCGGATGTGATCCTTTACGAGCTCTTTTAAACGACTACCGTCTGTTTCGGGTACCAACCTAAGATCTATTTCTGCGGTGGCCGAACCAGGGACAATGGTTCGGGCTTTATCTCCTATCCATCCAGAACCCAATCCCCGTACATTCAATGAAGGGTATTGTATCGATTCCTGGTAGTTCGAACCTACTTTTTCGGGTGTTTTTATGGCCAGATGTTCGTTGATGGCCTTTGCGTTATCGGGAACGCTTTTTAATACAGAAGCAGTAGCGTCATCTATGTTGATCCCATCATAATACCCTTCGATCAGAACTCTTCCATCCCGATCCTTCATGCTGGCCAGGAGGTGTGCAAGTTGAAAGCCCGGATTAGGGGCATAGTTGCCATAATGTCCACTGTGTTGCGGTTTATAAGGGCCATAGGTGGTGATAGACATAGTGGTAATTCCTCTACAACCGTACACGATGGTAGGTTTAGTTGAAGGGTGCACGGGGCCATCGGCTATCAGAAGAAAATCTGCCTCCAGTAACTCCCGGTATTGTTTTACGGCTGCGGGTAGCGGCTTGCTGCCCTTTTCTTCCTCACCGTCGAGGATTACTTTAATATTGAAAGGGATATTCACATTATTTTTTTTCAACAGGTCAAAGGCATTCAAAAACATCACAATAGGACCTTTGTCATCAGATGTCGAACGACCGAATAACCTCCAGGTATAATCAATATCCTCCGAGAGGTCGTTAAAGGATTGATCTTTCCATTCATCACCTTCCGGGGATTTCAATACCACCTGATAGGGATTGGGTTGAATCCATTGTGAAGGATCTATCGACTGACCATCAAAATGCATATAAAACAGTACGGTAGGCTTGTCGTCTTCCATAGGAAGAGCAGCGAAGAATAAGGGTAACCCCTCTGTAGGTAACACAGAAGTATTAAATCCCCGCTTGTTAAATTTCTGTGTAAGCCAGCTTATGTTCCGATTGATGTCTGCATGTTCAAGGGCATCATTTGGGATCGCTATAAATTCGCGCAATTCATCGATAGAATGTCGAACCTGCGATTTCAGTTGGGCAGCATCCTGGGCCAGTCCTGTCAGCGCCATCCCAAGGAACAGAAAAATAAGGTGTCTCCTCATCGTGATATTATTTATTTTAAGCCTCTAAATCTAGCGAATTCTTTTAATAAATTCGGGGATATTCGCCACCCCTTTTTTTGTAAGATGTTTGATGAACGCCGAACCGATTATCGCCCCTTCGGCATATTCTGTGGCTTGTTGAAAGGTCTTTGCATTACTGATACCAAAACCTACAATCAACGGGTTTTTAAGTTCCATGGCGGCAATCCGCTGAAAATATGAAGTTTGTTCTTCTCCAAATCCGGTTTTTGCACCTGTGGTACTTGCGGAACTTACCATATAGATAAAGCCCTCCGAAGCATCATCTATTTGCCGTATTCGCTCATCACTGGTTTGGGGTGTGATTAGGAAAATATTCAACAATCCATAATGATCAAAGATGTCTTTGTACTCCCTCATGTATACATCTAAAGGAAGATCGGGCAGAATCAATCCGTCTATTCCTGCTTCAACACATCTGGAACAAAATTCCTCTACCCCATACTGCAAAACCGGATTAAAATACCCCATGATGATCAGTGGAATATTCACTTTTGAACGGATGTTTTTGAGTTGATCAAAAAGCAGTTCGCTGTTCATACCATTATGAAGTGCTGCGGTTGAGCTTGCCTGAATAGTGGGTCCGTCAGCTAAGGGATCACTAAAGGGCAGTCCTATCTCGATCATATCTACCCCATTATCAGCTAATGCATTGATGATTTTTTCCGTATCATTCAGATCGGGATAACCGGCTGTAAAATAGATCGACAAGATCTTGCCCGACTGTCTTAATTTATCTGTTATTCGATTCATGGTTTTGTGCTGGATCGTTCTAAATATTATAGATTGAAATAATCGATATACGTCTGAAGGTCTTTATCACCCCGTCCCGAAAGATTGATCACCAATATATCCTCTGGTTTGAATTCCCTTTTATCAAAGATGGCGAAGGCATGTGAAGTTTCGATAGCCGGAATAATACCCTCCAATTGGGATACCCTTAGGCCCGCCTCCATAGCCTCCTGATCGGTAATCGAAATAAATTCGCCTCGTCCGGACTGAAAAAGATGTGCATGCATAGGTCCGACACCCGGATAATCCAATCCTGCTGAGATAGAATAGGGTTCGGTAATCTGCCCGTCGTTGGTCTGCATCAACAAGGTCTTGGAACCATGAATAATCCCCACTTTCCCCAGAGCTGAGGTGGCAGCGCTTTCGCCTGTATTAATTCCTTTGCCTGCCGCTTCAACAGCAATGATACCCACCTCCATATTGTCTAGGTAATGGTAATAAGCCCCTGCGGCATTACTGCCGCCACCTACACAGGCAATCACATAATCCGGATTGGAGGTGCCTTCTTTTTCAAGCAATTGCGATTGGATCTCTTCTGAGATAACCGATTGAAAACGAGCCACCATGTCGGGGTAGGGATGGGGCCCCACTACAGAACCGATAATATAATGTGTATCGACCGGGTTGTTGATCCAATCGCGAATGGCTTCATTTGTAGCATCTTTAAGTGTCCGGCTGCCGGAAAGGGCAGGTCTAACCTCCGCTCCGAGCATTTTCATCCTGGCGACGTTGGGGGCCTGCCTGGCAATATCGATCTCTCCCATATATACCACGCACTTTATTCCCATCAGGGCGCATACTGTTGCGGTGGCAACACCATGCTGTCCAGCACCTGTTTCTGCGATAATGCGATTCTTGCCCAACCGTTTGGCCAACAGGATCTGGCCAATGGTATTATTGACTTTATGTGCCCCGGTATGACAGAGGTCTTCGCGTTTAAGATATATTCTAGTCTTGTATTCTGCCGATAGATTTTTTGCGAAATATAGCGGTGTAGGGCGCCCCACATAGTCCCTTAAAAGCTGGTGAAAATCCTTTTTGAATTGGGATTCCTGCATGATACTGAGGTAGTTTTGCCTCAGCTCTTCCGTGTTGGGATAAAGCATTTCAGGGATATACGCTCCACCAAAAATCCCGTAATATCCATTTTCATCTACATGATAACCTTTCATAGTTCAATCTTTTTGAGATAAATACCCTATCTCCTCAATAAATGTTTGCAGGGCCTCCAGGTCTTTCAGACCGGGCTCTATTTCAAACCTGCTATTTAGGTCGATGGCATAGCATTTTTCGGCTTCCGTACGCGACAGGAAGGTTTTAATTGCAGCGGCATCCGAAGGTCCGATACCCCCGCTGAGAAAATAAGGCTTGTTCAATTTATAGTTGTTCAAAAGCTTCCAGTCGAAACGGCGCCCGGTACCTCCTGGCAGGTCACCTCTGGTGTCGAACAGGAAAAAATCACATGAATCTTCATACTCTTTTAGAACTTCGAAATCAAATGCCTCATCTATCGCAAAGGCCTTGATGATTTCTATTCCTGTGCTGTGCTGCTCACCTATATGATCCCCGAGGTACTTACAAGTGTCTGGTTTTTCAGATCCATGCAGCTGCACAGCATCCAGGTTGTGTTCATAGACCTTCAATACAATATCCTCCGGGGCAGCGTCAACAAATATTCCAACGCGTTTCGGGTCAGCAATAATATCCGAAATACAACCACTGAAAAAGCGGCGAGAAGGCTCCCAGAAAATAAAGCCCAGATAGTCGGGCCGGAGTTCCGATACTTCAACGGAGTTATATTTCATACCACAGATCTTTAGTTTCATCGCTCCAGTTGTTGGATAAAAGCCCGGGCTGAATTTCCAGGATGTTCAGATCTCATGAACTGCTCCCCGATCAGGAAACCCTCATAGCCAAAAGTTCTCAATTGATTTATAGTACCGATGCTGTCGATACCGCTTTCGGAGATCTTCATAAATCCCTCCGGGATCTTTTCGGAAAGAGTCAGACTGTTCTCAACAGAGACTTCAAAAGTTTTCAGGTTGCGATTGTTTACCCCGATCATATCGATCTCCGGAAAAAGGCTTCGTTCGAGTTCTTCTTTGTCATGTACCTCCAGGAGTACTTCCATATCGAGATCAGATGCCCGTCGGGAGAGGGAGCGGATCTCATCCGGCGTCAGGATTGCAGCGATCAAAAGTATGACATCGGCCCCATGCGCCCTGGCTTCAATCAGCTGATATTCGTCTATGATAAATTCCTTTCTGAGAAGAGGGCATGTTGTGCAGGCGCGCGCTAAGATGAGGTCGTCAAGAGAACCACCAAAAAACTGTCCGTCGGTCAGCACAGAGATCCCGCTGACCCCTGCTTCCGTATACCCTAGTATGACATCCTCCACACTTAAGGAAGTATTTATAGCAGCTTTGGAGGGTGAACGGCGTTTATGCTCAGAAATAATACCTGATTTACTTTTAGACAGCCTTTTTACCAAAGAGACGGTATCCCGTTCCATCAACCGGCTTTTTCCGAGTTGATTTACAGGGATCAACAACTTTTTCAGGCCCACTTCCCGGTGTTTAGCCGCTACTATTTTATCGAGTATATGCATCACCTAGTTTGCGCTTATTTTTTGAAGTGTTTGAAGCGCCTTAAGCGCCTTTCGGTCGAATAAAGAATTTTGGGCGAGTTCAAAGCCTTCCCTGGCAGAGAGGCCTTTTGCCGTCGCTATGGCCATTCCCGCATTGGCACACACCACATTATTCTGAGCCTCACTTCCTTTTCCCTCCAGTATAGCCATAAAAATCTTTGCGGACTGTTCAATATCTTCTCCCCCTGCGATTTCCTCCGGTCGAACAGGGGCGACACCAAAGTCTTCAGGATGCAACATGGTCTCCGAAAAATTCGAAATCGTCTTGGTTGCCCCTGTAAGAGAGATTTCATCATAGCCATCCAGGGCGTGTACTACTGTAAATTTCTTTTCGGTGTTCTGGTATAGATAGCCATACATCCGCGCAAGTTCAAGGTTGAATACTCCTACGATCTGGTACGTGGGAAAAGCCGGATTGACCATGGGTCCCAGCATGTTAAAAAAGGTCTTAACGGCCAGCTCCTTCCTGATCGGGGCAACGTTTTTCATAGCAGGATGAAAAAGTGGAGCATGCAAAATACATATGCCGCTTTCATCGATCGATCTTTTCAGAAAATCAGCTTCATTGCTGAACCGTATGCCTAAAAACTCCAGAACATTGCTACTCCCACACTTCGAAGAAACACCATAGTTGCCGTGTTTAGTCACCGGGATACCTGCGCCGGCCGTAACAAAGGATGCAAGAGTCGAAATATTAAAGGTATCCTTGCCATCACCCCCCGTTCCGCAGAGATCTATGGGATCATAGCCTGAGAGATCGACGGCCAGGCACAATTCGAGCAAGGCATCGCGGAAACCCTCCAATTCCTCGATCGAAATACTTCTCATCATATATACGGTGAGAAAAGCCGCGATCTGACTTTGGTTATAGGTGCCTTTGGCGATGTTAACCAAAACCTGACGGGCGTCTTCTTTACAGAGCACATCGTGGTTTATCAAGCGGTTCAATATTGTTTTCATAGGATTTTTTGTCTTATGTTTTTATCCGTCCTTCAACCAATTCTCGAGCATCTGCTTCCCATGAGGAGTGAGGACAGATTCTGGGTGAAACTGAACAGCACATACGTCAAAATTTTTATGTCGTATCGACATCAGCTGACCGTTTTCATCTACCGAGGTAGCCTCCAGGCTTTCCGGCAGGTTTGGGTCTACCACCCAGGAGTGATATCTACCCACCTCTATTTCTTTGGGCATTCCTTCGAATAACGCATCGTCTTTGATAATTAGGATTCTGGTGGCGACCCCGTGGTATACTTCATCGAGATTGATAAGTCTACCCCCGAAAACTTCCCCAATAGCCTGTTGCCCCAGGCATACGCCAAATATGCGTTTAGTAGGACCCCAGGTTTCGATGATCTCTTTAAGCAGCCCGGCTTCGTCTGGAATACCCGGCCCCGGTGAAAGCACGATGTTGTCAAATTCTGCAACATCCTTAAGGTCGAGTTGGTCGTTTCGCTTTACCTCCACTTCGCAATCCAGATCTTCCAGATAGTGCACCAAATTATAGGTGAAACTGTCGTAGTTATCTATCACAAGGACTTTCTTCATGGCGCTAGATCGATTCTGCAATTTCCAGCGCCTTGGTCAATGCGCCTAATTTATTATAGGTCTCCTGCAGCTCTTTCTCCGGATCTGATGCCGCGACCAAACCTGCTCCCGCCTGATAATACAATTCGTGGTCCTTGCTCAAAAAGGTACGAATCATTATAGCATGGTTGAACTCGCCATTAAAATCCATAAAGCCGATAGCACCGCCATAGTAATCCCTGCTGGTGTGTTCATATTTTTCAATGAGTTGCATGGCCATATGTTTTGGTGCACCGCTCAAGGTGCCTGCTGGAAAAGTGTCGGCCACCACATTCATGGTAGAAATATCCGGTTTCTTATGGGCGGTCACCTTAGAGACCAGATGGATCACATGGGAAAAGAACTGAACTTCTCTGTAATTTTCAACGGCTACGCTATGTCCGTTCCTGCTGAGGTCGTTCCGTGCAAGATCGACCAGCATTACGTGTTCGCTGTTCTCTTTGTCATCTTCCGTCAGCTTCTTTGCCAGTGCGGCATCTTCCTCGTCGCTACCGGTTCTTTTAAATGTACCCGCGATAGGATGGATCTCCGCTTTGCCTTTTTTGATCACCAGCTGTGCTTCTGGGGAACTTCCAAAAATCTTAAAACTCCCATAATCAAAATAAAACAGGTAAGGAGATGGATTGATGGATCTGAGCGCTCGGTACACATTGAACTCATCGCCTTTGAATTTTTGCCGGAACCTTCTCGAGAGCACCAGCTGGAATACGTCTCCCCGATGGCAATGTTTTTTGGCCAGTTCCACCAGGTGCATATATTCTTTGTCCTTCATATTGGAAACCACATCGCCTTCTTTGGAAAAATTATAGGAGGCAAAATTTCGCATACTCAGCAGGTGTTCGATTTCCGCAATATTACTTTCGCTTTCGTAGCAGTGAGAAAATATATATGCTTCGTTTTTGAAGTGATTGATGGCGATGATGTTCTGATATACTGCATAATATATATCTGGAATTTTTAGATGTCCTTCTTTTTTGGCAATTTCAATATCCTCGAAGTACCTTACAGCATCATAGGCTATGTAGCCAAAAAGGCCGTTGTTGATGAACTTAAAGCTTTGGTTGGTTGTTTCGAACAGTTGGCTAAAATCCTGAATGAGTTGGGCAACGTCCGTTTTCTTGTCGAGAGGTTCCTCGGATTTGGAGCCATCGGGAAGAACTTTGGTAATTGTTTCATGCTGAATTTTTATCGAAGCAATCGGGTTGCAGCAGATATAGGAAAATGAGTTATCGCTGGCGTGATAATCACTACTTTCCAACAGTATGCTGTTGGGAAACCGATCGCGGATTTTCAGGTAAACGCTCACCGGGGTAATCGTATCCGCAAGTATCTTTTTATATGATGTCTCAAGTTTATACTTCATAAAGTAGGGCATTAAAAAAGGCCTGTCGTGATAGACAAGCCTTTTTGGTATGGTTACACCTGTAAAATGCTTTGCTCACGACTCAGGACGTAAGTTCAACCACCACCAGGTATTAGATATTCTTCTAAACATAGCGCCAAATATAGAAAGGAAATTTTATATAATCAAAATGTGAATCACAAAAAAACCCGACCTGTTAAGATGTGATCGGGCTTTTGAGTTTTTCGGGAGTGTGGACTAGAATTCCAAGTCTACCACCAAATCGAATTCGTCATAAATGGTTTTATCACCGAGGTTTTCGAAAAAGCTTCCGGAACCGTAACGAACATCATATTGTGCACGGTCTACCTTCATAGTCGCAGTGGCTTTGCTTCCATAAATAGAAACATCGAAAGTGACAGGTTTAGTGATTCCTTTGATGGTGAGATCTCCAGTTACTTCATAGGAGTTTTTACCGCTTGACTTCACGTCGGTAAATACCAGCTTCGAGCTGGGATGCTTTTCAACGCCAAAAAAGTCATCGGATTTCAGATGTCCTTCCAGTTTTCCCTTGTATTCGCCTTCAAGGTCGGTAGAGATCAAACTGGTCATGTCGACCATAAATTCCCCCCCTGACAGTTTGTCGTCTTCGAAGAGCAATTCTCCGGAACTAAGATTCACGGTACCGGTATGCGAACCCGTTACCTTGTAAGCCTTCCAGGTTACGGTGCTGGAACTGGCTTTCACTTCTTTTTTAATTTCGTTGACAGGATCGATGGCACTCATATGCCCTGTGGTGATCACTGCTACGATGAGGCTGATAACACTCTTTTTCATAATAAATGATATTGATTAAAGATTAAAATTTATGTAGTAATAGATTTAATTGTTCCAATTCCTGAGCGGAAAAATTCTGTACCAATTCTTCCTCAGATCGCTTTATGGTTTGGTCCATCTTACTTAGTACCTTTTCTCCTTCCATCGTAATGGTGATTTCTACCTTTCTGCGGTTAGAGGGGCAAATAGAACGATCCACGTAGCCCTTTGCCAACAATTTGTCGACCAGTCGGGTGGTGTTGCTCATCTTATTTATCATACGCTCGTTAAGGTTTGAAAGATTGGCGGGTACGCCTTTTCGACCCCTGAGTATTCTCAATACATTAAACTGTTGCAATGAAACTTCGAAGGGTTTTAATGCTCTGGTCAGATGCTCTTTGATCTTGTTGTGTACCAGGAACAGATGAATGATCGATCTGGGTTTCAAAGGGATCTTAGTCTCTGTTTTTATTACCTCCTCAACGTTCATGTAGTTACAATATTTGTATATACAAATGTAAAATTATTTTTAATGTAAAAAATGATAGACAACCTAAAATTCTGTTAAAAGTAGAAGTGATGTTCTTCACCGGGTCAATTTTTTATCTCATCTGCGATGAAAACCGTCCATATTCTTATTTTTGCCGTTAAAACCAAAACGCTATGGCAGATCTTAGTCAGGGGGAATGGGCAGAAAAGTTATCCAAAGATCCGAATGCGGTGGTATTGGATGTCCGAACCGAAGAAGAAATGGAAGAAGGTTATATTCCAGATGCCCTCAATATTGATATTTATCAACCCCAGGAATTCATGGAAGAACTGGAGCAATTGGACAAGTCAAAGCATTACTATGTCTATTGCCGATCAGGTAACCGCAGCAGGCAGGCCTGCGCTCTGATGAATAGTATCGGGATTGCAAATGCTTTCAATCTTGAGGGTGGCGTTCTCGAATGGGAAGGTGATCTGATAGAATAGTCGATTATTCGCTATACTGAATCCCTCTTGCAGTGGGATTTTTTATTTTACTTCCATGCGTGAAAGACTTCTTCACTTTATATGGAAATACAAAAAGTTTCGAACCAACGGTCTCCTAACTTCGAATGGTGAGACTTTGCAAATTATCGACCTGGGCACTTACAATGCACACTCAGGACCGGATTTCCTGAACGCAAGTATTATAATAGGTGCGCAGTGGTGGGCAGGGAATGTAGAATTGCACAAGAAATCTTCTGACTGGTATGCTCATCATCACAATGGCGACAGGAACTACAACAATGTGATTCTGCATGTGGTTTGGGAAGAAGATCGGATAGTTTACAGGGATACCGGCGAACAGATACCAGCCCTTGTTCTTAAAAACTTTGTGGAAGAGGATTTTCTGGATAACTATCGAAAACTGCTCTATAAATCGGATAGCAAGTTCATAAATTGTGAATCTTATGCCGCAGATTTTGATTTGTTAGTACTGCTGCCATGGCTGGAGCACCTTTTTCGTGAACGACTCGAAACCAAAACGTCCGAAGCAGCGATGTTGCTCGATGAAACCCAGGGGAACTGGGAACGCCTGCTGTTTATCCTCTTACTGGCCAATTTTGGCCAGCGTCTCAATCGCTCGAATTTTTTATCGTTGGCCAGATCGCTCGATTTCAATATCGTCAGGGAACTCAAAGGACATTCGCTCCAATTGGAAAGTCTTTTATTTGGTTTGAGCGGGTTACTTCAAAAAGAGCGTGTGGAGGATCAGTACTATAAGAAACTGAAAAAAGAGTTTGCTTATATCTGTAAAAAATACCAACTACTTGACCCGGTCTTTTCATCCCCGGAATTCATGCGTGTTCGTCCAAGCAATTTCCCAACGCTCCGACTTTCTCAATTTTCCGTTCTTTACACAACCCATGTGAATCTTTTTAGCAAGATAATTTCACTCAGATCGAAAGACGCATTTTATGAATTGTTATCCATCAGCGCAAGTGCTTACTGGCAAAGCCATTATAATTTTGGAACAATCACCTACAACAAGGAGAAAAATCTAAGCAGGGCCTTTATAGATAAATTGATTATCAATACGGTACTGCCGGTAAAGAACCTATATGCCAAAGAGCAGGGCAAGGATATTTATCCTGAGCTAAGAAAACTGGTCAGTCAATTGTTAAAAGAGGACAACCGTATCGTGAACCAATACCGATCACTTGGTTTTCCCGTTCATCATGCGTTAGATTCGCAAGCCTTTCTTCAGCTGTACAGATCGTATTGTGAGAAGAATCGTTGCCTGGATTGTGCACTTGGGAATCAAATATTGAATTGAAAGCCTTATTTTTAGACGGTGAATATTTTTTATCAAATACTTTATTATTTCCAGAAAAGAGGATTCGAGGTCTGTCGACGGATTGCGGAACGTTTTGGTATCCGCGCCCGTGTGGTGCGGACTTCCTTTATTTATCTGACTTTCGTAACCCTTGGCTTCGGTTTTGCATTATATCTTTTTCTTGCTTTCTGGCTTAGAATAAAAGACCTGGTTTACACAAAACGCACCTCAGTTTTTGATCTTTGAATATGTTAAAACTACTCCGTTCTAAAATCTACCTGGCTGTCGTTTTCATTATATCCATTTTGTTTATTGGTGTATTGGGTTACCGTTATATTGCGAATTTCGGTTGGCTCGATGCGCTTTATATGACTATAATTACGGTTACTACGGTTGGGTTTCGCGAGGTGCGACCCCTGGACGCAGACGCCAAATTATTTACCGTAATTTTAATCATCGTAAGTGTATTTATATTTGCTTATGCCATATCTGTCATTACAGAATATATCATCAGCAGAAACTCTCTTCAATTATTAAAAAAGAAAAAGGTGAAAAGCATGATCAATAGCATGACAGGACACACCATTGTTTGCGGTTATGGAAGGAATGGGATGCAGGCCTCTGTCCGATTGAAAACTTATAAACGACCCTTCGTGGTAATCGAAAATGATAAACAATTGATTGAAAAACACGAAAATGATGTGCTTTTTATCGAAGGGGACGCCAATGAGGACGAAATTCTTCTCCGTGCAGGTGTAAAACGTGCCTCTAATCTTATCGTCACATTACCCGATGACGCTGCCAATTTATTCGTAGTCCTTTCGGCAAGACAGCTGAACAATGAACTCTTCATTATCAGTCGGGCTTCACAGCTAGGCTCTCATAAAAAACTGGAACTTGCCGGGGCCGACAAAGTGATCATGCCCGATAAAATTGGTGGTGATCATATGGCCTCTCTGGTAGTGCTCCCAGACCTTATCACTTTTATGGATAAATTATCTGTAGAGGGAGAGCATACCACTAATCTGGAAGAGGTGGCTATTGAGGATTTTGGAGGCCCGGAGAAATGCAATTCCTTGCGCGACCTGGACTTGAGAAGAAAAACCGGCTGTACCATTATTGGATATATCACTCCTGATGGGACCTACATTATCAATCCCGAGGCCGATCTACCCCTCCAACCCAGAAGCAAAGTCATCGTTCTGGGTAGACCGGAGCAAATACAAAAACTAAATGAGATGTTTCATATCGGATAGTCGAGGCCTCAAATATATTTGATTGCCTCTGGAATTTTTAGGATATTGCCCTTCCAACTAACTAAATAAAAACCAAAAACATCTATTATGAAGTACCGACTTCTGTCTTTTATTGCCATCTTGCTCCCCATTTTTACCTCCGCCCAGGAGAAGGGATTAGACGAAAAGGTAAATGATGCATTTATGCCTTTAGCAAACTGGTGGGAAGGATTTGTTTTGACACCTATTCCCATTGCCGGCTATAATATCCCCGTGGTACTAATTTTGCTGGTTTTTGGAGCAACATTTTTCACCTTCTACTTTAAGTTTCCCAATGTTTTAAAATTCCCTCTGGCCATCAATACGGTCCGTGGGAAATACGATGAAGTTGAGGGCCCTGAAGGTCATGGTGTTGAAAAGGCAGAGGTAAATATTGTAGAAGGAGATTTACCCGATACTATTCGTGATGAAAGCAAGGAAGGCGAGGTTAGCCATTTTCAGGCACTGGCTACGGCCGTTTCCGGGACCGTAGGGCTAGGAAATATTGCTGGGGTCGCCGTGGCGATTGCTGTAGGTGGTCCGGGGGCGACTTTTTGGATGATTGTATGTGGTCTTATTGGAATGTCTACAAAGTTTGTAGAATGTACTCTTGGAGTGAAATACAGAGATGTTGGTGCAGACGGAACCGTATATGGTGGTCCTATGTATTACCTTTCAAGGGGTTTGAAGGAAAGAGGATTTAAAGGACTGGGCCGCGTATTGGCGGCGATATTCGCTATACTTTGTGTGGGCGCTTCATTTGGAGGCGGTAATGCATTTCAATCGAACCAGGCAACCGTTCAACTCTCAACAATGCTGAGCTTAGAGGGTGGAGCTACGGGGGTAATTATAGGGATCATCCTGGCCATATTAGTCGGTATAGTAATCATAGGAGGAATTAAAAAAATAGCCAGTGTAACCGAAAAGATTGTGCCTTTTATGGCCATTGTTTATGTGCTGGCATCCTTGGTGATCATCTTTGCTAATTTAGAATTTATAGGAGATGCATTCGGAATGATTATTTCAGGAGCATTTACACCTCTTGCCGGGCTAGGTGGTATCCTGGGCGTCATAATTGTTGGTTTCCAGCGTGCGGCATTTTCCAATGAGGCCGGTGCAGGTTCAGCGGCTATAGCACACTCAGCTGTAAAAACCAAGTTTCCTGCTAGCGAAGGAGTAGTCGCACTGCTAGAACCTTTCATCGATACGGTCGTAATTTGCACTATGACCGCTCTGGTAATCATATTCTTTAATATGGACGCCGGTGCTTTTGATTATGGTAATTCTGTGAATAGTACTGTTATGCTTAACGATACGGGGGCTTATATCGGAGGAGTAGATCTTACTTCTATGGCTTATGACTCGGTTATTCCCGGATTTAGATATGTCCTGACAATTGCAATAATCCTCTTCGCCTTTTCAACAATGATCTCTTGGTCATACTACGGACTTCAGTCGTGGAAATATTTATTTGGCAGGGGGAAAACAGCAGATGTACTCTACAAAGTGCTCTTTCTTCTTTTTGTCGTGGTCGGCGCAGCCGCAACACTGGATGCGGTTATTAAATTCTCAGATGCCATGATATTAGCCTTGGTATTTCCCAATATGATTGGTTTGCTACTCTTATTTCCAAAGGTAAAAGAGGAATTGGTCAAATATTTAAGTGCCATCAAAGCAGTCTCCAAATAAAAAAAATCAACAAAAATATTGGCACCCACTTCAGGTTCAATAAACAGGAACGAAATGGGATTTTCTATTTGTTGCTGCTTATATTTATTTTTCAGTTTTCTTTTTACTGGCAAAAAAGGAGCTCCTTCGACAAGGAGCAGTTGCTTTTTGGTCCTGACCTCGAGATGCAACGCCGATTGGATTCGATGAAATCCCAAAAACAGGAACCTATTCTAATCAAACCCTTTAATCCTAATTTTATCTCGGATTTTAAAGGCTATATTCTTGGGATGAGTCCGACTGAAATCGATCGGCTTCATAGCTTTAGAGAAACCGGAGAATATCTCAATTCCAAAGAAGATTTTCAGAGGGTTACGCAGGTATCAGATTCGCTTTTAGCTGCTATAGATCCTTATTTTAAATTTCCTCAATGGAAGACCCAAACAAAAAGAAGCGCCAAGAAGGTAAATCAATCCGATGCGGACCCTGATGTGGTAGTATCGACGGTCAGGTTAGATCTCAATCATGCCAAAGCCGAAGATCTGATTCGGATCAGAGGTGTTGGCAAGGTATTGTCTGAGCGCATCCTGAAGTTCAGGGATGCCCTAGGAGGCTTTCTATCCGATGAACAGTTGAATGATGTTTACGGTTTGGATCGGGAGGTGGTCCAGCGAATTTTAAGAGAATTTACAGTGGTATCAGCTCCTGAGATTCAGCCCATCGATATACATGAGGCCAGTACAGATGAACTGGCCCGCCTGGTTTATATTTCAAATCAGCTGGCCCATAGAATAGTTCGCTTTCGCGATAGTGTAGGGGAGTTGAAATCTCTTGAGGAATTAACAAAAATACAGGATTTTCCTTCGGATAGATTTAACAGAATTAAGCTATATTTGACCCTGTAAAAAAAAATTGTTTTTATGATCACAGAATCTATATCTAAAATTGGATTCGACTACACGGAGACGCACCAGCTGGTGGCCAATTCGGCACGTGACTTTGCAGAACAATATATCAGGCCCCATGTTATGGAATGGGACGAGGCACAGCATTTTCCGGTTGAGTTATTCAAGAAGGCGGGTGAAATGGGATTTATGGGTGTTCTTGTTCCTCAACAATACGGCGGATCGGGACTAGGGTATCATGAATATATTTCCATCATAGAGGAAATCTCCAAGGTTGATCCCTCCATCGGTTTATCGGTTGCGGCACATAATTCTCTTTGCACCAATCATATTCTGCTGTTCGCCAATGATGAACAAAAAAACAGATGGCTGCCAAAACTGGCCACTGCCGAGTGGATCGGTGCCTGGGGACTTACTGAACATAATACGGGTTCCGATGCCGGTGGTATGGCCACCACCGCCGTTAAGGATGGAGACGACTGGATCCTCAATGGTGCCAAAAATTTTATCACGCACGGGATTAGTGGAGACATTGCGGTTATAGTAGCACGTACCGGAGAGAAAGGCGATAGCCGGGGAATGAGCGCTTTTGTTGTCGAAAAGGGCACTCCTGGTTTTAGTAGTGGTAAGAAAGAAGATAAACTGGGCATGCGCGCGAGCGAAACGGCTGAGATCATTTTCGATAAATGCCGCATTCCAGATACCAACAGGCTCGGAGAGGTGGGCGATGGATTTATACAATCGATGAAGGTTCTCGATGGCGGGCGTATTTCGATTGCGGCACTTTCTTTGGGTGTGGCCAAAGGGGCTTTTGAAGCTGCGTTGAAATATTCTAAAGAACGGGTACAATTCGGAAAGCCTATTTCGAGCTTTCAGGGTATTTCATTCAAATTGGCAGACATGGCCACAGAAATTGAGGCCTCAGATCTGTTAACACACAAAGCGGCATCTTACAAGAACCAGGGCCGGATCACCACCCAGATCAGCGCGATGGCCAAGATGTATGCGTCAGAGACCTGTGTAAAAGTGTCTAATGAGGCGGTACAGATCCATGGCGGCTATGGTTATACCAAAGAATTTCCGGTAGAGAAATTTTACAGGGACTCCAAACTCTGTACCATTGGTGAAGGCACGACTGAAATTCAGAAAATTGTTATCGCCAAGAATATTTTAAAGTAATTTGCTTGGGTTTTCTCAAAACCTTTTATATTTGCAGATTGATAATCACAAAAGAAAGGAGGTTGTAGCCTATGTTAATAATACCAGTGAAAGAAGGAGAAAACATCGACAGAGCGCTCAAGCGATTTAAGCGTAAGTTCGACAGGACGGGTACGATGCGGCAGCTGAGGAAAAGACAGCAATTCACCAAACCTTCTGTGATTAGAAGACAACAGGTACTCAAGGCCAGATACATACAGGGCCTCAAAGACCAGGAGGAAATTTAAAAATTCCTTCCTTTTCATACAACATCCCGCAATAGCGGGATTTTTTTATTCCTTTTCCCGAAGTAAGTTTAGTAACTTTAGGCGATGTCTGTTGAGGCCTTTCATTCTTATTTGTCGCTGGAGAAGAATTACTCCCCCCATACCCTAAAGGCGTATAGTCGGGATATCCTCGCCTTCGAAGAATTTTGTAAGTCTGAGTTCGAGCTTGATGATCTGAAAAAGGCCGACTATAACATGATAAGATCCTGGATCATCTCTTTGGTGGAAGCTGGCATTTCGAATCGGACGGTAAACCGAAAGATCGCCTCCTTGGCGGCCTATTATAAGTTTTTACTGAAAATAGAGGCCATCATGGCCAACCCCCTGGCGAAGCATAAGTCACTAAAAACTTCTAAATCCATTGAGGTCCCTTTTTCTGAATCGGAAATGGAAATCATCTTGAGCGAGATCGATTATCCGGAGAATTTCGAAGGCTCTCGTGACCGGTTGATCATCGAGTTGTTATATACCACGGGCATCAGGCGGGCAGAGCTGATCGGCTTAAGAATTAATGACGTTGATTTGCACTCGCGGGTATTGCGGGTATTGGGTAAACGTAATAAAGAGCGGCTGGTGCCTTTGCTGGACAGTACATTGGATTATTATGAAGTGTACCTAAAATACCGGGCGGAACTTATAAGTGGTAAGGAAGTGGACTTTCTTTTGCTCACCAAGTCAGGGCGCAAAATCTACGAAACACTTGTATATAGAATTATTAATCGGTATTTTAGTTTAGTATCGTCTAAGGTTAAAAAGAGTCCCCATATATTGCGGCATACCTTCGCGACCCACTTGTTGAATAAGGGCGCGGATTTGAATGCAGTAAAAGAATTATTGGGGCATTCCAGTTTGGCATCTACTCAGGTATATACCCATAGCAGCATCGCCGAATTGAAAAAAGTACACGCATCTGCTCATCCCAGGAGTAAAGGATAGTAACGTTCATCATCATTTGTTTAATATCGCTGTTTTGCCCAGCTATAAAATGTTGCCATATGAAAGTAAATACGCAATCTGTGAATTTCAGCGCCGATGTTAAGCTTATCAATTTTATTCAAAAAAGACTCGATAAGCTCGATTTGTTTTATGACAAAGTAATTAGCTCGGATGTATATTTAAAAGTAGAAAATACCAGTTCAAAGCAGAATAAAATAGTCGAAATCAAATTACGCATACCCAGGGCAAATTTCATGGTGAAAAAACAACGAAAATCTTTCGAGGAAGCAGTGGATTCTGCATGCAGTTCACTAGAGCGTAAACTCGTGAAAAAGAAGCAGAAACCAAGGGTTTACAGCGCTGCAAAATTTTTGTAAAATAGTTTTGATTAAAAAAATAATTATCTACATTTGCAGACCGTTAGAAATAACGGGCTTTTTTATGGGATAAAAGGCTTTTTTAAGCCGATGTAGCTCAGCTGGCTAGAGCAGCTGATTTGTAATCAGCAGGTCGTGGGTTCGAGTCCCTCCATCGGCTCGAATTGCCCAAAAAATAAGGGAGGGGGAGATACTCAAGCGGCCAACGAGGACAGACTGTAAATCTGTTGGTTTTTACCTTCGCAGGTTCGAATCCTGCTCTCCCCACTTTCAGAATTCGAGAGCGGTTTTCAGACCAGCAGAATCTTATCGAATTTTGTAAACGTTCTTTGGCTAAGGAAAATAATCACAGGAAGTTTCTAAGGAGGGAACTTTCAAATAGGTTGAGCCTTGAAATTTTGAAAGAAATATGCGGGAGTAGCTCAGTTGGTAGAGCGTCAGCCTTCCAAGCTGAATGTCGCCGGTTCGAACCCGGTCTCCCGCTCTCAACTTTGAGTTAACGTTTGCTTTTAGAGGATTAGATCATTTTTTCTCTTTAAAGTGAAACCAACCCACAAAGCCGACGTAGCTCAGGGGTAGAGCGTTTCCTTGGTAAGGAAGAGGTCACGGGTTCAAATCCCGTCGTTGGCTCTAAATTTGAATAAAAATTTGTACACTAATATAAACTAAGATTAAAATTAATTACAATGGCAAAGGAAACTTTTGATCGTTCCAAACCACACCTTAATATTGGTACTATTGGACACGTCGATCACGGTAAGACCACATTGACTGCCGCTATTACAACGGTATTGTCGAACGATGGTCTGTCTGAAATTAGGAGCTTCGATTCTATCGATAATGCTCCTGAAGAAAAAGAAAGGGGTATTACTATCAACACTGCCCACGTTGAGTACCAGACGGCCAATAGACACTACGCACACGTTGACTGTCCAGGACACGCCGACTATGTTAAAAACATGGTTACAGGTGCTGCTCAGATGGACGGAGCAATTCTTGTGGTAGCTGCTACAGATGGTCCAATGCCTCAAACTCGTGAGCACATATTATTGGGACGCCAGGTGGGTATCCCAAGAATTGTTGTATTCCTCAACAAGGTTGATATGGTAGATGACGATGAGCTTCTTGAGTTGGTTGAAATGGAGGTTAGGGAACTTTTATCTTTCTATGATTATGATGGAGATAATGGTCCTGTGATTTCAGGCTCTGCCTTGGGTGCACTTAATGGAGAGGAAAAATGGGTGGATACTGTTAGAGAATTAATGGCTGCGGTAGACGAGTGGATCGAATTACCCAAGCGAGATGTTGACAAAGACTTCCTGATGCCTGTTGAAGATGTATTTACCATTACAGGCCGTGGTACGGTTGCAACGGGTAGAATCGAAACTGGAGTAGCCAACACCTCTGATCCGGTTGACATCATCGGTATGGGTGCCGAGAAACTAACTTCGACCATAACAGGTGTAGAGATGTTCCGTAAGATCCTCGACAGAGGTGAGGCCGGAGATAACGTTGGAATCCTTCTTAGGGGTATTGAGAAGTCTGATGTAAAACGAGGGATGGTTATTTGTAAGCCAGGATCTGTAACACCGCACGCTAAGTTTGAAGCTGAGGTGTATATTCTGAAAAAAGAGGAAGGTGGAAGACACACTCCTTTCCATAATAACTATCGTCCGCAGTTCTACGTAAGAACAACAGACGTAACCGGAACGATTAATCTACCCGATGGGGTAGAGATGGTTATGCCTGGTGACAACCTCACTATTACTGTAGATCTTCTTCAGGCGATTGCGCTGAATGAGGGTCTTCGATTCGCTATCCGCGAAGGTGGTAGAACGGTTGGTGCCGGACAGGTTACCAAGATTTTAGATTAAATAGATCTTAGATTATAGCATTGAGGGTGTCCCGCCTTAGCGGGATACCTTTTGGTGTAAATATACAAAGGTGCTGTACTCCTGCATCAAAACAGGGAGTTCGAACACCAAAGAATACGGGTGTAGCTCAGTTGGTAGAGCACTGGTCTCCAAAACCAGGTGTCGGGAGTTCGAGTCTCTCCTCCCGTGCTGAAGTGAACGACAGGGAACAAAGACTCTGAGGACCATTAAAGAATTGGAATATGATTACATATATTAAGGAATCGGTTGAGGAATTACGGAAAAATGTTACCCTGCCCTCAAGGGCGGAGTCTTCTAATCTGATGGTGGTGGTTGCGGTATTTTCGATTCTTTTTGCTCTGGCAACCTGGGGTGTTGATACGGTTTTCAGCAGGCTTATTCAAATGTATTTCGATTTTTTAATCAATTAATTACAGCTCTATGTCTGAAGTATTGGAAAAGAAATGGTATGTGGTTAGAGCTGTTAGTGGCCAGGAAAACAAAATTAAAGGCTACATAGAAAGCGAAGTAGAGCGCCATGGATTTGGCGACTATCTCGAAGAAGTTCTTGTACCAACCGAAAAAGTGGTCCAGATCCGTAATGGAAAAAAGATCAATAAAGAAAGAGTCTACTTTCCTGGCTATATCATGATTAAAGCTAATCTGGGGGGTGAAATGATCCATATTATTCGGTCTATCACCAATGTCATCGGATTCCTTGGTGAAACCAAAGGAGGAGACCCGGTACCCCTCCGAAAGGCAGAGGTCAACAGGATGCTGGGTAAGGTAGACGAGCTGGCCGTCAATACAGACAGCATTGCGATTCCATTTATTCTGGGCGAAACGGTAAAAGTGATCGATGGGCCTTTCAATGGATTTAACGGTACGGTAGAAAAGATCAATGAAGAAAAACGTAAGCTCGAGGTGATGGTGAAGATTTTTGGACGGAAAACACCATTGGAACTCAGTTATATGCAGGTAGAAAAAGTTTAAAGTGTTACGCACTAAAAGCTGTGTTGCTTCCACAAACACGCTTTTGAATTTTAATTATAAACAATGGCAAAAGAAGTTAGTAAAGTAGTTAAACTACAAGTTAGGGGAGGTGTTGCGAATCCGTCGCCACCGGTTGGACCCGCTTTAGGTGCTGCCGGAGTTAACATTATGGAGTTCTGTAAGCAGTTCAATGCTCGAACACAGGACAAACAGGGTAAATTATTACCCGTTGTTATCACCGTGTATAAAGACAAGTCGTTCGACTTTGTTGTAAAGACACCGCCAGCGGCAATACAACTCATGGAAGCGGCAAAGATCAAAAAGGGATCCGGCGAACCTAACAGGAACAGATCAGGAAAGGTGACCTGGGACCAGATCAAGACCATAGCAGAAGATAAAATGGTAGACCTTAACGCGTTTACGGTTGAGTCTGCCATGAGCATGGTTGCGGGAACCGCAAGGTCCATGGGCCTTAAAGTTTCGGGTAAAAAACCTTTTTAAGATCTTAAAGCAAATCAAGTATGGCAAAATTAACAAAGAAGCAAAAAGAAGCGCTGTCGAAGATCGAGAAAGACAAGCTCTATTCCCTGGAGGAGGCTTCGGCTTTAATAAAGGAGATCACCAAAACCAAATTCGATGCCTCTGTTGACCTGGCAATCAGGTTGGGAGTAGACCCGCGTAAGGCAAACCAAATGGTTCGCGGCGTGGTTACTCTTCCTCACGGTACAGGTAAAGATGTGAAAGTACTGGCATTGGTAACTCCTGATAAGGAAGCAGACGCTGAAAATGCAGGAGCCGATTATGTCGGATTAGACGAGTATTTGGCTAAGATCAAAGGCGGATGGACCGATGTGGACGTCATCATTACCATGCCCAGTGTAATGGGCAAATTGGGACCCCTGGGAAGAATTTTGGGACCGCGCGGGCTCATGCCTAATCCGAAGACAGGTACGGTGACTATGGATATCGCCAAGGCGGTTTCCGATGTCAAAGCCGGTAAGATAGATTTTAAAGTGGATAAGACAGGAATAGTTCATGCAGCTATCGGTAAGGCCTCGTTTCCGGCTGAAAAAATCGCGGGAAATGCCAAGGAGTTGCTCGATACGCTTAACAGGCTAAAACCTGCAGCTGCTAAAGGTGTATATATGAAAAGTATATATATGTCGAGCACGATGAGTCCAAGTGTTCAATTAGATCCTAAAGCGGTTTAACGCTAATATTATTGTAATGACAAGAGAAGAAAAAGCCACGGTAATTCAGGATCTGACAGCACAGCTCGCTGACAGCTCCATAATCTACCTGGCAGATATATCGGGCCTGGATGCGATACGCACTTCAGATTTGAGAAGGGCATGTTTTAAAGCCAATGTTCAATTGGCCGTTGTTAAGAACACCCTCCTGGCTAAAGCGATGGAAGGCTCAGAAAAGGAATTTGGAGAGCTTCCCGATGTTTTAAAGGGTAATACCTCGCTGATGTTCGCAGAAGTGGGTAATGCTCCGGCCAAGTTGATCAAGAATTTCCGCAAGAAATCAGAACGTCCTTTGCTTAAAGGTGCATTTATCGAAGAAGCGATTTATGTGGGCGATGACAAGCTGGAAACACTGGTCAATATCAAATCGAAGGAAGAAGTAATAGGCGATATTATTGCCCTGTTGCAATCGCCAGCCAAGAACGTTATTTCCGGACTTAAATCCGGTGGCGGCAAATTGGCAGGTATCCTGCAAACTTTGTCCGAAAAAGAGAATTAAGTAAGCACTAAAACTAGAATATTTAAAATTTATTAAACGATAGAAAAATGGCAGATTTAAAAGATTTCGCAGAACAATTGGTCAACCTCACTGTAAAAGAGGTAAACGAGTTGGCTGACATATTAAAAGAAGAGTACGGCATTGAGCCTGCTGCTGCTGCAGTTGCTGTAGCTGCAGGTGGTGGAGCCGCAGGAGGTGAAGGTGGTGAAGCCGCCGAAGAAAAATCGGAATTCGACGTGGTATTGACAGCAGCAGGCGGCTCTAAGCTGGCTGTGGTTAAATTGGTCAAAGAACTTACAGGTCTTGGACTGAAAGATGCTAAAGATATCGTAGACAGTGCACCAAAAGCTGTTAAAGAAGGTGTGAGTAAAGACGAAGCCGAAGGTATTAAAAAGTCACTGGAAGAAGCAGGAGCAGAAGTTGAGCTTAAATAATAGCGACGACCATAAGGTTTATGTTTAGGTCTTTCCGCCTTTCTGGCGGCTAGACCTAAACCCCTTTATATATAGTATATCTTGAGATATACAACCCATTTTAGTATTCACGATCAAAATATTGTCCTTAGATGTTCACAAAACAGACTGAAAGAATAAGTTTCGCTTCCGCTAAGAACATTCCGGACTATCCGGATTTCTTGGACATTCAGATTAAATCGTTTCAAGATTTTTTTCAGCTAGAAACCAAATCTGACGAAAGAGGCAATGAAGGTTTATACAACACCTTCATGGAAAACTTTCCCATCACAGACACCAGGAACCAGTTTGTACTGGAATTTCTTGATTATTTCATAGACCCTCCCCGATACACCATTCAGGAATGTATCGAAAGAGGGCTAACCTATAGCGTGCCTTTAAAAGCACGGTTAAAACTGTACTGTACAGATCCCGAGCATGAAGACTTTGAAACTATTGTTCAGGATGTATATCTGGGGACTATACCGTATATGACTCCAAGTGGCACCTTTGTCATCAATGGGGCCGAGAGGGTTGTGGTATCACAGCTTCACCGATCGCCCGGGGTATTCTTCGGACAATCTTTCCACGCTAATGGTACTAAATTGTACTCGGCAAGGGTAATTCCTTTTAAAGGTTCATGGATCGAGTTTGCAACTGATATCAACAGCGTCATGTACGCCTATATCGACCGTAAGAAGAAATTACCGGTGACTACTCTGTTCAGGGCGATTGGCTATGAAAGGGATAAGGACATTCTCGAGATATTTGATCTCTCCGAAGAAATTAAGGTAACCAAGACAGGATTGAAAAAAGTCCTGGGAAGAAAATTGGCGGCAAGGGTATTGAATACCTGGCACGAGGATTTTGTGGACGAGGATACCGGCGAAGTGGTCTCCATCGAAAGGAACGAGATTGTACTTGACCGGGATACCGTCCTGGAAAAGGATCATATCGATCAGATCATGGAAACCGATGTGAAGACGATTCTTCTGCATAAGGAGAATAATGCTCAGAGCGATTATGCGATCATCCACAATACGCTGCAGAAAGATCCCACCAATTCAGAAAAGGAAGCGGTAGAACATATCTACAGGCAGCTGCGTAAT
Organism: Robiginitalea sp.; assembly: GCA_024638915.1. Taxonomy (GTDB): domain Bacteria; phylum Bacteroidota; class Bacteroidia; order Flavobacteriales; family Flavobacteriaceae; genus JAHEJJ01. The sequence continues at coordinate 27,238 of JAHEJJ010000033.1, forward strand.
GCAGAACCGCCCGATGAGGAAACCGCCCGAGGGATCATCGACAAGCTCTTCTTCTCAGACCAGCGCTACAGCCTGGGTGAAGTAGGAAGGTACAGGATGAACAAGAAACTCGGTCTCGATATCGGAATGGATAAAGAGGTGCTGACCAAAGAGGATATCATCACTATTATTAAATACCTAATCGAGCTCATCAATTCCAAAGCGGAGATCGATGATATCGATCACCTGTCTAACAGGAGGGTGAGGACAGTTGGCGAACAACTGTCATCTCAATTCGGCGTAGGGCTTGCGCGAATGGCAAGGACCATACGTGAAAGGATGAATGTTCGTGATAATGAGGTTTTCACACCAATAGATCTGATCAATGCCAAGACACTGTCTTCGGTGATCAATTCGTTCTTTGGCACTAACCAACTATCGCAGTTTATGGACCAGACCAATCCCCTGGCCGAGATCACCCACAAAAGAAGGTTGTCGGCCTTAGGGCCAGGCGGACTGTCAAGGGAACGGGCAGGTTTCGAGGTAAGGGACGTCCATTATACCCATTATGGAAGATTATGTCCGATCGAAACACCGGAAGGGCCCAATATTGGACTTATTTCCTCTCTTTCGGTCTTTGCGAAGGTAAATCCACTCGGATTCCTTGAGACCCCTTACCGCAAAGTTGAAAAAGGCGTGGTAAACACCAAGGATTATGTATACCTGAGTGCAGAGGAAGAAGAAGGTAGGAAGATCGCTCAGGCCAATATACCGCTTAAGGACAATGGTAAGATCGATACCGATAAAGTAATTGCCAGAGAGGAAGGCGATTTTCCTGTAGTGGATCCCAAGGAAGTCAATTATACCGATGTTGCCCCTAACCAGATCGCCTCGATCTCGGCTTCATTGATCCCATTCCTGGAGCACGATGATGCGAACCGCGCATTGATGGGATCTAATATGATGCGCCAGGCGGTACCATTGTTGAAACCCGAAGTACCCATTGTAGGAACCGGTCTGGAAAGGCAGGTAGCCTCAGATTCCAGGGTATTGATCAACGCAGAAGGCGATGGTGTGGTGGAATATGTAGACTCGAAAAAGATTGCGATCAATTATAAGAGGTCAGATCGCGAACGCCAGGTGAGCTTTGAAGATGATTCAAAGACCTATGAACTGGTTAAATTCAGAAAGACTAACCAGGGAACATGCATCAACCTTAAACCGATCGTTCGTACGGGGGATAAGGTTAAAAAAGGACAGGTTCTCTGTGAGGGTTATGCCACGGAAAATGGTGAACTGGCCTTAGGTCGTAACCTGAAAGTGGCCTTTATGCCATGGAAGGGCTACAATTTTGAAGATGCTATTGTGATCTCGGAGAAAGTGGTTCGGGAGGATATTTTTACCTCTATTCATATAGACGAATATGCGCTTGAGGTCAGGGATACTAAATTGGGAGCCGAGGAGCTTACCAATGATATTCCAAACGTATCTGAAGAAGCGACAAAAGACCTGGACGAATACGGTATGATCCGTATCGGAGCCGAAGTTAAACCCGGTGATATCCTGATCGGTAAGATCACTCCGAAAGGAGAATCTGATCCTACTCCTGAAGAAAAGTTGTTGCGTGCCATTTTTGGCGACAAGGCAGGAGATGTAAAAGATGCTTCGTTGAAAGCCTCTCCATCTCTAAAAGGAGTGGTAATCGATAAAAAACTCTTCTCGCGCTCTATAAAGGACAAAAGAAGACGTTCCGAAGACAAGGAATCCATTACCAAACTCGAGCTGGACTACGAGGTTAAATTCCAGGAATTAAAAGACATTCTGGTTGAGAAGCTATTTAAAATGGTCAATGGTAAAACATCACAGGGCGTACAGAACGACCTGGGTGAAGAAGTTCTGCCGAAAGGTAAGAAGTACACCATGAAAATGCTTAATGCTGTTGATGATTTTGCCCATTTGGTGGCAGGAAGCTGGACCACGGATAAAGCGACCAATGTGATGATCACAGACCTGTTGCATAACTACAAGATCAAACTTAACGACCTTCAGGGGAACTTGCGAAGAGACAAATTCACGATTTCCGTAGGTGACGAACTCCCAGCGGGGATCATGAAGCTCGCTAAGGTATACATCGCCAAAAAACGAAAGTTGAAAGTGGGCGATAAGATGGCAGGACGTCATGGAAACAAAGGTATTGTTGCACGGATCGTACGTCAGGAAGATATGCCTTTCCTCGAAGACGGAACTCCTGTAGATATCGTACTCAATCCTCTTGGTGTACCCTCTAGGATGAATATCGGGCAGATCTACGAGACTGTTCTCGGCTGGGCCGGGCTTAAGTTGAATAAAAACTTTGCCACCCCGATCTTTGATGGGGCGACTATCGAAGAAATAGAAGCTCTGACCCAGGATGCGGAAGTCCCGCAGTATGGTCATACCTATTTATACGATGGTGGTACCGGCGAGCGATTCGACCAGGCGGCCACCGTTGGGGTTATTTACATGCTGAAACTGGGCCATATGGTCGATGATAAGATGCATGCCCGCTCTATAGGACCTTATTCACTGATCACGCAGCAACCCCTTGGTGGTAAAGCTCAATTCGGAGGTCAGCGATTTGGTGAGATGGAAGTTTGGGCGCTGGAAGCCTACGGTGCTTCAGCTACCTTAAGGGAAATCCTTACTGTGAAGTCAGACGACGTGATCGGCAGGGCGAAGACCTATGAGTCTATCGTTAAAGGAGAAACCATGCCAGAACCTGGGCTACCAGAATCTTTTAATGTACTGATGCACGAGCTGAAAGGACTCGGACTCGATATCAGACTGGAAGAATAAGAATTATTAAGAATCGTAAAAACAGATAATCACCATTAGCATTATGGCTAGATTAAAAGATAACACAACAATAAAAAGGTTTAATAAGATCTCCATCGGTCTTTCATCTCCGGAAGCTATTCTGGCTGAGTCGAGAGGCGAAGTTCTAAAACCTGAAACCATTAATTACCGCACGCACAAGCCCGAGCGGGACGGTCTTTTCTGCGAGAGAATCTTTGGTCCTGTAAAAGACTACGAATGTGCCTGTGGTAAATATAAAAGGATAAGATATCGCGGTATTGTTTGCGATCGTTGCGGGGTAGAAGTCACGGAGAAAAAAGTCCGTAGAGACCGGGTAGGACACATCAATCTTGTCGTTCCGGTAGCCCACATCTGGTACTTTCGCAGCTTGCCCAACAAGATAGGATACCTTTTAGGACTTCCTTCAAAGAAGCTCGACATGATCATCTATTACGAGCGGTATGTGGTCATCCAGCCCGGACTGGCCAAAGGACCGGAAGATGAGGAAATCCAGAAAATGGATTTCCTTACCGAAGAGGAGTATCTCAATATTTTGGAAACTATTCCACCTGAAAATCAATATCTTGAGGATAGTGATCCGGATAAGTTTATCGCCAAAATGGGTGCGGAATGTCTTATCGACTTGCTTTCGAGAATAGATCTTCAGCAACTTTCTTACGACCTGAGACATAAGGCCAATACCGAGACCTCTAAGCAGAGAAAAACGGAAGCCTTGAAACGATTGCAGGTTGTGGAAGCCTTGAGGGAAGCTCAAAACAACAGGGAAAATAATCCGGAGTGGATGATCATGAAGGTAGTTCCAGTCATACCACCGGAGCTTCGCCCTTTGGTGCCACTCGATGGGGGGCGGTTTGCTACCTCAGACCTCAACGATCTCTATCGAAGAGTCATAATCAGAAACAATCGTCTCAAAAGACTGATGGAGATAAAAGCTCCGGAAGTGATCCTCAGAAACGAAAAGAGAATGCTCCAGGAGGCGGTAGATTCGCTTTTCGACAATACCCGAAAAGCCTCGGCGGTAAAGACCGAGTCTAACAGACCCCTGAAATCTCTTTCCGATAGCTTAAAAGGAAAACAAGGACGATTCAGACAGAATCTCCTGGGTAAGCGCGTAGATTACTCAGCCCGATCGGTAATTGTCGTAGGGCCGGAAATGAAATTGTACGAATGTGGTCTTCCCAAGGAAATGGCCGCTGAACTATACAAGCCTTTTGTGATCAGGAAACTCATCGAAAGGGGAATCGTCAAAACGGTAAAATCTGCCAAGAAGATCATAGATAAAAAAGAGCCGGTGGTTTGGGATATTCTCGAAAATGTGCTCAAGGGTCACCCCGTACTATTGAACCGGGCACCCACCTTGCACCGTTTAGGAATCCAGGCATTTCAACCTCGATTGATCGAAGGGAAGGCCATCAGGCTGCACCCATTGGTATGTACGGCCTTTAATGCCGATTTCGACGGAGACCAGATGGCGGTACACCTGCCACTCGGACCCGAGGCCATCCTTGAGTCCCAGCTTTTAATGCTGGCCTCTCACAACATATTGAACCCTGCCAATGGTTCACCTATTACTGTTCCTTCACAAGACATGGTTCTAGGTCTTTATTATATGACCAAGGAACGTAAGTCTACAGACAAGGTAAAAGTTAAAGGAGAGGGACTCACTTTCTATTCCTACGAAGAGGTCGTGATCGCTTTTAACGAGAACAAGGTAGAATTGAACGCGGGTATCAAGGTTAGAGCCAAAGACTTCAATGAAGAAGGCGAATTGGTCGATCAGATCATTGAAACCACTGTCGGGAGGGTTCTGTTTAACATGGTCGTACCGGAACAAGCCGGCTATGTAAATGAGGTCTTGAATAAAAAATCCCTCAGGGATATTATTGGAAAGATTCTGGCCGTAACAGACGTTCCGACCACATCGGAATTCCTTGATAAAATCAAGACGATGGGTTACGAATTCGCCTTCAAAGGAGGACTTTCGTTCAGTTTGGGGGATATTATCATACCGGTTGAAAAACATGATATGATCGCCGATGCTAATCAGGAGGTAGATGGTATCATGATGAATTACAATATGGGTCTTATCACTAACAATGAGAGATACAATCAGGTAATCGACGTCTGGACCTCTACCAACGCTATGCTTACCGAATTGGCCATGAAGCGTATTCGGGAAGACAATCAAGGATTTAACTCTGTATATATGATGCTCGATTCCGGGGCTAGAGGTTCTAAAGAACAGATACGCCAGTTAACCGGAATGAGAGGTCTTATGGCGAAACCTAAGAAGTCTACTGCCGGAGGTGGTGAGATCATCGAAAACCCTATCCTTTCTAACTTTAAGGAAGGGCTGTCGATCCTGGAATATTTTATTTCCACTCACGGTGCTCGTAAAGGACTGGCCGATACGGCCCTGAAAACCGCTGATGCCGGTTATTTAACCCGTCGTCTGGTAGATGTTTCTCAGGATGTTATCGTCAATATTGAAGACTGTGGTACATTGAGAGGAATCGAAGTGTCGCCCTTGAAGAAGAATGAAGAAGTCGTAGAAACGCTTGGAGAGCGTATCCTGGGAAGGGTATCGCTTCACGATCTTTACGATCCATTGACCGAAGAACTCATCCTGCATGCCGGACAGCAGATCATGGAAGCAGATATCAGGAAAATTGAAGCTTCACCCATAGAAAGGGTCGAAGTGCGTTCACCGCTCACTTGTGAGGCAGAAAAAGGAATCTGTGCGAAGTGTTACGGACGAAACCTGGCTACCAATAAAATGGTACAGCGAGGAGAAGCGGTAGGCGTTATTGCCGCACAATCGATCGGTGAACCGGGAACGCAGTTAACATTGCGAACCTTCCACGTGGGGGGTATTGCTGGAAATATTTCGGAAGAGAGTAAGCTCGATGCCAAGTTCGACGGTATAGCCGAGATCGAGGAACTCAGGTTGGTCAAAGGTAAAGATGCAGATGGTAAACCCGTCGATATTGTAATTTCCAGAACTTCCGAGATCAGAATTGTGGATGCGAAAACTGGTATTACTCTGAGTACCAATAATATTCCTTACGGATCACAGCTATTTGTTAAAAATGGCAAACCGATCAAAAAAGGAGATATTATTTGTCAGTGGGATCCCTATAACGGGGTTATTGTATCAGAATTTACGGGTAAGATTGCTTATGAGAATATTGAGCAAGGTGTCACCTACCAGGTTGAGATCGATGAGCAAACGGGATTCCAGGAAAAAGTGATTTCCGAATCGAGAAACAAAAAATTGATCCCGACCTTATTGATCATGGATAACAAGGACAATGTTCTTCGTTCTTATAACCTGCCTGTAGGGTCTCACCTTATGATAGACGATGGGGAAAAAATCAAGGAAGGTAAAATACTGGTCAAAATACCGCGTAAATCGGCCAAAGCCGGTGATATTACAGGTGGATTACCAAGGGTAACTGAGCTCTTTGAAGCGAGGAACCCTTCAAACCCTGCGGTGGTTACTGAAATCGATGGGGTGGTTTCTTTTGGAAAGATCAAACGCGGAAATCGTGAGATCATTATTGAATCTAAACTGGGAGAAATCAAAAAGTATCTGGTAAAACTATCTAACCAGATCCTTGTTCAGGAAAACGATTATGTTAGGGCGGGAATGCCGCTCTCCGACGGATCGATTACACCTGAGGATATCCTTGCAATAAAAGGCCCATCTGCGGTTCAACAGTATCTTGTAAACGAGGTTCAGGAAGTCTACAGGCTTCAGGGTGTGAAAATCAATGATAAGCACTTTGAGGTTGTGGTTAGACAAATGATGCGCAAGGTGAGTATACAGGATTCGGGCGATACTACTTTCCTTGAAAACCAATTGGTCCATAAGGATGATTTCATCAGAGAAAACGACGAGATTTTTGGTAAGAAGGTGGTAGAGGAAGCCGGTGATTCGGAGAATCTCAAGGCAGGCCAAATTATCACGGCTCGTGATCTCAGGGATGAAAATTCTATTTTACGACGAGAAGATAAGGAGCTGGTTGTGGCCAGAGATGCTGTAGCAGCTACTGCTACACCTATTCTTCAGGGTATTACAAGAGCATCTCTGCAAACCAAATCCTTTATTTCGGCAGCCTCCTTCCAGGAAACCACGAAGGTGCTGAATGAAGCAGCTGTAAGTGGTAAAGTCGATACACTTGAAGGCCTTAAAGAAAATGTGATCGTTGGGCATAAAATCCCGGCAGGTACCGGTATGCGCGATTACGAGAATATCATTGTAGGCTCAAAAGAGGAATACGACGAGATCATGTCGCGAAAAGAGGAATTAAAATTCTAACATATAACCCCCGAAATTTGTTCGGGGGTTTTTTTCCACAGTATCTTTAGGCGGCACATCTATAACCATTATTGTAGTTGTACCTAATCGCAGCAATATTTTACACTCACTATGGCAGAAAAAGATCAAAAGCAGAAACAGATCAACATAGAACTCGACGAACAAACCGCTGAAGGAATCTATTCCAATCTGGCTATTATCAATCATAGCGTTTCGGAGTTTGTTCTTGATTTTATCAGCATGATGCCGGGTGCTCCCAAAGCAAAGGTCAAGAGCAGGATAATACTGACACCCCAACACGCAAAGAAATTCCTTAAAGCACTGGGAGACAATGTAAACCGGTTTGAAAAGGCACACGGCCCGATCAAGGATTACGATCAGCCAACCATTCCGCTGAATTTTGGCCCAACAGGGGAGGCTTAAGCAAATTCAGAACTATAGTGCAGCTTTAAACTCGGATATTTGTCGATCGTCATCTGAAGGGAGAAGGCCGAATCGGCCAAAAATACCAACTGACCTTGCTTGTCGGTGGCTAGGAATTTGTGTTTTACACGCTCGAATTCTGATAATTCCTCTTCGTCTGCTTCCCTCGAATCTACCCAGCATGCTTTGTGTGCCGAAAAGTTTTCATAGGTACATTTCGCCCCATATTCATGTTCAAGCCGGTATTGGATTACTTCGTACTGCAGGGCACCCACAGTTCCTATTACCTTTCTGCCATTGAGCTTTAGAGTAAAAAGCTGCGCTACCCCCTCGTCCATAAGCTGGTCGATTCCTTTGTATAACTGCTTGGCTTTGAGAGGATCGGCATTGTTGATGTATCTAAAGTGCTCGGGTGAGAAACTCGGTATACCTTTATAATGAAGTTGTTCGCCTTCTGTTAGAGTATCGCCTATCTTGAAATTACCGGTATCGTGAAGCCCTACAATATCACCGGGATAAGAAACATCTACAATTTCCTTTTTCTGTGCGAAAAAGGCATTCGGACTGGAAAATTTCAGTCTTTTTTGTTGCCTGACGTGTAAATAGGGCTTGTTGCGCTCAAAAGTTCCGGAGACAATCTTTACGAACGCCAGACGGTCTCTGTGTTTGGGATCCATATTGGCGTGGATCTTGAATACAAATCCCGAGAGTTCCTTTTCGGAGGCATGTACAAGACGTTCTTCAGCCATTTTTGAGTGCGGTGCAGGAGCGATGTTCACAAAACAATCCAGTAACTCCCTAACACCAAAATTGTTCAGGGCGGATCCGAAAAAAACGGGTTGCAATTGACCGGCGAGATAGGCCTGTAGATCAAATTCGCCATATACTCCTTCTACCAGCTCCAGATCTTCTCTAAGACTTTCCGCCGCAGCAGATCCTATGATCTGTTCCAGTTCCTTGCTATTAAGATCGTCAAAAGCGATAGTGTCTTCTATATTTTTTTTGCTGTCGCCGCTGAAAAGATTTATGTTCTTTTCATAAATATTGTATATCCCTTTAAAGTCGTACCCCATCCCTATGGGAAAACTCAAAGGGGTTACACGAAGCCCGAGTTTCTGTTCCACCTCATCCAGCAGATCGAAGGCATCCTTACCTTCCCTGTCCAGTTTAT
>JAHEJJ010000081.1 GCA_024638915.1 Robiginitalea sp.
CTTCCTTGAGCTGCCTATTTTCATCCGACCGGTAGAACTGGTAAACCTCCATAGCATAGGTCTTTGGATCAAAATAAAAGAACCAGATATCGGTGCCTACCTCAGCATCATAGTCGACCCGCAGCACCTTATAATCCTTCCCCTTAAAATTCTTTAACGCTACTTCTTCGTGAAGATGGGTCCCTGGATCCGTGAGTTTCATGGGTAGTCCGTAGAGATAGGTATAGTAATTTTTGTACATCTTCGCCCGCTCACAGTTTAGACCATGCTTTTCAGCCTCTGATGTAGAGAAATCGCTCTGGCCATTCCATCTCACCAGGCAGCTGTCTTTACGAACTTCATATTCAACCCTACTGCTATCCCTCGAGGCCTTTACATAAAATGAACCTGAATGATTGTCGATATAAACGCGACTGAGACGGTCCGGGGCATCGGGGGTTTGCAGCAAGATCTGCAGCGAATCCCGAAATACCGGCCACTGATCCTCTGGATCGTGATATGCGATACTTTTTTGAAGGATCTGATCTGCCGTCAGAGCCCCGCTACAACCACAGAAGAGTATTAGCACGGCAATCCATAAGAGGTAAAGATTTTTCATAGGAATGGGCAAGCCTTCAAAAATACTGTTTTCATCTCATATCTAAACAAAATACAAAGGAACCCCTTTCGCTAGTTAAGAAGCGATTTCGAAATATAATAAGCCGATCGTCTGTTAGATCAGCGAACAGTCTTCCCCTTTAATGAGATCGGTTTTGAGGTTTTGTAAGGTGGCGTCGTACTTCTCATCTTTGTCTTTCCCACAGCGCGCTATAAGTCCCCTTACTATCAAGAAGCGATGAATGCGTACCCTGTTCCACCAGAGATCCATGCTTTAATACCAAAATCCTATCGGCCATTAAGGTAGTATTCAATTGATGTGAAATGATGATCACCGTTCCACCAGCAGAGGTGAATCTGCGTACCACCTGCTGCACCAATTGTTCTGCTTTGGGATCTAAACCCGCTGTAGCTTCATCCAGGATTAATATTTCCGGAGACCGGTATAGTGCACGGGCGATTGCAATACGCTGTTTTTGTCCGCCTGAAAGCGTTGCTCCATTCTCCCCTACTTCAGTATTATATCCCTGAGGCATTGGTCTTACCATTTGGTCAATCCCCAATTCTTCAGATAGTTTCATGATCCTTGGCAAATCGGGGGGGCGACCCAAAACGATATTGTCCAAAATACTGCCTTTAAATAATTCTACATGTTGGGGGACGACGCCGATTAAACTTCTTAGACTCGACTTGCTAGCAACCGACAAATCAATCGAACCAATTCTAATGCGACCTTCGTTTAAGGGGTAGAGCTGCAACAACAATCCGATTAAAGTGCTCTTCCCGCTTCCGCTTTCCCCCACCACGGCCGTAATTTTCCCAAGCTCTATATGTGCGTTGAAATTTTTAAATAGCTCCGCCCTGCTACCATATCGAAACCCAATATTCTCAAAATAGATATCCCCAATATCTTCTTTGGACAGGGCCAATTGGCTTTGTGCACGCTCGCGCTCGAGATCCATGATCTCAAATAATCGGTCTGCCGCGATCAAGGCATTCTGAATGGTTTTATTCGCACCGATAAGTGCCAAGAGCGGTTGGCTAAAATAGCCCATCAGTGCATAAAACGATAGCAGCTCTCCTGCGGTGATCTCACCTTCCAAAACGTAACCCGATCCTTTCCACAGAAGTAGTACCAAAAAAAAGGAAGCCAGGAACCGGGTGGCATCTGTAGCGAGAATATCATTCATGGAGGAGCGGTAAAAGGTAAATAATAGGCGGATAAAACGATTCTCTGTTTTCTCGGAGGTGAAAGACTCTATCCCGAACTCTTTTACGGTCCTGATATGGGCGATGCTTTCCACGAGCTGACTTTCCAGGGTTGCGGAATCTTCCATAAGCTTTCGCTCAACTTTTTTATTGACCCGGTTTATCAGCAGGTAAATCCCTAGATAAAATGGAATGATCAGCACGACAAGTAAGGCAAGGCGCCAGGAATAAATAAACATCAGTGAAAATGCGAAGGCAACGATAAGCATGTTCACCAGCATGTCGATCGCCGTGTTGTTGATAAAGGCACGAATTTTAACAGCATCGTTGATCCTGGAGATGATCTCACCCACCTGCATCGTATCAAAAAATCGCTGCGGCAGGTGAAGCAGGTGCCGGTAATATCCCAGGATCAATCTTGCGTCGATCAACTGCCCGGTTTTTAATACATAGATCCTTCTTATAAGACCGATATAGGCCTGAAACAAAATGACCCCTAACATGATAAGACTTAACAGATTCAAAAGATTCCTGTTGGAGTTGATCAAAACATGATCTACGATCTTCTGGACATAGACGGACATACCTAATCCCAGCAACGTGTAGATCAAAGCCCCAAAAAATACCTGCAGGAAAACCTTTCTATGCGGCCTGACTAATTGCCAAAAACGCTGCAGGGAAGATGGTGTATCGATCAGCGGATTAAAGTCTTTATTATCGGCCAACAAAACCACCACACCGGTCCAGCGATTCTGGAATTCCCTTATAGCACATGTCAGCATCCCGCCATGGGCCGGGTCCATCATGCGTATTTTTTTCCTGCCGATCTTATAAATTACTACGTAATGAAATGTAGGTGTGGCTTGAAGAGTAATATGTGCGATCGCGGGTAAGGGCAATTTGGATAAATACTCTTTCT
>JAHEJJ010000062.1:0-8040 GCA_024638915.1 Robiginitalea sp.
AAGGCAGAATATATAAGAGTTAATAGTGGAAAACTAAAATCGGAAAACAGGAATTAACTTCTGCCACTTTCAACTTTCAACTTTCAACTTTCAACTTTCAACTTTCAACTTTCAACTTAAAAATAAAAAAACCTTCCCCTCGTAAAAAGAGGAAAGGCTTTCTCTTATCCGTTGGCCCCAAGACACGGACACTAATATTGCATCATGCCGGAAAAATGGCGAGAATGATCAACAGTAGCATAAAGGAAATGTAAACACATCCCAACACCACAAAAAGATCTATCAGATTAAATTTTCTGTGTTTTTTCATACCATCAATCATTTATCGGGCTCCTAATCAAAAGGAAAACCGGTAGAGAGCCTGAAAAAAAAGGCATATAATACGATGAGTAACAAGATAAAACTGAACCAGGCAAATGCCTTGAAATACTTGACAAGTAACCAGTGGCCCAGGTTTCTAAATGCTTCGATATAAATTTCTTTAATGAGTAAAAGTTTCTTCATATTCGGGAGAATTTTTTTGAAATATTATTATATGGCTAAAATGGGATGAAAATTCTGATTTTGCAGGATAATTAGTCCATGGAAAGAGTTTGTCGACAAAGTGCATTTCGTCGGCCAGATACCGAAAAATCGCGCCTTTCACGGAGTAAGCTAAGTATATTTCGCCATCGTTAAAAAGATGGATTTTATCGATCAGCATTCCTGCACAAACCAACTAAAAAAACCCTGTCCCAGAATAACTCCCGGTACAGGGTCTTCACACTAACATAAATCCAGCAAACATATGTGTTTAGGTTTTGCTGATTCGTCTTTTAAAAGTCTTCACTGAAGAAATATATATATTAATGTCAATGTGGCGAACAGGTAAAGACCGGCCACAAGGCGGTCGTACTCATAGACCACTAAAAATCTGAGCCTTTTCAGGCTTTGTACAAGCATGTTCATCGTCTGAAAGGTTTAAATTAATATTCTTTTGAGTCGGATTCTTTAATCGAAGGCATAGCCTGTAGCAATCCTGAAGATAAACGCATATAGCGTGATCAGGAACAGCCCAAAACTAAACCAGGCAAAAGCCTTGATATAATTTTTGATGATAAAATGTCCGAGGTTTCTAAAACCTTCTAAATAGATTTCCTTGATAAGTAGAATTGTTTTCATAGCCACTAGTTTTCTCTTAAGACTTCAAAGCTCGTTCCAAGGTTTAGGAATGCATGTCATTTTTAGATGAAACGCATTTATTTTTAGACAAACCGATCTAAAATGTGGTGAAAACATGGTTTGATGTGGTATACGAAAAACTCCTGTATTCGTTAAATAGCAAGCTCTTATCGATGAATGGCAACCTGTCCGCTATCACCTTCTTAATTTCGGGCAATTGCTCTTTCTCTTAAATCAAGAAATTATGGAAACCCTCCGGTCAAACCAAACAACATGCTAATCAACCAAATAAGCCAGATCTTTCCAATACCATGCTTTTCCGACTGATGATAAAAACAGAGGAAGTAGACCAGGACCGCCAGAGCAGGTCTACCGAAATGGTGGTTGCGTAGTTAATGGCAAACATCGTGCTAAAAGTGGCAGCCAAGTCGGCCCAAGATATAGCTGTTTGAAGACAAGCGATTTATGTGGCCAAGATCACCGAACAACCATTTAATTCTGAGCGAGATTTAGTATCTTTATTATATGCAACAAATAGTATCTGTTTTGCTTTCAATGATCCTTCTGGCGCAGGGGATCAGCTTCAATTCAGGCGAATTGGAAAAAATGGATAGGCTATTGGAACATGCCAAGTTCCATAAGGAAAAGTACGGGGATAACTTTGCGGTTTTTATGGACAAGCATTATGGAAACCAAAAAGACAAACACCTCGGTGAGCATCAGGAAGAACAGCAAGAACATCAGGACCTTCCCTTTCAGCCTTTAGCACCGTTACTGATCCAAAATGCTATTCTCAATGACCCTGCTATTTCCAATATTTCATCCACCGAGATAATAACACTTCAGCACGAGAATTATTTTTACGAACAACTGCATACTTCGTTACTTGTAGAGGAAATTCTGCAACCCCCAAAGTTCATCTAACCGATTCCCAAAATATATTCCGGGGAATCTTCAATGCCCGATTTCATTCCATATATAAGAGATATCAATCCCGATGTCTGTCTAATGCACAAGAAACATGCTCTCGCATATCATCCGCTTTAGCGTTAAAAATAAATTCATCATCCTCCTGATGGTGATATTTATAACAGTCTTAGGCCTCTATTCACTCACCCGCATATCCATAGGTGCCGTACCGGATATTACCAACAATCAGGTACAGGTAATCACTACCTCGAGGAACCTTTCAGCCCAGGACATGGAAAAATTCATAACCTACCCTGTAGAACTTGAAATGGCAAATCTCCCGGGCGTGATCGAAATACGATCTGTTTCCAAATTCGGGCTTTCGGTGGTCACCATTGTTTTCGAAGACGATATGGGTAACTTTTTACCCCGTCAGCTTATAGCAGAAAAACTCGAAACAGCAGCCGATAAGATCCCAGAGGGCTTTGGCGTTCCTGAAATGGGACCGATTACCACCGGGCTTGGTGAGATCTATCAATATATTCTCGATGTCGAAGAGGGATATGAAAACCGTTATACATCTCAGGAACTCAGGACCATCCAGGACTGGATCGTTAAACGCCAATTGTCGGGTATCCCGGGGGTGGTGGAAGTAAATACGTGGGGAGGCCACCTTAAACAATATGAAATAGCCCTTAATACTCAAAAACTCCTGGCGATGGAGATTACGGCCCTGGAAGTCTTCTCTGCACTCGAGAATAACAACAGTGTGGCCGGAGGAGGGTATATCGAAAAAGATGACCAGGCTTACTTTATCCGCGGAGAGGGCCTTGTGAGTTCTATTAGCGATATTGAAGAGATCGTTGTAAAGAACACCGATGGTATTCCTATATATGTCCGGGATATAGCGTCAGTGGGCTTCGGAAATGCAACCCGTTTTGGCGCAATCACTGGAAACGGCGAGGGTGAAAAGGTACTGGGCCAGGTAATGATGCTGAAAAATGCCAACTCCAAAAAGGTGATCGACGCCGTGAAGGAGCGCGTGGCAGAGATTTCTAATTCCCTGCCGGAAGGAGTGTATATCAACGGCTTCCTCGATCGCAGTGAACTGATCGACAAAACGACACAGACCGTAACTGAAAACCTCATACTGGGATGTTTGATCGTGATTTTTGTGGTCTTGCTGATCCTCGGGAATATCCGATCCGGGCTCGTGGTTGCCTCAGTAATCCCTTTAAGCTTGCTTTTTGCCCTATCCATGATGTACTTCTTTGATGTAGATGCTAACCTGATGAGCCTGGGGGCCATAGATTTTGGGATCATTATCGATGGGGCAGTCATCATTGTTGAATTCATCGCTTTTCGGTTGACAAGTAATCAACTTGAAAACAAGGAGGTTTCTGAAACAATCAAACAAACTTATCTCGACAATGTGACCTTAGAAGGAGCTTCCAAGATGATGAATTCGGCCATCTTTGGGCAACTGATCATCCTTATCGTATTTATACCAATCCTTTCGCTGAGCGGTGTTGAAGGGAAGATGTTCAGACCTATGGCTCTCACCTTCGGTTTTGCGCTTATCGGCGCCATTTTACTCTGCTTCACTTATATCCCTGTTATGTCGGCTTTATTCTTAAAACCGGAAAAAAAGGATCCTAAAAATATTTCGAACCGACTGATGTTGTGGATAAATAAAAAATACAAACCCTTGATAGAATGGGCTTTAGATCACAAAAACTGGGTGCTGACAGGGGCTTCCGCACTGGTGATCATGGCAGTGCTCATTTTCATGCGGATCGGAGGAGAATTCGTTCCTACCCTGGATGAGGGCGACTTTGTAATTCAACCAGTATTGAAGACCGGTACCTCCCTGAGTAAAACCGTTGAACTCACCACCCAAATGGAAAAAATCCTGCTTCGTGAATTTCCAGAAGTTGAACAGGTTGTAACCCGGATCGGTGCGGCCGAAGTCCCTACAGATCCCATGTCGATGGAAGAGAGCGATGTCATCATCAGGCTGGCACCTAAGGATGAGTGGGTGACCGCCCGAAATAAAGACGGCCTTGCAGAAAAATTCAAAGAGGCCCTGGAAGTATTACCCACCCAGGGCATCGAATTTACCCAGCCTATAGAAATGAGGTTTAATGAATTGATCACCGGGGTAAGGGCCGATATTGCCATTAAAGTTTTTGGGGAAGATCTCAGCAAACTATCTGCACTCGGTAATCAGATCAGTGATCAGATATCCGATGTCGAAGGAGCGGCCGATGTCGTGATGGAAAAAATAGAAGGCCTGCCTACCTTAAGCGTTCGCTATGATCGTCAAAAAATTGCGCGCTTCGGATTGAATATCAAAGATCTGAACGATATGATTTCCATGGCCTTTGCTGGTAGAGCGGTGGGAAGTGTATACGAGGGGGAGAAACGCTTTGATATGGTAGTCCGGCTTGATCAACAACATCGTCAGGATCTTGAAAACCTAGAGAATCTTTATGTGGATATCCCCTCGGGGATCAAAGTTCCATTGGGAGAGCTTGCCGCGATACGCTATGAAAAAGGCGCTGCCAAAATTTCGAGGGACAATACCCGCCGTCGTATCGTGGTAGGGGTTAATGTGCGAAACCGTGATTTAGAATCGGTCGTGAAAGATATACATGCAAAAATTGAACAGAATATTAAACTTCCGCCTGGATACACCATTGCTTACGGTGGCCAGTTCGAAAATCTTCAAAGCGCCAAAGCCCGTTTGCGCTTTGCTGTTCCGCTCGCGTTGTTCCTCATATTTGTACTGCTCTATTTCGCCTTCAGATCGGTAAAAGAGGTGCTCATGATCTTTACGGCCATTCCCCTGGCAGCTGTAGGGGGGGTATTACTTCTATGGGCCCGGTCTATGCCTTTTAGTATTTCTGCCGGTATCGGTTTTATCGCCCTTTTCGGGATCGCGGTTTTAAATGGTATTGTGCTGATAGAACATTTTAAAGAATTAAAAAAACAAGAATTCGACTCCATGAAAACATTCATCGTCCAAGGCACCAGCAATCGGCTGCGCGCTGTTTTGCTGACCGCTTCTGCCGCCGCATTAGGATTTTTACCCATGGCGGTATCGACCAGTGCCGGTGCGGAAGTTCAAAGGCCACTGGCAACAGTGGTGATTGGCGGACTTGTTACCGCGACCCTCCTTACCTTATTTGTATTGCCGGTTCTCTATTCGATTTACAGCAGTTCCCAAACCCCATTAAAATTGAAGTCGAAAAAAGGTATAAAGGTTATAGTCTTTTTGTGCTGCCTGTCCTTGCCCTTTAATGTCTTTGCCCAGGTTCGTTCAGGACTCGGGGAGCTGATGGATTTAGCTCTCGAAAACAATAGCGAATTAAGGTCAGCTGCCTTGAAATTAGAAAGTTCCGATGCAAGAGAAGGTACGGCATTCGATTTCGGGAGAACGGAATTTTATTTTGGTTATGACGAGAACAATATTGCGGTAAACGGAGATCCGATCAATGTTTTTGGATTAAAGCAGGAATTTCTTTTCCCCACCGTTTATGGGGTCCGTCATCGGGTGCAAAAAACTCAATCAGAATTAGAACAGAATTATTATAACATCAAAAAAAAGGAACTCTTACAAAACCTGTATTCCGTATATAACGCATTTCAGATTGCCAGGGAAAAGGTAGGCATCTATTCGCGCCTCGATAGTCTTTATAGTGAATTCGCGCGTGCGGCCAACAGGCGTTTCGAACTAGGCGAAACGAATTATCTGGAAAAGATAACCGCTTTGTCGAAACAGAAACAGATCGGGTTGCAACTGGATCAATTCATCACTGCACAGGCACTTGCTTATGACCGGTTGAGCCAG
The DNA here is from genome assembly GCA_024638915.1 of Robiginitalea sp. Classification (GTDB taxonomy): domain Bacteria; phylum Bacteroidota; class Bacteroidia; order Flavobacteriales; family Flavobacteriaceae; genus JAHEJJ01. Next base: position 5,924 of record JAHEJJ010000062.1, read on the forward strand.
CTCGTCCAGGCCGGTGACAGCTTGTATATACGCGAGGAGAAGGCAACCATGTTAGAACCCAATTTTAGTGGGGTTTCCAATGCCACTGAACTACAGTCGTACAGAAACCGGGTGCTTCTGTATGAAGCGGAACACCAATTTGAAAAGCAGCGGCTATTGCCAGACATCAATCTGGAGTATTTTCAAGGATCCAATGAACTGTTAGATGGTAACCTCTATGGCTACCAGATCGGTTTAAAAGTACCCTTGCTGTTCAACGGGCAAAGTTCCAGGATCAAAGCAGCCGGACTGGCCTATGAAGCGGTGATAGCGGAAAGCCGTAGTTACGAGATACAATTGGAAACCCGCTATAAGCAACTGCTTAGGAAAATAGAACAGAACAAAAGGGCCCTGTCTTATTACCTGGAAGAGGGAAATTCACTGGCCGATGAAATTCTAAAGACCGCAGAAGCGGGATACAGGAACGGGGAGATCGATTTCTTCCAGTATATCCAAAGCCTTGAAAACGCTTATGGCATCAGGCTGGAATACCTGGAACAGCTCAGCCTATACAATGAAAGTGTGATCTCCCTTAACTATTTAACTCAATAATCCTAAGCGCCATGAAATCATATATTCTTAGATCGATTCTTGTTTCAACAATCCTGCTTATCCCGTCATGTGTGAGAACCGAAAAAAAAGAGACCAGGCAGGATGCAGAGGCGACGAACCAAAAGACGAGGATCGAATTGAGTGAAGCCCAGTTCAAACAGAATAGTATGCAACTCGGTCAGGTGCAAGATCTGGTCTTCCATGAACGTATCGGCGTTACAGGCATGATCGATGTGCCGCCTCAAAACAAGGCCGTTGTAAGCATCCCTGTTGGCGGTTATGTTAAACAGACTTCCTTGCTTGTCGGGGATAAGGTGAGCAAGGGTCAGGTATTGGCACGTTTGGAGAACCCTGAATTTATAAAAATTCAGCAACAATATCTGGAGGTCAAAGCCCGACTTAAATATCTAAAGGCTGAATATCTCCGCCACCAGCAATTATATCAGGAAAAAATTACCTCTGAAAAGAATTTTCTCAAATCAGAAGCAGATTTCAGGACGGCAGAAGCCACTTTGAATGGGCTTCGACAACAATTGCGTTTACTTCACATTTCACCAGAGGCTGTGGAAGCGGGTGAGATAACGGCCGTAACAAGCATTTATGCACCGATCGACGGTAGTGTCAGCAAGATGAATATCACCATGGGTGCCTTTATCTCACCGGCTACTGAAATTATGGAGATCATCAATACCGACCATATCCATCTGGAACTTTCGGTTTTTGAGAAAGATATATCCGGGATCAAGGAAGAACAGGCCATTATATTTAGTATTCCGGAATCATCTGATGATAAATATGAAGGCAGTGTGCACAGGGTGGGAACTGCCATCGATGAAAACCGGAGGGTCCTGGTTCACGGGCATATTAAAAACCCCGGCCGCTTCGGCTTTCTAAAAGGTATGTTTGTCAATGCTATGATTCTTACGGATTCGACCAACCGCAAGGCATTACCGGAAACCGCGGTGGTTGAAGTAGGGGATCGTAATTTTATATTGAAGCTGATAGATAAATCGGGTAGCAATTATTATTTAGAGCCTGTAGAGGTGGAAGTATACAAAAGTGACGACGGCTTCGCCGCAATCGGTCCCGATGATTTATTTCAGCAAGGCGATCGCTTTTTGACGCGAGGGGCATTTGGATTGCTTAGCGCTGACTGAAACTTTTAAATCAAAAAGGCGCCTATGACTCATTTCAATCTTAGGTTTGCGTATAACATTTGATTTGAAAAACACAAAAGGAAATGCTTAAATTCAATCCCATCGCGTCGCCCGTCGTATGCCATTAAAAAAGAAACGAGATTCATTTTGAAACTCGCTTGTATTTCCACTTTTTTGTGGTTTATCCGTACCTCGGGTGGGAATGATTTCCCAAATGAAATCTTCCCGGTAACGGTCGTTTTGAAAACCACAAAAGGAAACACTGCGCATAGATTCAAAAACAAAGCGAGCTTCTCTTTGAAACTCGCTTGGGTTTCCACTTTTTTGTGGTTTATCCGTACCTCGGGTGGGAATCGAACCCACACGGTA
>JAHEJJ010000062.1:8140-10034 GCA_024638915.1 Robiginitalea sp.
CACAAAAGGAAACACTGCGCATAGATTCAAAAACAAAGCGAGCTTCTCTTTGAAACTCGCTTGGGTTTCCACTTTTTTGTGGTTTATCCGTACCTCGGGTGGGAATCGAACCCACACGGTATTGCTACCACTGGATTTTGAATCCAGCGCGTCTACCAATTCCGCCACCGAGGCAAAAATATTTATGAGGTTTCTTCAACTCAAAAAGGCAGGGTGCAAATCTAGTAAATACTTGCCATTTCCAAAATTAAAAAACAGGAATTATCCTTTTCAAAGCCAAATAAATGATTAAATTTGCACCGCTTTAAATAGAGCCTAGTAAGAAACTAGAAGACAAGAGATTCGATATGCCTTATCAAGTTCCGGAACCTAAGATTTTTGCCTGTACTCAAAGCATGGCCTTAGCGGAGAAAATTGCGCTCCACTACGGTACAAATATGGGTAATGTGCATATTTCACGGTATAGCGACGGTGAGTTTCAACCTTCGTTTGAGGAGTCCGTACGAGGTTCCCGGATCTTTATCATCGGTTCTACCCATCCGAGTTCTGAAAATCTTATGGAAATGCTTCTGATGCTCGATGCAGCCAAAAGGGCCTCGGCCAGGCACATCACAGCGGTCATGCCATACTTTGGTTGGGCCAGGCAAGACCGAAAAGACAAACCACGGGTGCCCATCGCTGCGAAACTAATCGCAAAAATGCTGGAAACGGCTGGTGCCACCCGGATCATAACAATGGATCTTCACGCCGACCAAATTCAAGGTTTTTTCGAAAAACCGGTAGACCATCTTTTTGCATCTACCCTGTTTCTACCCTATCTGAAAACACTGTCTCTGGAAAACCTGACCATTGCCTCTCCTGATATGGGGGGATCCAAAAGAGCATACGCCTACTCCAAAGCCTTGCAGTCAGACGTGGTAATCTGCTACAAGCAACGCGCAAAAGCCAATGTGATCTCACATATGGAACTTATTGGCGATGTTACCGGGCAACATGTGGTACTGGTCGATGACATGGTGGATACGGCAGGTACGCTTACCAAAGCTGCCGATCTGATGATCGAACGTGGAGCCCTAAGTGTACGAGCCATGGCCACACATGCTTTGATGTCGGGGGACGCTTTTGAAAAAGTAGAGAAGTCCCAATTAAAAGAACTTATTACTACAGATACTATCCCGCTGAGGAAGGAATCGGAAAAAGTAAAGGTACTGAGCTGTGCAGAATTATTTGCGGATGTAATGCACAGGGTACACAACAACACATCCATAGCGTCTAAGTTTTTAATGTAACTATATATAATGAAGTCAATTACAATCAAAGGATCAGAAAGAGAAAGCGTGGGCAAAAAGGCAACGAAGGCCCTACGTAATGCTGGAAAGGTTCCTTGCGTGGTCTACGGAGGGGAGAAACCATTACACTTTTCAGCTGATGAACTCGCGTTCAAAAATTTAGTGTACACCCCTAATGCCCACACCGTTGTGGTTGATTTGGAAGGTGGAAAGAAGGTAGATGCGGTGATGCAGGATATTCAGTTTCACCCCGTTTCCGACAAAATTCTTCATGTGGACTTTTACCAGCTTTTCAAAGACAAGCCGGTAACCATGGAAATTCCGGTACGCCTGGAGGGGAATTCACCGGGGGTTCGAAACGGTGGACGATTGCTCGCTCGCAAGCGTACGCTTACCATCAAGGCATTACCCGACAACCTGCCGGATTTCTTTAATATCGATATTAACGATCTGAAAATCGGAGATAATATTTCCGTAGAGTCGCTACTTAGTGATGACTTTAGCATTTTACACCCTGATAGTACCGTGGTGGTGCAGGTGAAAACTGCAAGAGCCGCTATTGTGGTTGAAGATGAGGAAGAAGAAGAAGGTGTTGAAGGAGAAGG
>JAHEJJ010000006.1 GCA_024638915.1 Robiginitalea sp.
CCTATTTGACCAATGCCCTGTTAAAGATTTCCGACGAATTGGATGAGGAATTCAAGGCCCTTAACGATAAGGAAAGTGAAATTCGCCAGGACCGGATTCATTCCCTGACCAAAGAAGTTCCCCCATTACCGGATTTTAGTTATTTCCACCATTCTTTTCAAGCCGTACCGGGAGTACCCGGAGGCAATCTGCGGGCCGCCTATTTTTTGGCTTATAACGAAGAGAATTATGAATATATCCCTTTAAGCCAATGCCTGGCAGCCATGCAAAAAGGCAAGACATTAGTAGCCTCTACCTTTGTAATTCCATATCCGCCGGGATTTCCGGTTCTCGTCCCAGGCCAGGTAGTAAGCAAGGAGATCATCAATTTCCTGACCGTCCTTGATGTCAGTGAAATTCATGGTTACCGTTCCGATTTGGGCCTTAGGGTTTTCAAGGAAAATGTTTTGGATAGACAAAAGACCACGACGGCCATAGGAGCTATGACCGCAGGAATGCGAAAAAAAGTAATTCAATAATCAGAACAAAATATACAATATATGAGCGCTAAAAAGACAACTACGAGAAAGAGGGCAACCAAGCCTGCAAGTAAAAAAACAACGCGGGTCAAAAAAGACACCACAATCAATATGCTTAACGGGGTCCCTGATATAAGGCGGTTCTTCTACAAAAACGAAGTTCCCCTGTATTTTATCAGCGCTACCAATTTTAATATGTTGGGTGCGGATGAATGGATCAAGGGATTTAAGTTTATTTGTTATATCGAATGTTTTGATGGCCAACATCCCAATGTTTTTTCGCCCAAGGAGGAAATTCCCCATGATGAGTTTACAGGCATTGAGGATATCAACAATTATCTTCTTCAGCATCCTGAGGTGCAGGACTACCTGAAAACCAGGAAAAAAGGTAGAAATACAGGTAAGGCCATGTTTTTAATGTTCGATGAACAAACCGAAAAACTTGCCAGGAAACTTGGGCTGGAAATCATGTTTCCCAGCGCAAAGATGCGCACATTCATGGATAACAAGGTCAACACCAATCGCATCGCAGAAAAAGCCGGGGTACCCTGTGTTCCTTATGTGCTCTCTTCCGTTAAGGATTACAAACATTTGAGAAAAGTTTCCGAATCGCTGGGAAACGACCTGGTCATACAAACCCCATTTGGTGATTCTGGCCACACCACTTTTTTTATTTCCAATGAAGAGGATTTCAAAAAACATGAAGAAGAAATAGTAAAGGAGAAGGAAGTCAAAATAATGAAACGCATCAATTGCAGGGGTTCAGCCATTGAGGCATGTGTTACCAGACATGGTACTATTGTTGCTCCATTGATGACAGAGTTGGTAGGTTTCCAGGAACTTACACCCTATAAAGGGGGTTGGTGTGGTAATGAAATCTATCCGGATGCCTTTAGTCCGGAGTTAAGAAAGAAAGCCACAAAATTCACCCAAATGTTTGGCAATCAACTAAGAGAGGAAGGCTACAAAGGTTACTTTGAATTGGATTTCCTGATAGACCAGGACAACGGTGAAATTTATCTGGGGGAATTGAATCCAAGGGTCACAGGTGCAAGTTCAATTACCAACCACGCTGTTTTTGCACTTGCCGACGCTCCTCTTTTTGTTTTCCATATTTTGGAATGGATGGATGTTGATTACAAATTGAGCGTAAAATCTATAAACGATCGCTGGGCCCGACAGGAAAATATTGACGGATGGAGCCAATTAATCATCAAACATACTGAAGATACCATTGAATATGTCTCAGAAGCCCCAAAATCGGGAATTTATAAAATGTTCGATAACGGTCATATTCGATTTGACCGGATGGATACTCACCGAAGAGCCGTAGAGACTGAAAGTGAGGCGTTTTTCCTGAATATTTCAAAGCAAGGAGATTATTTGTACGAAGGAGCAGACATGGGTATTTTGGTTTCCAGGGGCCGAATGATGACCAATAATTTTAAGCTGAATGAGCGAGCAAAAAAATGGATCCAAGCCATACGTGGAAAATACGTATCCCAAATAGTCGAAGACAAACGGAAAAAGATGGAGCTTACGGGTAGTCTAACCAAGTAGCCGCAAAAAATGCCCAATTTTAAGTATGCCGCAGAGGTATTGGAATTGAAGGAAATTCATGAAATGCCGGGTGCATGGACACCTGACGATTATTTGGGTTTGTTAAATCATATTGAATACGATGATCCGACGGCCATCGATGCCATCCCTCAGGAAGAATTACAGGAAATGGCCTGTATGGCACTTTCGGATTTCACCTTGGAAGATGCCGCAGTAAAGGTTTTGGAATTTCGTCTCGGTGAAACCCTGAATAAAGGTCAACGCCAAAATCTTGCAGAAGAATTCAAGGAAGAACGCCTCTGGGAAGAGTATTCTGATATTGCACTCCATGAAGAGTTATTCAATATTGCATGTGTGCTCTATTGGACCTTTCCAAGGCAGTTTTCAACCCCTGATATTGCCCGACTGAAGGTCATCGTCAGATCCTTGAATAAAGATTCCATGGTCAATTTGCTTAAGCCAACAGAATCTTTCCTTACCCGATTGTTGAACGATGGGATGGACGGACACAACATTATCCGTAGGTTATTCGCAGATAATATAAAATCCAATAGTTTCCCTGAATCGGAGCATATTATCTGGAAATTTGAGGAATCCGGCTTCTCGGCAGAAAATACTTCCAGTACTTTTACCATCTACACCTCATGCAACTGGGTAGATGGACTTAAAAGAGTAAAAGATTATGAATCAACAGCCTTCGCAGACGGACAATTATAAATAATATGGAATTCAAAAGTATCAACCCCTACAATGGTCAACAGCTTGGCCTATACACATCACTAACGCAAAAGGAACTGGTTGAGAAGCTCAACAGAAGTCGGCAAGGCTTTGAATCCTGGCGAAAAGTGTCCCTTGCCGAACGCTGTAACCTCATTAAAAAAGCGGGTCAGGTACTTCTGGACAATGTGGAGGAATATGCCAGTATGATTACTTTGGAAATGGGAAAGCCCATCTCCGAATCCAGGTCAGAGATAAACAAATGTGCCTGGGTCTGTGATTACTATGCGGAAAACGCCGAAACTTTTCTGGCGAATGAAACCATCGTCACCGATGCCTCCCAAAGTTTCGTCAGGCATGATCCCATAGGGAGCGTTCTGGCTATTATGCCCTGGAACTTTCCGTTCTGGCAAGTTTTCAGATATGCGGCGCCAACCCTCACGGCCGGGAACACCGGATTGCTGAAACACGCCCCGAACGTATTCGGATGTGCCCAGAAAATAGAAGAAGTATTTATAAAAGCAGGATTTCCCGGAGATGTTTTCCAAAACCTGATTATACATCACGATCATACAGAAAAAATTATAGCCCACGATGCCGTGCGCGCCGTTACCCTCACAGGTAGTGAACGGGCCGGTGCTGCGGTAGCGGAAATTGCGGGGAAATACATTAAAAAAACAGTATTGGAACTCGGAGGCAATAATGCCTATATCGTGTGGGATGATGCAGACATCGATAAGGCGGTAAAAACCGCGGTTACCGCACGTATGTTAAACTGTGGACAAAGTTGTATCGCAGCAAAACGCTTTATTTTAATGGAGGAAATTTACGATGATTTTGTCTCTAAATTCACTGAGGCGGTAAATGCCCTAAAATCTGGTGACCCAATGGATGAAGGGACAAATATCGGTCCACTGGCGCGAAAGGATTTAGCAGATCAGCTCCATAGCCAGGTCGGGCAGTCTCTTAAGCAGGGTGCCGATTTATTGCTTGGAGGCAATCAGAATGGTTGTTATCATGAGCCTACAATTCTCGGCAATGTAAAACCGGGAATGCCCGCATTTGACGAGGAGACCTTTGGACCCCTTGCAGCTATGATCAAGGCAAAAGATATCCCACACGCATTTGCGCTATCGGAACAATCCAAATACGGACTTGGGGTAACGGTGTGTACCAGGAACACGGAAAAGGCTATTAAATGGGCCCATAGTGTTAGCGATGGCGCCTACTTTGTAAATGAACTGGTAAAATCTGACCCCAGGCTACCGTTCGGGGGAACCAAAAATTCCGGATATGGACGTGAACTGGCCAGGGATGGCATACTGGAGTTTGTGAATAGAAAAACCGTTTATGTACATAATCACTAACGAGGCCTTAGGCTTATTTGCAGCCTTCTTAGCCTTGCTACTGTGATGAAGTAGGTTTACGAACGTGGAGAGAGCCAACCTCAGCTCTGATTGTTTCAATTTCGAAGTTCAGCGTCCTAAGGTGTTCGTCTTGAGCAGCGATGGACCAAACCGCGATCGAGTTATAAGTGAAGGATAAATTCATAACAAGAAAAGGCACCCATTCAGGTGCCCTTTATTCAAAACTACTTTAATCGATTAAGTTGGTTAACAGTTAACCAATTTGCCTGCTTGTGGTTTTGATTTATTAAAAATATTTTTTAATGATCGGAAATAACTTTTCAGGCTAAAGGGTTCAAAGTCGAATCGCATTCTAACCTGAAGCTCTTCATTACCTTCTGTTTGCAAGCCGCCCCAGATTTCGAAATCCATATGATTTAAATGAAAAATATCTTCTTTGCTCCAATTATCATATATAAAACTATTTCCTGTATTGCACAAATAGAATCTGAAAGTGGTATATGAACCTTTCTTGAGTTTAAGTGTATTTATGATATTGACTAAAAATTCTGTGTCTACCCCTTTTGAGTTCAATTCAACCCGATTTGGGAAACCACTCTGGAAATATTCATTTCCTTTTTTATCGAATATCGAGAACCTAATTACACTAAGCATTATTTTCGCTACGCCAATTTCTTTTGCCTTACTATTATTCAGGACCAACTCCATGGCATCATTTTCTGATCGATCCCATAACTCCGTCATATTGAAAGTGAAGGGATTTGTATGAAACATTGTTGGATAATAAGTCAATTTACTCATAATAGCATTTTTTTAAAATGTAAAGCAAAATTCCGCGCTTTTTGGCTTCCGTAAAACAAGGATTTTATCCAAATTCTATGCTATTTTAACATTTATAGCTGTATTTAATATATTATTAGGAAAATATACTACATCCATCTACTAAATATTATCTGATTATGCAACGCAGCTCAATGGAGTCAGCCCCAACCTTTATTGATGTATGTAGTACATAGTTGCAGTATGCGGGAAGTTTTCTTTAGGATTTATTCCTGGCAATTGTCCGGACTACACTCTTGATCACTGCATCAAATCCCCATATATTTATCCGACTATTTCCCTGGCAAGCTTCTGGTTAGCCACCCTCTTCTGTTAGCAGTAGCAATAGCATATGGGGTGATCCAAAACAACCCGAAAGTATAGAGTATGCTGTAAGAATACGCCCAGAACGACTCCGAGAGTTTGTACCTTCCGGCATAAAAGATCACCGGAAATGTAGAGAGGATCAGAATGCTAAACAGCGTTGAACTGAGGAATAACAATGGATTGGTGATCACAAAAAACAGCATAAAAAACAGAAATGGGAAACACATCAGGATGCGCGACATCTGACTTACGAACAATAATCGGGCACCGGATTTCGGCCCTTGCCTGAAATCGGTGAATACATATTTGGCCATCTGGATATTTTCCCGAACATTGCTCCTGCCCCAGCGGGTGAACATTTTATGCAAACCACGGTAGTTTTCCGGTACATTGGTATAAGCATAGGCGTTTCTTTGGAAAAGCACATGGTAACCCTGCTTTAGGATCATATTGGTCATAGCCCGGTCTTCCCCGATATCTGAAGGTTGTCCCATAAAGGTTTGATTGATCCATTGATCCAGACAATTAAAAACTGCTTCGCTGCGGTAGGCGGCCAAAGCTCCGGGAGTACACAAAACCGTATTCAAAGTGCTCTCCGCCGAACGTACAAATTCAAAACTTAAAACAAAACTAACGTCGAGCATCTTTGGTAACAACGCTTTCTTGTTGTTTAACACCCTGATATTTCCCGCAACTGCGCCGCACTCGGGGTTCGTCACAAACGGACTCATCATATTTCGCAGGGTATCTCTATCGACCTCAGAATCGCTGTCGACTGTTAAAAAAACAGATCCCTTACCCAGGTTAAAACCCCGGTAGAGGGCATGCCTTTTGCCCATATTTTTGGGTTGCTGGTAAATCTCGACCCTGGCTCCCAATTCCTCTTTTGCTTTTTGCATCCATTGCCAGGTGTCGTCCTGACTCCCGTCGTCAATACTGATCAGCTGCATCTTTTCAGTCGGGTAGTCGCTTTTCGCTAAACTTTTTAAGGTAGACCAAACCTGCTTTCCTTCATTGTAGGCCGGAACGATGATCGTACAACTGGGTAGATCTTCATCACTAACCGACAGAATCGGTTTGTATCGGAAGAACCGATATAATAGAAACAGAAAAAAGAACGCCTTGAACAAAAAGAAAGCCACAGAAACCATGAGGAATGCCAAACCTAAGGTAGAATTTACGCGGCTGATATGATATTGTTCAAAATCGTGCTGTAAAACATTGATCATCTGGATCGCCCCCAGCATCAAAACAAGTGTACTGCCCTGAACGAAAACCTGCCAGGCATTCGCCCTGTTAAAAAAGGCCTTTATTTTTTCTAATAGTATTCGAAAAGTGAAGGAATTGCTTGGAATAGTTGGGTGCGAAAATCTCATTAATAAGTTTCAATTTAGGGTGAACAGTTCTTGTCACTCTATCTTATACGGTAGAACCTTCCTTTCAGATGACGCCTTGCCAAACATTAACATAAATTTCATTATAGGGATGTTCTTTTAAAAAAATATCCTGGTAAATAGCTTTCATGAATTACGAACTGATGGATCAATTATTCTGCTTTTTATCCTTAGCGGTTTTTATCGGTTGCAGATCAACCAACACATAAATTGTCATGTAGCCTTCCAAAAACGTTGAAAATAGAAAGGGTTGGCGAAAATATTTTCAGGCATACCTCTTTTTTGGAGACCGAAGACTACGGAAAGGTTTCATGTAACGGGATGCTTTTCTTTAACGGAGATGAAGCCATAGTCATTGACACCCCAACCAATGATATAGCATCCTCTGAATTGATTGGATGGATCCAGAAGATTCAAAACAAGAAGATAAAAGCTGTTGTGGTTAACCATTTCCATGTCGACTGTCTTGGCGGATTATCGGAATTCCATAAGAACAACATCGCCTCCTATGCCAGCAACCGAACCATAGAACTTGCCGAACTGAACGATCAGGCCGTGCCAAAAAATGGATTTAAACGTAAAAATGAGTTTACAGTTGGTAATGAACTAGTTCTTGAGGAGTATCTTGGCCAGGGACACACAGGCGACAATATCGTTGGATATATCACCGCTGAAATGACTTTGTTTGTAGGGTGTTTGATCAAAACCATGGGTGCTGGAAAAGGAAACCTTTCAGACGCCAATACCGCTGAAGGGGCCAATACGGTTACAATAATAAAAAGCCGATTCCCCAAAGTAAGACATGTGGTTCACGGCCACGGAAAGCACGGTGGAGCAGAATTACTGGACTATACCATCGGGCTGTTTGAAAATAATTAATCGCTTCGCCAAAAAGATCTTATATCCTAAGGAGCGTTTTTTAATTCGAGGAACGCCTTCTGCAATTTTTGGGTTACAGGGCCTGCTTGCCTTTCGAAAAACCTATATCCATCGACCTCTTTTATCGCCATGACCTGGGTACTCGTCCCGGTGAGAAAAGCCTCATCCATCTTATCGATTTCTTTTGATGGGATCCCTTCGAGTCGTACTTCCATACCATGTTGCTTACAGAGTTCCAGAACAACCTGCCTGGTGATACCATCAAGGATAAGAGGGCCCCTAGGATGGGTGTAAACGATCCGGTCCTTTACAAAAAATACATTGCAATGCGAAGCTTCGGTAATCTTTCCATCACGAATAAACAAGGTTTCATAGCAATCATTCTCCATAGCCAATTGATTGGCCATGACATTGCCGAGTAAAGAAGTCGACTTTATGTCGCAACGCGACCATCGGTAGTCTTCTATTGTCAAGACCGAAGCATGTGTTGTGTTGATGCCAGCTAAAGTTTTAGGCCATGCATACATCATCAAAGTAGGCCGAATTTTTTGGGGATAGGAATGCTGACGCGGCGCCGTCCCACGGCTGACCTGCATGTATAAAAGACAGTCCTTCTCCGCAAGGCCTGAGGCCGCCAACAGCTCGGGGATCGCATTTTCCAGCTGGCTGATATCTGCTTTTATATGAATTTGGCCCAGGCACCATTTTAGTCGGGCTAAATGTGCCTCCCTATAAAAAAATCGACCGTCGATACGCGCCATGACCTCATAGACTCCGTCACCGAAAATAAATCCCCTGTCGAAAACGGATATTTTGGCATCGCCCGCGTCCAGGATTTCTCCATTCAGGAATACCTTAGCAGGATATTTATATTTTATCTGACTCATAATATTTGGGCATCACCTATTTAGACGCCTATTAGCAAAGATGATATGTGACCGGCCGATCCAAATGCTGACAGGCCATATTGAGAGAACATGTATCTATTAATAATTATGCTCTTTTTGTATTGGCCGCAATCGCCGTCAGGGCCCTGCCCTGCTCGGCCAGGTATCTTGTACCGATAATAATGAGAAAACCATAAATGGGCATTAACACCACAAATAACAACCCACTTTGAAGAAAGTCATAATCCAATTGCCTGAGCAGATACCGTCCCTCATCACCCAGAAGCAAGGTGGTTAAAAGGGCCACAGTACCGCCTACAAAACCTATCCAGGTACCAAGCCATTCTCCAAAAGTCTGCACAAAATGAGATACCCCGGGCGTTGCCATATACTCATCCCCTTCAGTCGAGATCTTTTTGACCTTTTCCTTACGATCCCACCAAAGTTGAAAACTGATCCAGGATGCGAAAGCAATGACCAACCAGGTGAGTATAAAAGCGATAACGAATTCCGGCGGTGCATCGAAGATTCTGCTATCGAAAGCTCTGTAGAGTACATCGAGGGGAACGATCAAATTGAGAATAGCCAACATGATGTAGAGCCAGCTAAAGGGTTTACGATAAAACTGTCCGCTGTCTATAAAAGACAAATACGGTTTGATAAAGGTAAAAAACTTGTTTTCCATTTTTTTTGGTATTTGATTATCCCTACTCTCTTGGCTTTTCGGATGCGCCATATTCAGTTGGTGGTTACATCTTTCACCAGCTGTACTCCAATGTATTAAATATACAGCCTATTTTAATGTAATGCCCGGTATGAGAATATTTGAGCATTGTTATCGCTCATCTAACCAGTTTTTAGAATTGTTGAATTATTCACAAGTTATGCCGGTGTTGTTATTCTAAATACAATTGACGAAACTCACTTTAAATACTTGTCATTATAACTTAACTTCGGCTTTTAAAGTTTAACTATCAATAGTTCGCTAAATGCTGAACAAAACTAACATAGTAACACTGGCTACCCTGGAGGAAGAAATTGGGAAACCCTATCGGGATCTTCGATTTCTGCTTGAGGCCTTGGCAGAAGTTCTCCAAGAGAACGGGGAATCCAACATCGCACAAGATATTCCCTGGATAAATATCAATACTCCTGATACCCAGCTATCCGTTTCCAGGAGAGTTCAACTCTACTCACTGATCTTTCAGCTAGTCAATATGGTTGAAATCAATCATGCGGTCCAACAACGTCGTGCTCTCGAGGATTCTGATATAACCAAGGTTAACGGGCTTTGGGCTCGTAGCCTGAACGACGCTATGAGCGAGGGAATTTCCGAGAAGGAAATTTTGGACGAATTGAAGCTCATAGACGTAGAACCTGTACTTACAGCGCATCCGACGGAAGCCAAACGCGCTACGGTGCTGGAACATCACAGGGAACTCTATCTGCTGCTGGTGCAGATGGAAAACAGTATGTACTCCAGGCAAGAGATAAGGAATATTCGCGGTAATATTAAACTTGCCCTCTACAGATTGTGGAAGACAGGCGAGATCTATCTAGAAAAACCGGATGTATCTTCAGAGCTGAGAAACATAAAACACTACCTGGTCAACGTTTTCCCCGAGGTCATTCCTATTGTCGATCGAAGACTGGAACAAGCCTTTGATCAAATGGGTGGCGATGTGGAACGTCTGAAATCCGAGCATGCCTATCCTAAGTTGCGATTCGGGAACTGGGTTGGAGGAGATCGTGACGGACATCCCCTGGTTACCGCCGAGATCACGAAAGAAACCCTGCTGGTTTTGCGGCTGAACGCCTTTGTCGTGATACGTAGAAAGCTCGTAGAACTGGTACGCAAGATGAGTTTTAGCCATGATCTTGAGGTATGTTCTAAGAAGTATCAGGAGCGGGTCATGGCACTGGCCGCTGAAATTGGCAATAACGGAGAAAAAGCATTGTTTCGCAATAAAGGGGAGGCTTTTAGGCAAATACTTCATTTGATGATCATAAAATTGCCTGTAGATACGGAACGCGGCCATGCCACGCGTCTCTCAGAACAGCCCGGCTCCTACCAGCACTCCAAAAGGCTCATAGAAGACCTAATGCTATTGCAGGAAGAATTAGTAAACTTTGGCGCCAGGGCTATCGCCTATCACGATGTCAAAGACGCCATCAGACTTGTGGAAGTTTTTGGCTTTCATCTCGCAGCGCTAGACATCAGGCAGAATAGTACATTTCATGACAAAGCCATAACACGGCTTTTGCAGGCCGCACACCTCTCCGATACAGATTTTCAAAATTGGGACGAGTCTAAGAGGACCCGTTTTCTATTGGAAGAGTTAGAGTTGGCAAGACCTTTTATTCACCCCAAAATAAAACTTGAAAATGAGGCACTTGCGGTTATGGACTGCTACCGCCTTATCGAATCCCATACGGCCCAATACGGTTTTAATTGCCTCGGTTCGTTTATTGTAAGCATGACGCGATCGTTTTCCGACCTGATGGCGATCTATATTCTGGCCAGGGAGGCGGGCCTTGTTTTTATGGGTCCGGAAGGCCTGGTGTTGAAAGTCCATGTGGTACCGCTTCTTGAAACCATCGAAGATTTGGAAAACGGCCCTTTAATCCTGGAAAAATACTTTCAAACCCCAATAGTACAACGTTCTCTGGCCTACTACCAGAAAACCCGCGGCCTGAAAAGACCCCAGCAGCAGGTTATGGTCGGGTATAGTGACAGCAACAAGGACGGTGGTATTATCGCAAGCCAGTGGCATCTTTATAAGGCCCAGTACCGCATTACGGAGCTGGCAGAGCGATATGGTATAGATATCCGGTTTTTCCATGGGAAGGGAGGTTCCATCAGTCGTGGATCGGGGCCCACACACTACTTTCTCAGGGCGCTTCCCAATGGATCTCCAGGCGGACAAATACGACTGACCGAACAAGGAGAGACCATTGCCCAGAAGTACGCCAATAAAGTAAACGCGGCATATAATCTGGAGTTGCTGGCGGCCAATACACTTTATAAGACATTGATCGACAAAAAGGCCAACAGGCAATTCCATCCTAATGAATCGGTGGTCGAATGGCTTGCCAATGAGAGTAAAGCACAGTACGAAGCTCTGTTAAACAAAGAGGGATTTGTAGCGTATTTCCGCCAGGCTACCCCAATCGATGCTATCGAATCGAGTAAAATCGGGTCAAGGCCAGCTAAAAGGACGGGTGCCAATACCCTGGCCGATTTAAGGGCTATTCCATGGGTATTTTCTTGGAGCCAGTCCAGATATCATATGACCAGTTGGTTCGGTTTGGGTTCTGCCTTGAAAAAGATGAAGGAGAAAAAGCCTGATTACTATAAGGCCTTACAAGAAGCACTGAAAACAGACCACTTCCTGCGATATGTCTTCACCAATGTAGACACCAGCCTAGCCGCCACCGATCCTTCGATAATGGAGGCTTATGCCCAGCTGGTGGAAGACAAGAAACTTAGACAACGATTCCTTTCGATATTTTTGGAGGAACTGGATCTGGCACAAAAGCATATGTCGTTCTTGCTTCGAAGGAGCTTTCAGGAAAGGAGAAAAAACCATTATTACTCCAACCAACTGCGTGCGGTTTTAATGGAATCGCTTCATTATGAACAGATAGCACTATTAAAAAAATGGCGCGCGCAAAAAGAAAATGGACAGCCCTCGGAACAAATCCAGATTGAACTTCTGTTGACGATCAATGCCATCGCCGGTGCCAACAGGAATACCGGCTGATATGGAGATTCAAATCATACAGTCATCAACTGTTGCTTGGTCAGTAGAAAAGTTCTTTTGGCAGGTTTTGCACAGATCGGCTGGGCCGCAGCTGGTAAACATAGAATTTCCAGTGGAATCACTACCTTTAGAAATGCGGCTGAAGGGCATTATCGCAGTGTTGAAATATTCTTTCTACAGCGCCCCTGGCCCGAACGCCCGAGAACCATTTTATTATTTACTATGAAGACGATTTATGCATTTGTTTTCCTGATACTTGTGATCTGTAGCTGTCGAGAAAAACCCTCTGAAATAGAAACCATACCGCACGATATCGAATGGTTAACTAGCGCGACAGGGGTGATTGGAGGCGCCATTCTGGTACCGGAAAACCATGATGATCCCGAGGGTAGTAAAATTAAAATCACCTATGCTGTATTGCGGGCGCAGGACACCACTACATCCAATTTTCCACTGATCTTCTTTGCCGGAGGCCCCGGTGGTAAAACGCTTAATCCCGGATTGGTCGACTTTTTAAAACAAGATCCGATCAGTGAAAAAAGGGATATTATTCTCTTTGATCAACGAGGTATCGGATACTCCTCCGACCTGCCTGATATGTCGCTCGACGCCTTTGATGTAATGGCCAAAGATGCCGATGAGTCTGAGGAATTAGTATTGATGCAGGAAATGATCGACCAGTATCAAAAGAAGTGTGCAAAAGAGGGTATTCAAACCCAGTATTACAATACGCATCAAAACGCAAAGGATGTGGGTATGCTCTTTCAACATCTGGGCTATGAAAAATACAATTTGTTAGGTGGTTCTTATGGTACAAGGATCGCCAGAGTGGTTCAGGATATGTATCCAGAATATATACATACTTCACTGTTAGATTCTCCTTCCCCACTGAGCGGGGACTTTCTCCTGGACCGACTTAGAAGTTATTCACTGGCCTTGAGCAGGATTTTTGATTATTGCGAACAAAATCCGGATTGTAATGGGCTGTACCCCGATCTGGAGGATGATTATTTCCGCGCCTTGGACAAACTCAGTACAGAACCACTGACCATAGCTATGAACGACAGTATGGAGGTAGTTATCAATGCACAGGACGGTGTTTACTTGTTACGCCGGCTTTTATACCAGGGTGATGCCCGTGAGAAAGCCCCCGAACTCATCAAGGCGTTTATCGAAGGCGAAGGGCCTGTTATCAACCAGGTACTAGACATAGAATACAGGTTGAGCGACGGACTCAACCTCAGCATGCTGTTGTCCGTTGAAAAATACGAGCAATTCGATTTAAAGAATTCGGCTGAAGCCTTAGAGAAACACTATGAGAAATACCCGTTGATCCCTGTAAAGCTTGGATTTTTTGATGCCTTCTACCAGGCAGGAATGTCGTGGCACGACGGCTACTTACCCCCTGCTGAACGTAAATTTCAAACATCGGATATCCCCACCCTGATATTTGTGAATCAATACGATCCGGTGACGCCTCCTGAAAACGGACATCGATTTATGGATGACCTGAGTAACGGAACCCTGTTAATACTCGATGAAGGCGGGCATGGGGCCGGGAACCGGGAATGCAAAGACCAGGTGATGAATGCGTTTATGGATGACCCTGCATCAGAACTAAATACCTCCTGTTTGAAGCTCTATCATAATGCGGATTAGGGAGCTGTAACAAAGATGTTATCAGCCGTAGTTTAGTTAGGCCTTTGACAAACCAGGCTATAAGCTACAACCATTTCCTTTGCCTGAAAAAATATATCATCCCAAGGGCAACCACAATTAATGCGCCCCAGAAGATCGGATAGGCATACGGATATTTTAGTTCGGGCAGATATTCGAAATTCGTCCCATAAATACCGGCCAGGAAAGTAAGCGGGATAAAGACCACTGAGAAAATAGTTAGTACCCTGATAATATCATTGAGCTTGTTGTTTAGGGCCGAATTATAAATATTGATCTGATCGTTCAGCATTTCTTTATAGATCTCAATCGCTTCGGTGGCATGGGTGATATGGTCCTCCAGATCGTTCAGATAAGGAAGGGTAAAATCGTCTATCAGCTCTGAGTCCGATCGTTTAAACTTTGATACCAGTTCGCGCATAGGTCTGATCGTTTTTCTAAGAAAATTGATCTCTTTCTTATAGAGGTTAATCTTCTCCAATAATTCCTGCCGTGGCTGTTGCAAAAGTTCCTCTTCAATACGCTCTATTCGCTCTCCAAAAGTTTCGATGATTTCCATATAACGGTCCGAAACAGCATCCAGCATGGAAAAGGCTAGATAGTCACTCGATCGTTGCCTTATCTTGGTCGTTGGTCTCAAGAGACGTTCGCGGATGGGGTCAAAAACATCCCTTGGGATCTCCTGAAAGGTAATCAGCAAGTCTTTCACTATGATCAGACTGATTTGCTCACTTTCTATCTTTTCGGTTTCAAAATCAAAATGCAGCATTTTGACCACCATAAACAATTGCCCGTCAAATTCTTCGAACTTGGGGCGTTGACCAGTATTCAACACATCTTCCTGTAAAAGCAGGTGCAATCTGAATTGATTCCCGATTTTCTCAACAAGTTGAGCATCATGCACCCCAACTACATTGAGCCAGCCATTAAGGTCCGGCTTTTGCAATACTGATAGTTCCGTTTTGCGGACCTTTGCCATTTCCACTATCTGCTCCGAATTATAGGAAACGAATTCCATCTGTGATTTGTCTACCTTTTGAGTACCCACAAAAATGAGGGATCCGGGAGCGGTACCCTTCTTCTCCAACCTTTTTTTTAGAAATCTAGCCATCTTCTTTCTGCAATATTACTTTTCGATGCGGGAAAGGTATTTCGATACCTTCCCGATCAAATCGTTCCTTTATTGATTTTAACAAGTCGCATTTCATCTGAAATCCTTCAGCCGGATTGGCTGACCAAAGGGTTGCCCTCAACTGAATAGAGGAATCAGCCCATGATAACACCCTTATAATTACCTGGGGAAACCCTGCCTCTATATCTTCCTCGGTGCGTGCGTCGATTAGTAAAGGGTGCTTCATGGCTTCTTCTCTTATAATATCCATGGCATGATCGATATTGGCGCTGTAGCCGATTCCGAAATACACCTGATTACCCACCTTTTCGTCGTTGATGTGGAAGTTGTGAATCACCTCCGAACTCATAACCGAGTTCGGGATTATAAATCGTTTGTTCTCTATGTCCTGTATCACCGTATGTCTTAAGGTGATATCTTCTACCGTACCAAAAAATTGTTTAGCAATCTCAACGGTGTCCCCTACCCTAACCGGTTTAAAGATCACGATAAAGATCCCGCTGATGATGTTTGCAAATGCGGCCTGGGAGGCAAATCCTATGATCGCTGCCAATATCCCTGCTCCGGCAAATAATGTAACCCCAAATTGCCTCAATTCCGGAATGGAATACATAATTACAATCAAGGCTGTAAGATAAACGACAAAGCTCAGCGCATTTTTAAGAAAGTAGTAATGAGTTGGATCTACATTGAGGATTTTGGATGATCGATTCAGGAATTTGCCCAATAAAAACCGAAGGATTTTAAGGATAATAAAGGCTACAAGTGATACCACTACCACCAATATCATGTAGTCCAAAAATTTATTCCCTGTAGACATGATCAGACTAATATCCGAATCTTTTCACAGGAATTCAATTTAAAGTTCCAAAACTATCCGAATCGCTTCCATTAGCTGATGAAGAAATAGGAGAAAGTCGCCCAGGATTAATTTAAGGAGCTTGTCGAATAAAATATATTCTATACTTTTAAAAACAATATACTCCGAATGAAGTATCTCTGTCTTTGGACACTTATTCTTATCATTCTTTCGATTTTCAGCCTGGGAAACTCGTACATATTCGCTCAGGATAGCGCTGTTGATTCTATCGGCACTCCCTTTAGAAAAGGCCGGTGGATTACAGGAATCAGCGGCACGATAAGCTCTAGCGTCAACGAAACCAAGAGCACCGGCGAAAGGACTACTAGTAACGCATACGCCCTGAATATAGTTGGCGGACAATTCTTCAAGGAACGATGGCTGGTGGGTGGAATCGTACAGATGAATCGTTCCGATGCTGAAGGACTGACAGACCTTAAAACTGAAAGTTTATTTCTTGGACCCTTGATCACACGCTATTTTTCGGATACGGAACGAGGGTCTTTGTATTTAACACTAGCTCCCGGGTATACCCGCAATAACAATACGATAAGGTTTATAGATGACCTCGATGAAAACCTGGAAGAATCCGAAGGCAGTGGATTTGGTTTTATTATCAACCTTGGATATTCCTACGTGGTATTCGACCGCATAGCTTTTGATATAGGTGTAGCCATAACACAGAGTTGGCTAAATGTTGAACGCCGTCTCGAACCCGGTGAAGTTGTTTTTTCAGACGATATCAACTTACGTGATATCTCTTTTTCCTTCGGATTCAGGGTATTGCTCGATAGATTATTGCAATGATTCGGAAAATAATTTTACTCATTTGCCTGTTGATTTTGGCACCCTTAGTGGGGATAAGCCAGGAGCGTGGAGAAGAGGCAATCGTAAAAACCGATACGCTGAGGAGAGATAAGAACGTGCAGATACTAGGGCTCCCGGTGGTATTCTACACGCCAGAAACAAAATTTGGATTCGGCGGCGGGGGTCAGCTTTTTCTGCTCAGCGACAAGGCTAGATTCAACAACCGCATCTCGAATGTTCTGGTCACAGCGATCTACACCACCAATAAACAACTGATCTTTGAAGCGCTTCCTGAAATCTATCTGGGAAAAGGCAACTATTTTATCGATGCCAGTTACCGGTTTGAGATCTTTCCCAATTCATTCTGGGGCCTCGGGCCAAACACCTTAGAAGAAGATAGGGAGATCTATGATCAGACCAGTCACATCCTTGAAGCCAATTTTCTTAAGCGCCTCCCGCCCAACCTGAACTTCGGTTTCACCTTTCGCTTCGCTAACCATCAGATCACCGAAGTAGAAGAAGGCGGTTTGCTAGATTCAGGATTGATCCCCGGTAGTGACCGTGCAGTGATCACAGGATTCGGCGCGATCTTCAACCTCGATGACCGTGATGATGTCGGTTCGGCAACCTCCGGAAATTATTTGTCTTTTGGTGCCCGTTATTCCAGTAAATTGCTGGGAGCCACTCAGGGCTTTAATACCTTTATCCTCGATCTTCGAACCTACAGGCCTATCGGTAAGAAAAGTGTTTTTGCTGCACAGCTCTACCTGGAGAATCACTTTGGGGAGGTGCCCTTTCAAGGCCAGGCGGCATTCGGAGGCAGCAAAGGGGCGCGTGGATATTTTAAAGGCCGGTTTATAGATAAACATATGTATGTCTTGCAGGGTGAGTACCGTTATAGGTTCCATCCGCGCTGGGCCGTTAATGCTTTTGGACTCTTTGGCAGTGTAAACAACGAAGCCAGGGAACTCTACAGGTTCGAAAACCTCAAACCCTCTCTGGGGGCCGGTTTACGTTATAAGATCCTGAAAGACAAAAGCACCTGGCTACGAATTGATTATGGTGCAGGAAAAGATGGCCAAAACGGAATATATTTCGGGGTTAACGAGGTGTTTTAAATCGTAATTCTTTTCGTAGGCAATGACTAAGTTGAACCTTTACTATTCCTCTCAAAAATCAAAGTTGCACCAGTGATTGATATCCTTTTTTATTTGCCGCACGGGACCAAGCACCGATCAATTCAAAAATAATGTGCAACTGAGTTACAATCCAATGGAATAATCGATCATTTTTAATAAATTTTGTTTAATCATTAACATTATTTATTAAACATTTTTCAGACCTTTGAATTAATAGAGGTGGTAATACCTTACTTAAAAATTCATTATGTTCAATTTATTTAAAAAGAAGTCCGAGAAAGAAGTACTGCAGGAACGCTATCGAAAATTGATGGAAGAGTCACATAAGCTTTCCCACGTGAACCGAAAGCGGGCCGATGATAAAGTATTTGAGGCTGAAGAGGTTTTGAAAAAACTTGAAAAGCTGGCATAGTTAAATTTGCACACAAAGCAACATTTGCCCGAAAAATTATGCCCAGTATGCCAACGTCCTTTCACATGGCGCAAAAAATGGGCTCGGAATTGGGACATGGTTATCTATTGCAGTGAAAAATGCAGAAGGAACAAAAAACAGGACTAGTCTGGTTCAGGAACGACCTCAGGGTTCACGATAATCATTCATTGTGGCGGGCTCAGCAGCTTCATGAGAAAATTATCGGGGTTTATTGTTTCGATCCACGACACTTTGCCCTAACCCCTTACGGTTTTAAGAAAACAGAAAAATATCGGGCTAAATTCCTGATTGAATCTATCATCAATTTACAAAAGTCCCTTGCCGATTTAAATATCAGCCTGATTGTTCTACATGACACTCCAGAAAAAGTGATCCCCGGGCTGGTAGAAAAATACGAGGTGACCAGACTTTATTGCCAGCGCGAATGGACAGAGGAAGAAAATTCCGTCCTGCAAGGAATCAAACAAAATCTGCCGTCTCCCATTCCTGTCATGGAAACTTTTGATCAATTTCTTTTTCACCCCGATGAATGCCCGATGGCTATTGAAGATATACCGAGGGTATTTACTTCTTTTAGAAAAAGTTGCGAAAAAAAAGCAGATGTCAGGCCATTGCTTCCTGTTCCGAAAAAGTCAGCTCCCGAAAATACACTTAAGGGATCATGGTCAATTCCTTCATTGAATGAGCTGGGATTTGCTGATTTTGAAACCGATCCACGTAGTGCCTTTCCATTCATGGGAGGTGAAGACCATGCCAACAATCGGATTCAGGAATATTTTTTCAAAACCAAAAAACTAGGATACTATAAAAAAACCCGAAACGGTTTGCTGGGAACCGATTATAGCTCAAAACTTTCACCCTGGCTTGCCTGTGGGTGTATTTCGCCCAGACAGATCTATTGGGCCGTCAAAGATTTTGAAAAAGAGTTTTTTAAAAATCAGAGCACCTATTGGCTGATTTTTGAGTTGATCTGGCGCGACTTCTTTAAGTATATCTCTCTCAAGCATGGCAACCGCATTTTCCAATTAGGAGGAATTCTTAACAAAACTTATTCATGGCGGTCTTCAGCAAAAGATTTTAAAATATGGATCGAGGGACAAACCGCAGAAGCTTTTGTCAACGCCAATATGACGGAGTTAAGAGAAACAGGGTGGATGAGTAACAGGGGTCGTCAAAACGTTGCTTCATATCTGGCTAAGGACCTGCAAATCGACTGGCGTATGGGTGCTGCCTGGTTTGAATCGTTATTGGTAGACTACGACGTGCATAGCAATTATGGAAACTGGATGTATGTGGCCGGAGTGGGCAATGATCCCAGAGATCGTAAATTCAACATAAGGATTCAGGCCGAACGCTACGACCCTCAGGCAAAGTTCCAGAATCGGTGGCTTCAAAAAACACTATTTTGATGAAAACCTTAAGGCTTATCCTCGGAGACCAGCTCAATGCCAAACACTCATGGTTTCAGGAAACCGACGAGGATTGCATTTATGCGATGTTTGAAATGAGACAGGAAACCGACTATGTGCGGCACCACATCCAAAAAATCATAGGTTTTTTTGCGGCGATGAGGTCCTTTAGTGACGAATTAAAAACCTCAGGACATCAGCTGAGTTATTATACCATCAACGATAAGCGAAATCAGCAAGATCTCGGAAAAAATATCAGGAGGCTTATCGAAGAGCACCAAATAGAAAAGTTCGAATACCTCCTCCCCGATGAATACCGACTGGACCAGCAGTTAAAGGAGATCACAACTTCATTGAATGTACCAACCACCTGCCATGACACCGAACATTTCTATACTTCCAGAGACGAACTAGGCGAGTTCTTTTCGGGAAAGAAACAGTACCTGATGGAAAGTTTTTATCGCCATATGCGAAAAAAACACAGGGTGTTAATGGACGGTGATCAACCAGAAGGAGGGAAATGGAATTATGACAAATCAAATCGTAAGAAATGGACCGGACAACCAAAGATCCCTGCGGCAAAACTCTTTGAAAATAATGTGGCCGGGATCCTTGAGGATCTTAAGAGTTCGGGAATCGAAACCATCGGCAGATTTGAGAACATTAACTTTCCATATCCGATAAACCTTGATCAGGCCTCAGATCAACTGCAATATTTTTGCGAGGTACTATTACCGCATTTTGGAGATTTCCAGGATGCGCTGCATACAGAGGAAAAATTCCTTTTTCACTCCAGGCTCTCTTTTGCCCTGAACACCAAAATAATAGATCCAAAAACCGTAGTGGATCAGGTGTTGGATCATTATTACAAAAACAAAGCCTCTATAGACCTTTCACAGGTAGAGGGATTCATTCGTCAGATCATAGGTTGGCGCGAATATATGCGGGGTATTTACTGGAAAGAAATGCCGGGATATGCCCAAAAGAATGCACTCGACAATCATCAACCTCTACCCGATTTCTTCTGGAGCGGTAAAACCAGGATGAACTGCCTTTCAAAAGCCATCAACAACAGCCTCGACAATGCTTATGCTCATCATATACAACGTCTGATGATTACCGGGAACTTTGCCTTGCTGACACAAGTACATCCAGACGAGGTAGACCGTTGGTATCTTGGGATTTACATCGATGCTATCGAATGGGTGGAGATTACCAACACCAGAGGGATGAGTCAGTATGCAGATGGGGGTATTATCGCCACGAAACCTTATGTTTCCTCCTCTTCCTATATAAATAAAATGGGGAATTATTGCAAGGAGTGTTCCTATGACCGAAGCCAAAGAACAGAGGATAATGCCTGCCCGTTTAACAGTCTGTACTGGAATTTTCTGGATGAAAAAAAGGGAAAATTGAAAAACAATCCCAGGATGGGGATGATGTACAATCTATTGGGAAAGATTCCCGATACCGAAATGGATGCAATTCGCAATAGAGCAGGCGATATCATTGAAAACCCTGACAACTACTAGAGCTATTTATCCGTGATCAAAATAAGCAGTAAATAATGGATAAAGACCGCATAATAGAAATGGCATGGGAAGATCGTACCCCATTCGATGCGATTGAATTGCAATTTGGTCTGTCTGAGAAGCAAGTCATTCGTTTGATGCGCAGGCAACTGAAACCATCGAGTTTTAGATTATGGCGACAACGGGTGCAGGGTCGCCGAACCAAACATCTCAAAAAAAGAACCTTTGAGGAAGGACGTTTTAAATCAAGCCGACAGCGTCATATCAGCCATAACAAGATCAGCAAGCGGAAATAAGACGCTGCGTTTTATAGATCTGCTTAAATATTTTGAAATTTTGTTTAATTTTTAACATATATCATTAAACATTATTTTTAGTTTTATATCTGGAAACAGGTAACGCATCACCAAAAAACAAAGAAAGCATATGAAAATTACCGATAATACCTTAGACGTTTATCTCGCTACCGAAGAATTGATCCAAGGGCTAACCCATGATGAGATTGGCGATGACCACCTCTATACAGGTTTGGAAACCCCGATGAAGAAAAATGCATTCGAGATCAGTGACGCTGAGAAAAAAGAAACTATCGCCCAATTATTTGCTCAGATTATGGACGTGATGGGCCTTGACCTCAATGACGACTCCCTAAAGGGGACACCGAACAGGGTGGCCAAGATGTATATAGATGAGATTTTTTCAGGGCTTAACCCTAAAAACAAACCCGAGATAGCGCTATTTGAGAATAAGTACCAATACAACCAGATGTTGGTTGAAAAGAATATTACCTTCTACTCCAATTGCGAACACCATTTTGTACCTATTGTCGGAAAAGCACATGTAGCCTATATTTCTTCAGGAAAAGTGATCGGATTGTCTAAACTTAACCGAATCGTCCAATACTATGCAAAAAGACCTCAGGTTCAGGAAAGACTTACAAATCAAATAGGTACAGAATTACAACAGCTCCTCGAAACAAAAGACGTGGCTGTAATTATAGACGCAAAGCACCTCTGCGTTTCCTCAAGGGGAGTTAAAGACGATAGCTCAGCTACGGTGACTTCCTTTTATGGCGGTAGTTTTGAAAATCCGACAAAAATTACTGAGTTGCAACAATATATAAATGCCTAGTTATAATGAAAACAATCGAACATATGGAGAAAAAGGGCACTCAACCATTCGCCCGTAAAACGGTCAATGAGACTTCATCATCTATCTATGATATAGAGATCAATAGCTTAGAAGGCGGGCCCCTAACACTCTCAGAATTTGAGGGGAAGCATATATTGGTGGTCAATGTCGCGTCTAATTGCGGTTTCACAGGTCAGTATAAATCCCTTCAGGCGCTCAGCGAAAAATATAAGGATGAAATGGTAGTCATCGGGGTTCCCTGCAATCAATTTGGTAAGCAGGAGCCTGGTGATGCTTCCACCATCCGCTCGTTTTGTGATTTGAGATATGGGGTGACCTTCCCGCTCACTCAAAAAATAGAAGTAAAAGGATCTGGACAACACCCTTTATATCAATGGCTTACCAAAAAGTCGCGCAATGGCAAGAAAAATTCAACCGTACGTTGGAACTTCCAGAAATATTTATTGGATAAAGAAGGGCAATTGGTTGATGTTTTTTACAGTACCACTTCTCCTCTGAGCAAAAAGATCACTCGCCGTCTGCAATAGCAGTATTTGCCCTTGCTTAACTACCTTTTTTAAGTAATTCCTGAACCCGCTTGAAAAGTACAAGTCCGGTTTTACTCGCCTTGATAAAGATTTTCGATTCGCTAAAATAGGAGTGCATTAGCATTTGTTTGTAGCGGGATTGTTGATGCTCATCGCCCATATTCTGGAAAGCCATACTCCATTGGTCAAAAATCCGTTCTTCGATCTCTTCCTCTTCTAACAACTCAACCAGATGGTGTCTTGGATCTTGTCTGATACGCTCATATAAAGAAGTTATTTCGGTTTCTGCCCCTTCCAGCAACTGAATGAATTGCCCACTATGGTATAGCAAACAACCGGTAATACTATGGATTGCATTAAAATCTCGAGCCTCGCTAAGCATTTTATAAATCTTCGGCATATCGAATGAATCCCTGGCTACAGAACGATAAATCAGACTGTACATAAAGAAGAAATTAGGTTGTCTCTTAAAGGTAGACATTTTTTGTACATGCATATCACCATTTGGTACTAAGAACTACAATGACCCCCTGGTGAAGAATATTTTAGGTGGAATGATCAATAATTGTAATTTTGTTTGTATCAATTGGCAATCATTATTTTTTTAACCGGCATGCAATCTTATAGATCTGTTTTATATGGTTTATTTATGGCTTCCTTTTTGCTGTTATCCTGTAAGGATACCGGATCAAAAAAGCAGACTGAAAACCCTGTGTTAGAACCGCCTCCTACCTTTGAAGGTATCGCCCATGCCCTTATTTATCCGCCGGTTCAAATTCTTCCATTGCCTGGTGATACCACTAAATTCAAAGTTGTGATGAATACTGTGGAAAATGGTATAATAGAGGAAGAAGCGCAAAAGGCAGAACTCAACTTCGATTTTGAATCCGCGCTGGAGATTGGTGATCGTCAATATGGCTTTAAGCATTTACATTTTCACAGCCCGGGGTCTCATTTACTGGAGGGAGTCAGTTTTCCGATGGAGTTCCATGTGGTAACACAACCTGTAAATGGTGGTAAGCCAGGTGAATATCTGGTTATCGCGACCTTGTTTAAAATAGGCACAGAAAATCCATTCATCCGGGAAATATTATTACAAGCTTCAGATCTGGGTCGTTCTAAGTCAGAGACCCTGCTGGCTATACTGAAAGGAGGGCAGGCTATGGTCAATAAAACCAATCTTGATATGGAAGGATTTTACCACTATACCGGGTTTCTTGCCTCCGAGCCCTATAGTAAGAGTGTTCAATGGTATATAGCCCATAGGATCTTCGAGGTATCAGCTCAACAGATCGAGCAAATAAAAGCGCTCCAGGAGCAGGAATAGTATCAGCGACTAGTAGATTCTCCAAGACCCTCTTCACGAAAAATCACATCCTGTTCTCCCATGGCCAAAACGACAAGTTTTATATAATCATCGATAGTTTTGGTCATATCGATAGGGTCGGTGATATCGATAACACCTCTCCAGATAAGTTCACGTTCCTTACCTACACAGATACAGTATAAAGAAGTTTCGGCATGATAAATCATATATTGATCATAGTACGTATCATCGAAATAAATATCCTGATGGGTCAGGTAATCATCAGAAAATTTTCCATAATAACTGTCCAGATCAGCCATCCTTTGCCGGAAACTCTGTTTGCTTTCTGAACCCATTACCTTGGTGAATAAAATAGCATCAAAATCCCGATCCAACAAAACTTGTTCCACTTCATCCAGCTCTTCTTCCGTCCTCGCGGTATTGGTGAACTCCACATCGAACAAGTCGATGCTTCGCACTGCCTCGATATTTCGCTTGCTGAATTGACGCTTCATTTTTGTCTCAAACTTTTCACGAGCTTCTTCATTTGGGGTCATTCCGACAATCAGCACCTTGTAGGCATCAAATATCACGATATCAGGATTTTTCCAGGTATCGACCAACTGCGCGGAAGAACATGCGGCAAGAACTAGTATTAAAAGGGCAAATGCTTTTTTCATGGAGTTTGATTTAACTGAGCAAGCTCTTCTGCTTCTCTTTCCTGATCACCTTCGAAATTAGGCCAAATAACTGTTTTTTCAGTCCCCTGTAATCTTCAAGATAGTGCTGCATAAGGATCATTAACTCCTTATGAGTTTCCTTGTAGGCCCTTTCCATCTTGGGTTGATCGATATCATCGACCATGATCTCCAATTGATTTTCGTGAGCCTGAATCTTCTTCATCAGGATTTTAACTTCTTTTTCCGCGTCCAAAATAGCTGCTACGATGGCTTTGCTTTTTTCAAATCGGCCTGCATCTGCCAATTGAATCGTATAGTGCTTTACCAGGCTGTTAAGAAAATCCTGTTCGTCCCGGACAAAATTTAGCTCGGAAAGCCACTGCACAGTCTCAGTATGCATATCTTCCGGACTGATCCACTCGATATAGCGGTGTGTCTTCTCTTTTATTTTCATGGCTACGCTGATTTTAATTTATCATTATCAAAATGAAGGTACAGCACAAAACAGAGTGCAGAAATGATCAAGATCAGTCGGGTTCAATTTAGAAGGAGTACATACTACCTTCTTTTCTTTCTAAAAATACCAGCAGTGTACTCAAATATTCCCGACTTAAGCATCTGAAATTTCCTTGTTATCTGTTCGAGCCGCAGAGCTGTCTCCATGTGCTCTGTTTCTACATCAGAATGATCTTCTGAATTGATTTCTATAAGTGTTCCGAGTTCAACCTCATGGCGCTGTAACCCCGTTTCAAAAGTGGCTAACTCTCTTTCAAAGGATTCCAGCAGGCCGATATATTCCCGAATGCGCTCGAACAAATTGGCAGTGCCGGGCTCAAATACGTCGGAATTCAACATTTTCTTTACGAATACGATTTCGTCCTGAACAAAATTTATTTCGGATATCCACTTGTGAATATCACGGGAAAATCCTTCACCATCCTTGCGCTGATTAATAGAAACTTCTTTTGTCATAATTCCTCTTTTTTAACGGTCATCTCAATCTAGGGGTTATTTCAAACATAAAGAATGACCAGGATCACTTGATCCGGATTCTATGCCTGATCGTTCAAGGCCAGCATGGGTATTTTATAATGGTAGCCGATTTCCTTGACCAGCGGCCTTGAAAGTATCGTACTGAATAGATTATGCTTTCGGTTGATAAAGGCAATCATCCGGCTGTCCCGGCTATTGACAAAAGCGCCTATTCCGCTGTGAATACCGCGGTCTTTTAAAACATGAAAACTGTGCTCTGTATCCTCCAGTATGGCGGCCAGCAATTCCCTGTTGCTTTTCTGCTCCTGATTCAACTCCTTGTTTTTCTCAATATGTAAGACCCGTATTGCCGCGTTATGCATGCCGGCTATCTCTGTCATATGCTGAAGCTCTTTTTTCTTGTAATAGACTTTAAAATCGGTAGGAAAGACGATTTCATTGGGGGGTTGAAAACCATATTCCTCTGGAATGGTCAATACCGGGCAATTGGTGATCCCTTCCATAAGGTTGATGGCATTGGTGCCAAAAATAAGGCTCTCGGCTCCGGTAATTCCTTTTGTACCCATAACGACAAGATCGATGTCTTTCTGAGCTATAGCAGTTTCCGCGGCATGTAAAAGCGAATTGTAGCTGGCGATCGACTCAAAATGATGTCCCGGGTTTTGCGGATGAAAAGAGATGCGTTCTAAAAGCTCGGTAAGTTGCTTTTCGGAAGATGACCTTGCTGCCTGGTAAGCGATGTCTTCAGGCTCCGGATCGAAAGGGCTGTCTACCGAATATCCACTGATCTGATATGCATTGAGCAGATAAAAATCACAGGCTATCTGGGCAAATAGCTGCATGGCATATCGGCTGGCATTCAGGGCCGTTGATGAAAAATCGGTAGGTATTAAAATCCTTTTATTCATAATATCGGATCAACGATCCTTTACAGATCTGATTAATAGGCCCTATACTCGCGTAGCCCCGGCGGGCATAACCAAAAAGGGGATATCGAGTTTGAATATCAATTTATGGAACACCGGCTCACGGATAAGTTGGGCAAGCATACCATGTTCGTATTTGATCATTGCCAGCAGTTCTATATTGAGTTCATCTACAAAAGTCTCTATTACATGGCTCTTATTGCTAAAATCAGGCATCCAGTGGACGGAATGGTTTACTTCGGCCAGATATTCTTTCAGGATATTCAGATTCGTTTTTTGAAGCTTGCTTAAACGCTCATGTTCATTGATATGGATAATGCGGACCGATGCTCCGTACAAAGCGGTAAGTTCTTTCAGGGGATGCAGCAATCCGGCATCGTAAGGGTGCTTGTAGTCCGTGGCAAATGCTATCTCCTTAGGCATATTGCATTCGATCTCTTTAGGAACGATGAGCAAGGGGCAATCGGTAATTTCATCAATGGCCTTGGAAACCGTGCTGCCCATTATTATGTTATCAACTGCCGCCGTCCCTTTATGGCCCATAACCAAAAGATCGATATGGTAGTGGTCGATAGCCTGATTCGCTATCTCTGAGAAATGCCCGTTTCTCGAAAGTGTCTTGAATTGATGCAAAGGATTATTCTGATCGAGATGGATCCTGTGGTAGACCTCATTCAATCCTTCGGCCGACTCTTCGGATAGCTGTTCGATCAGTGACCGGCGGCTTCCTGCTCCCACCTTCTGGCTGATCAGCTTTGTTAGCTCGGTATAGCTGTTTAGCAGATAAAAATTACATTTTCGCTCTTTGAAGAGTTCAGTAGCAAAGAACAATGCATTGTATGCGTTATTCGAAAAATCGGTAGCGACGAGAATATTTTTCATGGTTCACATGTTTACTGATGAGGTAAAACCATAAAGGGTATGGAAACATGAAATCCTATTTTTTTGATAATAGGTTCTATAAATAAACTTTCCAGGAAAGTGTGTTTATTCTGTACCATAGCCAGCAGTTCTACTTTGTGCTCTTTTTGAAAATTATTGATGGCTTCTATAACTTCCTGGCTTGGAACCTCATAATACTTTGTGTTCAAAGGGGCAAGAATTTTTTCAAGAGTAAATCTGTTTTTTTTCTGGTTTTCGGTAAGTCCATAGCCCGAGGCAATATGCAACACGTGAATTTCCGCATCGACCATACTGGCTAGTTCCAATAAGGCCGATAGCTCTTCCACCTGATAATCTATTTCATAATCTGTTGGAAACAATATTGAAGTGGGCGCTGTAAAAGTATATACCGCAGGAATGGCCAATACCGGTTTTATAGATTTCTTGATCACATGTACCGTATGGGTTCCCAAAAATATTTCTTTGGCTCCGCTAGCGCCCTGAGTACCCATAATTACAAAATCAGCCTTTTCTTTTTCTGTCATACTCACCACCTCATCGACCAGAATATTGAATGCTGAATGGGTGATCAGCGTATGCTTCGGGTTTTTAAACTCCTGCTCTAATTGCTTATGGAGTTTTTCGAGTTGCTCCTGAGATTCGGACTGGTATATATCACCCAGACCAATCTGCCCCGGACTATGTAATACATATTCGGCCTGGTATATGGCCGGAGTATATGTATTCATCAGATAAATGGTACACTCCTGGTCCTCAAACAGCTTTAAGGCGTATCGTGCGGCATTCAATGCATTTTCAGAAAAATCTGTGGGAAGAATGATTCGTTTCATGTCTTGCGGTTTTCTTCTGGTTACCTGGCCAAATTCTGAAGTACCAGAAATGGTATTTTTATATGTAATCCTATCTTATCGATAGTAGAGCGATAAAGCATATCCTCCAGATGTGAGTGCCTGGAGTTGACCATGACCAACATATCGATATCATTGTGAACTATATATTTCGTGATGGCTATAGTTTTATCACTTTCTTCGGTCGTTTCAAAAGTCAGCACTGCCTTTTGCAAACATTCTTTTAGAAATCCCATGTTGTCTTCCTGCCTAAGGGATAACTTTAGGAGCGGGTTGACATAGAGCATATGGATCGTAGCCCGAAAAGACCCTGAAAGTTCAGATAACAGTTTCAATTCTCTTCTTTTATAGGGTACCATATAATCCGATGGGAACAGCATTTCTTTTGGTGGATGGTAAGCATACTGTTCTGGAATGGCCAATACAGGACACTGTACATATTTAAGCACCTGTAAGGTATTAGTGCCAAAGGTGATCTTGCGGTCGTTGGTTTCACCACGTGTACCCATAACCACCACATCTATATTCTCTGTATTTACAAGGTCATTGATCTCATCGGTGAGTGTTCCAAAAGCAGAAATAAGATTGAATTTATGTTTTGGATTTGGAGAATATTCCTGTATTCGAACCGAGGTCTCCTGCAAACTTTGCTGTGACCTTTGATAGGTAACCTCCTTTAATTCATCTAAAAAACTACGCTTCACCACCGTATCCTGAAGATAAACATCTTCTGCATAGGCATGTAAAATATAAAAATCGCTTCTCTCGTACTTAAATACCTGACAGGCATATTTTAAGGCATTAAAAGCGTTTGATGAAAAATCTGTTGGAACAACCACCTTTCTCATGATAGATGTACTTTGGGTCTGATATAAAATTAGTACGACCCAGGACGCCAAACCATGATAAAAATCAGGTGTACAATTGCTGAATTTAACTAACTTCGACCCGATCTTTACCTATTGAGTTCAAGTAATTGATCCTGAGATCTCTAATTTTACAAGGATGAAAGCATCATTTAAAAAGATCATAAACGCCGATGTGCCGGTACTTGTTGATTTTTATGCCGATTGGTGTGCCCCCTGCAAAGTCCTTGCGCCGGTCCTTCAGGAAGTCAAAAAACAGATGGGCGATGATGTGAAAATTGTTAAAGTGGATGTCGACAAAAACGCCAAGCTGGCTGATAAATTCCAAATAAGAGGTGTGCCCACGATGATTCTATTCAAAAATGGGGAGGTGGTTTGGAGACAATCGGGTGTGCCTGGAAAGGAATCCATACTGCAGGCAATCCAATCGCAAAAAACCGCTTGAGCTACGTAACTTTCGGATTCCTCAAATATTCATCATTCATGGAGTACCAAAAATGGGATGTCGGTATGATAGCTGATCTCCTCCACTTTGGGCTTGAATAAAATGCGCTGGTAAAAGTTTAAATTCTTGGCCACCATGGCGACAATATCGATATCCCGACTTTCAACAAAACACTGAATGGCTGTTTCCAGATGGTTACTGGTGAGCGAATGGAAACTGTGTTCTATACCCCTCAGGTAATCGTGAAGAAAATCTTTATTCTCCAATTGTTTCTCGCTCAGATCCTCGCCCTTTTTCGATATATGAACGATCCTGAGCATAGCATCGTTCATTTCGACCATTTCGATCAGGGTGTCCAGTACTTTGATATCATATGCGATGTGATAATCGGTGGGGAATGCGATTTCCCTGGGAATTTTGTAAGAAGCATTTTCCGGAACTGCCAGCAAAGGACATTTAACCTTGGTAATGACATCGCCTGTATTACTGCCCAGGGTTACACGCTTCAATCCACTGGCTCCTTTAGTTCCCATAACGATCAGATCGATCTTCTTGTCCTGTACTTCCCTTTTGACGCTTTCCACAAAATAGTCGTACAAGGCGGTGGTAACAAATAAATGATTGTTGTTGTCTGAGTACTCTTTAACTTGTTCCACCAAAGTTTTAAGCTGTGCTTTGCTTTCCTTGAGCATAGACTCCTTCAGGATGGCTGTTGATGTCCTGACCGAACTCCCCGCCCCTGAATAAGGCGGAATTGGATTTACATTGAGGAGATAGAAGGTGCATTTATCATTTTTAAAAAAATCAAGGCAATACTTTAAAGCATTCCATGAGTTTAATGAAAAATCCGTCGGTAGTAATATTCGTTTCATATCGGTAAAGGATTTAAACGTTCACAAAAATACGCGCATCCCCCCTACTTGTAAATGACTCTCATCATATTGCCTTTCATAATTCATTCCATTTACCGCATATTCTGAAGTCTTTTGGTATCGATAATCTTAATACTTCGGTCTTTGATATCGATAATACCCTCTTTCTTAAAACTTGAAAGTGTCCTGATCAGTGTTTCGGTAGCCATACCAGCTACCCCTGCAAGGTCGCTTCGGAGAATGTGAATATTGCCCAGCCTGTCTTCCTGGAGTTTATCTGTAAATCTTAGCAGAGTACTCGCCGTCTTTCTCCTGACTGAACCATAGGCCATCTCCAAAAGCTGTTCCCTTGTTTCTGAGAGGTCTTCTGCCAGCATTTGAAGGAGTTCCATGATAAGGTCAGAATTATGTTCAAGCGCCCTTTTCAACTGCTCCTTAGTAATACCGGTTAACCTGCATTCTTCAATGGCTGTGGCATATTCCCGATAAGGAATATTGCTGGTAAAACTAGTAAATCCGAAAAAATCATCCGCCTTATAAATACCTGTAATAAGTTCTTTTCCCTGTTCATCCAGTTTATGAGTTTTCACAGCACCGCTCAGAATAAGGTAAACCAGATTTGAGTTGTCTCCTTCCCGGTATATCTCCTGGTTTAACCCAAAAGTGAATTCCCTTCCGTGATCATCTATATAATTCTTAAATTCTTCTAAGTTTCTGATATCCAAGCCCTCTGTCCAATACTGTTGCCCTTCCTGCTCGCTTAGTTCCTTCAGGATAACGGATCGGGCGATACGGCTTTCAATAGCACCGATGAGTTCAGATTCTTCAAAGGGCTTTGTGATATAATCGTCTGCTCCCAGTTCCATGCCTTTGCGGATATCCTTTCTTTCGGTTTTTGCAGACAGGAAAATAAAGGGTATTCCTTGTGTATCGTGGTGCTCTGACAATGCCTCTAAAACCTGGTAGCCATCCATCCCGGGCATCATAATATCACAAACGATCACATCAGGGATATTATGTCTTGCCAGCACTATTCCCTTTATACCGTCCGAGGCCGTAAGCACTTCATACTTCGCTAAATTCAGCAATTCTGCTGTATTTTCCCTAAGCACATTATCGTCTTCTATGAGGAGAACTCTTTTCATCAACTGCTTAATTTTAAGTACAATTTACGCCCAAATAAGTGTCCGATGCGTAACCTTAGTCTCATCTTACGGGTTTTTGGTCCAAAGGTAGTACGATTGTAAAGATACTCCCCTGATTTTCCACACTCTCAAACTCAATACTTCCACCCAAGTTTTCAACATGGGTTTTGACTATATTCAGGCCGATTCCGGTCCCCTGGGTGGTTAAGACATTTCCTGCTCTGAAATAGCGTTCAAATATATGCTTCTGATCCCCCGCAGGTATTCCTACACCCTGGTCCTTGATCCTGAATATGACGCGATTTTCCAGGACTTCTACCTCCATGAATATGGTTGTATTTTCATGAGAGTATTTAATCGCGTTGTGCAGGAGATTGGTCAGGGTTAGGGCAACGATCTTTTCATCCTGAAAAATCCTGATTTCTTCGATGTTTATAGGGTATTCTATTTTCTGACCTGTTTTTAATAACATATTGGCGCTATAGACCACTTCATTGATCACTTTACTGAGATAGAATTCGGTCATCTTGTATATTTCCTTTCCTTGCTCCAGGCGCTCCACTGATAAAAAATCGTCCAGGATCCCTGTGAGATGCTTAACTTCCGAAGTAATGGACTTTATGTGCTTATCTCGTTTTTGCTGTTGATCTTCCAACGGGTATTTTCCGATCAAAGTCGCAGAAGTTAGAATGGCGCTTAAAGGGGTTTTGAACTCATGTGATACGAGCGACAGGAATTTGGTTTTGAGTGCCCCTAGTTCCTTTTCTTTGATCAGCGCCTGCCTTAGTTGTTCTGTGCGTTCGGCTACTGTATTTTCTAACTTTTTGGTATAGTCCTTCCTATCGGAGATATCCATTACAATGGCTACAATCAGCGTGCGATCTTCGAGTGAAGAAGATTGCATATGGATCTCTACCGGATAGCTGCTTCCGTCTTTACGGGAATAGGTGGTTTCCAGTTCAACCTTTTTACGTGAATTGGACAGTATCGGCTGTATGAGTTTTATGAATTTCTTTTTGCTGAACTCAGGCATGAGTTCATAGGGCTTCATCGATTGGAGTTCCTGCAACTTATAGCCAATACTTTTTTGTGCTCCAAAATTAGCATGGGTAAATTCAAGCGATTCCGCATCGAAAACATAGATCTCGTTCAGGGAGTCATTAAAGATCTTGATAAGGTGGCTTATTTCCTGTTCGGCCATCACCCTTTCTGAGACATCGTTCTGTATACCTATGAAATGAGTGATCTTTCCATTGGTCGCCCGAATAGGATTTACCGACACTTCATTCCAGAACATGCTGCCGTCCTTTTTGTAATTCCTTACCTCTACCTGGCAGCTGCTACCGGTTTTAATGGCCTCCCGGATCTGCTTTACCCCCTCCTGATTTCGATCTTTACGCTGTAGGAAGCGGCAGTTGTGCCCCATGATTTCTTCTTTGGTGTACCCCGTCAATTTCTGAAATGCCTTGTTATAATAAATAATGGGGTTATCCTCCTGTTGGGCATCGGTGATCACTATTCCGTTAAGGGCAAATTCTAATGCTTTTCCTTTAATTTTGAGCTTGCGCCGATATTCCAGGGTCTGGGTCATGTCGTATACCACAGCCAGAACATATTTTCGCTGATAGATCGTGAAAGGGCTGAGACCTACTTCCAACGGAAATTCTTTTCCCGATTTTTTCAACCCACATAGCACCCTTCCGTCGGCCATCCGACCTTGTTTTCCCTGGTGGAAGAATTCGGTCATATGTTTTTCATGTGGTTTCTTATAATTGTCAGGAATGATCTGCGACAGGGATGTACCGATGAGTTCGTCGGGTTCATAACCAAAAAGAGATTCGGCCCGTCTGTTGATCGAGACGATCGTAAAATCGTGGTTCACCACTATGGTGCCCTCCATTATTGCCTCGGATAGGAGGTGAAAAATATTACCATTTTTTTTAAAAACGCGCATAGGAAAAATTTATAAGAGCTAGTTTC
This sequence comes from Robiginitalea sp., assembly GCA_024638915.1. GTDB lineage: Bacteria > Bacteroidota > Bacteroidia > Flavobacteriales > Flavobacteriaceae > JAHEJJ01. Next base: position 33,864 of record JAHEJJ010000006.1, read on the forward strand.
AGATCGGGAATAAGATGCCTAGATCTTGCAACTGATGACAGGAAATTTGGCGTGATTGGCCAAATCTGCTCCCAGGCTCCCTTTGAAAAAATGCATTAAACCGCTACGCCCGTGAGTTGGGATCGCGATCACATCTGCATCGATTTCTCCCGCTACGAAATAAACACCTCCTTCGATGGTATAGTCCGAAACAAATCGGATCGAGGTTTTAGATGGAAGTCTACCTCCATGGGCAGCGTTCATAAAATTGTCGGCCGTCTCCTGCTTCTCCCGCGTACTTCTGAATTTTTCATTTGGCAGGTTAACATAAACCAGGCAGACCTCGGCATCCCAAAGGGTTGCCAGTTTCCTGATTCGGTTATAAGCTACTATTGCTTCAAGGCTGAAGTCGGTGGCAAAAACCACTTTTCGCGGATTAAAATCAGGGCGTCGGGTCTTGATTACCAGCACGGGTATCTCGGAACTGCGCACCACCTTTTCCGTATTGGACCCGACAAATAACTCACTCAATCCTCCGGTACCATGCGAACCCATCACGATAAGATCGATATTCTGCTCGGCGGCAACTTGATTGATTTCACTGAAAATTTTATAATTCTGGACTATTTCGCTTACTTTCAAATCTTTAAGATAGGGTTGATTAAGAAAGCGTTCGAACCTGGTTTTGGCCAGTTTCATATAATAATGTGCTTCTGCGAATTCCTGTGTCTCATCTTTGGTAAGAAAGGCCTCAGAAAGTCCTAACATATGAAGTACTATAATTTCGGATTCGTATTTCCGTGCCAGTATTGCGGCTACCTCCAATGCGAATCCTGCGTGCTCAGAAAAATCGACGGGTACCAGGATCCTCTTCATAATTCAGGCTTATTATGCTAATAGTCAGTATTTCTTAAACGTGTGTTTGCGTTTCTGCAATTGTACTTCTAAATCTTTAATCGTTCCTGCAGCGGCCTTTTCAAAATCATCTTCATTGCTTTTGGCAAATATTCTGGGGCCGGGAACACTTAAACGGATCTCGCAAATCTTGCCTTTACCCGACGGATCGTTTTCCATCTTAAAAAATACATCCGCCCGGATTATAAAATCGAATTTTTTGGACAGTTTATTCAGTTTGCTTGTCATCAATTCATTCATAGCCTCACTGGTAGGCATTTGAATATATTGGTAATTAATCGTCATATGTAGAAGTTTTGAGATGTGAATATAAAATTCGCTGAGCTGACACTAGAAAACTATGACATTTATCATTCCCGGTCAAATCACAGAGCGGGAATCTCAAAAAAAGGTTGGTTTAGGGTTAGTCGGTTGCCTAAGTAACTAACGGAAATCGTTTTGCCCTTTTTATTCAAGAGCATAACCACCAACACACCCAGGATAATAATATTTTTAATAATATACTGACCAAGCAAGGTAAGTCCGAACGGTGCATCGGTCCACAACAGCTCGGAAAAGAAAACAAAAGGTGAAAATGTTAAAAGAATATGTATCAGGGCCATTTGTATGGTAAAGCGATTCCAAAGATTAAAGATTAAAAGGATTCCAATAGCCGTTTCCCAAACGGCTAGTAGTATAATGGACACTTCCGGAAGTATCAACCCCTCTGTCAGATGGGTGATAGTATTTTTGGCCAGTTGTTCAGCCGGACTGACCCCTGAGAAAAACTTCAGACTGCCAAATTAGAGATAGACCAGACCAATACTGATGGGTAGTATCGATAATTGAGAGAGTCGCCTTATGGAGACGGGTAGGATATCTTTCATTATTATTTGATTAAAGCCGCTAATCTATTAGCAGCCAAACAATAAAAAGATGATAAATGTCATAGTATAAGCGGTGCCAGGGATATAGGTTGCCCCTATTTTAGTTCCCAAATTTATCAGGTTCTATTGGTGAACTGCTAAATAAATAAGGTAAATTAGAACTGGATTGCATCCCTGATAGACCCACTATACTGGGAATTTTAGTACACTGGAAATCAGTTGTTAATGCGTATAAAATATTATTGAAAGATGCCTCAGTATCCCAAAAATTACGATGTCTTGCTCTTTATGGAAAGGAATTGGCTCGTGGGATTGGCGTATAATTTTCTAACTATTCTGAGCTTCTTAGCTTTGGTTGGACTCACTTCCTGCCGATCAGATAGGGACAGTATCACACCAACGATCACTACCATCACAGAATCCGTTTATTCTTCTGCTACGGTTCAACCAGACAGCCTTTATCAGGTTTATGCTGCTGTTTCAGGTATTTTGGACCAGAATCTTGTGGAAGAGGGAGATACTGTTATCAGGGGTACCCCCATCGCACAGATTATAAACAATGCCCCACAACTCAATGTGGAAAATGCTCGTTTAAACCTTGAGCTAGCCATAGACAATTACAGCGGTAATAATGCTGTGCTAAGGACCTTAAAAGATGAAATCAGAGCAGCTCGCCTTAGGGTTCAAAACGACTCGGTCAACTTTTTCAGGCAGAAAAACTTATGGGAACAAAACATCGGTTCAGCCGTAGAATACGATAGTAGAAAACTTGCTTATGAACTTTCGAGTAATAACTTGTCGCTGTTGATCAGCAATTACGAACGAACCAAAAACGAACTGAAAACAAAAGTCATCCAGGCGGAAAATAATTACAAGACGGCACAAATAACAACAGGTGATTTTACAGTTGAAAGTAAGATTCAGGGGACCGTTTACGCGCTTTATAAGAATCACGGGGAATCGATCAGCGTCCTGGAACCACTCGCGGCTATTGGCAGCTCAAAAGAGTATATCATCGAGTTGCTGGTAGACGAAGTGGACATCGTAAAGATTCTTCTCGGCCAGCCAGTACTGGTTACGCTCGATGCCTATCAGGGCCAGGTTTTTGAAGCCAATGTGCGTAAAATTTACCCCAGGAAAGATGAAAGAACACAAACCTTTAAAATAGAGGCAGTTTTTAGTCAACCCCCCGAAGTTTTGTACCCGGGTCTGGCCGGTGAAGGCAATATTGTGGTGGGAAAGAAAGAAAATGCCATGACCATACCTCGTGAATACCTTGTAGCTGAAAATCAGGTAATGACCAAAGATGGCCTCGTTTCTGTTCAGCTGGGGCTTCACAACCTGGAACTGGTCGAAATACTGGGCGGGATAAATAAAGAAACGAATATCTTAAAACCAGAGTAATGACCAATTGGAAGGTTATTCTGCAAATCGCCAGGACACATTTAGTGACCAAGTTGAAATCGACTGTTACGGCTTCGCTGGGTGTCACTTTTGGTATCGGTGCTTATATTACCCTGGTCAGCTTTATGACCGGACTCAACAAAATGCTCGATGATCTTATCCTGAATCAAACCCCTCATATCCATCTCTACAATGAAATTGAACCATCAGCTCAACAACCAGTGGCGCTTTATCCCGAGTTTGAAGAAGCCATAAACATCGTCCGCTCGGTAAAACCAAAGAAAAGTCAGCGAAAGATCCATAATGCCTTACCAATTTTAAATTATTTAAGGGAAAAGGAGAATGTAAAAGGTGCTACCCCACAACTAAGGGCTCAAATCTTTTATTTATCGGGTTCTATCGAAATCGGGGGGAATCTGACCGGCATTGACGTGATGGAAGAGATAAGGTTATCTAATTTCAGGGACTATATCGTAGAAGGTAGCTCCGAAGCGCTGCTCAATACAGAAAACGGCATCCTGCTCGGTTCCGGCCTGGCGGATAAAATGTCGCTATCCACTGGAGACAGGGTGCAGATCAGCACGGTTAAAGGCGATGTATTTCCCTTAAAGATTGTGGGGCTGTACCAAAGTGGAATTGCCGATATAGATAATATTCAGAGCTATACCAACCTCAAGACGGTTCAGCGCATTCAGGGTGAGGCCGAAAACTATATTACCGATATCAATATAAAACTATACGATTTAGGCGAGGCCGTACCCATGGCGAGGCAGTTAGAAAAACAATTCAAGGTTAAGGCTACAGATATCATCGCGGCAAATGCACAATTTGAAACCGGATCCAATATCAGGAACCTCATCACTTATGCGGTGTCGGTTACCTTGCTTATCGTCGCCGGTTTTGGTATTTATAACATCCTTAATATGTTGATCTATGAAAAGATGAAAGACATTGCTATACTAAAGGCAACGGGGTTTTCGGGCAAAGACGTACAGTTGATCTTCATGAGCCAGGCAATGATCATTGGCCTGATCGGCGGGGCGATGGGACTTTTAGTCGGTTTCGTATTATCGCGTGTGATCGATCAAATTCCTTTCGAAACTGAGGCCTTGCCCACGATTACCACTTTTCCGGTTAACTACAAACTGGGATACTATATCATCGGTATTGTATTTGCTTTGATATCCACCTTTATAGCGGGGTATTTACCCTCTAATAAGGCCAAAAAGATAGATCCTGTAAAAATCATAAGGGGTACTTAAATCGGAGCGATGGGAATTTTATTGGAAGCCCAAAATATAAATAAGCATTTTAGAAAACCTGTTGATTTTCATGTATTGCAAGACATCAGTTTTGCCGTACAACGCGGAGAATTCGTAAGTATAATGGGTAAATCGGGATCAGGTAAATCAACCCTGCTCTATATTCTCTCTACCCTGGATACTGATTATGAAGGACGTTTATGGTTCAATGGGGAACTTCTAACCGGCAAAGGGCAAAAACAGCTATCCAAAGTTCGCAATCAACATATCGGATTTGTTTTCCAGTTTCACTATCTGCTCTTAGAATTTTCCGTGCTTGAAAATGTTATGCTCCCGGCACAAAAACTAGGTGCCAAAACTCATTTGGAAATAGAAAAACAGGCCCATAAGAGCCTGGGGATGCTCGGAATTGAACACCTTGGCAAGAAAAAGGCCTCAAGGATCTCAGGAGGTGAAAAACAACGTGTCGCCATAGCACGTGCCCTGATCAACAAACCTGACATCCTTATGGGAGATGAGCCCACCGGTAATCTCGACAGCTTCAATTCAGAAAATGTCTTTCAAATTTTTAAGCAACTCAAGGAAGAGGAAGGTCTTTCGCTTCTGGTGGTCACGCACGATGGGGATTTTGCACGGAGAACAGATCGGATAATCACCATGGAGGATGGTCGGATTATTGGAGGCAACGGGTAGTCATCATCCTCTAGGTAGGACCTATTTTAACTACTGAGCTTTATCTCCTATTAAGCCATTAATACACTGCTTAAGAGCTTCTGCCAAAAATATTCGATGATACAGTTATGATTTATATCATATTTATTTCCGGCATACAGTCCTACATTTAAAATCCAATAAATCCACAGATATGAATACTTCAAATAAATCTACCCAAGTTAATCTTGCCGCTGATCCCAAATGGCAGGAACTATATGTACTTACAGAACACTGGCAATCGGATCTGGAATTCTATAAGGACGATTTGCGGTTTCTCCACCATCTTGTCGATAAATATGTGATCTGGATTACCAAGAGCGAGAACCTTGAAATAGTTAAGGAAATTATGCTGAGTGTAATAGATCTCAAACAGAGATGCTTCAAGCTGATCGAAAAAGTGGCAGATCACAAACATAATCTGGCCATGTTGGAAAAAGATGCACTAAAAGAACGATGGGAAAAGGTTAAGACAGATCATGGGGAAATGGAGCATGCCATCTATAATTTTGTAAAAGAATTCAGGGCTAATCGTAAAGAAGTGTTCAGGATCACCGAATACATCATCGATAGTGAAGAACTAACCAATCTTTTGAAAGCTTGAGGTGGTTCTTAGAGAATCGCTGAGTGAAATTGAAATACTTCCCTATATTTGCACTTCCAAAAAATCCTTGCCCAGGTGCTGGAACTGGTAGACAGGCATGGTTGAGGGCCATGTGTCCTTTAGGGCGTATGGGTTCGACTCCCATCCTGGGCACTATAATCCCTTTGTTATTGCAGCAAAGGGATTTTTGTTTGTATATGGTTTTCTTTGTTTTTATCCTTTTCTCAACCAAGTACAAGTGTTATTATAAAGGATAGACCTCTGATCTGGTCAATCGCCTTCAAAGACACCAAAAGGGATTAGAGAAATTTACCTCCCTATGCAGATCATAAAACACTTCGAGTAAAACAAGCCGAATCTTAAATATAAAAGTCACTTTATTTCTATCCGCCCAGTTTTAAAGAGCTATGCGGTCAAATACCATTGAAAAAAGTAAAATTTAACGTAACTCTTAGAAATTCAAAACCGTAAAAGTCGTAAATTTGTTTAACTTTTATTAGAAAAAAATGAACAATGTAAAGAAGTATTTTAGTATCCGGGATCTGGAAAACTTATCTGGTATTAAAGCTCATACGATACGTATCTGGGAGAAACGCTACAATCTTTTGTCACCTGAGCGGACCGATACCAATATAAGAATTTACAGTCTGGCGAGCCTGCAGAAACTTCTCAATATCATTTTGCTTTATAACAATGGCTACAAGATCTCTAAAATTGCCAAGATTGATGAAGAAGAGCTACCCTCTGTAGTCCGCGAGATCATTGCGAAGAACAGTATGAAAAGTCATGCTATCAATGCTTTTAAATTGTCGATGATCAATTTTGATTTCAGTTTATTCCAAAATACATATAACAGCCTGTTGGCCACCCGTTCCTTCAGGGAAATCTTCTGGGAGGTATTTATGCCCCTTTTGGGAGAATTGGGCCTGCTTTGGCAAACCGATACCATCAGCCCTGCTCATGAGCACTTTATCACCAATTTGATTAAACAAAAAATATATACAGCTACAGAAAAATTACAAGTTATAGAACCTACCCGGCAGGACAAAGTCTTTGTGCTCTACCTTCCCGAGAATGAGATCCATGAAATCGGTTTATTATTTGTTAATTACGAAGTGGTGCTTAAAGGGTACAAAACAATATACCTGGGCCAAACCATGCCGATTGAAAGTTTGGTTGACTTTCAGAAATTTTATGATAATATCCATTTCCTATCCTATTTCACCGTCGAGCCTAACAAGGACAGAATAGATAAATATATCGAAGAATTCAGACAGGAAATCAATGTTAAAGCAGATTCCAAACTTTGGATACTCGGCAGGCAAACAGAACATCTGGACCAGAACAATATATCGAGTGATATTCGTATCTTTGGGACGATAGAAGAGCTATCCAAAGCACTTTAAACGAGCCCCAAACATACACATATTACCATGAGCAAATCTATCGCAATAATCGGTTCCGGATTTTCTTCACTTTCGGCAGCATGTTACCTTGCAAAACAGGGTTACCAAGTGACGATCTATGAAAAAAACGATACTGTCGGTGGACGAGCACGGCAACTGATAAAAAATGGATTTACCTTCGACATCGGCCCTAGCTGGTATTGGATGCCCGATATTTTTGAGCGCTTCTTTGCCGATTTCGGAAAGAAAACCTCGGATTACTACGAACTGGAGAAGCTGAGCCCGGCTTACAAGATCTTTTTTGAGGACGATGTGATAACCATTGGCGACTCTATGGATAAGATATGTTCGGAATTTGAGCGTGTGGAAAAAGGCAGCTCTAAACTTCTCAGGAGCTTTATTTCCAAAGCACGTCGCAATTACGAGATCGCAATAAATGAAATAGTATATCGGCCTGGACTATCCCCATTTGAACTGGTTACAAAAGATACTGTACTCAGGGTGGGGCAGTTTTTCAAAAATATCAGTGGAGAAGTGCGCAGGCAGTTCAAAAATCCTAAACTCATTGCTACCCTTGAGTTCCCCGTGCTTTTTCTCGGCGCCAAACCCAGTAACACCCCTGCATTCTATAGTTTTATGAATTATGCTGATTTTGGTCTGGGCACATGGCACCCCAGAGGCGGTATGTACAAAATTATCGATGGGATGCGGCAGCTGGCCGAAGAACTGGGGGTAAAGATTGAGACCAATCATCCTGTGGAAGGTATCCTGGTGAGCGATGGACAGGCTAGCGGAATAGAGACTAAAGGTGAAAAAATCCAGGCCGATATGGTTCTGAGCGGTGCCGACTATCATCATACGGAAACCTTGCTGGAAAAACCCATGAGGCAGTATTCAGAATCATTTTGGTCTAAAAAGACATTTGCCCCCTCCTCCCTGCTGTTTTACATCGGTTTCGATAAAAAACTCAAGAATATAGAACATCACAACCTTTTTTTCGATACCGATTTTGAATTGCATGCCCGGGAAATCTATGACACCCCGAGCTGGCCGAGTAGACCACTTTTTTACGCGAATTTTCCTTCGGTCACAGATCTTTCGATGGCACCAGAGGAATCGGAAACCGGTTTTTTCCTGATACCCATAGCCCCAGGACTGGAAGATACCCCGGAGTTGAGATCCCAGTACTTTGAAATCATTATGAAGAGGTTTCAGGAAAGAACGGGGCAAAGCGTAGAAAATAATATTATATTTAAAGAGTCGTTTTGTGTAAACGATTTTGTGGAGCAGTATAATTCATATAAGGGAAATGCTTATGGTATGGCCAATACACTGTCTCAAACGGCTTTTTTAAGGCCCGGACTAAGGAGTAAAAAGGTAAAAAATCTTTATTTTACGGGTCAATTAACGGTCCCCGGACCAGGTGTGCCCCCATCATTGATTTCCGGAAAATTAGTTTCTGAATTGATGAGTAAGACACAATAAACCAAACAGTATGAAGTCAATTTTCGATCGGGTTTCTATCGAATGCAGTAAATTAGTTACCGAATCTTACAGCACCTCTTTTTCCCTGGCTACCCGAATGTTGTCCTCATCTATTCGTAATGATATTTACAACATTTATGGATTTGTACGCTTCGCCGATGAAATTGTAGACACCTTTCATGATTACGATAAGGAAACTCTTTTCAATGATTTTGAACGGTCTCTCGAAAATGCCCTTGATAACAAAATCAGTCTCAATCCTATACTGAACTCTTTCCAAAAGACCTATCACCAGTATCAAATTCCCAAACACCTGGTAGACTCGTTCATGAAAAGTATGAGAATGGACCTTAATAAGAATATTTACACCACTCAGGAGGAGTATAAAGAATACATCTATGGATCTGCCGATGTGGTTGGATTGATGTGTTTGTGCGTATTTGTGAACGGAGATCAGAAGCAATATGAAGAATTAAAAGATGCTGCCAAGGCCTTGGGATCAGCTTTTCAAAAAATAAACTTTTTAAGGGATCTTAAAGCGGATTATGAAGAGCTCAATCGCTCGTATTTTCCAAATACCAATCTTTTGGATCTTGATGAACAATCCAAGATACTGATTGTTGCGGAAATAAAGGAAGACCTTAGATTAGGATATGACGGAATCCTAAAACTTCCTAACAGTTCAAAATTTGGGGTCTATACAGCCTATAAATACTACAGCAAGTTGTTGAATAAATTGAAAAAAACCCCGTCGAGGGAAATAAAGAACGCCCGTATACGGATTCCGAATTATCAAAAATTCGGACTACTGGCTAAATCATATGTAAATTATAAACTCAATCTGTTCTAAGATGAATATAGTCTTTGGGATTTTAATCTTTTTGGCGACGTTTTGTTTGATGGAATTTATGGCATGGTTCACGCATAAATATATCATGCATGGATTTCTTTGGAGTCTGCACAAGGACCATCACAGGAAAGACCATGATTCCTGGTTTGAGCGAAATGATGCATTTTTTATTTTTTATGCCGTGGTAAGCATGGTTTGTTTTTATCTGGGCGCAAATACCACATTTTGGCCTGGGTGGCCATTAGGGCTTGGGATTCTGGCTTATGGGATCGCCTATTTTATGGTCCATGATATTTTTATCCACCAGCGTTTCAAAATGTTCAGGAATGCAAATAACTGGTATGCACGTGGTGTGCGCCGGGCTCACAAGATTCACCATAAGCACCTGGGGAAAGAGAAAGGAGAATGCTTTGGTATGCTTATAGTTCCTTTGAAGTACTTTAAGACGTAAGAAACTTCACCCAATTCTTTTTCAGGAGCCCACCAGCTCATCAAGCATCGCTCTGGTCGCTTTGCTATTCCAGGCTGCAGCACCTGTTTCCGACACTATAATCTTTCCTTGCCTATCTAAAATGTATGTGGTTGGTAAGCTGTTACTAGACAGTTGCCTAGGCGAAGAACCCAACTCATAAAATATCGGAAAATCATATTGGTTTTCTTCCATAAAAGCCCCTACCCTTTCCTTCTTATCCCGGGCGATAAAAAGAAAAACCACCTTTTTGTTGTAGTCCTTGTACAAGAGCTGTAAATCTGGCATTTCGGCAACACAGGGTGGGCACCAACTGGCCCAGATATTTATAAATACTACTTTTCCCTTGGCATGGCTCAAATCGTAACCACTCCCTTCCCGGTCTACCAAACGCCATGCATATGAACTCAGTATTTCCTGTTTCCGTTCTTCCACTGGCGTCGGATTAAACGAAAGCACCCGGTTGACCCAAACTTTTAAATGAAATCCAAGAGGTGAAAACAATAGTAATGCCAGCAGTAGCAGCAGTGAGATATTGGTGATTTGCCTCCGTTTCATTCCTCTTCAATCAATTCATCAATAAGGTCATAGATCTTAGCATTATCCCAATCGGCAATACCATCTTGTTGCACCCTGATATGCCCGTTCTTGTCCAAGATAATAGATGCTGGTGGTTCTGGAATTTCAAAAGGAGCCGGGGCACCTATTATCAAATAAGTAAGAGGGAAGCTGAAGTCATTTTCCTCCATGAACTCCTCAACGGGCTCCCGCTCCTCATCTGTTATAATATAGAAGTCTACAGAGCCTGTATAACGTTCATACAGGTGTTGAACACCCTTTAATTCCGCAGCACAAGGTAATCTCCAGGAGGCCCAGAAATTTATAAAAACCACACGCCCTTTGGATTGTTCAAAATTGAAAAACTCCCATTGAGGATCTTTAAGCTGCCAGTCATAATCAGGAATCTTCCGAGCTTCAGTACTCGGAAGAATGTCGGGGCTCATCGCAAACATCCGGTTCAAAAGGACTTTGCCATGATATCCCAATGGGGTAACGAAGAAAGAAAGCACCAAGGCAATCAGGAGTATATTGAAAATCGTTTTTTTACTGATTTTCATCCTTTAATGCTTCTCCGGTGGAAACCGGTCTATACGATCATCGTTCATATTACGCATTTTCTTTTTTAATCACATTGAGGGCAGACCCTTCCCTGAACCATTCGATCTGAGACTCATTATAACTATGGTTGGTAAGAATCATGTCTTTTGATCCGTCTTTATGCAACACTTCAATACTCAGGGGTCTTTCCGGCGCAAACTGATCGATGTCGATAAAGTTAAATGTATCATCCTCCTGGATAAGATCATAATCCTTTTCATGGGCAAAAGTAAGAGCCAACATCCCCTGCTTTTTAAGGTTGGTCTCATGAATACGCGCGAATGACTTTACCAAAACTGCAGCAACACCCAGATGTCTGGGTTGCATAGCCGCGTGTTCCCTGGAAGATCCTTCACCGTAATTGTGGTCACCCACAACAATGGTTTTGATGCCGGCTGCCTTATATGCCCTTTGTGTATCCGGAACTCCGCCGTATTCGCCGGTAAGTTGATTCTTTATAAAATTGGTCTTCTTATTGAATGCATTTACAGCACCGATCAGGGTATTGTTAGAAATATTATCCAGATGCCCCCTGTATCGCAACCATGGGCCGGCCATAGAGATATGATCTGTGGTACATTTGCCAAAAGCCTTGATCAGGAGTTTCATCCCCTGTAGGCTTACCGGTGAGATCGGGATAAAAGGGTCTAGTAATTGTAATCTTTCCGAGTCAGAAGCTACCTTCACTTCAACCGATGCTCCGTCGACAGAAGGAGCTACATAGCCGGCATCTTCTACTGCAAAGCCTTCGGGTGGTAATTCATATCCCCTGGGTTCGTCGAGCATTACTTCCTGCCCTTCCTCGTTGATGAGTTTATCGGTCAAAGGGTTAAAATCCAAACGGCCGGCAATCGCAATGGCGGTCACCAGTTCCGGTGAGCCGACAAAAGCCAGGGTATTAGGATTTCCATCTGCCCGCTTGGCAAAATTCCTGTTGAATGAATGCACAATTGTATTTCTGGGGCCGTTTGCTGCCTTATCCCCATAACGGTCCCACATTCCGATGCAAGGGCCGCAGGCATTGGCAAAAACAGTGGCGCCAATTACGTTGAAGGTATCGATGAACCCATCGCGCTCTATCGTATATCGCACCTGCTCCGATCCAGGAGTTATGGTGAATTTAGATTTGGTTTTTAAATTCTTATCGGCTACCTGCTTAGCTAGTGATGCCGCCCTCGAAATGTCCTCATAGGACGAATTCGTACAGGAACCGATCAGGCCGACCTCTACATTTATCGGCCAGTCATTTTCCTTAGCCGCCTCACTCATTTTAGATATAGGCGTAGACAGATCGGGAGTAAACGGACCGTTTAAATGCGGTTCCAGATCATTAAGGTCGATCTCTATTAACTGGTCAAAATATTGTTCCGGATTTGCATAAACTTCGGGATCTGCGGTAAGATAATCAGCCACCTGATTGGCCGCATCGGCCACATCGGCCCGATCTGTTGACCTTAAGTATCGATCCATAGATTCATCATAGCCAAAAGTTGAGGTGGTGGCTCCCACTTCTGCACCCATATTGCAAATAGTGCCCTTGCCGGTACAAGACATCGCTATAGCCCCTGGTCCGAAATATTCGATAATAGCGCCGGTTCCTCCCTTAACGGTGAGTATGTCGGCTACTTTTAATATCACATCCTTGGGAGCTGTCCAACCCGAGAGTTCTCCGGTAAGCTTTACCCCGATGAGTTTAGGAAATTTCAATTCCCATGGCATTCCGGCCATAACATCCACTGCATCAGCTCCACCTACACCAATCGCTACCATACCAAGACCTCCGGCATTTACCGTATGAGAATCAGTACCGATCATCATACCACCGGGAAAGGCATAGTTCTCCAACACTACCTGATGGATAATTCCGGCACCTGGTTTCCAGAAACCTATACCATATTTATTAGAAACAGATTCGAGAAACCGGAAAACCTCATTACTTGTCTCATTGGCTCTTTTAAGATCGGCTTCTGCCCCTACCTTAGCCTGAATCAAATGATCGCAATGCACTGTGGTGGGCACAGCCACTTTGGGCTTACCAGCATGCATAAACTGTAACAGTGCCATCTGGGCGGTGGCATCCTGGCAGGCAACCCTGTCTGGTGCAAAATCGACATAATCCTTTCCTCTGCTGAACACACGGTCAGGAATACCTTTCCAGAGATGCGAATACAGGATTTTCTCAGAAAGTGTTAAAGGTCGGCCTACCAGTTCACGGGCTCTGTCCACGCGTTCTGGCATATGGGCATAAACCTCTTTAATCATGTCTATATCAAATGCCATTATCTGTTCTTTTTAAGGAGATTTGCAATTCCTCAAAAGTACTAAAATGCATGGGGAAATAAAACTTTTAGAGCCGGTGCGAGGATTTAATTATGAGATTATCCAAAGAAGGATAATAGAAGACAGTCGGCTAAAATTTTTAGGGTATGATCCTTAGAATTTAACTCTGATAAGTAACCCACTCTTCTAAAGCAACTGTCGAATGATATCTTCTTCGGTGATAGACTCTGCTTCGGCCTTATAGTTTTTAATGATCCTATGCCTAAGGATCCCGTAGGCCACAGCTTTTACATCTTCGATATCCGGGGAGAATTTACTATTTATGGCCGCATGGGCCTTCGCGCCAAGTATGAGATATTGTGATGCCCTGGGGCCCGCTCCCCAATCGAGATACTGTCTGACAAAATCGGGCGAAGATTCCAATCCCGGGCGGGTACTGTTCACCAACTTAACGGCATAGTTCACTACATTATCAGCGACAGGTATTCTGCGAATTAAATGTTGAACCTGAAGGATCTCATCCGCTGTAAACAGAACATCCAATTCTGGCGTCTCATCATTGGTAGTGGTTTTCACCACCTCGATTTCTTCTTCCACCGAAGGATATTTCAACTCGATGGCAAACATAAACCGGTCGAGCTGAGCTTCCGGTAAAGGATAGGTTCCCTCTTGTTCAATGGGGTTTTGCGTGGCTAATACGAAGTAGGGCAAGGTTAATTTGTACTGTTTGCCTGTTATCGTGACGGCCCTTTCCTGCATAGCCTCCAATAAGGCTGCCTGGGTTTTAGGAGGAGTCCTGTTGATCTCATCGGCCAAAATAATGTTAGCAAAAACCGGACCCTTGATGAACTTAAAATTACGGTTCTGATCCAGTATTTCACTTCCCAGTATATCACTGGGCATCAGATCGGGTGTAAATTGGATCCGCTTAAAATCTAGCCCGAGTGTTTGGGCTATGGTATTTACCATCAAAGTTTTTGCCAATCCCGGGACCCCAATGAGGAGGGAATGCCCGCCAGTATAAATCGATAACAAGATCTGGTCGATCACCTTCTCCTGCCCTACGATTACCTTGGCAATTTCTTTCTTCAGGGCCTGATGTTTCTCAACCAGGTATTCAATGGCGGTGACATCGGACATATATTATTCCTTTACCCATTTATTAGCAAATTGACAGTCTTTGTTACTCCCGCTGACACTAACATAAGTATCCTCTATATGTTCCTCCATCCATTCTTTGATCGCTCTGAACTGTTTTTCGCGCAGAGCCAATTCCTGGATTTTAATATAGTCTTTAGCAAAATTGGCCACATGTTCATCATAACGGTTGGTCACATTGAGGATCTTATAAGAAGGAGGACCTCCTCTCGGATCTTGTTCTAATATGGGATTGGAAATCTCGTTATCCTTAAGATTTCTTACCTGATTATAAAGGTTAGGGTCCATTTTAGTCAGCTCGAATCGCGAATCAAAATTTGTGGGGTTCCGAAGTAAACCTCCATCGAATTTGGTTTCTTTCTCATCCGAGAAATTGCGGGCGGCTTCAGCAAAGGTATATTTCCCTTCAAGGATATGTTTCCGGATGGTATCTAATTCCACTTTAGCCTCATCGAGTGCCGACTGAGGGATATCAGGTTGAATGAGGATATGCCGCAAATCGAGCTCCTGCCCCCTGATCTTTTCGATATAGATGATATGATAGCCAAAAACCGTTTCAAAAGGATCGGAGATCTCTCCTTCCTGCAGTCTAAAAGCCACATCTTTAAATTCCTTAACGAATGGGGTCTGCCGTGTCATGCTGTAAAATCCTCCTTTGGATTTGGAGCCGGGATCCTGGGAATAAAGAATCGCCTTTACGCTGAAACTCGCATCATTGTCTTCAACATCAGCTTTGATCTCCGCTAATTTATCGATAACCTTTTGTTTCTCCTCTTCGGGTACTTTTGGTTGCTTGACGATCTGTGAGATCTCCAATTCTGCTCCGAAGACTGGCCTTTCATCTTCGGGAATTTTTTTAAAGAACTGTCGCACTTCCTCGGGGGTGACCTTGATATCCGAAATGATCTTTCGCTGCATTTTTTCCGAAAGCATTCTCAACTTATTGATGTTGAACAATTCCTCGCGGAAGGCTTCCACCGATTCCTTCTTATAAAATTCGAGCACTTTATCCATTGAACCCACTTGCTGTACTAATTGCTGTATTTGACGATCACTGGTGCTGTTCACCTCATCATCTGATACCAAAATACTATCCTGCACCGCCTGATGGGCATATAACCGATCTTCCATAAGTTTACCCAATAAACCACAATGAGTGATATCCTCCGCAGAGGCACCCTGATTCTTCAAATCGATAAGGGTCTTGTCGATATCCGAGTTGAGTATTACATAGTCACCTATCACGGCTGCGATCCCATCGATCTGGATACGTTTAAAGTTATTTGTGCTGTCCATGATCACAACTTCCGGTGCTTCCAAAGGAGTTTCCGGCGGTTCAATCTGCGGATCGGGTATCGAGTCCCTTTGCTGCGCCTGAGCAATAGCAGACACCATTAAGCTCAGTATCAATATGCAAAACGTCTTCCCGTTATTCAAAAATCTCGAATTCATTCTCTCTTGTCGCTTCATCTATGATTTCTGTTTCCAGTTTTTTGATAAAATCAAGTTTTCTCCGGTTGAGAATCACTTGCCGGATGCTGGGTTCCACATATGGCAATGGGGCAATTTCATTAACCTGAAGGATATCCTTTATATAGACCAAATATACCCCTGATGGGTCCTGCAATTCAAAAAATTGTGATTTTTTTAAGTATCTGTTCTCATTGTCGGCGCTTAAGGGGGGTATTTCCTGCATTACCCGAGACACCGGGACCCATAGTGAGTCGTTAAAATTCAACTTTTTAAATTGGATTCCCACGGAATCTAAATAGGATCTATCGTCTTCATCAAATCCTTTTAGCCGGCTGATCACCTCATCCTTATTCAAAAATTGAAGCGGTGTCTCTACAAACCTCAATCTTAATATCTTCTCTTTTAAACGAAAATTTTCTTTCTGCAAGTCGTAAAAGGCCTTCAATTCCACCTGGCTCACCGTGGTATCCTGACCCTGAGAAACCAATGCCTCCTTGTAGGCTCTTGTATAGAGATCCGTTCGGTAATCCTCGACCAGTCTGTCGAATTCTTTTAGTTTCTCTTCAGGAAGGTTGATATTAGCCTTAGAAAGCAATAGCTGCCTGGTAGCCCAATTGTTGATAAAATTCGTCATGAAGGAAGCGCTATCCGCCGGGGTCATATCTTCAGAGATCAGTCCTTCAACCTCTTGCGTGTAAAGATAGGTATCGCCAACCCGCGCTATAGGGGTCTGGTCCTCACTGCTGTTCAGTAATTTACCGCAGGAACCAAAACAAAAGAACAATAAAAGAATGAGGCTGTACAACCACTTCATCAAATAATGAATATAGAATTGCAAATGCAAAAGTAAGAAATCGGAGAAGTTGAACAATGATCGGGATAAGGGATTTACAAATTATTACGACATGATCCCCTTTTATTAACTAAATTAGTGGATGTGGAAAGTGGGGTAATATGAAATATACTACCGAATTAACGATCGATATACCCAGGAGTGAGTTCGTTAAAAAATTTGACGATCCCGATAATATGATGTACTGGCAGAAGGGATTACTGTCTTATAATTACCTCACAGGTGAACCGGGCGAAGAAGGCTCCCAGATGGAATTACATTATCAAATGGGAAAACGCAAACTCTTATTGATCGAAACTATTATCAAGCGGAACATGCCCTACGAGTTTCATGCCACCTACGATACCAAGGGTGTTCACAATATTCAGAAAAATTTTTTCAAGGATGTTGAAGAAAACAAAACATTGTGGGTATCGGAATCCGAATTCCAATTTTCCGGGATTTTTATGAAGTTCATGGGGTTTTTAATGCCAGGAGCATTCAAAAAACAGTCGTGCCAGTACCTGCAAGACTTTAAGACATTTGTGGAAACCGGTAAATCGGTTAACGCTTCTGAATCATAAAGCGGTGAATCGAAGGATCAAACTCATATGGGATTTCAGAGGACCAACGGCGAGCGAGATCGCTCGTCATCATGAAAAACATTTGCAGCAATATATAGTTGCAGAAGATCTACCGATAAATATTACAGGCTATAAAGATCTGAGCAATGCCCATAGTATCGCCTTCATGGTGGTGGAAGAAAACGATATGCTTCGTGTACGTGATGCCCTTATACCCCACAGGGGAGAGGTTTACGAGGAATTAGCCTAAAAAGCATAACCTTATTAATCACTTTCTTTTTGATGTGGTACCCGAACTTTTTAAAGACAAAATTGGCCCTTTTGATCGGGAGTGTACTTCTATTAGCCTGTAATGACGAACATATCGCAAATCCGCTTGAGCATATACTCTATACATCCGAAGATCTCGCTATTCGACGAGTTGTTGATGAGATCGACAAGTACGAACTTCAAATACTCTATACGCAGGTAAACCGTACCAACCAGGAAATTCAGTTCAGGGATTATGCATTCGGATTAGATGATGCTGCCTATTTCTATCCGGCGAGTACTGTAAAATTTCCCATCGCCCTGGTCGCGCTTGAAAAAGTTTCGCAAATGAATGATTTTTCTTTAGATACCCGTTTTTATGTGGAGGGTGATACGGTTGAAACCACAATCGGAAAGGAAATTATCAAGGTTTTTGCCGTGAGCGACAACGAAGCGAATAACCGACTTTTCGAATTCCTGGGCCAGGACGCGATCGATGAGAGCTTGTCATCAAAAGACATAGGTCCGCACAGGATCGCCCATCGTCTTTCTGCCGCAAATGCCGACGATATCACCACCCGTCCTCTTATTGTATACTTAAATGACAGCACAACAACCCAAATAGGTCCTGTTATAAACGCTCCACTTGAATATCTCAAATTGAAAAATATTCAAAAAGGCACGGGCTATATAGACGAAGACAGACTGGTTGAAGAACCGTTTGACTTCAGCTTGAAAAACTATTTTCCCATTTCATCTCAACAGGAAGTAATGAAAAGGGTGATCTTCCCGGAACATTACCCATCAGCAGAAACCTTCAGCCTGGGACAAAAAGAACGATCGCTGTTACTCGACGCCATGTCTTCTCCACCGCGAAAATGGGGATATGATGAAGTTGAGTACTATGACAGCTACGGCAAATTTTTTATCTATGGGGATTCCAGGTCGAGGATACCCGAATCTGTCAGGATCTATAATAAAGTAGGCTATGCCTATGGAACAATTACCGATTGTGCCTATGTAACAGACATCAGCAACAATATTGAATTTATTCTCACGGCTACCCTATTGGTTAACCAGGATCAGGTCTTTAATGACAACCAATATGAGTATGAATCGATCGGTATTCCTTTTTTGGCAGCCTTAGGCAGAGCGATCCACCAATACGAGTTCAATCGAAAATAACGCCATGGAAACACTAAACTTTCACTCCTTTACCAAGAAAATCTATATCAAAGCGCCTTTGGAGAAACTCTACTGGTGCTGGGCTTGTTCAGAAGGGTTGTGCTCCTGGTTCTTAAGGGAGGCGATTTTCACCCAAGAAAAAGACGGAGAGCGGACCCTATCTGAATCCATTCAGGCGGGGGATCGGTATACATGGCGTTGGCATAATTGGGATGGTAAAGAAGAAGGTACTGTCCTTCACGCTAATGGGAAGGATACTGTGGAATTCACCTTTGCAGGGAAAACGCAGGTAAAAGTAGAATTGATCCCTGAAAAAGGATCTGTTCTGGTGGCATTGAAACAATATCATATCCCTACCGATGAAGAGAGCAAATTACATATTCATGTGGGTTGCAGCAATGGCTGGACCTTCTGGCTTGCCAATTTAAAGGCCTACCTGGAACACAACATCCTACTGCATGAGAAGGAGCTGGATCTTCGTGCAGTACCCATGGCCGCCTTCGAGTATGTTAACATATAGATATGGTCGAAATAAAAAAGCACCGCGAAGGCGGTGCTTTAAAGTCAAAGAGTTTTGTTATTAAGGCATCACAACATCTTCGATAATGTGGATCACGCCGTTAGAAGCCATAACATCGGTCTTGGTGATCTTGCTGTAATTACCGCTTTGGTCCATCAGAAAAATTCCTCCATCTTTTTCTACTGCTGTAAGCGTGGAACCATTTAAGGTTGTCAACTCAGCTTTGCCATTTCCGGCTTTTAATGCATTTACTACATCGGCAGCAGCTATCTTACCAGAGACTACATGATAGGTAAGAATACCGGATAGTTTTTCTTTATTCTCGGGCTGAAGCAGACTGTTAAATGCAGTGGCATCAATTTTAGCAAATCCGGAATTGACCGGGGCAAAAACGGTAAAGGGCCCATCTCCCTGTAATGCTCCTACAAGGTCGGCTGCTTTTAAAGCCGTTACAAGCGTACTGAAATCGTCGACCGAAGCCGCTATCTCTACAATGTTTTTAGTATTGTTTTGAGCATTTACAGCGGTTGTCCCAAAAAAGAATACTGCTGAAGCAAGTAAAAAAAGCAATTTTTTCATGATTTGTTTTTTAGATATAGTTAAAATTAAAAATACTGTTACCCCTATTTACACACAGATTTATCATTAAGATGACCAAAGATGAATTTTATCATATATTTAACAAAGCTATGAAAGAAGACACATCCGACTTGTTTCTTATCGATCGATTGAAGAACGGTGAAAAAAATGCCCTGTATCCTTTATATGATAAATATTCAGGGGCTCTGTTTGGCGTTATCGTTCGAATGTGCAGAGACAAGGAGCTTGCCGAAGACCTCTTACAGGAGTCATTTATAAAAATCTGGGAAAAGATAGAATCTTATAAACCCGGGAGGGGTAAGTTTTATACCTGGGCCTACAGGATATGCAGGAACACCACATTGAACCATTTAAGAAAGTCTTCACCCCTCATCCAGCAAGAAGATTTAAGTGTATATAAGGATGTAACAGATGAAATGCCTTCTGAACCTTATGAACAATTAAAAGGGGTATTGAAAAAACTGGAACCCCATCATCAGGAAGCGATAAGACTGGTCTACTTTAAGGGTTACACCCATAAAGAGGCTCATGAATTTATGGGGGTTCCGCTGGGAACATTTAAATCGTACATCAGACAGGCGTTATTGAAATTAAGATCGATTCGTTCAGAATTGTATCATGTTTTGATTGTAATTGAGGTTTTGGCTAATGGATAGGAAGAGAATCATAGAAGAAGGATTGTTAGAACGATATGCACTAGGTACACTCGCTACAGACGAGGAAACCGAGCTTATTGAGGCTTTATTGATAGATGAAGGCCTTAAGGAACAACTGGCAGAATTTGAAGCTGAATTCGAACAAATTGGCCTGGAAAACGCCATTGCACCTCCTGCCCGCGTTAAAGAACAGCTTCGAAAATCATTGGAAGCGGTTAGTCTGCCGGCTCCTTCTTCAGTTTCGAAGTCCTCTTCTGTATTACAGTCGGGCAGGCTCATGGTGGCCGCCAGCATGGCTGCACTATTCGCCCTGGGTGCTTTCTGGCTGTATGTACAATGGCAGACGTCTATAGAAGATCTCAATACGCTGCAGACGCAAACCAATCAACTACAGGAACGACTTGATGGACTTGAACAGCAATACGATACCACAAGAGAGCGTTATGCCACCATAAATGATCCCAAAACCATCCCGCTATATCTGGTAGGAAATCAGAATTCACCGGAAACCAGAGTCGTCGCTTACGTCAATCATGAAGACAAAACGGTCATTGTAAACGGACTAGGACTTGTAGCCCTTGAAAGAGAGAAAGCATATCAGATGTGGGCCGATGTTGAAGGTGAAATGATCAATATGGGATTGATCCCCGTCGGTGAAGAGTATATTCCGCTGCGGTACATCGATAAAGCCGAGTCCTTAAATATTACGGTTGAACCCGCCGGTGGCAGCGAACACCCTACCGTGCAGAACCTGATCACTAACGTATATCTATAGTTCTACGCAGGCTTGCCGTAAAGATCATAATCGGTGGCCTCGATGATTTCGACATCGACAAAATCACCGGTTTTCATATAGTAATCCGACGCATCGATCAAAACCTCGTTGTCAACATCGGGTGAGTCGATTTCGGTTCGGCCAACAAAATAGGCGCCTTCCTTTCGATCGATCAGACATCGCAACACACCACCTACTTTTTGCTGGTTGAGTTCCCAGGAAATCTGAGATTGAATCTCCATTATCTGATTGGCACGGTCCTTTTTTGTTTCTTCCGAAACATCGTCTTCAAGCATGAAGGCGTGTGTATTCTCCTCATGACTGTATGTAAAACATCCCAACCGATCGAAACGGGTCTCACCAACCCATTCCTTAAGGATTTGAAAGTCTTGCTCGGTTTCGCCCGGATAGCCTACAATCAATGTGGTACGAATCGCTATGCCGGGAACCATCTGCCTGAATTTTTTCAATAAGCTATCGGTTTTCTCCTTAGTGGTACCCCTGCGCATGCTCTTTAAGATCGGATCGGAAATGTGCTGCAGCGGGATATCGATATAGTTACAGACCTTGGGTTCCTCCCGCATTACTTCGAGTACATCGAGTGGAAAACCACTGGGAAATGCATAATGCAATCGTATCCATTCTATTCCTTCCACTTTTACCAGGGCACGCAATAGTTTAGCCAGATCTCTTTTTTTGTATAGATCCAGACCATAGTAGGTAAGATCCTGGGCGATGAGTATCACTTCCTTCACGCCATCTCTGGCCAGTTGTGTCGTTTCTGCGACCAATTCTTCGATCGGTTTACTTCTATGCTTTCCTCTCATTAGCGGAATAGCACAAAAGGAACACGGCCGGTCGCATCCTTCCGCAATTTTTAGATATGCATAGCTCTTTGGTGTGGTTAAGAGCCTTTCACCCAGGAGTTCGTGTTTGTAATCGGCTTTAAGCACCTTGAGCAATGCCGGCAGATCGCTTGTGCCAAAATAGGCATCTACATTTGGAATCTCTTTTTCCAGATCGGGTTTATAGCGTTCGCTCAGACATCCGGTAACAAAGACTTTATCTACTACCCCGGCTTCCTTCTTTTTCACAAAATCCAATATGGTGTTTACGCTTTCCTCCTTGGCATTATCGATAAAACCGCAAGTGTTGATAACGACGATATTGCCTTCTTCCTCATGGGCAACATCCTTTCCGTTTGCCCGCAACTGTCCCATCAATACCTCGGAATCATAGACGTTCTTTGAACATCCGAGTGTTACCACGTTGATCTTATTTTTTTTAAGCGATTTTGTTCTCATAGATGGGCCCTATAAAGGTTCTTGTTAATCCTGTCTCAACATTTCTTCCCAAAGCACGATATTCTTCTGATTCATACGTACAAACTCGTCCTTACCCAATGATTCCGACAATTCCATGGACATCCGGGCAGACCTTATCGCCTGGTCATACTGACCCAGTTCTGCTTCAACAAGAGATTTCACACGATGGAAATAGTAGGTATCACCCCCAATTTGGATCGCTTTGTTAAGATAATCCAATGCCTTCTGCGGCGTTTTGCCCTGTTCCTGTAAATAGCGCCCGGCTTCATAGTACGTCTGTGCAGAGGGGTTTTCTTTAATCTGATTATCGATTTCAACGAGCATAAGACTATGGGTATCCACCTTGATGGGGATGGTTATCCTTGTGTACTCCCATTGCCAGATCATATCCATACTTTCGTGATCTATTCTATCGAAACTGATCTCGAAATTCTCTTTTAGCGTATCGATTGCTTCGGGGATGACCTTAATCCTGAAAACGTCTTCTGCGGGATCATATTTTTCGCGTCCATCACCCCAATGTTCTGTATTGGCGTGAAAGACCACCTCCCACTCTTTCTCCTGGGGAAAAGCATAGAGTGCATAGGTTCCAGGGAGGAGCTTATTACCAGCTACATAGATAGGGGTATTATTTGAAAATTTTGTCGACTCATTAGCCCCTACTCTCCAGATCCTTCCATAGGGCACCAGATCACCTATAATAGAACGGCCTCGAACGCCCGGCCTGGAGTAGATCACTTTAATGGTAGCAAAACCCAGTTCCTGTTCGTTGACGGTCTTAGGGCTTATCCTGGGATGGGCGATTTGCGCCTTTAGACCGGTGAGGAATAAAAAAATCGAAACATATAAGCAGAGCCTCACTATTCTGATTTGAAAAAGGAGTCGACGAACTCGTATTTGTTAAAAACCTGCAGGTCTTCCAACCCTTCTCCCACCCCGATATATTTTACCGGGATCTGGAACTGATCGGAAATTCCGATGACGACGCCACCTTTTGCAGTACCATCGAGTTTGGTAATACCCAACGTGGTGACCTCGGTAGCTTTGGTGAACTGTTTTGCCTGCTCAAAGGCGTTTTGACCAGTTGATCCATCGAGGACGAGCAACACCTCGTGCGGTGCATCGGGAATGATCTTTTGCATCACCCGTTTTACTTTACCCAATTCGTTCATCAGGTTGACTTTATTATGTAGCCTTCCAGCTGTGTCGATCAGCA
This sequence comes from Robiginitalea sp., assembly GCA_024638915.1. Taxonomy (GTDB): domain Bacteria; phylum Bacteroidota; class Bacteroidia; order Flavobacteriales; family Flavobacteriaceae; genus JAHEJJ01. The sequence goes on from JAHEJJ010000006.1 coordinate 57,826, forward strand.
CTACATCTGCCTGCTGGCTCAGTGCCGAACTTAGCGTATCGTAAGCAACCGAAGCCGGATCACTTCCCATTTTCTGTTTTACAATGGGCACATCGACCCTTTTAGCCCATACCTCCAATTGGTCTATAGCGGCAGCGCGGAAGGTGTCTGCAGCACCAAGGATCACTTTAAGGCCCTGCTTTTTGAATTGATAGGCCAGTTTACCAATGGAAGTCGTTTTACCGACACCATTAACGCCCACCACCATAATTACATAAGGCCGCTGTTCTTCCGGGATCCTGAATTCGGTTTCTTCCCCTATATGGGTTTCAGACAACAAGGATGCGATTTCCTCCCTCAAAATTAAATTGAGTTCCTCGGTTCCCATATATTTATCGCGAGATACGCGTTCTTCGATCCGGTCGATGATCTTTAAAGTAGTATCGACCCCAACATCCGAAGTTACCAGTACTTCCTCAAGGTTATCCAAAACATCTTCATCAACCTTCGCTTTTCCGGCTACGGCCTTGCTTAGTTTAGCAAAAAAACTGGTCTTGGATTTTTCGAGACCTTTGTCTAAACTCTCCTTTTTACTGTCAGAAAATATTTTCTTAAATAAGCTCATATTCTAAAAATCGCCCCGCAAAGGTACGAAATAAAAAAGCCGCTATCGGTAAACAACAGCGGCTCAATATCTTTGTTATGATCTGTTATTTCTTAGATAACCAGTCGTTGACCACTTCCGGAGGCATGATCGATTCTACAAAAGTATAGGCCCCTGTCTTAGGAGATTTTACCATTTTGATCGCCTTTGTCAGTCTTTTTGAAGAGCTCTGTAATGTTGCTACCGTTTTCTTTGCCATGACGCCTTATTTAATTTCTTTGTGAACGGTCATTTTGTTCAGGATGGGATTGAATTTCTTCATCTCGATCCTGTCTGGTGTGTTCTTTTTATTCTTGGTGGTGATGTACCTCGATGTACCAGGCTTGCCGGAAGTTTTGTGTTCCGTGCATTCCAATATTACCTGTACCCTGTTGCCTTTCTTTGCCATCGCAACAAATTTACTTGATTATACCATTTTTCCTGGCTTCTTTCAAAACCGCGGAAATTCCTTTCTTATTAATAGTTTTCAACGCTCTGGCAGAAACCTTTAAGGTTATCCAACGATCCTCTTCAGGAATGTAAAAACGCTTCTTGGAGAGATTAACATCGAATCTTCTCCTGGTTTTATTGATAGCGAAAGACACGTTGTTTCCGAACATTGCCCTCTTTCCTGTGATTTCGCATACTTTAGACATCGTGCTACCTTTTTATTGGTTTTTAACAGGCTGCAAATTTAGATCATTTTTGTGGGAACACAAAAATCTTTTCTAGAATTTTAGGATTTCTTTTTGCAGCATCTGCAAGGCCATGTGAACGGATTTCTGTACAATTCTCGTTCGATGGTTCCCCATGGTAAATTGCTCTGCATAGACATTTTCTGGGGTAGCCACCGCTATAAAAACCGTTCCTATATCGGCATCTGAATCTCCTTTAGTAGGGCCTGCATTTCCTGTGGTGGCGACAGCAAAATCCGAGCCGGTGAGCCGTTTTACACTCTTGGCCATCGCCATGGCTACTTCGGCGCTCACCACCGAATGTTTTTCCACCATTTCAACTGGAATCTTCAGCAGGTCGATCTTTACCGAAGTAGCATAACTAACCACACTACCTTTAAAATAGACCGATGCACCAGGCACAGAGGTCAACTGCTCTGCAATCTTCCCTCCTGTAAAACTCTCTGCCGTTGACAGAGACTTCTTTTTCTCTGTAAAAAGCTTTCCGAGGGTAACTTCGATAGAACCCTGTTCTTCCTCACCATAGATAAGATCACCTATCGTATTGTATAATTGCACCGCCACACGGTTCACATCTTCCACAATCCGATCTTTTACCTTGCCTTTAGCCGTTAACCTAAGCCTGACTTTTCCCAAATTTGGGAGGTAGGCCAGTTTTACAGAGGCCGGAAGGTTTAGTTCGATATCTGAAATACGCTCCGCTATAGCACTCTCACCCAAACCATAGGTGATCAGCGTTTTATGATAGATAAATGGGCGGTCAAAGGAATCTGCCAGCTTAGGGATCACTTCCCTGTGCATAAGATGTTTCATCTCGAAAGGTACCCCGGGCAGGGAAACGAATATGGCCTTATTGCCCTTCATCCACATCCCAGGTGCAGTTCCATATTTATTGTGAAGCACCTCGGCCCTGGAGGGTACAAGAGCTTGTCTTCTGTTGACCTCGGAAATCGGGGTATTTATGTATTTTTCGAAGAGTTCTTCTACATGGGCCAGGACCCCAGGGTCTGATACCAGGGTATCGTTGAGAAACTCGCATAATGTCTTTTTGGTAATGTCGTCTTTGGTAGGACCTAATCCGCCTGTGGTGATAATCACTTCGGCTCTTTCTTCTGCTTCTTCAAAGGCTTTAAGGATATGTTCCCTGTCGTCCTGAACCGTGGTGATCTGGAAGACAGAGATGCCAATTTTATTCAACTCCGAAGCGATATAGGCAGAATTTGTGTCGACGATCTGCCCGATAAGAATCTCATCGCCAATGGTGATGATCTCTGCAAACATCAGAAATTAAAGTCTTTTCGAAGCTCCGATATAACCTGTAAAACGTCTTTTTTAAGCAAGGGGAATTTGAGTTCTATTTCCTGGCTGTTCTCCGAACTTTTACCCAATGTCTCGATTTCCAGAGCGGTAGCCCTGGTCTGCTCCATCCCGAGAAGATCAACATTGGGTTTTATCTTATGAGCCAGTTTATAGACATTCTCGAAGTCCTTTTCCCTGATAGCAATTTCCAGTGCTTCCAGATCTATCGGAACTTCTTCCAAAAAGACCGTGATCACCGAATGGACGAAATCCTCATCGCCAGCCGCCATTTCCTGTAATTTATCCAGACTGTATATCATCACTTAATTTTTACAGATAGTAATTCTTCTTTTTCGAGCGTACCCGAAAGGTAATCATTTGGATGTATTTTACCAACCCCCGCAGGGGTTCCGGTAAAAATAACATCTCCTTTTTTGAGCATAAAAAATTTGGAAACATAGGAGACGATCTCATCTATCTTCCACAACATTAACGAAGTATTTCCCTTTTGGACCGGTTCGCCGTTCCTGTATAGCGCAAAGTCGATGTTGTTTATATCAGCATACCTGGTTTTGGGGACCCATTTACCGATGACTGCAGATCCGTCGAATCCCTTGGCTTTTTCCCAGGGCAGTCCTTTGGCTTTTAAAGCGGTCTGCAGATCACGGGCCGTAAAATCAATACCCAAACTGATCTGGTCATAATAATTAGATGAAAATTTTGGATCGATATGCTTGCCGACCTTTTTTATTTTTACCAATACTTCGAGTTCATAATGCACATCTTCTGTGAACTCCGGGATGTAAAAATCCTGTTCCCTGGGCAGTACGGCAGAGTCGGGTTTTATAAACACCACGGGTTCATCGGGTCGCTCATTCTGCAATTCCTCTATATGTTCCGAATAATTCCGACCTATGCAAATGATCTTCATACCAGGTGGGATTAGTTCAATTTGTTGTTCAACCGATTCAGTTTGATCTGCGTAAGCACTTTTTTAGTATACAGCGGAAAATCTGCATTTAAGATCCAACCGAAATAGCCGGGTTCCTTATCGAGGATCTCCTCTACCTTCTTGCCATTGTGCTTTCCAAATGTAAAAATCGGTTCTCCTTCCTCATCCCTGCCTATGAATCCGGCAAAATCCATCGAGTTCTTTCGATTAGAAAACTCCGAGAGTTTTTTTATATCGTTTTCCAGTTCAGGATAACGATCCAATTGTGAGAGCAGTACCTCATAAGTAGCAAGGGTATCGGCCTCCGCACTATGGGCTTCTTTTAGCTCTTTATCGCAGTAAAATTTGTAGGCAGCCTCCAGAGTACGCTTTTCCATCTTGTGGAAAATAGTTTGTACATCTACCGAAACCATGTTCTTCATTTCAAAATCAACCTCAGCCCTGAGCATTTCCTCGGCCAACAAGGGTATATCGAATCGATCGGAATTGTATCCGCCCAGATCACTGTCTTTGACCATCTGGTATACCTCTTTTGAAATCGATTTAAAGTGGGGCTCATCGGCAACTTTTTCATCCGAAATTCCATGTATGGCAGTAGCTTCAGCGGGTATGGGGATTCCAGGGTTTACCAGCCAGGTCTTGCTAAGTTTTTTTCCATCGGGAAATACCTTGAGAATGGATATCTCCACAATACGGTCCTTAGCCACATTGGTGCCGGTTGTTTCAAGGTCAAAAAAGCAAATAGGTTTATTGAGATTCAAGTCCATAATATTGGATATTTTTTTGAGGAAGATTTCAGATATTAAAGTTGGGGGGGCGATCTGTTTTTTAGATGTCCCTGTTCACATCCCAGGCTTCGAGGTAGTCTGCCACCGTTTTTACAAACATTCCTCCCAGTGCCCCGTTTACCACCCGATGGTCGTAACTGTGCGACAAGAACATCTTATGACGGATACCGATGAAGTCACCTTCATCAGTTTCAATAACGGCCGGTACTTTGCGAATCGCCCCCAATGCCAGTATTCCTACCTGAGGCTGATTGATTATTGGTGTTCCGAACACGCTCCCAAAACTACCTACGTTGGTAACCGTATAGGTGCCATCCTTGATCTCATCTGGTTTCAAGGCATTCTCTCTGGCACGCTTGGCCAGGTCGTTTACCACTTTTGCCATACCCACCAAATTCAATTGGTCTGCATTTTTTATCACCGGAACGATAAGATTTCCATCGGGAAGGGCCGCTGCCATCCCGATATTGATATTTTTCTTCTTGATGACAGAATCCCCGACGAGAGAAATATTTATCATCGGAAATTTTTTGAGCGCCTTAGCAATAGCCTCCATAAATATCGGGGTGAAAGTAAGTTTTTCTCCTTCCCGCTCCATAAAAAGATCTTTGGTCTTGAGACGCCAATTAACCACATTGGTCACATCAACCTCGATAAAACTTTGGACATGGGCTGAAGTAGCCACGCTTTCAGCCATATGTTTGGCAATCAGCTTGCCCATCCGGCTTAAAGGAATGACCTCATCCTCACCATTGGCTTGAACCCCACTCACCTCGTGGGGTTGATCGCTTTCCGCTGCGGGCGACTCAGCAATGGTTTCAGGTTTTTGAATGATTTCTTTGGCAGGGGCCTTCGGTTTGGAGCTTCTGCCTTGTTCAAGATAAGCCAGGATATCATTTTTAGTAACCCGACCTTCTTTTCCGCTGCCAGCAATACTCTCGAGCTCTTCCATCGAGACACCTTCCTTTTTGGCGATATTTTTAACCAGAGGCGAGTAAAAGCGTTCCGAGCTGCTATAATCCTCCAATGGCTTTTGGACGGTTTCTTTTGCTACCTCTATCGTTTCCTCAACCTGCTCGACAAATTCGGGTGCTGCAACCTCTTTGATGACCTCATCAGGTCCTGTATCAAGTTGACCATTCCCGGCTGCCACAGTTTCAATTATCGCGACGGTTTCACCAACTTTTATAACATCGTCAATATCAAATCTTTTTTCGGTCAAAACACCTTCCACTTCACTAGGAACCTCAGAATCTACCTTGTCTGTGGCAATCTCAAAAACCGCCTCATCCATTTCTATAGTATCCCCTACCTCCTTCAACCAGGAAGTGAGTGTGGCTTCGGCAATGCTTTCGCCCATTTGCGGTAATTTCAATTCGAATTTTGCCATTTTGTTAGTTAGAGCGTTGTTGTGGATTATTATTTTGCAAAAATACTAAAAATGCCCCCTTTATTTTATAAATAATTCGACCAATGGTCTATGAGGTCTTAAGTGATTTCTCGTAGGGTATCCTGTTGAGGATACTACGTCCCAGCGTAACCTCATCTGCGTATTCGAGTTCATCGCCTACTGCTATACCCCTTGCAATAGTGGAAGTTATTAGGGTCATCCCTTCAAGCTGTTTGAAAATATAAAAGTTGGTTGTATCCCCTTCCATCGTGGAGCTCAGCGCAAAAATTAATTCCTTGATCTTCCCTAGCGTCGCTTTGGTGATTAAAGATTCAATATTGAGATCCTGTGGGCCTATACCTTCAATAGGTGAAATTTTCCCGCCCAACACATGGTAATGCCCCTGGAACTGACCGGTATTTTCGATCGCGAGTACATCGCGTATATCCTCTACCACACAAACCAACCGTTCATCTCGTTTCGGATTTCCACATATTTCACAAAGTTCAGTATCAGAAATATTGTGGCAATTGGCACAAAAGCGGATCTGATCCCTTAAGGAGCGCAGCGCATCTGACAACCTATGAGTTTGATCATCGGGTCGCCTCAGGAGATGCAATACTAGTCTTAGTGCGGTTCTCCTGCCAATACCTGGCAACTGAGACATCTCGTAGACCGCATTTTCAAGGAGTTTGGACGAAAATTCCATAGATACAAAATTACATAATGTTTTAAGTTTTTGTACTTTGGACCTGAATTTTATTTCTATGAGGCCCTCCCATATCCTGCTACTCATCGGCGGTTATTTCCTTGTGCTGATGATCATTTCATATTTTACCGGCAGGAATGATTCCAATTCGGATTTCTTTAGGGCAGGCAAGCAATCCCCATGGTATTTAGTCGCCTTCGGGATGATCGGGGCTTCATTATCCGGGGTGACCTTTATCTCGGTACCGGGTTGGGTAGAGAGTTCCCAGTTTAGCTATATGCAGGTGGTCTTTGGTTATCTGGCCGGGTATTTTGTTATTGCATTTATTCTCCTGCCTATTTATTATCGCCTCAATGTGACCTCCATCTATGAATATCTCCTGAAAAGATTCGGGGTAGTCAGTTACAAAGTGGGGGCGATATCTTTTTTCATTTCCCGTGTTCTGGGCGCCTCTTTCAGGCTTTTCCTGGTCGCCATCGTGCTTCAGCAATTTGTTTTCGATGCCTGGGGCGTTCCCTTCGAACTCACCGTCATTCTGTCGATATTGTTGATCTGGATCTATACTTTTAAAGGGGGCATAAAGACCATTGTCTGGACCGATACGCTCCAAACGCTTTTTATGTTGCTGTCCGTAATGCTCTGCATTTATTTTATCAATGAAAAATTGAACTGGAGTTTTATGGAATTTATGGGTTCCGACGCGCTTAAAACGTATAATCAGGTTTTGTTTACAGATAATTTTTACGAAAAACACCACTTCGTAAAATCATTTCTGGGCGGTATGTTCATCACCATCTGTATGACCGGTCTCGACCAGGATATGATGCAAAAGAACCTGACCTGCAAAAATCTTGGTGACGCTCAAAAAAACATGGTAAGCTTCAGCCTGGTGCTGATCGTCGTGAACTTTGTCTTCTTACTACTTGGCGCTTTGTTGTTTATCTATGCCGAAAAGATGAATATTGGTCTGCCCATGATGGATGGCCAACCGAAAGCGGATTTACTATTTCCTGAAATAGCGTTAAACAGTGGGCTCGGCATGACCGTAGCGGTGACGTTTATACTTGGGCTGATTGCAGCTGCCTACAGTAGTGCCGATAGTGCACTTACCTCATTGACGACCTCCTTTTGTGTTGATTTCCTCAATATCGATAAACAACCGGAGAACAAGCGCAGGCAAATCAGGAAGCGCACTCATATAGCGATGAGTGCAATGCTGGTTTTGGTGGTCATCGCCTTTAAATATATACTCGACAGGAATGTAATAGACGGGTTACTCACCGTTGCCACCTATACCTATGGCCCATTGCTCGGACTGTTCTCCTTTGGGATCTTTACCAAGTACCAGATACGGGATTCCTATGTTTGGGTCATCGCCATAACAGCCGTGCTGATGATCATCGGCCTGGCCAATCTGCCAACAGAAATGTTAGGAGGATATACCATTGGTTATGAGCTCCTCCCATTGAACGGTCTGCTTACGTTTATCGGGCTCTACCTGCTTCGGAAGCGAAAAATCAATACTGGCCGGTCGCCAGAAGAGTGAGGGTACAGGCTTCTTCGTACATAATAGAATTCTCTTCAAGTATTTTATAGAAAGCTGGGTTCTCTGTCCCGGGATTAAAAATTATCCTTTTAGGTTTAAGCTTCACGATGCTGTCATAGAAAACCTTTTGCCTTTCTGCTCCCATATAAAGAGTTATCGTATGAAAAGCTTCGTTTTTGGGTATACTATCTAAAATCACCACTCCATCGATAAGCCCTTTAAAGGGCCCGAATCCGATGGTATATATTTCCTGTGCCCTTAAACTGCGAACCGCTATATAGCTGTGACGATGTGTTTTTAAGGATGCTCCGAAAACGAGAGTTTTTTTCATTTGTATGAATTGCAGTTAAAGTCTGTTAATATGTGTAATTTTATGTTAAATAGCGTAACGATTTTTAAATTATTTCGTCTATTCAACATACAGAATTTTCATATAGTCATTGGTAATTCTATATTTTTTATAGTTAATGGTTAGTGTTTAGTATAGTTTATCAATGAAAGAAACCCCGCTTCTGGTTCTCATCAGGTTGGCGGGGTTTTATCTTTAAAGCGGTTACAAATGTCTACAATCTCCTGAGTTGCTTTCTAATTTCATTATAGCTCCGGTTTCTTCAAGGCCCTGATATGTTAAAAGAGTGTTAAGAAAAATTTCTCTGGTAACATCTTTCCGAGAGAATCGTCAAGTAAATACATCAATCAATCAAAAAACAGCAATCATGAAATACGCCATTGGGGCGCTGGTCCTGTTGTGGTCTGCTATCGCTCAGGCCCATGCTGATCCGGAAATCACCGATGTTAGAATTGGCACGATCAACGGCCATGTTATCGAAAGCAGCTCCGGAATTCCTGTGGCTTATGCCGCTGTAGTACTGAAGTCGGTCGAAGACGGAAGCACCATCTCGGGGGGAATAACACTTGAAGACGGTAGCTTTGAACTGAAAAAACTCCCGGAGGGTACCTTTGTTTTTGAAGTGCAGTTTATCGGCTATAAAACACATTCCCGGCAGGTGACCATCAGCAAGCAAAACAGGAAATTAGAGCTCGGTGCAATTTCACTTGATGAGGAGGCCGAAGAGCTCAATGGAGTGGAAGTAGTAGCTGAGAGAACCACCATAGAGCAGCGCATCGACCGAAAAGTTGTAAATGTAGGGAAGGACCTCACTACCACCGGCGCTACAGCCTCAGACATCATGAATAATATACCCTCGGTAAATATCGACCAGCAAACAGGTCAATTGACCCTAAGGGGAAACTCCAATGTACGTGTAATGGTAGACGGTAAGCTTTCCAATGTTCCGGTGGAACAACTGCTCAGGCAAATACCATCGACCTCCATCAAACAAATTGAACTGATCACCAATCCATCGGCCAAGTACAATCCGGAAGGTATGAGTGGAATTATCAATATCATACTCCACAAAAACGCCAATATCGGTTTCAACGGGAATATCAATACCGGTCTGACCTACGGAGAGGAGGCCAAATTCAACAGTTCCATCGACCTGAATTACAAAAGAGGAAAATTCAATATTTACGGGAACTATGGAAACAACATAGGAAAATATGTCAATAATGGGTTTATCAATCGTCCTGATGAGAATTCACTTCAGGAATTCGAGTTTTTGAACAACAACAAGTCTAACCTTTTCAAGGTTGGACTGGACTTTTTTATCAGCGATAAACACACCCTGTCGATCTTTACCAATCAGAATTATTTTGACGGTAAAGCCAATGGAACCACCGAGGTCACTTATGCCGATAATCCCTCACGGAACCAAACCCAGTTTTTTAATCCGGATAATACGAACCACAGCCAGCAATACAATTTTGATTATAAATGGGAATTCGGCAAGGAGGGTCATAATATAGAGCTCGAACTAGATCACAACCGGTTCGAGGATGACGAGGTTTCCGAATTCAGGTTTAATGGGGCCAGCCCTTTTCCGGACTATACCGATTTTGTCGACACAGAACGGGAACAGACTTTTATCAATCTCGATTATGTCAATCCTCTGGATTCGATCTCCAAAGTCGAGGCAGGACTGGAAACCCGGGTATTTGAGACTCAGATCGATTACGAATCCACAGGATTATCCTTCGATTCGGGTGGTAACCTGATACCTACGCCCAGTACAGATTTTCTTTATGATATGGATATCTACTCAGCTTATGTCACCTTCAGCCAGAACTATCAGAAATGGTCCTATCAGGTAGGCGTGCGGATAGAAGATGTGGAGGTGAAGGCCGATACCAATTTGGTGAGGGCTTTTACAGATAATTATACAGAGCTGTATCCATCGGCCTTTCTTACCTATAAGCCAGGTGAAAAAGACCAGTTCCAGATCAGTATGAGCCGAAGGGTAGACCGGCCAGGATTATCCCAGGTAAATCCTATAAGGGAATGGGCTACCCCACTGATCTCTTCCTTCGGTAATCCAAGCCTTAGACCGCAGTTTACCATGTCGTACGAAACCAATTATACCAGGCGATTCAAAAACGGGAGCCTTACGGCGGGTGTGTTTTACCGATCGGTAAAAGACGAGATCAACCGGGCCCTATTGATCGACCGTACCGATCTCAATAAAGTTATTCTGACCTATGATAATTTCGACGACACTTCAGCCTATGGCGTAGAGGTCTCAAGCAACTACAAACCGACAAAGTGGTGGAATTTTAATGCCAGTTTTGACCTTTATTCACAAACACAAAGGGGTACCACGGAACGCCTGCTGGAAGATACCGCAATAGCCGGTCCTGAAGATATAATTCAGGATGAAGTTGAGGTAGAGAATACGGCCTGGAATTTTCGGATGAATAACAGCTTTATTGTAAATAAAAAACTGACCTTCCAGCTATTTGGATTTTACAGAGGACAAAACCGGACCATCCAGGTCGATGCAGATCCTATGTATTTTGTCAATGTCGGAGCGCGCTATAGTTTCCTGGACGGAAAAGCAACTTTGAGTGCCAATTACAACGATATATTCAACACTATGAATTTTTCATTTGAAGGGAGTCGGCCGTTTCCCCAGAACGGTAAATTTTTCTGGGAAAGCCAGAATGTGTTTATTGGTTTATCCTACCGATTCGGAAGTGCCAAAAACAAGGCGCTAAAGCGGAAAAGAAGGGATTCCAATACCAAAAGCAACAGTGGTGGAATTCTATAATCACAGCGATATGAGCAAGTAAAGAGGATGGGTTGGTTAACTCTTATTGCTTATATCAGCTTAAACCCTGCCTCCGTTTGCGGATATTTATTGCGAACGGGGCGCCGGGTTTTTTATGGGTTATTATCGAAAATACCGGTCGGATGACCGTCCAGGCTTGTGGAATTCTTTTTATGATAATATTCCTGCAACCCATCCACCCCCTTGTTCTCTGCCCAGGGTTCTAATAGGTTGCGATCTCCTTTGAATTCCATTAAAGGTACCGCAAACCCACATGAGGTTTGCACCAATTCAATTTTAAGATCGATGAGCTGCCGGCTGCCGGCAATTTTTGTAAATCGATGAATGTTCTGTTTCCAGAAATCATCGCGTTCATGATAGACCCTGGCTGAACCGTATAAGCGCAGTATCAAAGGTTTTCCCTCAAAAGCACAAAACATTATGGTCATTCGTTTATTGAACTGCAGGTGAGTGGCCGTCTCATTTCCGCTGCCGCTGAGATTCAGCCATAAAATTCGTTCAGGGCTAATCACATTAAAAGTATCAATTCCTTTGGGAGAGAGGTTGATACGACCTTCAGACATAGCGGTAGCTACAAAGAATATCTTCTGTTTTCGGATAAAGTCTATATGCGCCTGGGAGAGTGTTTCGTACTGTTGCGCCATAATCTGAAATTAAGTACTTATGCCCATCTGATGATGCAACTGCCCCATGTAAATCCGCTTCCAAAAGCAGCGAGGACCACCAGATCTCCTTTTTTCACCATCCCTTTTTCCCAGGCCTCGGTGAGGGCTATCGGAATGGAAGCGGCAGTGGTATTTCCATATTTCATGATATTGTTGTAGACCTGATTATCCTTCAACCTGAATTTTCGCTGGATGAATTGGGCGATGCGCAAGTTGGCCTGGTGCGGGATCAAGAGGTCGATATCGGAGGGCTCAAGTGAATTCTTTTTCAATCCTTCCATGATCACCTCACTAAAACGCACTACAGCATGCTTGAAGACGAACTGACCATTCATATAAGGATAGTAAGAGCTGTCCTCAGGATCGTTTTCCTTGATTATATCCAATACCCAGCGTTTTCCCATACCGGGTGCGATTAAGGATAATTCTTCGGCATGTTCCCCTTCGGAATGCAGATGAGTTGAAAGGATGCCCTTGCTGTTATCCTCTTCCCGACTTAAAACAACCGCCCCCGCACCGTCACCAAAAATGACTGAAACTCCCCGTCCGCGTGTCGTCATATCCAGACCGGTGGAATGGACTTCGGAACCAATCACCAAAACATTTTTATACATTCCGCTTTTGATAAACTGGTCGGCCAGTGAAATCCCGTAGACGAATCCTGAGCATTGATTTCTGACATCGATGGCACCAACGGTCTTTATTCCGAGATCTCTTTGCACCAATACGCCAGGGCCTGGAAAATAGTAATCCGGGCTAAGTGTGGCAAAAACGATAAAATCTATTTCATCTTTGTCGATCCCTGCCCTTTCAATAGCGATTCTGGCTGCTTTAACCCCCATAGTCGCGGTGGTATCGTCGCCTTTGATCACATGACGCCTTTCCTGGATACCAGTTCTTTCCTGTATCCATTCGTCGTCGGTATCCATCAGTTTTGAGAGATCCTCGTTGGTTACTACATTGTCAGGGACAAAGAATCCCAAACCTGTAATTTTTGAATTATACATAGTTAGGTTTGTGCTTGATGAATGAAGTGCCCAAGCGCGCTTTACATCCAGTTCTAGGAACTAAGATAGCTAAAATAATTGTCGCTGTTCTCTCAAATATGAGCGACTTTCATGTATTTCTGGTATTGATTTACCTTTACATTAGCCCTTAGATCGTGAAGGAGATGATAGAGTCCGAAAAACGTACGATTTATGTAGAGAAAGTGTTTAGACCCTCTGTTGCCATTCATTTTTCTGATATGCTCATCGCGGGCAAAACGTTCACTGAGCGAGGCGATCTCAGACCAGAAAACCGGGTCGCCAAAATCGAATTCCTCTTTGTGAAATGGGGTCGTAAACAATCCGAGCATTTCTTTAAAAAGAACTTTGAAAAAATCCCTCTCCCGGGGTGAATCGGAATCGGTCAGAATTTCCAGATCAGAAAGCGTTTTTTCGAATAATTCCTCATCCTCCAGATTTTCTCTCTTCGCTAATTCAAAATAGGGCGTATAAAACTCTTCCGGAACCTCTTTAACACATCCAAAGTCTATGGCGACCAAATCACCCTCTTCGCTGACCAAGAAATTTCCCGGATGCGGATCGGCCTGTACTTTTTTTAATCCATGCATCTGGAACATGTAGAAGTCCCATAGCGTTTGCCCGAGATCCTGTGCCAGTTCAGGGTCAAAATCGGATGATGTAAAATCGCTCAAATGTATACCATTCATCCAATCCATGGTGATGATCCTCTCACTGGAGATTTCTTCATAATAACGCGGAAACTTCAGTCGGGGTATGATGCCACATGATTCCGACATCTCGATACTTCTTTTAATTTCAAGACGGTAATCTGTTTCTTCGAGTAACTTGGCCTCCACCTCCTTAAAAAATTTATCGGTGTCCTGTCCCTTTAAGTTGAACATTTTAAGGGCGATGGGCCTTACGATGGCCAGGTCGGAGTGTATGCTTTGAGCCACACCCGGATATTGAATTTTGACCGCCAGTGACTTCCCGTTTTTCTCGGCCTTATGGACCTGTCCGATGCTAGCCGCATTTACCGAGTTTTGTTCGAAGTGATCGAAGATTTCCTCAGGATACTTTTTAAAATACTTCTTAAAAGTTTTGCGTACCAGCGGCGCGGAAAGCGGGGGAACCGAAAACTGCGCCAGAGAAAATTTTTCCACATACGCCCTGGGCAGCAAATTTTTCTCCATACTCAGCATTTGGGCTACTTTCAGGGCGCTACCTTTTAATGTTTTAAGGCCATTATAGATGTCCTGGGCATTGTTTTCGTTCAATTCCTCTTTATCCAATTCCGGATTTACTAATTTCTTGCTATAGTACTTTACATAATTGCCGCCCACTTTTACTCCGGTTCGTACAAGTTTTCCGGCCCTTCCGATCTTTCCTGTGGGTATGGTATCAATTGTTTTCATAGGCAATACATGTTATTGGATTAGGATAAGCCTTCTTTCACCAGAAATTTTCCGAAGTCTATAATATTTTCCAGAGGGGTATTATCAAAAAGATCATAGACCGTTGTTACAGATTTTTCAATAGCCATATCTGTTTTTTCAAATCCCGGAGAATTGTCGTCTATCCAGAATTTGAATAAGAACATGAAGTGCCACCAGGCCCCTTCCGAAAAAATTCGAGTGTTGCGTTGAGCCAAACCGGAGCTTTTCTCAGCATTATCAGCGGAAATGAGGTCATCTGCAAAGGACTTGATCTTTTTACGCAGTCCTTTGTATTCCGACATTTTATCTTTTAATCCGCCATGACTGGTTACGGTTAACACATAGCTGCGATTTACTGTAAGCAGTTCAAAAAAAGTATAGAAGAAAGAAAGCAGCTTATCCTTGCTATCAAAATCCCCATACTCCTTATTTTTTTGTAGTAGTTCGATTGTATTGTCATAGAAGGCTTCCCATATAGCTTGTTGCAAACCCTTGAAAGATCCGAAATGAGCATAGAAGTCCTCTTCTTTAATTTTCCCTTCTTTACAAAACTTGTAAATATTGGTAGGCGGATGGCCTTCCTCCAGCACAGCGTTCATGTAGCTGTTGATCAATTCTTGTTTTAAATCTGTTTTTTGTCGACTTTTAGCTGTCATGGTTTTCAATTATTTTGTCGAAGCAAATTTAATATATAATAAACATTTTATCTGTTAATTAAAAGAGAAAAGAATTTAACAAAAAAACGTGCTTTCGGGGGAAAGCACGTTTTCAAACAACCTAACCAATTAATAAACAAACTGATTACAAAATCAAAAAGCCTTTTCATAGCAATTTAGGCTATCGCAATCACAAAGCAAATATAACTAATGTTTAAGATATATGCTATATAATTAAACAAAAACTTATGTTAAATTTTTAAATATGATTCAATTCCCAGTCAGTGTATGTCAGTTTGTCATCTATTAACAGTATGGTATTTTTTTTGTCTTACCTTCTTTAAAATTTAAAAAGTAAAAATCTATGGCTACAGGTAAGATTAATGTATCGGTGGAGAACATTTTCCCACTAATCAAAAAATTCCTTTATAGCGATCATGAAATCTTTTTGAGGGAATTGATTTCGAATGCTACTGACGCGACACTAAAGCTCAAACACCTCGTTTCGATTGGTGAGGCTAAGATCGATTTCGGCGAACCCCTGATCGAAGTCAAAGTCGATAAAAAAGGGAAGAAACTGCATATTATTGACCAGGGTATTGGAATGACTTCAGAGGAGATCAAAAAATATATAAACGAGGTGGCCTTTTCAGGTGCCGAGGAATTTCTGGAAAAATATAAGGAGGCCGACAAAGATGCTGGTATCATTGGCCATTTTGGTCTAGGTTTCTATTCTTCATTCATGGTAGCGGATAAGGTCGAAATCTTAAGTAAAAGCTATAAAGAAGAACCTGCTGTGCATTGGTCTTGCGATGGTACTCCCAAATTCAGCCTGAAAAAAGGCACCAGAAAAACCCATGGTACGGAGATAATTCTTCATATAGCTGACGATTCTACCGAGTTTTTGGAAGATGGCCGTATCAGGACGTTACTGCAGAAGTACAACAAATTTATGCCTATCCCCATTAAATTTGGTACTCGAACCGAAACCTTGCCAAAACCTGATGGGGCCAAAGAAGATGAACCGGCACCGACCAGGGAAGTAGACGATATTATCAACAATCCTAAGCCGGCATGGACGCGGAAGCCAAGCGATCTAAAGGACGAGGAGTATAGCGCTTTTTACCGCGAACTCTATCCGATGCAGTTCGAGGAACCGTTATTCCATATCCATCTGAACGTTGATTATCCCTTTAATCTCACGGGAATACTTTATTTCCCAAAGTTGACCAATGATCTGAACATTCAGAAAGACAGGATTCAACTATATCAAAACCAGGTATTTATCACAGATAATGTTGAAAATATCGTGCCGGAGTTTCTCACCATGTTACGCGGCGTGATCGATTCGCCCGATATACCTCTTAACGTATCCCGGTCTTATCTTCAAGCCGATGCCGCTGTAAAAAAGATCTCTTCCTACATCACCCGTAAAGTAGCCGATAAACTCAATTCGCTGTTTAAGAGCAATCGCGAAGACTTCGAACAGAAATGGAATGATATCAAGATCGTGATCGAATATGGTATGCTTTCGGAAGAAAAATTCTTCGAAAAAGCAGAAAAATTTGCCCTATATCCTACGGTCGATGGTCAATATTTAACCTTTGAAGAGCTATCAGAAAAGATAAAAACCCTTCAGACCGATAAGGACGATAAACTGGTCATTCTCTATGCTTCAGATAAGGAGGAACAACACAGCTACATTGAGGCCGCCAAAGCTAAAGGCTTTGAGGTGCTCTTATTAGACAGTCCTATCGTAACACATTTGATGCAGAAACTCGAGACTTCTAAGGAAAATATTTCCTTTGCAAGAGTCGATGCAGACCATTTGGATAACCTGATCAAGAAAGAGGATACCAAGATAAGCAAGCTCTCGGACGATGAAAAAGACAAGCTGAAGCAGAATATAGAAGAAGTCCTTTCCGACAAAGGCTATACCGTTCAAATGGAACCTTTGGACAGCGCCGATTCACCATTTATCATAACCGAACCTGAATTCATGAGAAGAATGAAGGAAATGCAACGCACCGGTGGCGGTGGAGGTATGTTCGGAATGGGAAATATGCCCGATATGTATAATTTGGTTGTCAATACCAACCATGAGCTAGTTTATGAGATTCTGAATACCAAGACTGCTAAGAAGAGAGAACGTCTCATCAACCAGTCGTTAGACCTGGCCAGGCTCTCAAAGGGATTGCTTAAAGGAGAGGAACTCACTCAATTTATCCAGAGAAGTTACCAGATGATCAAATAATGAGATGATTATCTGAAAAATTTCTTTAGATAAATAATCTGGATATAGAAGAAAATGGACAGCATCAGTAAGGCATACACCACCGTATGTTCAATATTGATGCTGTTCATATTTATAAGGCTTTCATACCCATTTGAAGGAAACAGACCACTGATTTCGTCTAAAAACGGAATGGGCATATCAGACCATTCCTGTTTCCCATCAACTGTGAGTAAAATAAAACATATACCCAACACAAAGGCAGAAATCGGCAGCCATCCCTTTTTCGAAATAAGTGGCTTATACCGGGTTATCGACGAGGGGAATTGCGATTGTTCAATCTTCTCCATCAGGGATTCGGTAAATTGGTCGGAGGGCTGATCTGCCCCCGCCTCAACCACCAAGTTTCTTATCAAATCATCGGCTTTCCTATCCTGTTCTGCCTTCATATTCTTTAATTATATCTGGTTCAAGTCTTCTTTTTAATATTCCAAGGAGGCGTTTTCTCGTGCGAAAGAGCCTGACTTTGATCGTGTTAGCTGAAAATCCTGTAATGTTCTCTATTTCCTTCAGACTGAGCTCTTCTAGATAGAATAGCGTGATCAGGATAGCATCATCACCTGCCAGTTCATCGATAGCTTCCTTTACACAGGTCTTTCGTTCGTTTTGTTCTAAACTATTCATTTGCCGATCCATAGCTCCGATATCGTAACGTTCAGCGATATCTGTAGACTCCATTATTACACGCCTTTTTTTCTTCTTCAGGCGGTCGAGTGATTTGTGATAAGCAATGCGATACAACCAGGTAGAGACCTTACTTTCTCCCCGAAACGACTCTAAAGCATTATAAGCGCTGAGGAATACATCCTGGGCCACTTCTTCGGCATCTTCTCTTTGTTTTATCATCCGCATGGCTACGGTGAAGACCAAAGACTTATACCGGTCTACCAGGACCGAAAAGGACGCGGTGTCCCCAGCCCTTACTTTTTTTAAGATCTCCTGGTCGGTTAAGCGGCTCATCATATCATAAGACGCACATTTGTCCGAATAGGTTACAAAAAAACTTCTTTTGTTGTAACCCGATCTGGCTTTCTGTCGTCCAAGCAACAGTTAAGTTCATATAATCAATTAAAAAACAAAATTATGGTAGGAGTTGTATTTATAAGTTTATTCGTAGTGATTTTCGGTATTTTCTATCTGTTCTTTTCTACCCGAAACAAAGAACGGTTAGCCCTGATAGAAAATGGGGCTGAAGCCAGTATTTTCATAAAAGGCAGCAATGGGGATAGGTATTCCTTTTGGAAGGTTTTTTTACTTAATCTTTCCGTTTTGCTTATGAGTATTGGCCTGGGCGTATTTATAGCCTCTTTCATGGTACAATCACTAAATATGTATGAGGAAGTAGCCTACCCGGGCACAATCTTTCTTATGGCTGGGATCGGATTATTTGTTGGTTTCAGCATGACCAAAAAACTAGGCGAAGCGACTTAAAGGATCTCTAAAATCAAAGAGTGAAAACCAATGCATAATAAGCGTTGGTTTTTTACTTTTACCATATGAGGATAACTTCTACGAACCTTGCTAACCCAAAAGAAATTCTTTGGAGAGGAAAGAAAATAATCACGGGCATCTACAAAAAGCCTGTGGCCGGACCCATCCGTCTCAAACAGGAATCAGTAGATAACGACCTTATCGCCGACAGAAAGGTACACGGAGGTATTCATAAGGCCTGCTACCTTTTTTCTGCACAGGAGTATCCCTATTGGAAATCACTTTATCCACATTTGGAATGGAACTGGGGTATGTTTGGTGAAAATCTCACCGTAGAAGGCTTTGATGAAAACTCGGTTTGCATCGGTGATATCTATAAAATCGGATCTGCAAAGGTGGAGGTAAGCCAGCCGAGAGAGCCCTGCTTTAAACTTGGAGTAAGATTCGGGAACCAGGAGATCCTGTCGCAATTTATCGCGCGCTCCAATCCCGGTGCCTATGTCAGGATTTTAAAAGAAGGGAAAGTAAAACCCGGAGATCCTATGAATTTGATTACCCGGTCCCCTATCGAACTTACCATCAAGGATTTTTTTACGCTATTGTTCAGCAGGGAAAAGGATCCGGAAGTACTCGAAATGGCCCTGACCAATGAAGCGCTTCCCGAACGAAAACGACTTAAACTGATGAAGTACAAAAAAAAAGGAGGGCTATAAAACCCTCCTTTACATCTGTTAAACTTTGATTATCGAACATTTACAATTTCTCGATACGTTCCTTCACTATCTTTAACCATTACAGTATAGCTGTCGGAATAAGCATTTTTGAAATTAAATGCTTTTTCCACGGTACGTTCGTTTTTAAGCACCTCTTTAAAAAGGATCCGGCTGTAACTGTCAAAAACCTTTATTTCGACCTTTTCACCATGGAGATTTAGCATATTTAGGTAAACCATATCACCCTCTTGCCTGAAAATCCGTTTTCCTTTATCGGCGGATGCCAAAATCTCCAATTCCGTATCCGAATTGGTTTCGAAAATCATTCGGTCAGTGCCGTTAGCAAAGCTTGCTACTGCAGCAAGCATTAGTGCTGAAATTGTGGTAATTCTTGCAATTGTTTTCATAACGTTCGTTTTTAGATTAATGAATTAAACTCAGGACAAAACTACGAGCAGGATATACCCCAGACAACCACAGTTTTTTCCAATTTATATGCTATTTTATCATCATTTATCTCTTAACATTCTGTTAATGTTAATATAGCATATATATTAGGTAATTTTGTAAAGCATCAACATTAGAAAGCAGGATATCTTTATAAAAAATAGATTGTGTGATATGGCAAAACAAAAACCAACTTTTGAAGCTATTGAACCAGACTTCGGGAATTCGTTTACTTATAATAAATTTGATTCGGGCCGACTGAATAAGGATTCCACTTGGCATTATCATCCGGAGATAGAATTGGTGTATGTAAATGGAGGGGCAGGAAAGCGTCAAATAGGAAGCCACCTCTCATATTATTCCGAAGGTGACCTCATGCTGATAGGTAGTAATTTACCCCATTGCGGCTTCACCGATAGGTTCACCGGGAATAAGTCAGAAACACTGGTTCAAATGAAAATTGATTTTCTCGGGAACGATTTTTTTAATATTCCGGAGATGAGAAAAATTCAGGATCTTTTCGAGGTAGCCAAAAACGGTGTTGCCTTCTACGGTGATACAAAACGTATTATAGGGGAGAAAATGGAAAAACTAGCTTCTCAAACCGACTTCCAGCGGCTGTTGTCGATCCTCAATATCCTGAACGATTTAGCCCATTCTAAGGATTTTAAGGTGCTCAATGCCGAAGGTTTTGCGATGGAGACCGAAGTGAAGGACAACGACCGCATCAATGTGGTGTTCAATTATGTAAAAAACAATTTTCAGGAGGATATCACCTTGTCGGTCATAGCCGATATGGTAAATATGACAGTCCCGTCGTTCTGTCGATATTTTAAAAAGATCACCAACAAAACTTTTGTCCAGTTTGTCAATGAATACCGCCTGGTGCACGCCAGTAAATTACTGGCAGAACAACCTTTGAGTATCAGCGAGGTATGCCTGGAGAGCGGTTTCAATAATTTTTCCCATTTTAACAAGTCCTTTAAGGCCTTTACCGGAAAAAGCCCTTCAGAATATCGCAACGAACTTAAAAAGATCCTTAAATGAAGACTGAAGACCGGCTTCAATTTTTTGAACTCGACCTCCCGGACAGCGATATTGTCTACTACCCGGCTTTCGTGGAGCGTCGCCAGGCCGATGAATATTTCAGGTATTTTTTAAATAATTGTTCGTGGCAACAGGATGATATCCGTGTTTTTGGCAAGACCTACCCCCAACCAAGACTAACCGCACTGTTCGGTAACAATGGAAAATCGTATTCCTATTCCAATATAGTTATGAAGCCTCATCCATTTGATCAAAAATTATTGGAGATTAAAGTCGATCTAGATAAAATGGCACAGCTAAATTTTACGACCTGCCTGATGAATCTCTACCGCGACGGTTCCGATAGCAACGGCTGGCATGCCGATGATGAAAAAGAATTAGGAATCAACCCGGTAATCGCATCGGTTTCACTTGGACAGGAACGTATTTTTCACCTTAGACACAAAAAAAGAAAAGAATTAAAAAAAAGCATTTTATTGGAACACGGCAGTTTGCTATTGATGAGGGGGGTTACTCAGCATTTTTGGGTTCACCAAATCCCAAAGTCTAAAAAACCTATGAACCCTCGTATCAACCTAACATTTAGGATCATAAAATAAAAAATCGGTTATTGAAAAACCGATTTTTTAGCACCGTTTTATTTTCCGCGTCAAGTACTGCCTTTAACATCCCGGCATCGTATGTTAATGTCCTCATACGTAACGCTATATCAATATAACAACAAATTATATGCCGATATTTTTACTTTCGGGTAATGGCCTGTTTTCAAGGTTAAAGTGTCAATTTCAGGGAGGTTCCATTAACAGTTTTCGGGCCGAAGACCTTTTATCGGTAACTATTAGCTTTTCGACCTGTATTTAAAGATATTCAGGCAGATATCAGCTAAAAAATATTATCCAAAAAGCTTATTCAGCAATCCAGCCAGTCGTAGTCCGCCGACCAGCAACTGCTGTTCTACTGTCGGCCAATATTTATAGCTATAACGGTATCTCAGTTTTTCACCAACTTCCACACTGGAATATACCTCATTGGTGATCATATGGGTTTCCTCTACCCATTGGTACACATCACCTTTTTGTATTTCCTCTATCTCGCGTTTTGAGAGTTCGGGCAGTTTATCGGTCAATTCGGTATAACTCATCCCAAAATCATCTATCATGTGGTAGTCCCACACCCTATGCAGATTTGTGCCTTTTTCGAACCAGCGAAGCTGTAGATCATTCCCGCCCTTATCTATCTTTCGTCCCACATGCATAGGTTGATGCAGATCACCTAGGAAATGTACCAACATCTTTAGATAAAAAACTTTGTCGGCATGGTCGCTATTTCGGTTTTCAAGTACGGATATGCACTTTTGAATACCCGTTACGATGTCCCCCGAGGGATCGGGTTCTATCTCTGTGTATTTCTTATCCAAGGGAAGGTTCACATAATGCCAGGTATAGAAATCCTTATATCGATCATCGGATTTGATTTCATCGGCATAGTTCGATACTGCAGCAAGACTTTGCCCATCTAGCAATTTGCTTAATGCTTTTCGCGCTTTTTTACTCAGATGTCGCTGGGCAATCTCACCGGTAACCCTATGTCCTGTTTTGGACCAGTAGGGGGTGGCAGCCAAGCCGAATTGCAGGCAAATCAACCAGAGGAATATCGTTTTTTTCATACCGGAAATTTAACTTAAAAGTTCGTATTTGAGCATTATTCTATTGTTAAGTCATATCGAACTTTAAAAAATTACGTACATATTGCACGGTCAATTAAGGATATGGGAATGAAAAGGGGCAATATAAAACTATGGAGATATGGATTAAGAGCAGCTTTAGCATTGGTAGGCGCGGCTCTGCTTTTTGTACTTACTATCTATATCGGGCTATGGGGAGCTATCCCTGATAAACAGGAATTATCTGATATCCAATACCAACGTGCCTCTGAAGTGTATTCGGCGGATAGTGTACTGATTGGAAAATATTATCTCTACGACCGGCAACCGGTACGCTATGAAGACCTACCGCACCAATTAGTCGAAGCCCTAATCGCGATTGAAGACCGTCGATTTTACGAGCATAAAGGAGTGGATTATAAGAGTCTGTTCCGGGTAGGATTTAAGACTATATTATTAGGTGATGATTCTTCCGGAGGAGGTAGTACTTTGAGTCAGCAGTTGGCTAAAAACCTATATCCGCGGAAGCGAAGAAGTGCTTTCTATCTCGTCGTGGACAAGTTTAAGGAAATGATCATTGCAAGGCGTTTAGAGAACGTTTTCAGCAAAGAGCAAGTAATAGAACATTATCTGAATACCGTTCCATTTGGCGACAATACCTACGGCATAGAAAGTGCTTCCCTAAGATTCTTTAGCAAGCATGTAAGAGAGCTAAAAACAGAGGAAGCCGCTGTGCTTGCCGGAATGTTGAAAGCGACCTATCTCTATAACCCCAGGCTATTTCCAGAGAAAAGTCTCGTAAGGAGGAATACCGTTCTCCGGGCTATGGAAGAAAACGGGGTATTAGAAGCGAAACACGCAGACAGCCTGGCCAACTTACCCCTGGTACTGCAATACCAAAACTACGATCACACCAGCGGGATAGCTCCATATTTCAGAGAGGAGGTGCGCCAGCTGATGGAGCAATGGTGTCAGGAAAACAAAACGGAAGAGAAAAGCTATAACCTGTACACTTCGGGATTAAAGATCTATACCACGCTCGATTTTAATATGCAAACCCTTGCAGAGGAGGTTATGCATAAACATATGTCATCGCTGCAGAGCGCTTTTGAACAGAGTCACGGTAAAAAGGCTCCCTGGCTGGTCGATAGATCATTGATTCAGAAAGTGGTTAAAAACTCAGAGGCCTACGACCGTCTTTTGAAAAAGGGTCTGAACGAGGATCAGGTATGGGACAGCCTGAACCTCAAAAGGGAAATGACATTGGTAAACTGGGACGGTGAGTTCACCGAATCGGCGAGTTCTGTCGACAGCATTGTCCACTACATGAAATTCTTGAATACAGGATCGGTTAGTATCGATCCAGCCAGTGGAGCTGTCAAAACCTGGATCGGGGGGATAGACTTTAGCCATTACAAATACGACCACGTCTCTCAAAGTCGCCGTCAGGTAGGATCTACCTTTAAACCCATTGTTTATACCGCTGCCTTAGAGGAAGGAATAGGTCCCTGCACCCACTTTTCTGCTCAACAAGTAGAATACAAGAATCTGGAGGACTGGTCGCCAGGTAATAGCTCTGAGAAGAATGAGACCTACCTAAATTATTCCATGGAAGAAGCGCTTAGCAGATCCGTAAACACTGTTTCTGTTAAAGTCCTTGAGAGAGCCGGAATTCCCGCTGTGATCACCATGGCCAAAAATATGGGAATTCGTAGTCCGTTGCCGGAATTACCGTCTCTTGCCCTGGGAACCGGTGAAATCAGGCTTGAAGAACTGGTAGGCGCCTATGCCAGTTATGTTAACCACGGGAGACCGGTTAGTCCCTATTTGATTCAAACCATAACAGATAACAAGGGAAGAGTACTGCACAAAAGAGTGAGGGAAAAAACACCAGAACCTGCCTTTTCAGAACATAACCGGCTTCTGATGCTCGAGCTGATGAAAGCCGTAGTAAACCAGGGAACAGCCTCCAGAATAAGGTCTAAATATGGACTTAAAAACGATATCGCCGGCAAAACAGGAACAACACAGAACAATAAAGATGCCTGGTTTGTAGCCATTACCCCCGGGTTGGTACACGGCAGCTGGGTCGGCTTGGATCATCATGAAATCGGTTTTAAAGACACCTCCCTTGGCCAGGGGGCCAGTGCGGCCCTGCCACTGTTCGCATTATGGATGCAGGAGCTCAATAAACGAGTCGAGTTCAGATCGATCACATCGGCACGATTTGAAGCTCCAGGAGAACAGGTATTGAACGACCTGGATTGTAAACCAGTGGTCAGGGACAATTTTTTTAAGCGTTTATTTAAAAATCCCAAAAGGAAAAAAAGTAAGAAGTTCAAGGAAAGTTCGGCACCATAAGAGTCTATTGGGTTAAAAAATTTGGCATTTATTTAACGCTTAGTTGTGTTAAATTTGGCGTGGCCAAAATAAGCGACGTAAATGATCAAAGCACTAACCAGCGGTATAATGATACTTTTTGTATGCTTTGCTTTTGGTCAGGAACCTCACAGAACATTTACGGTTAAATTTATTTCCGAGGAGATCGTGATCGACGGTGCACTGGATGAACCGATATGGGAAAAGGCAGATGGTCCCCGGGATTTTCAACAGTACTTTCCAACAGATGCTGTGATAGCGGTACACCAGACCGATATTAAAATGCTGGTGAGTGAAACAACACTCTATATCGGCATTGTTCAATATGCCCCCGGAAACGATTATACGATTCCATCACTTGAACGAGATTACAGGGCGGGTAACAGCGATAATATCAGTCTCCTTTTCGACACCTTTAACGACGGCCAAAACGCCTTCCTTTTTGGGATCAATCCCATGGGCGTAAGACGGGAAGCGCTTATCGCCGGTGGTGGTGTTTCTTTTGACAACTTTATCACCGCCTGGGATGTAAAATGGAGAGCCGAGACCAAGATCCATGATAAATATTATGTCGCCGAAATGGCGATCCCCCTTACATCTTTTAAATTTAAGGAAGGTGAGACCAATTGGCGGTTCCAGAGTTATCGATTCGAATTTCAGAGCAATGAAAGAAGTACCTGGCCCAGGATCCCTCAAAATCAGAATGTGACCAATCTGGGATTTATGGGCGATATGAAATTTGAGCGCCCCCTTGGAAAATCCAGAACACCTTTAGCACTGATCCCTTACGTAAATGGCATCGCACTGAATGATTATGAGGGAGAAGGCAGTGATACTAACTTTCAGGTAGGTGGTGATGTTAAGGTCAGTATCGGAAATAGTATGAACCTCGATGCTACTATAAATCCTGATTTCTCGAATGTAGAAGTGGATGACATTTTTACAAATCTGACACGTTTTGAAATTGGACTTCCCGAACGCAGACAGTTCTTTATCGACAACGGAGACCTTTTCGGTAATTTCGGTGATGGCAGAGATGCAAACCCGTTTTTTTCAAGACGAATAGGAATCGCACAGGACACTGCCGATAACAGCATAGAAAATAAAATAATTGCAGGAGCCCGCCTCAGCGGAAAAATCGATAAAAATTGGCGGCTGGGATTATTTAGTATCCAAACCGATGAAGACCTGGATAATCAGATCCCTTCGAACAATAATGCTATGTTCGTACTACAGCGAAAAATGTTTGCACGCTCTAATGTGAGCGTCTTTATTATCAACAGGCAGACTTTTGGGGATTACGAATTTCTGGAGCCCGAAGACGAGTATAATCGGGTCGTTGGGATCGACTATAATCTCAACACAGCCGATAACAGATGGGTTGGGAGATTTTATGCCCATAAGTCCTTCCAACCCGGTGATACAAAAGGTAATTATTCGGCCAGTGCTAACCTTGCCTGGAATTCGCGCTACTGGAACTTTCAGAGCGATATCGTATTTGTGGATAACGATTTTAGGTCCGATCTTGGTTTTATAAGGCGTACCGATATCTTCAAACCCACCATACGCGCCGAACGGGTGTTTTGGCCGTCTTCTGATGTTATCAATAATCACAGGTTCGGCGTCTTTGCTAATTCGATCTGGCGTCCTACCCTCGACTACCAAAAGACCGATCGTTTTGTAAGGGCCGGCTGGGAAGTACAATTCCAGAATCAGTCAGAATTGGAAGTTGAATATTTTAACCAGTTTATCTTTCTTACAGAGCCTTTTGATCCCACGGACACCGAGGGCGGAGTAGAGCTGCCAGGAAATCAGGGGTACGAATTCAACTATGCCGGCGTGGAATACCAATCGAACCGCGCCCAGACTTTTTCTTACTCTTTTGACACCTCTTACGGAGGGTTTTTTAATGGTACCCGGTTTTCATTTGGAGGACAAGCCGTCCTGCTGATACAACCTAAGATTCAGTTGAGATTGGTCATGAACTATGATGGTCTAAGATTGCCCGATCCTTATCCAGACGCAGACCTTTGGCTATTAAGTCCTGGTTTTGATATCACGTTTAGCAAATCAATTTTTTGGTCTACCCTGGTGCAATACAGCAATCAGCGCGACAATCTTGGTATTAATTCGAGACTCCAATGGCGCTTTGCACCTTTATCAGACCTTTTTCTGGTATACAACGACAATTATTTCGTTGAAGGTTTTGCGCCAAAGTTTCGCTCGATCAATCTGAAAATCACCTACTGGCTCAATATTTAGGGGTATCCAAGTGGTGCTTTCCACTTCTAATTTTCATTATATTTGATTCCGTACCGATACCACCAACCTAATGAACCAATTACCATTTACAGACGATACCGTCATTTTCGGAATTCTTTGCCTTTGCCTCGGATTCGTTTTTTACACTTCTTCCATCAAAAAGGGCTTCTGGAAAAAATTCTATGGGATCATCCCTACCCTGTTGGTATGTTATATGCTCCCGGCAATACTCACCACCGCGGGAATTATATCTGAGCAAGATTCCAACTTGTATTTTGTGGCGAGTCGTTACCTGCTTCCAGCCGCACTGGTACTGATGACCCTGAGTATCGACCTAAAAGCCATTCTCAATCTGGGGTCAAAGGCGCTTATCATGTTTTTAACCGGTACCATAGGCATCATAATCGGCGGACCTATCGCGATCCTGATCGTAGCGGCCATTTCGCCTGAAACAGTCGGTGGCGTGGGCTTCGATGCTGTATGGAGAGGTCTGGCCACTATTGCCGGAAGTTGGATCGGTGGTGGTGCAAACCAGGCGGCCATGCTCGAAGTCTTTGCCTATAACCCTAAAAGATTTGGCGACATGGTACTTATCGACATCGTGGTTGCCAACCTTTGGATGGCTATCATCCTCCTGGGCATTGGGAAATCTGACCGAATTGACAAATGGCTCAAATCTGACACCTCATCAATAGAATCCCTTAAAATAAAAGTAACCGAACATACGGAGCGCATTACCAGAATCACCACATTGAACGACTATGTGATCTTGGCGGGATTGGCTTTTACCGCCGTTGGTCTTTCTCATCTTCTCGGGCATCATTTTGCGGAGTTTCTGGAAAATAATTTTGAGGTGATACGCAACAAGCAAAAAGCGCTTTCCTCGCTGGGTTCCAAATTTCTTTGGATGGTTGTTTTTTCAACCACTATAGGGATATTGCTCTCTTTTACCAAGGCCAAATCGTATGAAGGTGCTGGTGCCAGTAAGATAGGGGGATTTTTCATCTATATCCTGGTTGCTACCATAGGAATGAAAATGGACCTAAGCACGTTCCTTGAAAAACCAGGATTGATCGCGGTAGGGTTGATCTGGATCTCGATTCATGCAGGCTTGTTGATTCTTGTCGCCAAATGGATAAAGGCCCCTTATTTCTTTCTGGCGGTAGGGAGTCAGGCTAATGTAGGGGGCGCCGCTTCTGCACCAGTCGTGGCGGCAGAATTCCATCCTTCTCTGGCCTCGGTCGGAATATTACTGGCCGTGCTGGGATATGTGGTGGGTACTGCAGGAGCCTATATTTGTGGCCTGCTCATGGAAATCGCATCAAAAGTTTAGAATTCAATTTGGGTTTCGCGATATTTGCGATTCAAATATATCGATATGAAACATTGGATTGCCGGTATCCTCTTTGTCTTTTTGATTAGTTCATGCGGCAGCAAGACCGAGGAGAAGAAGATGATCGTGGAAGGCAACGTTAAAGGTCTGAAAAAAGGCACGCTATACCTACAACATGTCCCCGATTCGGTTTTGATCACTGTTGATTCTCTAAAAGTTGAAGGCGATGGAAAATTTCATTTCGAAACTGTCCTCGAAAGTCCCGAAATTTTTTATCTGTATCTTGAGAAAGCCGATAATAACGAATTCAATGACCGCATTACTTTTTTCGGGGAACCTGGATTAATCTCCATCAACACCTCCTGGAATACGTTTGAAACCAAGGCTATTATCGAGGGATCAGAAACCCAGCTCAAATTGGAGGAATACAATGAAGTAATGAGTAAATTCCATGGCAAGAGCCTTGATTTAATCAGGCTGGCATCGGACCCGGCTATTCAAAATGATTCAACCACCATCGATTCCATCCAAAAGCTCAGTGATAAAACCATTCTGAGGGGATATCTTTATACGCTTAACTACGCCATGAACAATAGAGATTCATATATCGCCCCTTATCTTGCGCTGACCGAAGTTGCCGACGCCAATCCAAAATATCTCGATTCGATCTACAATGCCCTGGATCCGAATATAGCTAATTCCAAATACGGGATGCGACTCGAAGAGTATTTAAAAAATATTACAAGAAATTAAAGAGAAGCAGATCCTTCAGCCCAGTTTGTTGACCTTGTCTATCAATGCTTTCGCTTTTTTCTCCAAATCAGCTCTTACCTTTTTAAGGTGAGTGCTTCGGTTTTCTACATCACGATTATTGACCTGGGCAATCAATTCATCAAAGTCAGAAATAGCATTTTCGATAATTGCCGTTCCTTCCTTAGAGGCCTGATTTTCCTTTGCATCTTCGAAAATAAAAACAGCCTCTATAATATCCCCAAAAACATTATTAATATCCTTCTTAAGGTCTCGAATACTCGCCATGATCAAAGATTTTTGTAAAGGTACAGATTTTCAGATTGTGACTTCCAATAAGGTAACACCGGTGGTTAAAATCTTCAAATCTGCTATACTTGCCGGAACTAATACGGTTTCGCCAAGTCGAAGAGCCACCTCTGTCTCCTGGGTCTGCAAGAAGGCTTTACCCGAAACGCATATATAAATAGAAAATGAAGAACGCGTTGTGAGATCCAGGTTTTTGTTTTCCTGTAATCTGAGATAACTGGTGTTAAAATAGGGCGATCGGACCATTGTATTGGCTTCATCTACCGAATCGCTGTATACCACCCTAAAATCCTGATTACCGGAATAATCTATGGCCTCAATGGCCTCCTTTGTATGCAGTGGCCTTAAATTTCCCTCTTTATCTGGCCTATTGAAATCGTAAATACGATAGGTAATATCGGATGTTTGCTGGATTTCCGCCAGAAGAACACCTGCTCCAATGGCATGCACTCTTCCGGCCTTGATCATAAAGGCATCTCCTTTTTTAACATACTCCTCATGGAGCAAGTCTGGCAAATTATTCGATTCCAGGCTGGATAAATATTCTTCTGTAGTCACATCTCTTTTAAAACCTATAATAAGCTTTGCGTCTTTATCCGCATCCATTACGTGCCACATTTCGGTTTTTCCCATAGCGTTGTGACGTCGTTGCGCCAGTTGATCGTCAGGATGGACCTGAATGGACAAGTCTTTTGCCGCATCGATAAATTTGATCAGGATTGGAAACTTTTTTCCGAAAGTCGATATTACCTCCTTACCCAATAACTGGTCGCCGTATTCATCGATCAGTTCCTGTAAATTCCTTCCTTTAAGCAATCCGTTAGACACTACCGAAATATCATCGGGGACACCAGACAATTCCCAGCTTTCTCCTGTGTGTTCATTCGGTATAGCCTTACCGAGTATGTCCCTTAATTTGGTCCCTCCCCAAAGCCGTTCCTTAAGAATAGGAGTGAATTTTAGCGGGTATAAATTATATTTATTCATCTTATCCGATAGTCTGTGATAACCAATTACTGAATCTAAAATAACGCAGCTGAACTTATATTCTTTTATGATGCAAATCTACAATTTTTGGTCAGGAGCCTGATGTAAGATTCGTCCGTTGAATATCTCGGAGCGATTAAGCATCAAAAAGTTTCGACGAATGGCGGAGTAAATTCTAAAAGGGGTCATTCGACCACCTATCAACAAAAGAAGTGTCTTCTTAAGGAGTCGGTTTGCCAGGGCGAACTGATTTGAAAAAAATCAGGGGCCGGTGTAGGTCACAAAATTCCTGGGTGTTTCATAGAGGATAACCTCCAACTTCTTATCCTCTTCAATATGGGGTCTGAGCTTATCCCAAATAACCACAGCGATATTTTCAGCCGTAGGTATAAGATTGGCAAATTCAGGCACCTGAAGGTTGAGATTCTTGTGATCAAAGGCGTCTTCTATCTCAGCCTTGATAAGATCTTTTAAGGTTTTCATATCCATCACATAGCCGGTTTCCTTATCAATATCACCTAAAACGCTGACAACTAATTCATAGTTATGTCCGTGATAATGAGGATTATTACACTTTCCAAAAACCTCCTGATTGGTGGCCTCATCCCAATCCTTGACATATAAGCGATGTGCTGCATTAAAATGTGCTTTCCGGCTAACTTTTACTTTCATCGAGAGAATTGATTTTTTAGAATATGGTCGTAAAAACGTTCGAATATGATCTTGAACCAGGCGGTGTATTGGCCCGGATTGACCTCGATATCGCTTTTGATATCCTCCGGCCTGGCCCACTTCCAATTTGCCACTTCATCAGGGTTCAACAAAGGTGGCTGATTATAAAACCCGACCATAACATGGTCGAGTTCGTGTTCTGTAAGGCCGTTATCGAATGGTGCTTTATAGACAAATGAAAACAGTTCTTTAAGCTCTGCAGTAAAGCCCATTTCTTCCTGTAAGCGCCTTGTACCGGCTTGGATATTTGTTTCTCCCTGCCTTTGATGACTGCAACAGGTGTTGGTCCAGAGCAAAGGGGAATGATATTTATCGCCTGCTCGTTGTTGCAGCATAATTTCCCCATCATCATTAAGGATAAAAACCGAAAATGCGCGGTGAAGCACCCCTTTTCGATGCGCTTCCATTTTTGGCATGGTACCTAGGATCTCATCCTGCTCATTTACCAGTAACACTAAATCTTCTTTCACCTGGCAAAAATAAGACCTTTAGGCTATTTAAAGGGTTAAGCCTGTCTTAAATGTTAAAATAATTGAAGAAAATACTTAAAAAAATCTGGGTGATTTCAGGTTGTCGAGCACCTTGATAAAATCATATCTCAGGATGATCTCGAATGAACCATCGTTAAATACAGCTTGGCCCAGTTCGGTGATTTCCCTGTCATAGGCCAGACCTATAAGGAATGAAGGAGATATCTGGAATCCGGCCAAAGCACTAAATGCGGCATCCCAGCGATAGGCTGCGCCCATTATGAACTTTTCATTATACATAAAATTGGCCGACAGATCGAGCTGTAATGGGGCTCCCTGGACGATTTTAGACAAAATGGTAGGTTTGAATTTCCAAAAAGCATCCAGTTCAAAAACGTAGCCGGTGATGAAGTACAGGTTGATCTGCTCCTTTGCCGTTGAAAGAGAAGACTCTTCAAAATGTGTGGTTTCCAGAATTCTGGGTACTGATAAACCGATATAGAACCTTTGGGTATGGTAGTACACTCCACCACCAATATTGGGTGAAAACCTGTTTTGGATGTCTTGTTGTAATGTCGGATCCGGGCCGCCAGGATTTGAAATATCCTGGTTCAACTCTGAAAAACGTACATCGAGAAGATGCGCACTGGTCTTTAAACCAAAGCTCAGTCGGGCATCTGCGGATGTCTGAATGGTATAGGAAAAATCAAGATCGAAATAGGTTTCAGATGTGGGTCCGATCTGGTCG
Organism: Robiginitalea sp.; assembly: GCA_024638915.1. GTDB lineage: Bacteria > Bacteroidota > Bacteroidia > Flavobacteriales > Flavobacteriaceae > JAHEJJ01. The sequence goes on from JAHEJJ010000006.1 coordinate 90,343, forward strand.
TTGACCACGGATATGCCCAAGCCCATTCCGCGGTACCCCACCGGTGTATGCATATTAAATGTCTGAGTCTTGGGAGCCCCATCAAGTCCTACCCATTGTGAACGATGAAGAGCAGCCATACTCATATGACCCCTCGATCCGGCATAGCCCGGATTGATACTGACCGTATTGTACATGTATTGAGTATACTGTGCATCCTGTTGGCTGTAAAGCGTTTGCAGCGATCCGAAGACAATACATAACATTAGTACGATTGATTTTCGTAAGAATCTGTAATCAAATTTGTTTAAAAGAACCCCCATTATCTATTGATGTATAAGTATCCGGATATCGATTCCATCTTGCCAAACTCCGTTTCGTAATCCAGAATATAGAAATATGTTCCCACCGGCAATTTATTGTCCTTATCCACGGTTGCCCTTCCTTGTGATGTTCCATCGAACACATTACCCTGGGTATTGTATGCCCTGGTCTGGAATACCTGAACTCCCCATCGATTATAAATCCGGATGGTGTTATTAGGGAAGTTTTCAAGACCGTTAATAGTCAAAACGTCGTGGATACCATCGCCATTTGGAGTAATGACATTAAAGACTTCGATATCGTCCCCACTGAAATTAGGCTCCAGATAATCGGGAATCCTATCACTGTCTATATCATCATTACTATAATCACCATCACCATTTGCATCTTCATCGGCCGTTGGTATACCATCATCGTCATCATCTATATCCCGGTAGTCCGATTCTGAATCTCCATCGGTATTCGGCAGATCATCAAACGGGTTATCCATTTCATCGTTTACGTCCAAATCGATGGCTACAGAACCTTCAAATCCATCATCCAGACCGTCGTTATCCTTATCTGATCCGATAAAGGTGACCTCAGGAACTCCATCTGCATCGTGGTCGTGTCCTTCGATAAAATCCGGAACATTGTCGTTGTCGCTGTCCTCGTCGACATAATCCGGTAAGCTGTCCCCGTCTGTATCTACGGGTATAAGTCCTACGCCGCCGTTGTCATAGGCATCATCCAAACCATTCCCGTTGGCATCTACCCCACTTGGAGCTATATATCCGGAAGTGGACTGTGCTTCCACATTATCGGGTATACCGTCGTTGTCACTATCTATATCAAGATAATCCGGTATGCCGTCTGAGTCTGTATCTGTCGCATTGGTAGCGGCATCGTTATCCCCGTCCAGGTTCAGATCTTCAAAACTATTAACGATCCCATCATCATCCAGATCCAGATCGGAACCAGGAGGATTTACAAGTATGTTCACTGTGGCCGTACTGCAATTCGCAAGGGCATCGCAAAGTGTATAGGTAAAGCTGTCGTTGCCCATAAAGCCAGGATTTGGCGTATAGGTAAAATCGTCATCTGAAGGATCGGTAGGCGTACCATTATTATTCCACAACAAGAAACCGTTTGCAGGAAGTGTGTTAGTCATGCTCCCGTCGGTAGGTATGTCATTATCATTGGCCAGCACATCGATCAGAACAGCCACATCACGGTCTGTCGCAACATTGTCATCAATGGCGTCTACAATTGGCAATACATCGACAAAAACTGTAGCGGTACTGCAATCACCTAAGCTATTACATACTGTATAATCGAATGAATCCGACCCATTGAAATCGGGATCGGGAATATAGGTGACAATATCGTCTGTAGGATCATTTGGTGTCCCGCTATCATTTATATTGACCGTTCCATTTGGTGGATCTGTGGTGGTCAAGGTGCCTGTGGTGGGTAAGTTATTGTCGTTGGAATAAATGTCTACAACTACAGAGCTGTCTTCATCTACAGTAACTGTATCATCAAAAACATTGGCTTCCTGGGCCAAACAAACAACGGTAAATCCGGGTAAATCAAAAGAATTACCGGCCTTTGTAAGGGTCGCTACATACCTTACCACAGAGGTAGTTGAAGTTACCACTGGCTGGGTTTGATCGCCCGGTAAAGCCGGATTCCAACTCACCGTTGTAGCCCCATTGACATTGGCTGTTATATCGAGTGTTACCTGGTTATCCGGGGCATTGCAATCGGTCAGAATAAAATAGCCTGTGGCGTTAGAGCCACAGAGCGTCCCGTCGTAGGTAGCAAAATAAACTCCCGGGGTGCTGGTTTCATAGAAGAAATCGGTGCTCAGTACGGTACTGGTATCTGAGGCCTCATACCATCGGTAATTGTTTTCTCCCCCACTATTGGGTGCCTGCAATAAGAACTGAGCATTAACGACACCGGAGCCAAAGAATAATACCATGGCTCCCAGAATAAAAAATCTATATATGTCTTTAGATATCAAACCCCTTAAAATGTTATTAGATGTTGTCCATTATTTCACCACAAAAACAACGTTTATGAGTGAATTGTAATCCGCGGGCTGTCCGATAATGTCGTATGATAAAACGCCACTCGCATTAATACTCAGGTTGTCAAATACAGCAGGATCAGCATAGGTTACATAATAGTAAAGATCGGTTGCTGCATAGCTTGGTACAGCTGCCGGTGCTCCCGTACTCGCGGCTGTTGGAGTAGCAAATTGTGCAGTATACTGCGTATAAAGATCAACGTTAAAACTCCCATTCGTGGATGCATCTATGGCTATTGACGGGGGATAAAATACACGCGCCGCCTTAGAAGTAATCGGGGCTATTGCCTGGATCACTTCCTCCACCGTGGTTTCATCAGTTGGAGAAGCAACTCCGCCTTCATCCACATCGGTGGCCGTCCGTAAATTAACCTCGTCGTCATATTGGTCATCGGTTGCTCTTTGCCACCCTGTGGAGGTATACCTATAGATTGAATCATCATCAGTATTGTAAAGAACAGAACCAATCGCCGGTCCTGCAATAGCCAACATTTCTGCATTTGTTGCGCGCGGCATTCCCATTACTGAATTAGCGTCTATCTGAGCTTCAACCGCTAGGCTGAAGAAGATAAATCCAATGAATAAAAAAAGGCTTTTCATGATTCTAATTAAATTTCAGTTGGATCTTAGTTAGGTATGGTCATTACAGTAAACATAAATTCGATATCTATATCGTCTTTCTGTGTTGTACCATTATCACTATCTCCTGTATTTACTTTAAATCCGGTCGTTTGTTGATCATAATAAGTGATGCCAGGATCATCGTAATTTGCCGAGGTATTTCCAGGACAATCCCCATTACAATCAAGCATGGACAATTGAATAATATAATTTGCATTCGACAGGGCCGTGGTAAAGGTAATCTGGTAATCCCCTTCATTAATTCTTGAAACCGTTGCACCGTAAATGGCCGCTGCAGTTCCGTTGCCATTTATTTTTCCAAGGGAATAAGTCATCGGCATATTTATAAACGCACCACCATCTGATCCAACACTGATTTGGTTATTTGCATCAGTACTGACCACATTGGCTGTTTGGGCAGTCGCAGATTCATTGGTATAAGTTATCACACTTGTAGTAGTATTCTGGGTAAGATCAGTTACGGTTTCCCGAATATCTACTGCCGCAGAAGCTTCATTGGTATACGTGCCAATTATATTACCAGTGCCACTTGTGTTAGTCATTGTAGTCACCGTTTCTGTATCTGATAGACTTGATAGGTCGACAGTGGTGGATGCGCCATTTTCTATATCGATCTGCAGTACGTTGGCACCACTTAAGGAAGCACCCGTTAAATTCTGGTCGTCTGAACCCACTAAACTGGAAAGATCCACTACTTCAGAACCACCATTTTCGATAGCTATGGTAAGATCGGTTCCGGCCAATCCTGAACCTGATATGTTCTGATCGTCCGTACCTACCAAACTGGCGAGGTCTACTACCTCATTGGTACCATTTTCAATACCTATAGTAAGGTTGGTACCTACCAGGGTTGATCCTGATATGTTTTGGTCATCCGTGCTTACACCACTGATATCTATGGTCTGGTTTCCGCCTGCATCTGTAACAGTCAGGTTGGAACCGTCAAAGCTGATCCCTGTATTGTATTCGTTGGTTGGATCTGCATCTGCATCGTCTACAAGGGTAGCCAGGTCTACTACCTCATTGGTACCGTTCTCAATACCTATAGTAAGGTT
>JAHEJJ010000063.1 GCA_024638915.1 Robiginitalea sp.
AATTGGGAGCCGGTGAAGGATATATACCGGGTTACCTATGTAAAAGATCGCGGGGCCAAAAAAGTATATAAACTCAAGCTTAAAAATGGCGACAAGACCATGCGAGTGAAGATGAATGAAGACGGAGATTACCTGTAGCTTTTTTTACAGCTTTCAGGATCTTATGATCGGAGAAACCCTGTTGCCAAAACAACAGGGTTTCTTTTAACCTTTATCGATAAAAGTTCATTTCGTCCAAATATTTCCAAACCGCTTCTGGCAACATTGGACGTATATTTTTCCCTTCGTGGTGTTGCTTTCTGATAAAGGTGGATGAGATCTCCATGATCGGAGCCTGGGTCAGGTGAATGTTATTATGAGAGATTAAACCGGATTTCTGTAGTTCACCGGAAACCCTTGGATAAATAAAAATACCATAGTTCTCCAGGATCATTTCGTAATTCTTCCATTTGTGAAAATGTATAAGATTATCTGCTCCCATGATCAATGCAAAACCAAGTTCCGACCCGTATTTCTCCTCCAGTTTCACCAGGGTATGGATCGTATAGTTGGGTTGTGGCATGTCGAACTCTATGGTACTGACCTTCAGTTTGGGATATTCCCTTATGGCTTCGAAGACCATCTGATACCTATGATTGTTATCCAAAAGGGTCTGCTTGGATTTAAACGGGCTTTTAGGGGTAACCACAAACCATACCTCATCTAACTCGGTAAATTCTACCATGTGGTTGGCGATCACCAGATGACCTATATGAATGGGGTTAAAGGTTCCGAAAAATAGACCGGCTTTCTTCAATTGCAGAATGGGATTTTGATTAGAACCATCGAATCCGTTTATATCTTATTCGTCTTCAGGCTTAGAACTGTCTTGCTCAACTCCTACAAATTCAGCTACAAGTCGATGTGCCTCCTTTAGCGCGACATCGAGCTTGTAATTCTTAATGATCTTGTCGAACTGAGGAGCAGTTGCCATCTCAACGGAGGCCTTGGCAATACGCATATTGATCTTATCGTCGCTTTCCGTACTCCTTTTTTTAAGCCTTATCTTAAGTTCATCCACACTTGGGGGTTTCACAAAAACAGCGAGGGCCTGTTCCGGATATTTACGCTTTATTCGAAGTCCGCCAGCTACATCGATATCAAAAATTACATTTTTTCCTTCGCTCCATAATCGTTCCACCTCACTCATCAGTGTCCCGTAAAAGTTGTCGCGGTAAACCTCCTCCCACTCCAGGAAATTACCTTCCTTGATATTCTTTTTAAATTCCGATACAGACATAAAATAATAGTGTACCCCTTGTTTTTCTTTACCTCTTCGTGGCCTTGAGGTCGCGGATACCGAAAATGCCAGATTCAACTCTGGTTGTTCCAACAGGTATCGCACAATGGTAGTCTTCCCACTACCGGAAGGAGCCGAAAATATGATGAGCTTGCCCCCTTTCATCAGAGTACATTTAGCATTTGCTCTTTTACTTTCTCAAGGGAATCCTTCATCTGTACCACCAATTGTTGCATGGGTGCATAATTGGCCTTACTGCCAATCGTATTGATCTCCCTGCCGATCTCTTGTGAAATAAACCCAAGCTTTTTTCCATTGGACTGCGCAGATTTTAGCGTCTCGGTAAAATAACTCAGATGGTTCTGTAACCGGACCTTCTCTTCGGTAATATCGTACTTCTCGAGATAGTACATCAATTCCTGTTCAAATCGGTTGGCATCGATCTCGGTTTTCAACTCCTCCACCGCCTTATGCAGGCGTGGGCGAATACTCGCAAGACGTTCCGGATCCATATCTTTTACACGGTCTAATAAATCGGTCATCTCTGCTGTACGCTCTTCGAATTCCTTCTCCAGCACTTCGCCTTCCTTGTTTCGGAAAGTATTTAGTTTGTCGATAGCTTGCCCGAGCGCTTCCAGAATGGCCTCATAATCCTTTTGATCGATCTCATCCCGTCCGGTCTTCATAGCATCCGGAAGCCGGAGTGCCATTTCGAGCAATCGGACTTCTTCGCCTTCTGCGATGACCCTCAATTGCTTCATATACTGCTTAACCACACCTTCATTGACCTCAGCGCTTGTCTCGTCGCCTGTAATCTCAACATAAAGGCCGAAATCAATTTTTCCCCGCTTTAGAGCCTCAGCGATGATCCTCCTGAGTTCCAGTTCCTTTTCGCGGTAGAGCGAAGGCATTCGTACATTGATATCGAGGTTCTTGCTGTTGAGCGATTTTAATTCTACGGTTATCTTCTTTGTCGGTAGCTGAATTACGTGCTTGCCGAATCCGGTCATGGATTGGATCATATTGGTCGATTAGATTTTTTTAGGCTCATCTTTTTGTTTGAATTCCGACAGCTTTAGCAATCTACAACTCCCGAATCTTAATATTCCGGTAGCCTATAATAAGTGGTTCTCCATGGTCTTGCAAAGCTATTTTGCCAGTCCTGTATTTGCCAAAATCTTCCCAGTCGGCAAATTTTGACTTCGTAACCATCGCATTCCATTCCTCTCCATTTACAGGAAATTCAACAATTTTAACATTATTAAGGATCACGCTGCCTTCGTTGCTTTTGTGATTTATTGTAATCACGAAGTGGTTCCATTCTCCAATAGGCTTTACCACATCCTCCGAGGGCGCGATCATATCGTATAGTGATCCTGCCTGATGAGTAGTCCCATTTTTAGCATCAGGATGATTTATATTGTCCAATACCTGAATCTCGGGTCCGGTATAATAAGGTTCTTCGTATTTGTCCAGTTCTTGTACCCCCCACATTATACCGCTATTTGCACCTGAAGATACCTTCCATTCAAGCGATAGCACAAAATTGGTATACTCCCCATCTGAAACAATATTAAAACGCTTGCCATCTTTTCTGGCTTCGGTAGTGCGCAGAATCATCGCCCCATCTTCAAGCTTCCAGGCATCGGGAATTTCCCCTTGCGGATATAAATGCCAACCATCAAAAGATGTCCCGTCAAAAAGTACTGTCCATTCTTGCTCATCCATAGTCGATATAATTGTTTCTTCCTGACTTTGGGTTTCGTCTTTTTGGCTCATTTCTGTTTTTCTCTCCTTGCAACCAGAAACCAATAATGCCAGGCTCAGATAAAATAGTATTTGTTTCATAATAGAATATTTTAAGTTCCCAGAATTTTCTTGAGAATTTGTTCGTCGATCTCACCTCCGGCAAAATCATCAAAGGTTTTTTGTGTAGCTTCAATTATATGATCCTGGATAAAAATTGCTCCTTCACGTGCACCCTGTTCCGGACTTTTGATACAACACTCCCATTCCATAACCGCCCATACATCGCATCCGTATTGGGTTAGCTTGGAAAAGATCGTCTTGAAATCTATTTGGCCGTCGCCAAGAGAACGATATCTCCCTGCACGGTCACCCCAGTCGTTATAACCCCCAAAGGACCCCTTTTTGCCGGTTGGGTTGAATTCTGAATCCTTCACATGAAAAGACTTTATAAACTCATGATAGTGGTCTATATAGGTTATGTAATCCAGTTGCTGAAGTACAAAATGGCTGGGATCGTATAAAATATTAACGCGCTTGTGATTCCCTGTAGCCTCCAGAAATCGTTCGAAGGTATCCCCGTCGTGCAGATCTTCTCCCGGATGAATTTCGTAGCAGACGTCTACACCTTCCTGATCGAAATGATCGAGTATAGGCTTCCAGCGTTTGGCCAGTTCCTCAAAGCCCATTTCCACCAATCCCGGAGGTCGTTGAGGCCATGGATGCCAGGTATGCCAGAGCAAGGCGCCGGAAAAGGTTGCATGGGCCGAGATGCCCAGCCTCCTGCTGGCGGTGGCCGCTTTTTTGACTACATCTACCGCCCATTCCGTACGGGCCTTAGGATTATTTTTTACCGAATCCGGCGCAAAATTATCGAACATAAGGTCGTATGCAGGATGAACAGCGACCAGTTGCCCCTGGAGATGGGTAGAGAGTTCGGTGATTTCCAGTCCGTATGAGTTGATCTTCCCTTTGAGCTCATCGCAATAGGTCTGGCTTTCGGCTGCCTTATCCAGGTCGATTAAAAAGTGTTCCCATGTAGGGATCTGAATTCCTTTATAACCCAGATCGGAAGCCCACTGACACATCCCCTCGAGGGTATTGAACGGCGGCTTGCTGTCGACGAATTGAGCCAGAAAGACGGCCGGACCTTTTATAGTTCTCATCATTTTGATCTGTTCGATTAAGCTTTGACGGATGGGTTTGTTTTCATAATTAAACCCTATATTTAAGCGTACATACCGAAATGAATCATTCATTCGGTGAGTCATAAATATAGGAAATAGAAAAGAAATAATGACCAATAGTTACGGCTAAGGGCAGGAGCAGAGAAAGGACCGTGTTTTTGAGATTAACTTTTAGGGATGATGCATTCCTGCTGCTGGTTGTAATAACTATCAAGGAGCTTGAAAAAATGAGATTCCACAACTTAAATGGATAATGCATCAGCCAGAGATTTATGGGGCGATTTTCTAGATTCACATCTGGAATATGCCTTTGCAGATGAGCCAAGGGTTACACATTTCTGCGATAATGAAAAAGAGGCCAATAATTGTCTGAAATTGGTATTAAAAGGCACAAAGCGTGCCGCCTCCCATTCCCTGTTGGGGCTGCAACTCCGGAAGGAACGACTGCCCAAAATTGGTGATTTCACCATCGTTACAGATTGGAAAGGCAATGCCCGGTGTATAGTCCGTACTGTAGCCGTAAGGTTAAAACCTTTTTTTAGTATTCGCGAATCCTACGCCAAAATTGAAGGTGAAGGAGATAAGTCGCTTGCTTATTGGAAAAAGACGCACTGGGATTATTATACCCGGGAACTCGAGCCTTTCGGACGCCGGCCGGTAGAGAGTATGATCGTAGTCTGCGAGATCTTCGAAAAAGTACACCAGAAATAGGCTGTTCCATGGCCTTACTCTAAATCAACCCAAATATTCCCCCCTTTATGGGAGTTCACTGTGGCTTCGATAAAGTTCATTCCCCTAACACCGTCGAGCATCGTAGGGAATTCACCATCATTGTACTCCTCTCCACGAATAGCCCGGGCGGCACCCAGATAAATATTGGCCATCGAATCAAAAATTCCTTCCGGATGTCCCGGTGGTAATTTTGTTCCTGCCAGAGACAATTTACTGTTGTAGGAATGGCCGGGTTTTAGAACTTTTAATGCTTCTGTATCGCTGGTCATGTATAGAAAGTTTGGATTTTCCTGTTCCCAGCGGAATCCGGCTTTCTCGCCATAGATGTTTATCGTCAGTGCATTTTCTTCCCCGGTGGCCACCTGGCTGCTGCGAATCAATCCTTTGATGTGTTTTCCCATTCGGATCAATACCGTGCCGTCTACATCCATCTGGTTGTCATCGTACAAATAATTGAAATCGCAGAGTACTGAGTTGATCTTCAAACCGGTGGTATACTCTATCAGGTTAAAAGCATGGACTCCGATATCGCCCATACACGAACTGATACCCGCTTTTTTGGGATCCAGGCGCCAAACGGTCTTTCGAACCTCCGGATCATGTATTACCGGGTTAATCCAGCCCTGATAATAGCTAGCATCTACTTTATGGATCTTGCCCAGGGCCCCGGCCTTGATCATCTCCCTCATCTCCCTTACCATCGGATATCCGGTATAAGTATGGGTCAGGACAAATACGGTGCCCGATTTCCGATGGGCTTCTTGAAGGATCTTAGCCTCCTGGAGTGTTGTGGTCATCGGTTTTTCACAAATCACATGGAAGCCATTATCGAGTAATTTCTTGGCCATGGGAAAATGCAGGAAATTAGGGGTTTGGATAGAACAGACCTGCACGCGCTGCTCCGGAGGTAATTTCATCTCCTCTTCCACCATAGTATCAAAATCCTTATAGATCCTATTGGTAGGAACATCGATTTGCCTTGCAAATGCTAAGCTCTGTTCGAAGTCCGGATTAAATACGGCCGATACAATCTGGTAGTTATCGTTGATATGAGAGGCTACGCGATGCAATACCCCTATAAGCGAATCGCCCCCGCCACCTAAAATTCCAAGTCTGATTTTCTTTGGCATAATCTAGTTGTTTTTGTATTCAATTTGCTCGTTCTTAAAAAGGAATGAGAAAAAGAGGGTAACCGCCAATGCAAATATTCCCGGCACGATCCAGATACTGTCCCAGTCGTGTGTATTCTCAGCTTGTGCATACATATCGGTCACCTGTCCTGCGGTCCAAAATCCAATCAGCATTCCCAGACCATAGGTGGCTAAGGTAATAAGCCCTTGAGCGGCACTTTTATATTTCTCGCCTGCCTTACTATCGGTATAGATCTGTCCGGAAACAAAGAAAAAATCATAACAAATACCGTGTAATGCTATGCCAATCAGCAACATAAATGTTAATTCCCCGGAATCTCCATAAGCAAATAATATATATCGAAGGGTCCATGCTATCATCCCTAGTATGATGGTTTTCTTGAATCCAAATCTTGTAAAAAACCAGGGTAGGAGCAACATAAATACAACTTCAGAGGCCTGCCCTATCGTCATTTTACCCGCCGGATTACTCACCCCTATTTCACCCAAAAACTGTCCGGCGTGCTGGTAATAAAAGGCAAGAGGAATACAGATCAGGATAGAAGCGATAAAAAATATGAGGAAGTTCCGATCTTTCAGCAATTTAAGTGCTTCCAGACCCAGTATGTCGGAAATAGATATTTTTTCGTCCTTATTTACTTTTGGTGGGGTCTTGGGGAGTGTGAAACTAAAGAGACCTAAAATAGCCGAAGCCACAGCTGTCATCAGAAAAGTATTTCTAAGCACCCCGCTAGCTACATTGGCCTCTGAGTCCCATTTGAATATATAACTGATAACCAGCCCGGCTGCTATCCAGCCAATGGTGCCAAATACCCGTACATTGGCAAATTGTTTGGCAGGATTATCCATCTGGTTGAATGATACCGAATTAACCAGTGCCAGTGTGGGCATATAAAGGATCATATACCCCAGGATATAGGGGAAAAAAACAGCAAAATCAGTAGCATAGGCAATTTGATACATCAGTAAGGCACCTGCCAAATGCAAAACGCCTAGTATCTTTTCAGCATTAAAATATCGATCTGCAATCAACCCGATGATGAAAGGAGCTATAATTGCTCCCCAGGATTGAGAAGAATACGCTATAGCAATTTCTGCACCTGAGGACTTGAGGGTATTGGGTAAATAAATCCCCATAGTGACAAACCAGCCTCCCCAAATAAAAAATTCGAGAAACATCATTAAAGAAAGTTGAATTTTAGATTTACCAGTCATGGTCAGGCAGTTGTTTAACGTTTGTAAAATATATAATCCAGTTTTAGTGGTTCCAGCCCAGCGTTTCTGAAATCCATGGCGATCTGTGAACGGTGGTGGGTAGAATGGTTGATTATGTGAAAAAGAATATCCTGTAAAGTGGAGGTAAATAGTTGGCCTTCTGCATTTTCATAATCTATCCTCACTTCGAAATTATCTGTACTGGTGATAATCTCGAACGAACTGCGTTGGTTTTCATAATGAATATCACCCCATTCCTTGAGTGGATGCTCCTGCCATACTTCGTAAAGCGATTCTGAGCCTAAAACCCTTGAATTCCATATATGATGCGCATTGAGGATATGGCTCAAAAGGGTGACACTTTTTTCAGGTATCTTTTCCAGCTTGTGGCATTCATCGATAAGCTTCTTATTACAATAAAAATTGTAGTCAAAGAGTTGGTTGAGAAAAGACTTCATACACCTTAGTCCCTTTAAGGGAGATTTTTCGCGGCATCGATCAACAAATTTTTTGTCGCGATGATACCTGCTTCTTCACTTAGCTCGTTGCCTTCGTACTCCACGCCGATAAATCCTGTATATCCGGCATTTTTTACAATTCCAAGCATTTTTACATAATCGATCTCGGTCTCGTTACCAGCAGAATCGAAGTCGTGAGATTTGGCACTGACAGCTTTTGCATAAGGCATAAGTTCTCTCACGCCTTGATAAAAATCGTACTGTTCCGCACAACCCTTGCTATTATCAGCCGGGTCATTTCGCCGAATACAGAAATTACCAAAATCGGGCAAAGTGCCACAATTATCCATACCAACTTTCTCCATCACCTGAGCCAGCAGGGCCGCATTGGAAGAAAGGCCTCCATGGTTCTCCACCAGGACCTCTATTCCTTTATCTTTGGCATACATCGCCAGAGAGGTTAGTCCTTCAATGGAATTGGCCATCCACTGTTCAGGGTCATCGCTACCGGATAGATTTACCCGAATCGCATGACAGCCCATGGCTGCAGCCGCATCGACCCATTTATGGTGGTTTTCAACCGCTTGCTGTCTTTTCGCAGCATCTGAAGTCGAAAGGTCTCCTTCTCGATCTACCATTATAAGCACATTGGTGAGGCCGTGCTTTTGAGCTGCCTCATTTGATTTTTTAACAAAGGCATCCATCGCCTCCTGTGAATATCCCTCTGCCTCGAGTTCTGGAGCGTAAAGCTGACTTACATATTCCAGCCCGGAAAATCCCCAACCTTTTGCTTTTTGGGCAAAACTATAGGGATCGGCCCCGTCTTCCCTTATCATATTATGCATGGACCATTGTGCCAGCGAAAGTGAAAAAAATGGCGCAGCATCGCTCATGACTTCAACCTCTGTTGATTTCTCTTCCGTTTTTTTTTCCTGCTTACAAGCTATGCTCACAAGCAGAATAAAAGCCACCCCAGCAAAAGTACTGTTGCGTAAAAGACTTTTTCTTTTCATAAGTCCGTGTTCAAGAAATTTTTAGCAGTGGGTTTGAGAAAAGCACCGACCAACAACTCCATTTCAGGTCGATGTATACCTTTTACAAAAATTCGATCAATATGTAATATTTGTGTAAATTCTGCATTTTTCGCTTCGGTTAAATGTAGAAATTTAATTTTATATTTGATACTTCTATAAAATATTTAATTCTGTTAGATGGGTAAATTTTATTACAACGAAGAGAAGGAATCCTATGATGCTATTGTGGTAGGAACGGGAATTAGTGGTGGCTGGGCCGCAAAGGAATTATGCGAAAACGGGCTAAAAACTTTGGTGTTGGAAAGAGGCCCTATGGTGAAGCATATCGAGGATTATAAAACAGCTCATATGGATCCGTGGGACTTTCCTCTTCAGGGACAAATTACCCGCGAAGAACAGGCCAAACAATTAAAACAAGCTCGCACGGGATATACTACCAGGCCTGATCACAGCCATTGGTTTGTGAACGATCTGGAACATCCGTACAATGAAGTCAAGCGATTCGACTGGATGCGGGGCTACCACGTAGGAGGCCGTTCCATCACCTGGGGCAGGCATAGTTACCGGTTCAGCGAAATGGATTTTATGGCAAATAGTGTTGACGGCCATGGTGTGGACTGGCCTGTGCGCTATAAAGATATTGCGCCATGGTATGATAAAGTGGAATCGTATATAGG
>JAHEJJ010000034.1 GCA_024638915.1 Robiginitalea sp.
CCATTGTCCTTAAAATCGGAAGCAGAAAATTGATTATCGATCGGATAATTATCAGCAGTGCCTTCGAATATATGCGCGGTAGGAATCATTAAATCGCCTTTTCCTCCTTCCAAAATCCCCGCTTTACCCATGATGGAAATTGACGCCACATCGAGGAAAATGGGGGCTGTTTTCTCTGCCCGGTAAGGTTTAAGCAATTCGTCGATGGTTTCATAGGCCTGTTCTCCAAAGGCGTAATCCATCACAAAGATAACAGGTTTTTTGTCTTCCGGTAGTCCGGCAGGCAGCTTATAACAACAGGTATCCTTGCCCAAACGGGCCATGTCGAAAATCTGGACATCGATATTCGTTCCCGAAATGTCATCGATTTCGATCATGCCATTCTTTTTGGCCAGCGCAATTACCTTTTTTCTCAGGGCTTCATTTTTTTGAAGGCTCAGTGCCTGATAGATCTTTAGCTTGTCTCCTTGTGGAAATTCGTTTTTTAGGGCGTTGAGGGCAAATAGTGAATTTACCACCGAATGCATATTCGCGCTGATGATATGTATTGGTCTGCCCAGGAGCCTTTTTTTATGCATGAGCTCCTTTATGGTGTTAGCCCAAATCTCCCCGTGGATATGATGACCAAGACGTTCTCGCAAAAGGGCACTGAATGTGATAATTCGTTTCTCACCGCCCATGGCTTCATCGATCGACAGTTTTCCCATCCAATAGATCACCTTTAAAAACCTGTCAGGATCTTTTTTTGTCGCCAGTTTATCATAGGCCTCGAGGGCTTCAACATAGGTTCTGCCCAGAAAATTGGCCGTGTGAATCAGGGCATATTCCTTATCGGCCTGAGTTAATGTCTTTTTTTGTATCGCTTCTTCCAGTTTTTTCCAGTCGCGTATTGTTTCAGAGGTTTCTTCAATAAAAATCTTATCGCATATTTTCTGAGCCTCTAAATAAAGAAAAGTAAGGTGAGTCAGGATGTCGTAAATATCCGACCTCCCCCTGGTAATCTCCACATTCATCTGCTCCGCGTCAATCCTGTAGCAATTGCGCCGCCGCTTCGGTGGAATGATCGGTTTTAAATGAGAATGAGAATAGCCTTCCTCGGACGTTAAATTGATGTAGCGGCATTGCTCGATCCCTTCGGGTAACCGGTCCAGGACATAAAACAATCCGTTTAATTCAGTTTTTTCCTCGGCGATGGATCCGTAGATTTCTGGCTGTAGCAGCAAAAGGGCATTTTTCAGAGCATCACCCGATACACCATTGGGTTTATAGAAGCCACGGTTAAACAAATGCCTCATAGTGACATAGAGCCTTTCTATCGCATCTGTTGATTCCCTTGCTCTGGTGGTGTTATTGAATGATTTCATCCCAGGGCAAAATTACATTTATTATTTGTGAAATAAGGCCCGGTTCCGAATTGAAAACTACCAATAAGTATTATAGATCCTATAATAGCGGCAACTGTAGTAATTTATCTGCGATCTTCCGGTCATTGGAAAGGCGCTGTACTTTATTTTGTCCTCCCAGTTTGCCGATGGACTTCATGTAGGACTGAAATCCGCCCGCTGCCATCGATCGGACCTTAAGCGTTTGAAGGATTTTGCCATCGATAAGATCAAAATAATAGGAATTCTGCTCCTGAAGCGTCTTGTCGAGCACAGCGGTAAACAAAGACATGTCTGATGGGGCCTTTTCAAATTCTACAAACCATTCATGATAGGGCAGTTCATCCTGCTCAGGATTGATTCTGGGTGCCACGGTGAATTCATTAACGACTGCATCGGTTGCGGCAATGGCCCGCTCCATGGACACTTCCACTTCTTTGGCGATAACATGTTCTCCAAAAGCCGAAATAAAGTGTTTGATCCTGCCGGTGACGATTACTTTGTATGGTTTTAAGGATGTAAAAGCGATGGTATCGCCAAGGTTATAGGCCCATAATCCGGCGTTGGTCGAAATAATCATCACATAGTTAACACCGAGTTCCACATCCTTGATTGTAAGACGCGCAGGCTTTTCATCGTGAAATTCATCGGCTTTTACAAACTCATAAAATATCCCGGCTTTTAACAATAAGAGCATCCCTTTTTCGCTTTGTGAATCCTGATAGGCGAAAAAGCCTTCGCTGGCCGGAAAGAGCTCTATACTATCTACTGATCTGCCTATCATCTGTTCGAATTTAGCCCGATAGGGTTCATAATTTACGCCGCCATAGATAAACAAGTTAAAGTTCTTGAAAAGCGTGCCTACCTTTTGTCCTTTAAAGGCTACAAGGCGTTCAAAATACATCTGGACCCAGGAAGGGATTCCGGCGATCAGCGTCATATTTTCCTCAACCGTCTCCTCAACGATCTTGTCGACCTTGGTTTCCCAATCCTCAATACAGTTGGTTTCCCAACTCGGAAGCCTGTTCTTCTGAAGGTAATTAGGAACATAATGGGCGGAAATACCGGATAAACGCCCCAGGTGAATACCGTTTTTCTCCTGTAGTTCAGGGCTTCCCTGAAGAAAGATCCATTTCCCGTTTACAAATTCTGTCCGGCCCGTTTCCTTTATATAATTAAGTATGGCATTCCTGGAAGCTTTGACCTGCTCCCTGATAGAAAGGTCGGTGATAGGAATATATTTTGCTCCCGAAGTGGTGCCGGAGGTCTTGGCAAAATATATCGGCTTCCCCGGCCAAAGCACATCTGATTCACCCTCGACCACCCTTTCAACATAGGGTTTGAGATCCTCATAATCCCGTATCGGAACCCGTGCGATGAAATCTTCATGTGTATGTATCTGATCGAACTCATGATCCTTCCCGAAAGCAGTAGAACTCGCTTTGGCTATCAGAGATGCAAATTCTTTTTCCTGAGTTACGACCGGTTGACCGATCCATTTGGCCGCTTTTCGGGCCTCATATAAGGCAAACAAACGGGCGGCAAAGGACTTTAAGGACATTGCTGATCAGTTAAAATCGATATAATCTTCGGGGTTTACGGCCGCCCCGTTGCTCCATAGCTCAAAATGGAGGTGGGGTCCGGTGGTGAATTCTCCTGTATTTCCCACCGAAGCTATCACTTCTCCGGCCCGGACGATCTCGCCCTGGGATTTGTTCAACGATCCGTTATGCTTATACACAGATATGAGATTATTCTCGTGTTTTATGATGATAACATAACCTGTTTCTGCTGTCCATTCGGAGAATACAACAGTACCACGGGCAATCGACTTTACCGGCATGTCCCTCGGAGCCACAATATCCACGGCATAATGCCTCTTATCGGCATTATAGGATTCTGAGATGGTGCCATTTAGAGGGGAAAATAATATGATACTGCCGGTCTCGGTGTTTCGCTCGAAGAGGTTGTACTTGTCTTCCAGTGCCACTTCTGCCCGCAGAAGCGAATCCTCTCTTATAGGCGTTAAGTCCACGGTAGAAGGGTCTATCTTGAACTGTTCAAAAATCGAGTCACGGTTAACGCTATTGTTCTCAATATCACCCTTAAGCACCAACCGTATATTATTTAAATACTTATTGGTATAATCTAACACGGTAACCAAAGAATCCGTTTTGTATGTAAGCTCGGTAGCTTGTCGTTTTAACTTTGTGGACGAATAGCCAGGAATATATTCCCGAAGCGGAGTAAAGGCGATCAAAAGTGTCGTCAGGCCAATAAGGATAATGATAAATAACGAGCCCGTCACAAAAACATTAAGTCGGCTTAATTTGAACGATATTTTTTCTTCAAAGGTGCTCTCGTTAAGGATTACCAAACGATACTTGTGAAGCAGTTTTCTTTTTATTTCCTTTCTCTTTTTCCCTTTTTTGGCCATACCACACAAAGATACACTTCGGAACCCATAAGGATAAAAGGCTATGTTAAAATTGCCCCTCTGAAGCTCAAAGTATTGCAATATATACGATTAGAATATATTTCAAAGTCTTTACAATTAAAAATAAAGTAGACCGTTAGCATTTACATCGATCTTATTAGTTTTTTAGTACCTTTGTAATCCATTCAAATCCAAAAATATGGTATCATTATTTACCTTTTTAGCTATAGGGCCCTGGCAAATCGCCATTATCGTTGTTGTGGTACTGCTCCTTTTTGGCGGTAAAAAAATTCCCGAATTAATGAGGGGTTTAGGCAGCGGAATTAAAGAATTTAAGGAAGCTTCCAGGGAAGACGATAAACTGGAGGAGAATAAAGAGCCTTAGAATTTTGTTCCTCTAGAGATAACAAGCATCCTCCAGGGTGCTTTTTTTATGCCTTTTGACGATACTTTTCAGTATTTTTTAGAATTTTCTTACAGATATCCTTTTCAACGATCTGATTTTCAGTAATTCTTGGGCCCCAGCCCTTCTTAAACCACAGAACACCGGAGTACACGACATATTTCGGCTCTTTCACAACAAAAACTAATTCCAGAGTATTTTAAGGTATATTTTCGTCGTTAAAAGGTAGATTTTTAACGGCCAGATGCATAACCAATTTACATTATCCCCACAAACCGGTTTATGGATTTTGCACAAATAAGTACCAGACCAACGCATGAATAATGCCATAAAATACGCACTGTCGCTTGTCTTTTTAATCGCTGGCATACGTGCATATTGCACCGAAATCAGAGCGGCAGATTATACTAGCAGGGGATATGCTAAAACCACAGGCGCCTATGCTGAGCTGTCCTTGCCCGATAATGAGGCAGAGAGCACCGAGACTGAATTCCGAAGCCTGGCGAGGAAGTACAGGATCCCTACCCGAAAAATCACAAACTTAGTCGATGTCAGTTCGGGTTATTATATCATTGCCGGTGCTTTTGGCCAACAGGAAAATGCAAAGAAATTTATACGTGGCCTTTCTTCAACGAATTTGAATCCTTTTGTCCTTTTTAACCCGGAGAACAAGCTCAACTACGTGAGCCTGGAATATCATAAATCGGGATTGGATGCGATAAATTCCTGTCTCAAAGGGCTTAAAAATGAATATGGTGGGGATGTATGGATACTACAGGTGGAGAGCAAGGAACATCCTCCCATACCGCCTTTGAAAAAGATATCTAAGGAGGTCGTGGCAGATAGGAATTTTGATGATTTCAAGAAATCCGCCAGAAAATATCAGATTGCCAATAGAATAATCCAACTGGAAGGGGCTCAAAACGGATTTTATCTCGTAACTGGCGTTTTTGGCCAGAAACATAATGCGATCAAAAAGAAAGCAGCATTAAAACGAAAAGGTCTGCCGGCAGAAATACTCTATCACCCGGAGAATGGAATGAACTACGTCAGCATTGCTTATACCGCAGACTGGAAAGCAGCCATTTCCAGGGTTCGTTCTAAATTATCGGGAAAATTCTCAGATAAGCTATGGATCCTGGGGGTTATCGATAAAACAGATCTTCAGAAAGAAAAAGCAATTAGCCCGGCATATAAGCCTCCTTCGCCCGAAGAAGAGACAAAAAGATTCTATGCCCTGGCCAAAGATAAGGGCATCCCAACGAGGTCGGATCCGGGATTCCTGGGACTGGATAACGGATACTATATGATAGCCGGTGTCTTTGGAGACACCAAAAACGCTGATATATATCTGTCGAAATTAAAGAAACGACTACCAGAGGCCAATCTGGCTATTCATCCCAAGAGCCAACTCAACTATATCTATCTGGAGCATTATGATAAAGGGGCAGATGCTTTAAAGGACTACCAGACCGCTATGAACGGAAGGTTTAAGGACCCGCTTTGGATCTTGCATATCGACAGGCCCTTGGCCAAGGTTTTGGCCAATAAGGGGCATGCATCGTCAGACAAGGTTCAATTGGATCACAACATGAGCCCTGTCCGTAAACACGCATTGGTGAGCAGGAAATTTTCAGCATCACCCATATACAATGATAAATTATTGGAAAAGGCAGATCTCTATTTCAACAAGATGTGGTATGCAGAAGCCGCTGAGCTATACGAGATGGTACTCAATGAGAAACCTGAGAATCAAACCTTTGATATTATAAGAAAGGCCGGGGATTCACATTACTTCAATACCAATATGGAAAGGGCTTTCTACTGGTACGATATCTTATACTCGAAATATAAATCGGATATGAGGGCGGAAAACCTTTTTAAGTACGCCCATTCTCTAAAAGGCACAGGAAAATACGGCAGAGCCAAGAGGTTAATGCGACTTTATAGCAAGGCTTTGAAAGCCGAAGGCGGCAGTACGCGATACAGAGCCAGACCAGGAGATGCTGCCCTAGACAACATCCTCAATACGGAAGAACAAAATGTAAATATCAACAACATCGCTGTGAATTCGGAATACTCGGACTTCTCTCCTATGTTCTATCAGGACGACAAGATGGTATTCGCTTCTGCGATGGATTCAGCTTTCTTTAATACCAGACGGTATAAATGGAATGATCAGCCCTATCTCGATCTCTATGTGGCTAAACTGAACGAACAGTCCAATGAGGTTAGAGATGCGGTAAAGTTCTCGAAGAAGATCAATACCAAATATCATGAAGCATCTGTAACCTTTTCTCTGGATCAGCAAACCATTTACTTTACCCGTAATAATTATGGAAAGAAGCTTAAGCGGGATAAAAAAGGAGTAAATAACCTAAAAATCTATATGTCCCGGAAAACCGGAGACAGCTGGTCTGAAGCCGTGGAACTGCCCTTCAACAGCGATGATTATTCCACAGGGCACCCCGCATTGAGTCCGGATGGTTCTAAACTGTACTTTGTGTCAGATATGCCCGGCAGCATCGGTAAAACCGATTTATTTGTAGTTGATGTGCTGGGAGAAGGCCAGTTCTCGGAGCCCAGGAACTTGGGGCCGGAGATCAACACCGAACGCAGGGAAATGTTCCCATTTATCAGCGATGAAAAGCTCTACTTTGCCTCCGACGGCCATGTTGGTCTCGGTGGATTGGACATTTACGAAGTAGCCATTACCGAAGAGGGGTTCTCCGAAGTGAAAAATATGGGCCAGCCCATCAACAGCAAGCGCGATGATTTCTCCTATATCATCAGGGAAGAAACCCAGAAAGGCTTCTTTGCCTCCAACCGGAGAGGTGGAAAAGGAGACGATGATATCTATTCCTTTAAGCGAATCTTACCTGAAGAGCCCAATGAAAATGCTATTGCCGGGGTAGTTACAGAAATGGTTACCGGAGAAGTAATACCAAAAGCGCTGGTGGAACTCCTCGATGAAAACAATGTGAAATTGATGGAGGTCGAGACTGATGCCGATGGCAGCTTCGTATTTGAGGAACTCGACAGTAATACCCGTTATATAATCAGGACCAAGAAAGACTCCTATATTGAAGATGAACAATTCGTTTCCACCGAAGATAACAAGAGGCTTGAAGTAGAGGTGAAAATGAATCAGCTGGCCGAGCGTGTTGTGATCGAGGAAGGTATCAGGAAGCTAAAAATAGATATGATCTACTTTGACTTTGACAAGTTCAATATCCGTAAAGACGCGGCTGAAGAACTGGACAAATTAGTAGAAATAATGGAGACTTATCCAACGATGGTGATCAAGGTGGAATCTCATACCGATTCGAGGGGTAAAAGGGTATATAATCGTTATCTGTCGGACAAAAGAGCAAAATCGACCCGCGACTATCTCATCTCCAAAGGAATCGATCCTAAGCGTATTGAAAGCGCCACTGGATATGGCGAAGAACGATTGCTTAATGAATGTAACGGCAGTGTGCGTTGCAGCAGCGCCAAGCACCAGCTCAACAGGCGTTCAGAATTTATCATCGTGAGCATGTAGCCCGTGGCCAGGGAGTAAAAATAATCCCGTAAAGTCTGGTCTAGTAGCTTCTTCCCCACAATCAGAGCCTGTTTCACAACAAAGAACAGTCTGAGAATACGGAAAGACCTCTAAGAGGAGTTATAGTATAACCAAATACCACAGAAACCAAAATATCCTTAACCATGAAACATTTGCTACTTATCAAGCAAATTTACCTGGAAGCATTTAAAAACTTGGGGCACCTTATTGTACAGAATTATTTTAAGATATTCTCCTGGTTTTGCTTTTTAAGCTTTGTAATTGTGCTCTATGCATTTATTTTCAGAGTGCTGACAGGATTTGCATTTGACTAAACACCAACTGACCTAAAAACAGGAAGCGCCTCGATGAGGCGCTTTTTTTATTATCCTTTATAGCCAATTGCTACCAGGCTGCCGTTATCTGCTGTTGGTTTTTTAAAAATTTCGTCGTTCTCAGGATCGCCTCGAGTTCGAACATATAATCCCTCTTATTGGTCGCAGGAGCGAAGGTAAATCCTTCCATGACCAACTTGCGGTTGTTCTCGGCATCATCGATTATGTAGGTGACAAAAGGCCCAGCCATAGGGTAATTATGGATCTCCCATATCCCCCTGACCTCAATTGCATTTTTTCCAGCTACCTGGGTGGTAAATACATAAGGTGCAAAAGCCTTTTCAGTCACCATATAAGTGATCTTGCCTGGGATATCAGGGCCGGGAATATATTTCTGGCCGATTGAATCCCGCATTCTGACAATATCGGAGACCAGTGTCGAATCGTTGGTAAAACTGGAGACAGGCATCTCGTAAGCGATCAGGTTCATGCTCCCCTTAGGAATCTCACGGTCGATCCAGACGAAATTATCTTCCTCTTTGCCCATGGTATAGACCGAAGGCAGGCGTAGTTTGACGCCAAACTTATCTTCCATCACCTTGTCCTTGCTCAGTGATCTCAGAAAACGTTTTTGTGCTTCCTTTACCTCTGTGTCCTTGAATGAGGCAATGATCTTTTTCGCTCCTTTATCGAGGTTTTTCAAAAGTTCTTCCTCTGTCTTACCCTGGATCACTCCCACACGCTGAGGTGTGGCATAAACGTCAACTTTTACCTGGGCCATAGCTGTCGTATCAATAGCGACAAAAAGAACGGACCGGCGATGCCTGGTCGTGCCTGTAAATACCTGTTTGGGCATATGTTCTATGGTGAACATCGGCTCATCCCAGGTAAGTCCCAAAATTGGTGCGGCAAAATGTTCTCTTACCCTATCTCCAACTTCCCCCTCCCACATGTCGTTATCCATAACCACGGCCAGAGAGTTAATAGCCCCTATAGAAGCTGGTTTATACGATTTTTTTGTCCCGCTGTTGCATCCCAGCAACACAAGGGCGATTGTTAGAAATAGTCCTGCGTTTCTCATTTATTATTCCTCTTTTAAGAAGATGCCTCAAGATAGGTGAAATTGAGGTAGGTTCAAAGATAGAAAGAGCCAAGGATAACTCTCGTTAAGTAAACTATAATTTTCGATGGGTGAATAGCCTAACAGTCACAAAGTTTTAAGCGGGTGCCGGGGATAAGATTGTTCCCATTGATCCCATTCCATCGCCTCAAATTCTCTATGGATATACCGGGATATTGGCGCGAAATCGTCCATAGTGAATCGCCTTTTTTAACGGTATGCACCTTAGAGCTGCCTGTCTTGGCCACGGCCTGTATGTTGGCCTTGGTACTGGTATTAACAGCCGTGGTTGCGGGCTTCCTTGGAAATATGGTCAATCGCTGACCTACTCGGAGCCTATCGCTTCTCAGACCATTCCATCGCTTGATCTGGCTTACCCCAACGCCATAGCGTTCCGCAATTTTTCCCAGGTAATCTCCGCTGCGTACTTTATAGCGTATTCGATTTTGAGTAGTGACCATCTGCGGTAGGGGTTTTTCTCTTTTTTTAAGGGCTTCCGCCACAAAGGCATAGATGGCATCCTCATTGGCAACAAATTGACCCATGGCATATTTTGGTAACCTGAGGTAATAGTCCTTCCCTTTGATATAAGGTATGATGTTAAGCTTATAAGAGGGGTTCAGGACCCGGATCTCCTCTTCGCTGACCCCGGTCAATTCAGAAATATGTTTAAAACTGATAAGGCTTTTCACCAGGACCGTATCGGTTTCGAAATACGGCCTATCCGCATTAACCTTTTTCAGTCCATGTTCATCGGCAAATTCAAAGATGTACATCGTAGCCAAAAATGCAGGCAGATACCCGGCCGTCTCTCTGGGAAGATATCGCCTTATATTCCAGTAGTTTTTATAGCCGCCGGATCTGCGGATAGCCTTATTGACGTTCCCCGGACCTGAATTGTATGCCGCAAGAGCCAGATCCCAATCCCCGAAAATCTCATAAAGTTTGGCGAGATATTTACAGGCCGCCTTGGTGGCTTTAACAGGATCCCTTCGTTCATCTACATAACTGCTCACGCTCAGATTGTACATTTTACCCGTGCCATACATAAATTGCCAAAGACCGGTAGCCCCTACCCGGGAACGCGCCCTCGGATTGAGCGCCGATTCCACCACGGCCAGATATTTGATCTCCAAAGGAATATTATGAATATCGAGCTCTTGCTCGAACATCGGGAAATAGAACTGACTGCTGGTTAACATCCGTTCCATCAGGTCTCTTTTTCCCACTAAAAATGATTTGATGACACTCTCTAGTGTGGGGTTATAGGATATGTTGAAGGGAGTTTTTTCATTTAACTGTTCCAGGCGGGACTTGAGTAATTCGGTGCTGAAGCCCTCCAAAACATTTACTGCCGTGTCGGGGTTTTGAACGCCCTGATGCATCTCTTCAAAGAAATCCGCATTTTTTTGAAGCTCCTTCATCCATAGCTGGTCATAGCGCGCCGCTTCTGGTAGGTCGGCCCGTATCTTAATGGTGTCTCCATCTATAAGTTTTAACGATGAAGCGGATGTTATGCTCTCAGCTTTAATCGATGAATTCGAGATAGTATCAGTAGAAACCTCGCTGTCTGGGCGAGTTGGCATCTCTTCCATATCAGGCGCTTCCTGGGAAAAGGCAATACAGGTCCCAAGCGATAGAATGGAGCCGAGAAATAAATCTTTAAAAACGGTCATAAAATAACTTTCAGGCCGTGGGGATTTACGAAAATCGGGTTTTTTTCCGAAAGAATAAAATTATCGCCCCTGATAGGGGATGTTTCGTATACGCCGCTAATTTTAATAACGGACTTAGCCTTCCAATATTGCCGCGATTCCAGGGAGCGTTTTACCCTCCAGGCTTTCCAGCATGGCCCCTCCTCCGGTCGATACATAGCTCACCTTATCCTGAAAGCCAAACTGCTTTACGGCGGCAACTGAATCGCCTCCGCCAACCAGTGAGAAGGCCCCTGATTCAGTAGCATCATGAATGTAATTTCCGATTTCAATCGTGCCATTGGCGAACTTCTCCATCTCGAATACACCAACCGGGCCATTCCATAAAATTGTCCGGGAGTTCAGGATCACTTCTTTGAATTTAGCCAATGTCTGAGGACCTACATCCAATCCTTGCCACCCGTCGGGAATTTCCCGAACGTCTACCAGCTGTGTCTGTGCATCGGCTGAAAAAGCATCGGCGGCAATTACATCTGTAGGCAAATGCACTTCCACTCCTTTCTCTTTTGCTGCTTTTAGGATCTCAAGAGCTAAGCCCATTTTATCATCTTCACAAATCGAGTCTCCGATCATACCTCCCTGGGCCTTGATAAATGTATAGGTCATTCCGCCTCCGATGATCAGGTGATCGATCTTGTCGAGAATATTATCAATAATGGTGATTTTAGAAGAAACCTTAGCACCCCCGAGTATAGCGGTAACAGGCTTCTCGCCTGATCGCATCACCTTTTCAATCGCTTTTATTTCATTGGCGAGCAAATATCCGAAACACTTCTTGTCGGGAAAAAACTTGGCCACAATAGTTGTAGAGGCATGAGCCCTGTGCGCTGTACCAAAAGCATCGTTAACATAGATATCGCCTAATTTGGATAACTGACGAGCGAACGCCTCGTCCCCATCCTCTTCCTGTGAATGATAACGAAGATTTTCGAGTAAAAGAATTTTTCCGGAATGCAATTCAGCCACGGCTTTTTCCGCTTCCGGACCTACACAATCGGGAACAAATTTTACCTCTACTCCGAGAACAGCCGAAACGGTTTCACATATGTGTGAAAGCGACATATCTGGTTTGCGTTCGCCTTTCGGCCTACCCAGATGGCTCATCAAAACCGCAGATCCTCCGTCTTCCAGTACTTTTATAATGGTTGGCATGGCCGCTTCGATCCGTGTAGTATCGGTGACTTCAAAATTCTCATCCAGAGGCACATTAAAATCTACCCGGATCAATGCTTTTTTATCTTCAAAGTTGTAATCGTCTATTGTTTTCATTTCCATCATTTGCTTAAGAAGTCCAAATGTAAATATTTATGTCACAACATAACACGGCCATGGTACAGAAATAACTACCGAATCGACTATATTTGAAAAGATGTTATTTAAAGACATTCTGGGGCTTGTACACATAAAAAGCCATCTGGTATCGAGCGCTGAAGCCGGGAGGATTCCTCATGCCCATCTCTTCGTAGGACCTGAAGGTTCGGGCACTTTACCCATGGCTATTGCCTATGTTCAATATCTTCTCTGCGGCAATACCGGAGGTGAGAATGACCGGGGTGATGAAGCCTGTAATCTGAAGTGCGCTTCACTCTCGCATCCCGATTTGCATTTCGCTTTTCCTGTGGCAAATACTTCCAAGATAAAGAGTCATGCTGTAAGTGGATTTTTTATGGAGGAATGGCGACGGTTTGTGAACGAACAGGTTTATGGGAATTTATTCGATTGGTACCGCTTGCTCGGTGTGGAAAGAAAACAAGGACAGATCGGGGTAGACGAGGCCCACGATATTGTAAAAAAACTATCGCTAAAGTCCTATGAAGGAGGATATAAAGCGATGATCATCTGGATGGCAGAAACGATGAATACCTCTGCCTCTAATAAATTGCTAAAACTCATAGAGGAACCCCCGGCGAAAACGATTATCATCCTGGTGGCGGAGGACGAATCGAGAATCCTTCAGACTATTCGATCCAGATGTCAGGTGTTGCAGTTCCCCCCGCTTCCGGAACAGGTTATCGCCGATTCGCTTGTGGAAAAGGGATTGATCAGGGAAGAAGCACACAGGCTTGCCCACGAAGCCAACGGAAATTTTAATAAAGCACTGGACCTGATGTACAGCGATTCGGAAGACCTGGTTTTCGAAAAGTGGTTCGTTCAATGGGTAAGAAGTGCTTTTAAGGCCAAGGGTAATAAATCGGCCGTTCATGAATTGATCTTATGGAGCGAAGAAGTTGCCAAAACCGGAAGGGAGACGCAGAAAAAATTCCTATCGTACTGCCTTACGGTCATGCGCCAGGCACTGCTCATCAATTATAAAGCTTCAGACCTTGCATATATGAAGATTCATGTCGACGGATTTCAGCTCGAAAAATTTGCGCCATTTGTTCATGAGAACAATATCCTTCCGATTGTGGAAGAACTGGAATCTGCCATCTACCATATAGAAAGAAATGGAAACTCCAAGATAATCCTCACCGACCTATCTATAAAACTCACCAGGTTGCTCCACAAAAAGGCGGCTTAAGCCTGCCTTATTCTTTGGTGCTGTTTACCAGCTCGATGACCTCATCGGTAAGGTCTTTAGAGTCGAGCCCGTAAAGCACCGAGCCTCCATCGCCTCCGCCCAGTATAAAAGTATAACCCTGGGCTTTACCATAATCCTGGATCTGCCTGCGCACTTTTTTCACCAGACTATCCATTTCGGTCTGGCCTTGTTGTTGCAACAGTTGTTCTTCCTGTTGAAGTTGCTGTCCGATGAACTGACCGCGTTGCTGAAGAAGATCGAATTCTTCCTGGGCTTTTGTTTGCGACATCGTCTCGGCTTTGGCCTGTATGGCTTGAGCTTCTATTTGAAAGGCCTGCGATATACTGTCGCGCCTCTTATTAAAGCTGGTAGATCTTTCCTGATACTTCGCTTCTATTTCCGATTTTTCATTGTTTTTGTCCATCAGCCTGACGGTATCCACATAACCGATCTTATCCTGATTACAACCCAGGGCAAATATTGCGCCTAATACTAATCCGATTTTTTTCATACTGCTTAAATTATCCGGCCAAAAATAGAAAAGCTTTTTCAGATGGACGGCCTAAAATTGAAAATTGATCGCCAAAGCAAAAGTTCATTCAAACTCAAACTTTGATAAAAATATTAATTATAAGATTTGTCTATCATGCAATACATGATTGATTGATGACCTCTATAGAAACTCAACTCATAACAGCTCCTCTGGGAGGGCGTCTGATCATTATATATAGAAACTCTGCCAGTTAGTTTATTTCGCTCTTAAAGCGGCTAAAAATGGTCCTGGGGCTTTTTTTGAATAATATATAGCAGTGAAGAATATTCTCCGCTTCGGTATCCCATCCAATTAGACCGCCATCCCATAAATGCAGCTTTAAGAAATCGATGAGACCCCGATCGGTATTTCTCGGATAACAAGGAGATGTAGTACGCGTCGAATCGCATGGGTCTTATCTCTTTGATTTCCATCCCGAGTTTGTCCATAAGCAGGTGCATGGACTTTTTTGAAAAATGCCACAGGTGTCTGGGCACATCATAGGCCGCCCAGAATTTGCCATAATATTTGGCGTCGTAGGAATTGAAATTCGGTACGGCTATAAAAATCGTTCCATCGTCATGGAGGAGTTCTTTGATCTTGCCTAATTCCTTCTCAGGATCAGGCAGGTGTTCCAGCACATGCCACATTGTAATGATCTGATATCTCTTTCCTGATGGAAGGGCGAGGTTAAGAGAGATACCCTTTTCCTCTGCTCTTTTCCTGGCTTGCACATTGGGCTCCACTCCCGCTATTTCGTAACCCTTGCTACGGACTGCCTGTAACAGATCGCCAGTCCCCGCTCCGAAATCCAAAAGAGATTTTTGATTACCGGCATATTTATCTATGAGACGTATTTTCCGATTGGTGTTGATTTTCTTTACCGTCCGGTAGGCAAGTGCCATTATACCCTTTGCGGTATCATTATGCGATAGATAGTCTTCGCTCTGATAATAAGATTCCAGATGGTCGGGTCTGGGTGTGGTCACCAGCAATTCCGATTGCGGATCACGCATTAAAGAAAAGGACTCGCCGCTCACCAAAAAATCTTTCGTATCGAGGAAGTGTTCCATGAATATCAGGCCGCTAATACATGTTGTTCCACGTGGAACATTAAATTTTATCTGCCGAGATGCACCAGTAATATACTGATATCGCTGGGTGAGACCCCACTGATGCGTGAGGCTTGTGAAACTGTTACCGGTTTTATCGCTTCCAACTTTTCACGGGCTTCGAATGATAGTGAATTGAGCCTTTTGTAATTGAATTTTTCCGGTATTTTTATGTTCTCCAATCGTTGAAGTTTATCCGCATTATTCTTTTCCTTTTCGATATACCCGGAATACTTTACCTGTATTTCAGCTTGCTCTAAAACTTCCTTCCCAAGTGCATTATTTTCAACGTACTCGGCAACGGAGGGTATTTGCAGCATATGATCCATAGTGACCCCGGGGCGCGAGAAAGCCTTAAACATCTTATCGGATTGCTTCACCCTATTAGACTCTATGGCGTCGAGAATCGGATTGATCTGCTCTGGTGATACGCTTGTTTTCCTAAAAAATTCCACAAATGAAGTTGATTGATTCGCCTTTCCCTCCATTCTTCGCATGCGTTCTTCAGAGGCCAGGCCTAATTTGAAACTCTTCGGGGTAAGTCTGAGATCGGCATTGTCTTGCCTTAATAACGTTCGGTATTCCGCCCTGGATGTAAACATTCTATATGGTTCTTCCGTGCCTTTCGTGATGAGATCATCGATAAGAACCCCGATATACGCTTCATCCCGCCTTAGTATAAAAGGTTCTTCTTCCCGTATTTTAAGATGGGCATTGATTCCCGCCATTAAGCCTTGTGAGGCCGCCTCTTCGTAACCGGTAGTCCCATTAATCTGCCCAGCGAAATAGAGCCCTTGCACCAGTTTCGTTTCTAAGGTATGTTTAAGTTGGGTTGGCGGAAAATAATCGTACTCAATCGCGTATCCGGGTCTGAAGAACTTGACCTTCTCGAAACCTTTTACCGAGCGCAAGGCTTTAAACTGCACATCTTCAGGCAGTGAGGTAGAAAAACCATTCACATAGACCTCCACGGTATGCCACCCCTCTGGCTCTACGAAGATCTGATGACTTTCTTTGTCAGAAAACCGATTGATTTTATCCTCTATTGAAGGACAGTACCTTGGGCCTATACTCTTTATACGGCCGTTAAACATCGGAGATCTGTCGAAGCCTTCCTTTAAAAGTTCGTGTACTTCCGGACTGGTATGCGTCATATAGCAATCTCGCTGGCGACTTAAAACTTTAGTATCCAGGTATGAAAAACGGCCCGGTATTTTATCGCCTGGCTGAGGGATCATCGCATCGTAATTCAGAGATCTGCCGTCAACCCGAGGCGGTGTTCCGGTTTTCATACGCCCGCTGTCGAAACCAAAATCTGCTAATTGTTCCGTGATGCCCGTGGCTGCCTTTTCTCCAGCTCTACCGCCGCCAAATTGCTTTTCCCCAATATGGATGAGGCCGTTTAAAAAAGTTCCATTGGTCAATACCACAGATTTAGCCCTGATATCCAGGCCCAGGGAAGTTCTGACCCCGATCACTCTGTCGCCCTTGACCAATAGTCCTTTCACCATTTCCTGGTAAAAATCTACAATGGGTGTCTGCTCCAGCGCATTTCTCCACTCCTCCGCAAAACGCATTCTGTCATTTTGTGTTCTCGGGCTCCACATCGCCGGTCCTTTTGACTTATTCAGCATCTTAAACTGTATCGCAGACTTGTCTGTTATAATCCCACTATAACCGCCAAGCGCGTCGATCTCACGTACGATCTGCCCTTTGGCGATTCCCCCCATAGCTGGATTACATGACATTTGACCAATGTTCTGAAGATTCATGGTAATCAGCAAGGTGCTCGATCCGAGGTTGGCAGCTGCAGCCGCGGCTTCCGCCCCGGCGTGACCTCCTCCTACCACAATGATGTCATATTCTTTGTCAAACATGATTTATAAATGTTCCACGTGGAACATTTCCATTTTTTCGTTCTCTTTTTTCCTCATTATCTCCTTATCTTCTGGAGATTTGTCCTTATATCCTGCCAAATGCAATACGCCATGACTCATAACTCGCGCCAATTCATCCTCAAAACTACATCCAAAGTTAGTGGCATTCTCCTTTACCCTGGGAATAGAGATAAAGATGTCTCCCGCGAGAATGTCCCCTTCGGTATAATCAAAAGTGACAATATCGGTTAAACCATCATTATTGAGGTATTTCTGATGTAAGCCTAATAGATATTCATCATCACAGAAAATATAGGATATAGCACCAGGTAAGAGTCCTTCAGAAAGAATCACCGCTTCAATCCATACACGATATTTCTGTTCTTGCCCCAAGCTAAAGTCGATCTCATAAAAAAATTCAGTCTTGCGCATTAAAGTACTCCTTTACCCTCTGTTGATAAATTCTGTGCAAAGGTAGTGCTTGCCTGTTTAATATTTCCACATCCCTGTTTAAATCCTTAAGTATATCGGGTTTTGTCGTAATCGGATTATAAAACTTATCTTTATTAGACTGGCTCTTTCGTTCTTCTTTTTGACCCTGGCTGAGCGCCGCATTCTCCAGTTTCATAAGCTGATGTTGAATCGCGTTAACCCTGTTGATGGTTCTTTCGGTTATTCCATTACGCAATAAGTCGTTTTCAAAGTCCTCCATTTGCTGTAAGAGCTTCTTTGTCAGCTGTTTATCCTTTGTGCGCAACATATCTTCGAGCTGTTTTTCAAGCATCTGCCGAAGTTGTTGTTGTTGCTTATATATCTCATAGATCTCCTCCATACTCTCTTCTGATCCTATTCCTTGTCCCTGTCCTTCATTCTGCCCTTGCTTACCCTGGCCATTCCCTTTTTCATTCTTTCCTTGCTGCCCATCTTTCCCAGTGCCGGTTTCACCCCCTTTTCCTTCTTGTTCTCCTTCTCCCTGCGTATCTCCCTTACCAGACTTGGGCTCACCCTTTGAACCTTGCTGTCCTTGTCCTTCCATCTGACCCATTCGTTCTCCTAATTCCTGCTGTCCCTTAATGATATCTGGTAATTGAAAGTTCTCGCCTTGTCCACTGGAACCTGCTCCAGCCGCCATGCTTTGCTGCATATTATCCAACATATTGGCCAGAAAATCCGCAAGATTGTTTGCCGAAGTCAGTACGTACTGCTGATAAGATACTCCCTGGTATATTCTTCCTTCCACAATGCTTTCAACGGATTTATCAATATTATAGAATACCTCCCCAATCTGCTCGTTTACAAATTCTGACAATTCTGCTCTACGCAGCGATAGTGAGAAAAGGCTGTCGTCTACATGCTCGAATAAATTTCTCAAATCCTTTTGACGTCTTACTACACTAGTGAATTGAGCGATATCCAAATCTCTTCCTTCAAGCTGATCAAACAACGATTCCTGTTTAAATGAAAAAGTGACCAGATTATCCAGGATCTGCCTAAGCATCTCCGCATCCTCAGTTATGGTAGATCCCCCGGCCGCTCCAGCGCTGGAAGTCTTGAGGTCTTCACTCATCTGCTGGATCTTTTCCGCTGCGGATTTTTGCTTCTTACCTGCCTTAGATTGATTGTTTTCAGTTCCTCCTTTTTCCGACTTTTCTTCCGTCTCTTTTTTCAATTCCTCTACAGCCTCTTTCTGATCGCTTTTAGCACCTTCTTCTAAATCCTTGTCCATCGCTAAGGGTAAGGGTTTTTTAAGTTTTTGATTGTCCTTAACCAATTCCATCAATTCCTTTGCCAATGCATCAAAATCCTTGTTCATGTCCTCTTGCGATTCCAGGTTAATACTGTCCTTTTCCTCCATAGACAAATTTTCCTGCTTCTGAGCGATCTCTTCCAACTCACGTGCCAATTGCGCCGCCTTTTCGGTAACATAATACCGTTTGGTAAGTTCAAGAAGTTGCTCCAGGTTCCTCTCGCTATTCTTTTGACTCTTGGCGAGTTCTTCTAATCGTTTGCCTAATTCCTCCTTTTCGAGCTTATCAGCAATTTTATTCAATTCTTCCAATAATCTTTCGTTCTTCTGAGCCTCCAGCTCCTGCCTTTCCAGACGTTCCTGAAGAAGTCGGTTGAGCTGATCATCTTTTTCGCCTTGCTCGAGATTCTCTTTTAGCTTACGACTAAATTTCTGCATCATCTGTTCCTGTCTTTCCTGCTTTTCGAGAAATTCCTTGACCTTATTCTGATCGTTAAAACTAAGTTTGTTCTTCTCCTTCTGATCACGATTGATCTCTTCTAAATTTTGCTCCTGTTCTTTTAGGCCGTCCAGAGATTTGTCAAAATCTTCTAAAATAGATTTCTGGATCTCCAACTGTTTGTTATTCAACTCATTATCATTGTATATCCTTGTTCTGAACAATTGACTCTTTACTTTTTTGCCACCCCTGAGTGCATCGTTATCGGTCGCCTCAAAGTAATACTCGTACTCCTCTCCTTCCTCAAGTTGTAGACCGCTTGGAAAGGTGTAATAAAATTGTTTAAAATTTGTAAACGGTCTGTCCAGAAGCACCTCCTGTTGTTCTTCGGTTCGATTAAGTGAATAACAGATGAGTTTTAAGGAAACAAGCTTATAATCATCTGCCGTCTCCCCGCTGTAATAACGCACATTCGGATTGATAGAGTCTATAACTTCCCTTGCTTTGATCGATGGCGGATTGTCCCTGATCACCTTAAAACTATAATTTAATTCTTCAAAAGCCTGTGCATTTCGATTGGAGGTAGAGAGTTGATAGTCAAGGTTATTGTAAACCGTACGGGCAAGTGAAAAAACCTCTTCGCCTTTTTGTAACAGCTGAGTACTATCTCCGGCCGTCAATGCAATTTCCTCGGTGTTTAGGCCGCTGATCTCCCAGGTAACCCGGGTACCTTCAGGAAACGTAGCATTACCGGTACTGTTGAGTATTTCTGTAGCTTTATCGACATAGGAAGGATACTGTAATACGAGTCTAAAATCCTCGATCACCGGAACCTGGAGAGCCTTTATTTGGTAGGTTCGCGAACGGAATCCGTTGGCCTCAAAATAGAATTCGGCGTCGATCAGTGGGGGTGAAAATGTATGCTGAAAGACACCCTCAATATTCTGCATAAGAAAAGAGCGCTTGTCGATCACAATACGGATCTCTTCTGGTTTGATCTTTCCCTCGGTCGCTACCCTTATGATGACTTCTTCTGTTTCAAGGGCTCTTAAATTTCCTGCCAACATCCTGAACTGGAAGGGGGCAGGGGGTTCATAGGCCACATCATAATTAACAACACGATTATAGGTGCCCAGGAATGAGCTCAGATTACCGCTAATTCCTATGATGAGAAAAAGCACAACGGGTATTAGGAGGTATTTTGCATATCTGATACTTTCCCTAATATCTATCGCCTGGCCAAACGGAATATTGCTGAGTTTAGAAGAGCGCTGTTCTATGCTCGCCAATAACAATTCTGATCTATTGCTGTCCTCGGCCAATTCCAACAGGTTAAAAAGTTTGTCGTCGACCTGGGTAAAATGCTTTCCAATGATCGTTGAGGCATCCTTATCTGTGATCCCTTCTTTGATTCTAAAAAGATAAAATATTGGAATTATGATAAAGCGGGCCAGTAGAAAAAGCTCGATGATCAGAAAAGAAACCAGCAGCGCCAATCGGCCGAAAGAATCAAGCCACAAGAAGTATTCCACTGAAAGAATGATCAGTAAAAACAACAATCCCAGGGCCATAAATAATATGATCCCTTTGATCAACATCTTGGTATAATACTTCCTCGAAAATCTGAGGAGCTTATCTATTATTTGTTCATATGCCTTCAACTCCCGTCAAATGTAACACCAAGATACCCGATAGTTTAGAAAAAAAATTCAAAATATTGTTAAAACAACCCCGAAATAGTCATAAGTTCGGATGCTCCAGTGCTTTTGGTTTCCGTATCTACCTAGTATCTTTGGAGCCTAATACTTTTCAAATGCCAGAAAAAGTTCGGGTTCGATTTGCCCCCAGCCCAACCGGGCCTCTACATATCGGTGGCGTTCGTACCGCCTTATACAACTATCTTTTCGCGCGGAAACACAACGGGACTTTTATTTTGAGAATAGAAGATACCGATCAAAACAGGTTTGTGGCTGGGGCTGAAGATTATATTATTGAAGCACTCCAATGGTGCGGTATCCCATTTGATGAAGGCCCAGGCAAAGAGACCAAATTTGGTCCATTCCGTCAGAGTGAACGCGCACATCTTTACGGAAAGTATGCAGAAATGCTGGTAGATTCCGGCAAAGCCTACTACGCCTTCGACACTCCTGAAGAACTGCAGAAATACCGCAAAGAAGTAGAGTCTCAGGGCAATACATTTATATATAACTGGGAGAACAGAGCGTTGCTTAAAAACTCCTTATCGATGACCGAACCCCAAGTATCAGCTATTATAGCCTCTGGCACGCCTTATGTAATCCGTTTTAAAATGCCCGAGCATAAGAGAGTCGAATTGTTCGATATCGTCAGGGGTCAAATCGAAATAGATACGGCCACTCTTGATGACAAAATCCTTTTTAAAAGCGACGGGATGCCCACATATCATCTGGCTAATGTAGTTGATGATCACCTGATGGAAATCTCCCATGTAATCCGCGGCGAGGAATGGCTGCCTTCCCTCGCCCTTCACTATCAGCTCTATGATGCCTTTGGTTGGACTAAACCTGAATTTGCCCACTTACCCCTGATCCTCAAACCAACCGGGAACGGGAAGCTCAGCAAGAGGGACGGAGAAAAATTAGGCTTTCCTGTTTTTCCATTGAGCTGGGAGCAATCCATCGGATATCGGGAAGCCGGTTATTATCCGGAAGCCGTTGTTAATTTCCTTGCTTTTTTAGGATGGAATCCCGGCGACGATCGCGAAATATTATCCCTAAAAGAATTAGTCGAATCATTCGATTTAGACCGTGTACATAAAGCCGGGGCGCGGTTCGATCCCGATAAAACCAAATGGTATAATCATAATTATTTACAGCAAAGGTCTGATATTGAGTTAGTTCAGGATCTAAAAAAACATACTGAACTCGGATTGGATTCCTTCTCCGATGCCTTTCTTGAGCAGGTAATAAGGCTGTTGAAAGAACGGGCTGATTTTGCATTAGACATATGGACTCAGGGCCATTATTTCTTCGTCCCTCCGGTAAACTACAACGAAAAGGCTGCTAAAAAGCATTGGAAAGATGATACAGATGCTTTGATGGGTGAGTTGCTTGATCTTCTTGGGGGCTTAGAGGATTTTGCCGCTCCGGTGCTGGAAAACAAAATCAAAGCCTGGATTGAGCAAAAAGGAATAGGTTTCGGCAAAATTATGGCCCCGCTTAGATTGGCGCTGGTTGGGGAACTGAAAGGGCCCGGGCTGTTCGATATCATGGAGCTTCTCGGAAAACAAGAAAGTGAGGCCCGGATTGAAAATGCTGTGAGGCGAATTTAGTATCTTCGGATGCTGAGCTATACATAGCGCTATACTTGTAACAAAAACTCAGAATCCCGACAAATAAGATGTCTTGATTCTCTTTTCAATAATTAAAATTCTTATCCATGAGCGATTTCTTCCTGATACCTATTATTTTCATCTCTTTTATCATTTTGATTTCTTCCTTTTTTGTGGTAAAACAACAAACCGCTGCTGTTATTGAACGATTCGGAAGATTTCAAAGTATCCGTAATTCCGGACTTCAGATGAAAATCCCAATGGTAGACAGAATCTCTGGGCGTTTAAGTCTTAAAATCCAGCAATTGGACGTGATTGTGGAGACCAAAACGCTCGATGATGTATTCGTAAAACTCAAAGTATCCGTCCAGTACGTAGTGATCAGGGAAAAGGTTTATGAAGCATTTTACAAGCTCGAATACCCACACGACCAGATCACTTCTTATGTATTCGATGTTGTCCGTGCCGAAGTGCCTAAAATGAAATTAGATGATGTATTTGTAAAAAAGGACGACATCGCTATCGCCGTTAAGACCGAATTGCAAGATGCGATGCTCGATTACGGTTATGATATAATTAAAACATTGGTGACCGACATAGACCCGGATGCCCAGGTGAAATCTGCTATGAACCGTATCAATGCCTCAGAGCGTGAGAAGATTGCCGCTCAGTTCGAAGGAGATGCCGCCAGGATCCTGATTGTCGAAAAAGCAAAGGCCGAGGCCGAGAGCAAAAGGCTTCAGGGGCAAGGGATCGCCGATCAGCGAAGGGAGATTGCCAGGGGTCTTGAAGAATCGGTAGAAGTCCTCAATAAGGTGGGGATCAATTCTCAGGAAGCCTCGGCTCTCATCGTGGTTACCCAACACTACGATACACTTCAGTCTATTGGGGAAGAAACCAACACCAACTTGATATTATTGCCAAATTCTCCCCAGGCCGGAAGCGATATGCTTAACAATATGGTAGCCTCATTTACAGCCAGTAATCAGATCGGGGAAGCGATGAAGCGCCAAAAGCAAAAAGAAGGGAAAAATTCTAAAAATACTGATTAGTATAGTTTAAGGTTGCGGTTTTTTCTGCTCAATCTTTGCCCAGGTATCTCTAAGCGTTACGGTGCGGTTAAGCACGAGCTTGTCGGACTGACTGTCAGGGTCTACACAAAAGTAACCCAGTCGCTGAAATTGAAAACGCTGGCCAGGTTCCACCTCTTTAAGGCTGGGTTCTAATTGGCCGGTAAGGATTTCCAGCGAATCCCTGTTGAGGAATTCCATAAAATCACGGTCCTTGTGCCCATCTGGATTCTCATCCGTGAACAGACGATCATATAGCCTGATCTCTGCCGGTAATGCATGAGAAACAGAAACCCAATGCAAAGTACCCTTCACCTTTCGCATGCTCTCCTCGGTTCCGCTACCACTTCTGCTTTTTGGGTCATAAGTACAATGGATTTCTGTGACCTCTCCTTTAGCGTCTTTTATGCAGTGTTCCGCTTTGATGATATAAGCGCTTTTCAAGCGCACTTCTCCACCCAGTTTAAGTCTGAAAAACTTGCGGTTGGCCTCTTCCCTGAAATCGTCCCTTTCGATATATAACTCTCTCGAAAATGGAACTTTACGCATTCCAGCGGCAGGATCCTCCGGATTGTTTTCGGTTTCCAGCCATTCCTCCTCACCTTCCGGATAATTCATTATCACTATTTTGACCGGTCGCAACACCGCCATAACCCGGGGCGCAATTTTGTTGAGATGTTCACGTATATGAAACTCCAGCAAAGATACATCTGCTATATTCTCTCTTTTGGCAATACCGATAGTATCAGCAAAACTCCTTATGGACTCAGGTGTATATCCTCTTCTTCTAAGACCAGATATGGTAGGCATTCTGGGATCGTCCCATCCGGAGACCACCCCATCCTCAACTAATTTCAAAAGTTTCCTTTTGCTCACCACCGTATGGCTTAGATTTCTCCTGGCAAACTCGCGTTGTTTAGGTCTAATTTTTTTGGGGTCCACCAATTGATCCAAAAACCAATCATACAGCTCTCTATGAGGCGCGAATTCCAGTGTGCAAAGTGAATGAGACACCTGCTCTATATAATCGCTCTCACCATGGGTCCAGTCGTACATAGGGTAAATACACCAATCGGTATTTGTTCGGTGGTGCGCCTTATGCAGTATACGATACATGATCGGGTCGCGCATAAGCATATTCGTTGATGACATATCGATTTTTGCCCTTAACACATGGGTCCCTTCCTCGAAATCTCCATTCTTCATTCCTTCGAAAAGTGACAGATTCTCCTCAAGACTTCGATTTCTATAAGGGCTCTCAGTACCTGCTTCTGTTGGCGTACCTTTTTGGATGGCCATTTCTTCCGAGGTCTGGCTATCAACATAGGCCTTCCCGTTTTTGATCAGCAACAGTGCCCAGTCATAAAGCTGTTGAAAATAGTCTGATGCATAACACTCTGTTTCCCAGGTAAATCCGAGCCATTCAACGTCCTTTTTGATCGCGTCAACAAATTCCTGTTCCTCTTTGGTGGGGTTTGTGTCATCGAAGCGAAGATTCACCGGGGCGTCGTATCGGAGGCCCAAACCGAAATTAAGGCAAATAGAGCTCGCATGCCCTATGTGGAGATAGCCGTTGGGCTCAGGAGGAAAACGGAACCTCAGCTGATTCCCGGGCATGCCTTTGGCAAGATCCTCTTCAACGATGTGCTCAATAAAATTAAGCGATCTGACGGGGTTGTTCATCATGCATTTTTTGACGCACAAAGGTAGGGAAAATGCAGGTATTGGGGCTCATAAATGAAGCTCACCATGCAATAAATGCGTTTCACAACATATTTATTCAGTGCCACAACATTAAATTCCTCGCGCGGTAATTATATGTCATATTTGTTGTTAAGTACTAGGATCAGCGCAAATAGAACCTAGTGATCAATAAAACAATTGCCAAAAACAGAGCCATACGGTTGATCCGCACCCAAATCTAGTAATCGGTAAAACTGTAGTTCCCCAAAACTACATCTACTTATGAGACCAAAACTATCTTTCTTTCAAAAATTGATTTTTTGTGTTTTCGTGCTGGCAGGAACATTTGGAATTCAGGCACAAGTTCTCAATGCCCCCGTTCCAGCACCAAATCAGACGCCTCCAGTGGGAAGCTCCCCCTGGACACGAGCTTGTGCTTCTGACAGTTTTAACGATTTCTGGGTAAATTTCACCTGGAGTCCTCCCCTGGTAAATCCGGGCAACGAATTCATTTTGGAACTCTCAGATGCCAGTGGTAGCTTTTCAAGCCCCATTGAACTGGCCAGAGACGCTACCAAAAACACCAATTTTGATTTCTTCATTCAGTTTGCAATCCCCAATACTACCCGGGGAGAAGGATACAGAATGAGGGTAAGAAGCACCGATCCGGCCATTACCGGGCCCAGTTCTTCGCCATACCCCATGTATTATATCGATGTTAACTCGGCCATAACCATCCGTCCACAGGGACAAGCCGATTTTGGAGATGGGACAGCGGAGGTATGTGATGGGAATTCCATCACCCTGGAAGTGTATAACCTTCCCAATGCCGGTACCTATCAATACAACTGGTATCGAAGTGGAACGCCGTTGGCGGAAAAATCCTCGTCGATTACCGTTAGTCAGGCTGGCATGTATATCGCTGAGATCGATTATGGTTCTTGTTCAGGTTCGGGAAATACCTTGTCTAACATTATAGACGTCACCACGGGCAGCAGTCTTGGTATTGCGATCAACCCGCCTGCTAAAACCGATTTATGCAGTGGGGAAACGGCAGATCTTATCGCGAATATAGTAGGTATGGGGCTCACCTATACCTGGTTCAAAGACGGTTCGGCCATTACCAGCCCTACTGTAGATGACGACACATATACCGTTGATGCTTCTTCCCCAGGTTTTGAAGGGAATTACCAGGTTGAAATCTTTGGCCCTGGTGCCTGTGTGGAGCGTTCGGCTGCCGTGACCATTACCAATGCGGGTAATTTTACGGTTACGCGCGACAATCCAGCCAATGTGGTTGTCCTTCCAGGACAAACAGAAGTATTAAGTGTTACCACAGACGCTTCCTCGCCCACTTTTCAATGGTACAGAGACGGTACCCCGGTGAGTGGCGCTACCACAAATAGTATTACTGTAGATGAAACTGAAACCGGAAACTATTTTTGCAGGGTATCACTCAGCGGAGGGGCATGTGCCTCTACTTCAATAGATTCTGACGCTACCACCGTAGTCGTCCCGGCTTCCTTTGAAGCGGTGATCGCTTACAACGGTTCATATGCGGCTTGCGCCAATACGAGTATAGTACTCGAGGTTCAGACCATCAACGCCATCGATGGTGGTGGTGGAAGTACAGATGTTACGGCCCAAATAGCTTCGAGTTTATCCTATCAATGGAATTTAGATGGAGGTGCCGTTAGCGGGGCCACATCGTCCTCTATAAGTCTTGCGGACATCAGTGAGAATGGCGACTATACGCTCGATGCTTCTATAAGCACCTACAACTTTACTTCGAACTTGCTTCCAGTACAGCTACGGACAAGCGAAACTCTCGTTATTTCGAGTACCAGCCTGATCAGTTGCAGCAGTTCGGAAGATATTATCATCAGTACCACTACAGACCTTAGTTCTGAAACATTTGACTGGTACAGAGACGGACAAAACCTCAATGTCTCTACACCTGCGTTAACCGCCAATAGTCCTGGCACATACCAATTGGTATTACAAAGAAATGGCTGTCCTCTTCCTTCAAACGAAGTTGTGATTGCGCCATTGGATCCGTCGGTTATCACATTGGATCCATCGGACACCGTGGTCTTCCCGGAAGGAAGTTCCAGAACCATAAGCGCTTCTGGCGGAGATGCTTATCGCTGGTTTAATTCAGATAATGTAGAGATCAGCAATTCCTCATCGATCACCTTGTCTGAAGAGGGGAGCTTCACGCTGGTCGCATCGGTAGGAAATTGTGATGTAACACGTAATGTCACCGCAGAATTCCTCGACACTTTTAGGGTTCCGAACGTGATCACCGTTAATGGAGACGGAATAAATGATTTGTGGATCCTTCCCAATTCATATTCGAATAAAGACGATGTCAATATCATCATATATAATGAAAAAGGTGAGCAAGTGCTCAACGTAAATAACTATCAAAACAACTGGCCCCAGTCTTCAACGGCTTTCCCAAAACAAAACATGGTCTTCTATTATAAGATCAGGGATGCCGCTTCAGTATTGAAGCAGGGAACCATAACCATTATACGCTAGCCAACCCAAATGACCCGGAAATTAATATCCTTACTGTTTTTTCTCCTGGCGTTTTCCCAAATAAACGCCCAGGAGGAACTTCCGTTTATCGCATATGATGTGCCTTCACAGAACCTTTTAAAATTCAACAGGTTCCTGATCAATCCTACTTTTTCGACCGTCCGTGAAGACAAGTCATACGTAAACTTATTACATAGAAACCAATCGGTATCTTTTGATGATAATAATCAATTGTACTTTTTGAGTTATAGCGGTCGTGTTAACGACAGGACCGGTCTTGGTTTAAGTTTATATACTCAACGCGAAGGGATATTAAGCAACTACGGGGTGTTAGCAAATTATGCCTATGGTATAAAACTCAGCGATAAGAGCAATTTTACGTTTGGAGCGAACCTATCCTATTATAGTAGTGGAATCGATGAAGGAAGGGCCAATCCGATCGAGATAGATCCATTCCTTTCCGACTTTGATGACAGTTCTTTGCTTTCATTCCAGCCCGGATTCAATCTATCCTATGACAAGTTCGATTTTGGAATGTTCGCAGAAAATCTTTTCGATTACAACCTCAAAACCAGTAAAACCGTCACCGAATTCAAGGATAAAACCTTTTCCGGTCACCTTCAATACACCCATGCATTTGAAAATCAAGCGGGTCTTATGGAGGGTGCTCGATTGATGCCCTTGGCGAGAGCCAGGCTAGTGGGCGACCAGGAGGTCATCCTCGGAGGTAATCTGATCCTCGACCTGCCAAAAATCGGATGGGTCCAGGGGGGTTACGATAGCTTTTATGGAGCTTCCGCCGGCCTTGGATTTAATCTCAACAGAAGGGTATCCATAGGATATACCATGGAAAAAGGGCTGAATAACGAAATCGACAACTTCGGACTGACCCACGAGGTCTCCTTTGCCTATTCCTTTACTCCGAACCTTACCGAAGATCGCGTGATGCTCGAAGAAGGCGCTGCTGTTTTGGCGCTTAGTGAAGAGGAAGAGGAGCCTGAAGAAATTACCGATGAGGCCATCGCCTCTAAAGACCGGGAAATTGAAGATCTAAAGCAAAGGCTATCGGAAAATGACGCGATCCTTGCAGAATTAATCTTTAGGCAGGATTCTATCGAAAACAACAGGGAACGCGATCTGGAGCGTCGATTCGAAATGGTGATGCGTATGGTAAGGGCTGAAACCGGGGGAGAACGACCAGACCTTGAAGACAAGGCGAAACAGATCTATTTTATCAATAACGATCAGACCGCTATCGCAGAAAATACGACAGAGCCCGATCTCAACAATGTGAGGGAAGGCCGCGAGACATTATTTAACAACAATACTGTTGCTGAAACCAAAAAACCCACAAGAGAGTACGCAAAAATCGTAAAAGATAAAACCGATTACGATGCCTTTACCAAAGCAGTAAAGCAGAAGAAAGTGAACGGACAGAAATTCCGTGACCTGGAAGGGGTGGCCGATGGCTATTATGTAGTTGCAAATGTTTATAAAGGTGAACATTACATGAATAAATTCATGAACACCTTAAATGACCAGGGATTCGAGTCTGATTATATAGACAATCCTAAAAACGGGATGAAATACGTATATATCGATCGTTTCGATACATGGAGTGAAGCCCTGGCCGCATACAAATCGAAGTTCGGAGGATCCTACGACGGGGATCTCTGGATCATGAATGTAGAATCGCGCTACTCCAATGAGGCCTATGCTGAAAATAGCCGAAAAATCAAAGAAAAGGCTGCAGAATACGATGATGCAGTACTGCAGAAGAATGTGGTGGTGAGGGATAAGGTCGATACCAATGGTAGCCAGGGCCATAACTTCCAGATCAATGGAGTGGGTAATGGGTATTATATCATCGCCAATGTTTTTGCCAATCCAAAAAATGCCAATCGTTTTGTTAAACTATTGAATGCCCGGGGCTTGAATGCCAGCTACTTTATCAACCCAGAAAATAACTATCGGTATGTTTTCTTGAAGCGACATCAAACCTGGACTAACGCTCTCATATCTTATTACTCAAATCTAAACGAAACGTATGACGACAAAATGTGGATCATGCGTGTCACACCAAACTTAATAACCTAATGAACCAACGCTTTGCTAAAAAAATTCTTTTAGCCTTTGCGGTATTTGTATACGCCTTAGGCTATTCTCAGGAATTTAACTCATTTGATATTCGTTATCAGAACAATATCAAAGGAGATTTGACCTTTATTGCCAATAACATCGTCAACAGAGATGGCGGTACCGGCAG
The DNA here is from genome assembly GCA_024638915.1 of Robiginitalea sp. Classification (GTDB taxonomy): domain Bacteria; phylum Bacteroidota; class Bacteroidia; order Flavobacteriales; family Flavobacteriaceae; genus JAHEJJ01. The sequence goes on from JAHEJJ010000034.1 coordinate 30,038, forward strand.
TACGGAACCTGAAGATCCATACAACGCTACCGGAAACTCATCTACCTATAACGACTGGCTTAATATGCAGTATATCGACGTGGATAGTGATCCCACTACCTTTAGCTCGAGCACCGCTACTTTTAATTTCTCACAGGCCAGTTGTAACCTTATTCGCTATGCCGGTCTTTACTGGGCGGCTACCTATCCCAGCGCCCAGGCCGGACAGCCTTTGGGTACAAATCGTCAAAACGATTTTAATCAGGTAAAGCTAATGGTGCCGGGCGGTGCTTATGTAGATATTACCGCGGATGAGATCTTATTCGATGGTTTTACCAGCGCTGATCCCTCGGTGCAACAAAACAGTCCATATGCCTGTTATGCCGACGTCACAGCATTAGTGACCGCCCTTGCCGATCCTACTGGGGACTATACAGTGGCTAATATACGTTCTGTAGTTGGCTCTCTCTCACCTGGTGGTGGTGCCTCTGGCGGATGGACGTTAGTGATCGCTTACGAAAACCCAACCTTAACCGGAAAATTGATTACCACTTTCGATGGTTTTGCGCGGGTAAGAAGTGCAAACCCCACGGTTGACATAAATTATAGCGGTTTTAACACTATTCCTGTAGGCCCGGTAAATGCAAATATCGGTGCGGCAGCACTTGAAGGTGATAATAGAATTACAGGTGACAGGATGAGGATCCGTGCTGCAAGCAATCCTGGCTTTACCACCATTAGCGATCCCGTTAATCCTGCAAGTAATTTTTTCAACAGTAATATCACCCTGGACGGTGCTATTGTAAATACCCGAAACCCCAACAGTATCAACACTTTGGGTTATGATACGGATATGTTCCTGTTGAGTAATCCACTAAACTCTGTTATACCCAATGCAGAGACCGATGCGACGCTTCGGTTTACCTCCAGCGGAGATCAGTACTATCCGTTTTTCAATTCTTTCAACGTAGAGATTATAGAACCCAATATCGTGGTGGAGAAAAGGGTGGAGGATATTGCAGGAAACGATATTACCGGTGCTGGTGTTAACCTGGGTCAGCTTTTGGATTATGTGCTGACCTTTGAAAACATCGGTAATGACGATGGGACCAATTATACCCTAAGAGACATTTTACCCATAAATGTTACCCTAATTGAGGCAAACATGGTTTTGCCCCCGGGTGTAACCTATGTGTACAATGCGGTGTTGAATGAAGTTGTTTTCTCGATTCCGGATAATTTGATCGAAGCCGACGACCCGCCTTCTTCTATAAGAATGCGCGTACAAGTAGCTGAAAACTGTTTTGACTTTATCGATGCCTGTACCGATCTTATTGCAAATCAGGCGTATTCCACTTACCAAGGAGTAATCAACAATAACCAGATAACGGATGACCCGAGTGTTTCCGATTTTGACAACTGCGGATTTGTAACTCCAGGGGCAACAAACTTCTTGCTGGACGATCTCGAAAGCTGCGATTACAGCAGGACGGTTGAGCTTTGTGGTAATAACGTTTTGCTCGACGCAGGAGATAATTTCGATTCCTATATATGGTATAGCGATGAAAATCAAAACCAGGTTATCGATGCCGGTGATATCGTATTAAACGATGGTGATCCCGACAATGATCCCAGCACCCTGCTGGTTACTGATATAGGTATTTATATCGTAGACAAAATTGTGGCCGATCCCTGTAAAGGCTTCCAGGAAATCATCACCGTGGTTAATTCTGGTTCGGCCCAAACCAACCCGATAATCGATTTGATCAACGATCCGTCCAATACCGTTGAGGGACAGATTCTGATTTGTCCTAACGACGGGGATTTATTACCTGAAATCTTTCTTTGTGGTCTTAATGATACCGAACTGATTCAGATTAATATCCCCGATGCAACCAGTATTATTTGGGAACAGCTCGATGAAGCCAGTTGTGCCGCCACGGTTCCGGATTGTGCTAACAAAGATGCTGGATGT
>JAHEJJ010000064.1:0-8539 GCA_024638915.1 Robiginitalea sp.
CTTCGAGGCCAGGGGCAAGATCAAGGCCAAAGGGAAGGGGGAGATTGAGATGTTCTTTGTCGGACAAAGCGTTTAATTGGTCTATTACCTTTAGGTCTTATATGGTAAGCTTCATAGGATTTATATATATTGTAAGGATGCAAACCAACCGAGCAATCTTCTGGAAAAGCCTTATATTTTTTCTATTCTCTTTTACATCCATTCATGCCCAAACCAATTTGGATTCCCTTTATACGGTCTGGCAGGATACCAGCCGGAAAGATAGTGTGCGAATCAAGGCAATGGACAACTTAATATGGGATGGCTATTTATTTTCTCAACAGGATAGTGCCCTTTTTTATGTAGACGAACTCCTGGATTTTACACGAAAAAAAAAGGATTATTGGGGAATTGCTGTGGCTTTGCATATCAAGGGAATTGCATTCTATCTTAAAGATGACTATGAAAAGGCACTGGAAGCCAGTTTGGAAAGTATAGAATACAGGAAAAAAACGGATGACAAAAGAGGCCTGGCTTCTACTCTGGGAAATATTGGGTTGATCTATGATACTCAGGGTGACTATACCTCTGCTCTTGATATCCAGAAAGAAAGTCTGAAAATCCGGAAAGAAATCAACGACAAAGAAGGTATAGGAATAGCTTATGCCTCAATTGGGAACCTGTATTTTCTGCAAGCGGAGTATGATGAGGCCATAGATTTTTATAACAGGAGTACGAAAATTGCTGAGGAATTGGGTGATAAAAAAGGAGTAGCCACCAACCTTGGGAATCTTGGCCTAATCTACGAAGTACAGGGCAATTATATGGCGGCATTAAAGGCACAGGAGGAAAGTTTGTCGATCAGAGAGGAAATCAATTTCCAAAGGGGAGTGGGCATTGCCTTAAACTCCATTGGTATGATCTATGATTCGCAGGGAAATTACGATCGGGCTTTGGACTACTATATGCGTAGTTTGGAGGTTAAGGAAGAGCTGAATGATAAGCGTGGCATGGCCGGGATATTAAATAATGTTGGCATTATTTACGATGATCTCGGTGAGTATGACAAAGCAATTCAGTATTATCGAAAAAGCCTCTTGATGAAGGAAGACATTGGGGATAAACTAGGCATAGCAAACACTTTCACCAATGTAGCAGCTGTATATAAAGCGTTAAAAGTTTATGATAGTGCGATTTATTATAACCAGAGGAGCCTGAAACTCAAGCAGGAACTGGGAGATAAACTGGGCCTTGGGAGTGTTTATCACAATATGGGAAGCCTCTATCAGGAACTTGGGGAATACCGAAAAGCGATGGGGTATTATCAAAAAAGCATTGATTTAACTCGTGAAATAGGAGATCGAAGAAATGAGGTTAGTACCCTAATCGCAATAGGAATGGCTTCCTTTGAGCAAAAGGATTACAATAAATCAGTGATCAACTGTTTGGACGCACTTGCCCAGGCTGAGGAATTAGGAGCCATTCCGGAACAAGAATTATCTTCTGATTGTCTTTATAAGTCGTATAAGGCATTAGGGAACAGTGAGAGAGCCTTAGTTTATCATGAGCAAGTGCTGATGCTCAACGACAGCCTCAAGCTCCAGGAGACTTCCAAAAAACTCCAGCAGATGGAGTTTGCCAAGCAGGTATTGGCCGATAGTTTACAGCAAGTTGAAAAAGACCTTCAGGTAGAGATGGCCCACCAGACCGAAGTGCGAAAGAAAGATCGCAACCGCAATCTCGCTCTTGGTGCGGGGATCTTCTTTCTTGTGCTTTCGGGTGGCTTTTACAGCCGTTGGCGTTATGTACGAAAATCAAAAAAGATTATAGAAAAAGAGAAAGACCGCTCGGAGAATCTCCTGCTAAACATTCTGCCTTCGGAGATTGCCGAAGAGCTCAAAGCCAAGGGAAGCGTGGATGCGCGCGATTTTGATCAGGTGTCGGTACTGTTTACCGATTTCAAGGGATTTACTAACAGGTCAGAGAAACTATCTGCACGGGAGCTGGTTAAGGAAATAAACCAATGCTTCGAAGCCTTTGACCATATTTGTGGAAACTACAATATAGAAAAGATAAAAACCATCGGGGACGCTTATATGGCCGGGGGTGGACTGCCGGTCCCGTCTGAAGATGCCGTTAAGAACACCGTACTGGCCGCCCTGGAGATGCAGGCTTTTATGGAAAATAGAGCTGCAGAGAAAAAGGCCACTAACGAGATCCCTTTCGAGATGCGGGTGGGTATCCATACAGGACCGGTGGTGGCGGGTATTGTGGGGGTCAAGAAATTCCAGTACGACATCTGGGGGGATACGGTGAATACGGCCTCAAGAATGGAAAGCAGCGGCGAGGTGGGCAAGATAAATATCTCCCAGGACACCTATGCGATCATAAAAGATGATCCTCAATTTTCCTTTACAGCCAGGGGCAAGATCAAAGCCAAGGGTAAAGGAGAGGTGGAGATGTATTTTGTGGCATTGAAAAAAGCAGCTTGATTTTAACAAAGATCAAAACCAGACTTTTTACCGAAAAAATGAGATGGATCGGGTTTAATTTGGTGTTCAAGTCTAGGGTAGCTCACGAATATCCAGTTCGGTCTTCAGAAGGGCTTTGGCATCTCCTCTCACCGTACCGGTCACCGGCATAGTATTTTCATGTTGAACACTGGCCGCTACGGGCATGTAATGATGATCTGTAAATATCCCGTGACTTGGGTCGAGACCTATCCATCCGGCACCTGGCAAATATACTTCGAGCCAGGCATGGAGTTCGAATTCCGGATCTTCAGTTTCCAGATATAAATAACCGCTCATAAAACGGGTGGCAAAACCCGACATACGTAAAAGTTGCAGCTGCATCCAGGCCAGGTCTCGACAAGATCCACTTTGATTCCTAAAAGTCTTTTCGGGTGTATAAGGGGTTCCTTTTTCCCTAAGCTCTAAGGTGGTACGATTATGTATGGCTTGTGTAAGGGCCTGCAAAAAAGGGATGGTTTGGTAATCGGACTCTTTTGCTAATTTTTCCTGGAAAAGCAGCAGGTCTTTCTCCAATCTGAGATGGGCCAGGGCGTTCTGCAGCACCGGCATCATGTCAGTTGGATATCGGTAGGGAAATCTTGTAAATTGGGCAGGATACAACAAAAATTCAAAGGGATTGAAGGGTGTTAATTCAACAACGGACTCTGCTCTAACCTCCATAGTGCTGTGCATACCGCTAAACCAACAAAACTCTACCCTGTTATTTTCTGGATCCGCTTGCGATGAACTACCTTCTGGCATGGGAAGTACATCAAGGGTGAAATCGATGAGTTTTAAATAGGAAACGGATCTCGGCCTGAACCTTAAATAATGAGGTTCCAAAAAAACATCATGGCCGTAACTGTATTGTGTAAAATGGCGGATGCAGAGCTTCATACAGGACTATTCAAAGGGATACTTTTGTTCATTTCTTTCCTGTGGATCAGGGTTGGGAAGTTCAAAAAGTTTGTCCATCCAATCATCAGGCAGATCTTTTACCAATCGGCTTAGTTTTTTTTGCCACATTTGGGATATCTTTTTAAGGTCACCTTTTTGATACCGCTTTTCAATGATATTGAAACTGTCTTTTTCATAGTAGATCACGTCGATCGGATAATCCACATCGTTAGCGCTTACTCGGGTTGCATTAAAGGCAAGGAAACCGGCTTTGAGCGCAAATTTAAGGCTGGAATCGTACTTGAGAACCCTGTTTAATATGGGTTTGCCATAGCCGTTGTTGCCGATGATCATGAACGGGGAACCCTCGGAGATTTCCACCCAGTTGCCTTCAGGGTAAAGCAAGTAGATCTTATGTTCATCATCGTCCTGCAGTTGTCCGCCTACCAGCGCAAAGAGATTAAAACTCAGCCCCGCCTCTTTAAGCGACTGCTTGTCTTCCTGGGCTGCCTTTTTGACCTGTATGGCAAAGGCATTTACCGCCTTGTACAATTTGTTAAACTTCTCGTCATCTGCATCGATGATTTCCTTGAAATACGTAAGGGCTTTATCGCGCACCGATCGCAGCCCTGAGGTCATAATAAAAAAGGAGTGTTGATCTTTATTGATCGTATACACCTTTTTAGCCATTGTAGTTTCGTTACCCGATGTAATCCGGGTATCTGAAAGGCCCACGATGCCTGATTTTACTTTTATACCCATGCAGTACGTCATCTGAGCCTGTTAATTTTGGTTGACAATATTCTGTAAAGAAAAGAAGGTTTCGAAAATTGATGAAGAAACTTCGTTTAATTTGAATTGGAAGTTGTCGAGAAATTCGTGCAGACCTGTTTCTATGATCTCGTTGATATCTGCATATTCTAATTGTGACTTGAGCAGGCCCAATTGGCGTTCCGCCCCGGTGGAATACCCCATGGTATTACCAGTTATGGCTTTTAGTGAATTTTCTACCCTTGTCAAACAATGCAGCATGGAACGTGGGAAGTCTTCATCCAGAATCAAAAACTGTGCTATAGAGGCTGTCTGGAGCTTACCAAACCGTTTGCGATACATATCGTAGGCACTTACCGATTTGAGAAGGGCGGCCCATTGGATGAGATCTAATGAAGAACCGACTGAATTGGAAGAGGGGAGCAGGATATGATACTTTACATCGAGCACTCTTGAAGTCTTATCGGCTCGCTCAATAAGCTGACCAATCTTTCCAAAATGCCATCCGTCTGTCCGGGAGATGGTGGCATCAAAAATACCGTATAAGAGCTGGCAGCCGGTTTTGATTTCATCAAAACTCTTCCTGGGATCTTTCTTGGCCCATCGTTTTTTTGATTTCTGATCCCTGACCAAATAATAGAGATGATTGATCTGCTCCCATACCTCTTTGGTGATATCGGACCTTACTACCCTGGCATTTTCCCTGGCATTGCTCAAAGCATTGAGAATAGAATTGGGATTTTTTTCATCATATCCCATAAAATAGATGACCTTAGACTTCTCCGCTTTTCCGTAAAGCGATTCGTAAAGTTTCCAGTCGCCCGTAGTCACTACCAGGGGTTCCCACTGCGTTGTGAACGATACTGGCAGTTCCAGGGCGAGGTTGAAATTTACATCCAGGAAACGGGCGTAATTTTCAGCCCTCTCGATATATCGGTTCATCCAGTAGATAGAATCGGCTACTCTGCTAAGCATAGTTTTATTTTATTATTCACCCAGAATCCATGTATCCTTACTTCCGCCCCCTTGTGATGAATTTACAACGAGCGATCCTTTTTTTAGGGCTACGCGTGTAAGGCCACCCGGAATGATCTTTACCTCTTTACCGTAAAGAATGTATGGCCTCAAATCTACATGCCTGCCCTCAATACCGTCTTCGGAGAGGGTCGGCACTCTTGATAGATTTATCGTGGGTTGGGCAATATAGTTCCTTGGATTGTTTTTTATTTTTTTGATGAATTCCTGCTGTTCGGCTTTTGTTGATTTAGGCCCGATCAACATACCATAGCCGCCTGAAGCATCGGTCTGTTTGACGACCAATTGGCCGATATTTTCCAGTACGTATTGCAAATCGTCCTTTTCCGCACAGATATAGGTGGGTACATTCGGCAGGAGCATTTCTTCTCCCAGGTAATACTTGATGATTTTTGGAATATAGGCATAAACTGCTTTGTCATCGGCTACACCGGTTCCCGGGGCATTTACCAGTACCACATTACCTTTCTTATAGGCCTCGAACAACCCAGGGGTGCCCAACATCGAGTCTTTGCGGAATACTTTGGGATCGATAAAATCATCATCCACCCGTCGGTAAATCACGTGCACCGGTTCGAGTCCTTTTGTGCTGATCATATACACATGATCGTCTTTCACCACCAGATCTTTCCCCTCTACCAATTCTGCGCCCATTTGCTGTGCCAGGTAGGCATGTTCAAAATATGCCGAATTGTATATTCCGGGGGTCAGTACCACAATAGAGACTTTTGGGGCCGGCCACATGGCCTCGAGCATGTCCCTTAAATTATGGGAGTAGTCGTATACGGGCCTTACATGAAGTTTTTCGAACAATTCCGGAAAGGTCCTTTTCAGGATCTCGCGGTTTTCCAGCATATAGGAAACCCCGGAAGGGCAACGCAGATTATCCTCGAGCACATAAAACTGTCCATCATCGCCACGGATAATGTCTGTTCCGGTGATATGACACCAAACCTTATGCGGCGGTTGTAATCCCTGGCATTGCTTCAAATAGGTGGCACTTGAGAATACGAGTTCTTGGGGGATAATCTTATCCTTTAGAATAAGTTGCTCGTTATACAGGTCGTGAATAAACATGTTCAGGGCTATTATTCGCTGGGTTAGCCCTTGCTCAAGATACTCCCATTCTGCGCTGCTGATGATCCTAGGGATAACATCGAGATGGAGGATACGCTCAATACCCTGGTTGTCGCTATAAACATTAAAAGTCATCCCGATGGACATTTGAGCCCTATCGGTGGATTGTTGCAGCAAGCTCAGCTTTTTCCAACCAATTTTCTCCAACCTCTTTCTCAGTAGCGAATAGTGTGCATTGACTTCCAGGTTTTCATCGAACATTTCATCAAAAAATCCTTTGGTGTCGTATGTAGATAAGTTCAATCGCGCCATGTTGTAAACTACCTAAAAACCAATTTAGGTTAAAAAAATTAATTCCGCTTGAACCGGCATTAAAATAATAGGTTTTTTCTTGAAATAGCGGAAGTGGGAATGTTTAATATAAAAAGTATGGAGCGGCTCGTGGTGTTGGTAGTTTTGGCAAGGCCAAAAAATTTCCTCTAAACCTTCTTGTCCCAATAACTATCGGGATTGCTTCTTTTTGCATCGAGGAAAACAAAACTTATTGAAGGCATTTGGAGAATGAAAAGGGAGTACACAAAAAATGGGAAGTGGTGAGCTTGAATATAAATGGAAATCACGAGCCGCGAAAATACCGGTAAAAGATTAAGGTAACAGCGCTATTCCAATATAGGTGTGCATTCTGCCACTGGATTTCTCCAGCAAACAAATATTTAAAGCGTATTCCGCGTCGGAAATAGCTCTGAATACTTTCTGTTATCTAGACCCTGATAGGCGTCTTGTTCTGCAGGTTAACTTCCTTTAAAAGGTCAGTGGTAAATTTAAAATGACCCCTGGTGGTAATAATTTTAAAGCGATTTGACCTTAATCTCGCTACGGTATCAAGTAATAGCCACTTTGATTTGAGCTTTACGACTTTATCTGATTTCAGGCTGATGTCGAAAAAATATTTTCGGCCATTCTTTTTTGCTGAGATATCTGCTGCCACTTCCATACCGCTCGATTTTCCAATAAAGGTTTTGGGCGATTCATATCCTGGCAGTGGCGCTTTAATATCGGTAAACCCCGTGGTTTCTAAATGGTTGATGGATTTTTGCAAAATCTCTTTGTTTTCTTTTTTCTCTTTTTTTCCTACCATACTATATGCTTTTTCGTTTTATTAATTTCTATTTCCGGTTCATACCATTTGATAAACCTTTACTTAGCCGACCACTTAACTTTTTGACAAATTTCTTAGTGCTGGACAAACGTCACACGTTCCATCGGTTTACTACCGCTTAAGTACCGTACATCAAATTGACGTAAGGCAGTGTTCAACGCGAGATATTATCAATAGGCAGACGGAACGATACTGTTCCAGATTAGATGTTTCTAACCGGTTACTTGGTTTAGAAAACAATAATATTTGATGGTAATACAAATAACTTCATTATATATGAATAAATAATTTTTACACTATTTCCAAAAAATTAACAGATTTTAACGGAATTTCATCAGCTTAAAGAACTATTTCAATTAGAATACTCAGCTAGATTTATTTTCTAGGGTTTCAATCCACTGAAACAGCCACTACAAACTACCTATCCTGAATATTGAACAGGTAGACCAAACCTAGTTGTGGTCGTATGGGAAAGTACACCGAACTATGTGAAAGAGGAGGATAATTAGTCCACTTTGTCAGTTCGATTGTTTTTCGACAAACAAAGTAAGGAGAAAAATGTATCGAAAACCTTTTGATCACCCCTCATCACAGCTCGTTCTAACATCAGCTTATTTCATTTCGTGAGTCCCGCTCAAACGTGTCGAATAATAAAAAGTAGTGTTGAATAGGTGTCCTATTGCAAATATTCTTTATCGTCAGCGAAAGAGACAAACTTCTCAAAAAATCGGCGAAACCTTGGAGGCGATTTAGGAGTTTGGCACTGGTTTTAATGCATCGCATTAAAATTGCCTACGAGAAAGTGCCTTTTCTTTTGTTTCGTTTTCTTTGGGCAAGCAAAGAAAATGAAGGGTACGTTATGATGGCGGAATTAACTACTTCTTCATCGAGTCCCAACTGGACATCTTGAAAATGAAGACGAAATTATTAATGGCGAGTTGGCGCGAATTACTCCTCCCTTCGGGGGTTCTTGAGTCCCGCCTGAAGGTGTCGAATAATAAAAAGTAGTGTTGAATAGGTGTCCTATTGCAAATATTCTTTATCGTCAGCGAAAGAGACAAACTTCTCAAAAAATCGGCGAAACCTTGGAGGCGATTTAGGAGTTTGG
>JAHEJJ010000064.1:8639-9098 GCA_024638915.1 Robiginitalea sp.
GCATCGCATTAAAATTGCCTACGAGAAAGTGCCTTTTCTTTTGTTTCGTTTTCTTTGGGCAAGCAAAGAAAATGAAGGGTACGTTATGATGGCGGAATTAACTACTTCTTCATCGAGTCCCTACTGAACATCTTGAAAATGAAGACGAAATTATTAATGGCGAGTTGGCGCGAATTACTCCTCCCTTCGGGATTTCGTGAGTCCCGCTCGAACGTTCTGAGAATAAAATACCCAGCGTTTCACGCTGCTTTTTTGTTTTATCTACTTTTGCTCAAGTAAACTTGGCAACGCTTCCAAAACAAAAAAACCAAGGCAAATGCCTTGGTTTTTATTCATCCGTACTCGAGGCGGTTTTAGCTTCGCTGAGTCCCAGCTCAAACATCTTGAAAAAGGAAAAGTAAGCCTTTTCGGTTTGCTTTTTTTGTTTCTCAATCCTTCGCTCAAGCAAGCTTGGCGCGG
>JAHEJJ010000065.1 GCA_024638915.1 Robiginitalea sp.
CAGCAGAAGTTAATTCTATCCTATAGTCCATAAGGACGGAAGAAGAAATAAAAAGACCCGCAACCGAAGGTTGTTCGGGTTTTGCATTTGCAACTTGGGAGCGCTCGGTGCTGACGTGCAGACGGTCAGCATGCTAATCGAAACATCAGCATCCAACAAGTGAAGCGAAATTAACCCCAGCACTGAAGGCATGAAGCAGCAATATATTGACTAAAGATCAGGTATTTTTGATTTAAGCTCGGGACGGCCGCGTCCAACAAGCAAAGCGAAGTTAACCCCAGCTGTTCCAAAAGTATACAGTTAGCAGTCTCAGTCCATAGTAATGTTGTAAACTTGATTTTACCCCGATAGCTATCTGGGTGCGCCTCAGGGTCGCTGGAGCTGACTTAATATCCAAAATGTCAGAAGTCAGCATGCTGATCAAAGCATCAGCATCGCGCGAGGGTAGCAAGCCAAGCCTAGTCTTTTCAGTTGGCAGTTTGCAGTTGACCATAAATAGATCATTGTCAAGATGATTCAGATCATGGCCTCCTTGCTTCCGCTATACTACTTTTATCTCTCCTGACATTTTCCCAATGAAAATCACCCATTATTTGTACAATTCATTCCTGATCGAAACGGGTAACAAGAAAATCGCTATTGACCCGGGCGGGTTGATGTTCTATTACTTTAGGTTTACTTCACTAATCCCAAAGACAGAATGGCAGGATATCACCCATATTTTGGTGACACATGGAGATCCTGATCATTTCTGGCATGCCGATAGAATGTTAGAGGCATCCGGAGCACCTATCATCTGTAATAAAAGTATGTTCAGGGAAGTCGATGGTCAGCAACGCATGCTCGGTCCGCGTTCCAAAGGTCTGGCATTCACCACCAAGGTTGAGAATAGCCATAGGATTAAGGTCGGTGAAACCATTGAACTCGATAATATGTCGGTCACCGGGCTGATGGCTACGCACGGGCCACTCAGCCTAAATCTCGGGCCATTTACAAAAATGATCAGGCCGGGACCCGAAGAGCGGATCGGGTGGGGTGCCCTGGGTTTTAAGATAGAATTAGAGGGTAAAACACTGGTGAATCTTGGGGATACACTACTTCATTTAGACGAATGGAAATCATTAGACCAACCAGACGTGCTTATGATCCCTATCGGCGGGAAAAAAATACCCAATACGATGAACGAAGAAGAGGCCCTGGAAGTGGTAAAAATGACGAAGCCAAAATTGGTGATCCCATGTCATTATAACTGCCCGGCACTTTTTAGCCAAAGCTATAACCCGGCCGATGACATTTGGTTTAAAACGGAAGTCGAAAAATTGGGTAGCCGCTGTGTATTGCTAAAGAAAGGACAAAGTCTTAAGATTTAGTTAGCTACTTCGAGCCAGGTCAATAAAAAATCCTGACATAAATGCCAGGATTTTCTAAATTTTTGTTTAGCGTTAAAACAGTATTTGCGGTAGTTCCCATAAAGGAATTTCTTGAAAGATCTACTCGTGAAGCTTGGTAGGTCTCTTTCTTCTTTCCTTCATTTCTTTTAACCACTGCCCTTGATTCCTGTAACGGATTTCCACCACTTTATTTGAGGTTTTAGCAGAAATCATCTCACAAGTGTTCCAATTTGAAATGTGGTTTGAACCCGGATTTAGGTCCAGTACTTGGCTACAGAGATCGGTGCCTTCCGGAAATGTTTTCTCATTAACAAAATTCTCCATATCGAAGGGTACTTCAATCGGATTAAAGAACTCATCGAATTTCTGTAAGAAATCCAGGAGTAAAACAGCCCCTGAAGAGGTATCCGGATCGTCTGTCCAGCCCGGTACACCAGTCTGGCTATAATCGTTATTGCTAATATGATTACCATAATGCACCGGATCAGGCGTATTCAGCCCATCGTTTTCATGCCAGTTGATCGGTGAGACCAATGTGCCCGCATCTTTAAACGCTGGACCCCAACCACCTACGGTAAAAGTTTCAACTTTTCCAAGTACATTGTTTTTATAATGACTGTTCCGTCCACCCAAGATCCAGATCTGGGGGCTATAGGTAGTGAGTCCGGAAAGATCGTTATTCATAAATCTGTTATTATGACCATAAGGTTGTTTCAACAGACCCCCATAACCTGCAATACCTGTCAGTACATTATCTTTTACGGTCACGTTATTGATGCCATGGGCAGAGGAACCTATCGAGATTCCAGCGGCGAATCCATCCGTAATTTCAATGGTATTCCCTATTACCCTGACCGGTGCATTCTCGCCCCATTCCGGACCTGTATCCTTCGTTACCAGCCAGGCACCAATCCAGATGGCGTCGTAACCAGCAGCTACCATGGTATTGTCTAAAATATCTATTTTATGTCCGAAGTTAAAAATGTATACTCCATCCAGATACGAGGTTATTTCGTTGCTCACGATCTGGGTATTGCCCTCACTTCTCAGGGCGAAATATCCAAATACAGCTTCCAAACGATTTTGAAGTAATTTAATCCCACCTGAAGTTAAAGATGCCGCCACAGCTGCGGTGGTTCCTGTAATATTGTTCCCTTCGAGGATTATTGGTTTACCATTGTCCGCTGCATATATCAATACACCGTCGTGGTCGCCACTGATTTCAAGCGCTCTGAGTTCTACGCCAGGAGCGCGAATGCTTAGTGGATATTTTACCGTACCAAGTTCCGTAATGGGACGGGTTTTGGCTCCGTTTAGGATAGTTGCCGGACCCTGTAGTATCAGATTTTCTCTTGTAATATCGATACCGCCGATGGCCGTATCAAAACCAAAATCGAACACTCCGCTTAGGGTCACCCAATCATGATTGTCGACTGCATTTTGAACAGCTGCTAGGTCAACTGCAGGGTTGTTCTGTCCAATTACGGTAAATGATTGTTTTGAAGCAGCTAAATCAATATTGATAGAAAGATCTTCTGCTTGTGTTTCCAGGTTGTCTTTCTCGCAGGAAACAAAAGCAACCAGAATTGCGATAAAAAAATAAATGAGTTTTTTCATGATAAAAGATTAATTGGTGATAATAAATTCGAAATAAAGGGGTGAGTGGATAGCGTTTTTATGAGCAAGGCTCAAGGCTTGTGCTTAAAGCCTGTGGAGGTAATCAAGTCAGAAGATCGAAAAATTAAGCATACAGCACTAAACAAACATGTGCCAAATTCTTATAAATTTTGGTGATTTTTCCGAAACATAATTAGAAGTCTTCAAAATATGTTCCAGGAGGTATTAATAGTATGTTGGTGTATGCAATTGCAGTTCCTGTTAGCAGTTCCAAGTACCCGTTTGTAGTTCGATTATTTCCACGGCAAGCCTTTGGAGATCCAACCCAAGCCTGTTCTGTTGGCAGTTTATAGTACGCGGTTCGCAATTAGCAGTCGAAAGTAGGCAAAAACACATGAGTTTTGCCCCGAAAACTATCCTGGGCTAAGGTGGAAGTGAGTTAACTCCAGCCCGTATTATTGCCAGAACTTCGATTTTTTCCGCTTGCTCTTAAAATGATGGGGGAACTTTTACCCATTTATTCTTTCATGATCGTAATCCAGGCGATGATTACCCCAACTTTAGGTTAACTTTTTTGAGCTACAAAAGCGTCAAAAAACAGTTTGGAATCCATCCTATAAAATACTATATTAAAATGTACTCCAAATGTAAATTCAGTCTTCAAAACACGTACTTTTATCTATTGGGAAAACTGCTAATTTCCGTCTGAGAATTAACTTGAACAAAAACACAATTATTTTAATAATGATAAAGGAATTGACCAAATCACAGGAACTCTTCGAAAGAAGAAAAAAAGTGGTAGCCAACGGCGTGGGCGTATTCAATACCGCTACTGTTAGTAAGGCCAAAGGCGCCATCATTGTGGATGCAGATGGCCGCGAGCTCATCGATTTTGCCGGGGGTATCGGTGTTGTAAATGCCGGACATTGCCCAGAACCGGTAGTGAAGGCTGTTCGTGAGCAGGCCGAAAAATACCTGCATACCAGTTTTAATGTGGTTACCTATGAACCGTACATTAAATTATGTGAAGAATTGGCAGAAATTCTGCCCCATGGTGATAAAACAAAGGCCATGCTCGTGAGTACTGGAGCCGAAGCCGTTGAAAATGCCATAAAAATAGCAAGACAGGCAACCAAAAGACCTGCTGTCCTATGTTATACAGGCGCATATCATGGGCGTACTATGATGGCCATGACACTGACCAGCAAAGTGGGGTATAAATATGATTGCGGACCCTTTGCCCCGGAAGTTTACAGACTCCCGTTTCCCAATTTCTATCGCTACAGCGGAGAAAGGGACGAGGAGACATTTGTAAAAGATGAATTAAAACGACTTTATGAAAGTGCGCTTAACCTGGTCGACACGAATAGCTTAGCGGCTATAATTCTGGAACCGATCCAGGGTGAGGGTGGCTTTAACCCTGTTCCACAGAAATATTTGGAAGGCTTACGGTCATTTTGTGACGAGCATGGCATAATGCTTATCATGGACGAAGTACAGAGTGGATTCTGCCGCACAGGACATTGGGCCAGCTGGCAACATTACGGCGTACAGCCCGACATCAGTACATATGCAAAATCTATGGGGTCGGGTCTGCCTATTGCTGCGGTTGTTGGAAAGGCAGAAATTATGGATGCGGCTGCCGTAGGTTCCATTGGCGGCACCTATATCGGTAGCCCGATCTGTTGTGTGGCGGCATCTGCCACCATCCAATACATGAAAGATATCAATCTGAATGAAAAAGCCATTGAAGTGGGCAATATTATTATGGCCAGGTTGCTAAGATTGAAGAAAGAACTTTCCGAAATCGGAGACGTAAGGGGTGTGGGTGCCATGATCGGCATTGAATTTGTTAAGAACGGTGACCCCAGGCAGCCTTATGCCGAAATATGTCCGAAGATTGTGAAAGGCTGCGCCGAAAACGGATTAGTGCTACTCAGTGCGGGCACCCATAAAAATATCATCCGCATCCTATCTCCTTTAGTTATCACTGACGAACAATTGGAAAAAGGACTTTCCATAATGGAAACCGAAATTAAAAAAGCTATAGGCAAATAAAATATGAGACCATTTGCAATTGCAGGAATACAGATGAAGGTGTCGGCCGTTACCTCCAATGTAGAGATGATGAAATTGAAACTCGACATTACCATGAATCTCTACCCATGGATAGAGATGGTCTTGTTCAGTGAATTGTGTGCCTACGGCCCATTGACGCATACCGCCCGGGAAATACCAAATGATTTTGAAGGCCAAATGCAGGCCATGGCCAAAAAATATGGTATCTGGCTGATTCCGGGCTCGATATTCGAAAAAAATAATGGCAAAATTTATAATACGGCTACCGTTATCAATCCCAAAGGGGAAATCGTGACCCGTTATCGTAAAATGTTTCCCTTCTATCCCTATGAAGTAGGGGTAACACCGGGAACCGAATTTTGCGTGTTCGACGTACCGGATGTCGGTCGGTTCGGGGTATCTATTTGTTACGATATGTGGTTCCCGGAAACCATACGGACATTGGTGGCCATGGGTGCCGAGGTAATATTACACCCTACACTTTCGGGCACAATAGATCGCGACATCGAGTTATCCATTGTCAGGGCTATGGCCTCGGTAAATCAGTGTTACTTTTTTGATGTCAACGGTTTGGATACCGGGGGTACCGGACGATCTATAGTTTGTGGGCCGGACGGTCTGGTTATCCACCAGTCCGAGGGTACCGAGGAGATCATTCCTCTGGAGCTTAACATTCCGAGGGTTAAAAGGAGTCGTGAATTGGGAATATTACGACTGGGCCAGCCTCTAAAAAGTTTCAGGGATCATTTGGGCCAATTCAATATTTACGAACCCAACGCCCCACACCCTTATCTGGATTCTCTTGGCCCACTGATAAAACCCAATCGATTGGCTAAATTGACAGAGCTGATCATAAAGGAAGACGCCCTCGAACATCCGGAATCCCCGATACATTATAAAGGTGATGGTTCAACATAAAAAATAAATACAAATGGGTGATGTAAGCTCAGATAAAAAAAGGAAAAAAAAACAGGAAAGAAAAGATTATGTGAGTTGGTTTGAAATACCGGCAATAGATTTCCAGCAAGCCGTCAATTTTTACCAGCATATCTTTGGTATCGAGATGCAACAGAACATTACTGATACCAATGCCATGGCGTTTTTTCCGACGACCAACGGAATCGGTGGCGCAATAATCGCCAGTCCGGGATCTATACCCAGCGATACAGGCCCATTGATTTATCTCAATGGAGGTGACGATCTGAATGACGTTCTTGACAAGGTAGAGGAAGTGGGTGGCCGCATCATAATGCACAAAACATTGATCAGTGAGGATGCGGGCTACTTTGGTATTTTTATCGACTCTCAAGGAAATAAGCTGGCGTTGTATTCCAGAACCTAAAAAATACCGCCAAAAATCGATATGGAAATTATTGATCGGTTTTATTCTGGTTTATAGCGCCTACAGACCAATGAGCATGTTTCATTCTATAGTTAAACTGCAGTAGCTTCCATGATTTCAGAATCAGAAAAGGTTTTTATATTTTTTCTTGTTTCTTTTTCGAGATAATAAAAAACGACATAGAAAAATTTCAATGACAAAGATCAGAATACCATCAAAAAATAGTGCTAAGACTTCACCCTACTATAATATCGGCCAGCTGAGGGTAGACTACTGGAACAGGCTTAAAATTGTAACTTCAGAATTGGCACGTTGCCACAGCGGTTCTGCAAATGAAAAGAAACACCGGCAGGCGGTTAAGAATTTGATCAAAGACCTTAAAGGCGTTGAATGTTACTTCGCTTCACCGGGAAAGGCGCGGATACAAAAATTGGAAAAGGTTCTTTCTAATCGTGAACATACAGCGCTGTCAAATATAGTGGCTGAGACCACCAAATACCTGGTTGGGGATAGCTACAGAGGTAATCCCGACTTTGTGGATTACGATGAACAAAGTATAGATACCGTTGAGGAACACGAGCAATACAACAGTGTGCGGAAAAATCATTTTGAGGTATTGTTCATCGACGCCATCTCCGAGCAGGAAGAAACCCATCTTAGAAATAACCTCAGGGCATTGCGTAACTCCCATGACAAATTTACATATGGGGTCGTTTTACAACGGTCTTTTCAGGACGCGCTGATCACCTTACTCTTTAACCACAATATACAAGCCGTTGTGGTGCGGTATGCCCCACCCTATTATTCTAAGGGAATCTCGCCACTTATAAAACCCTATATTCAAGCCATTAAAAAGATGGATTTCTCGTCCCAGTCTGAGACCGATCTGGGCCCGATAATTGGAGAAGTAATCGACCAATTCAGGCCGGAATTGGATGCCTATTATGTAACTGATACTTCACTGGGGCACCTGAAGGACAGTACCATAAAACGTTTTAGGCGTATCTTCTATCAGACCGAGGATCTACAGGAACTTCACCTTACCATATTACGGGGAATAGCGGAACGCTTTGATACTCCTTTCTTTTCTGCTCTGGTAGCCTACAGCCAAAAACCCACCGGAGTTTTCCATGCCATGCCCATTTCCCGGGGAAATTCCGTGTTCAAATCGAGATGGATCAATGACTTTGGCGATTTCTATGGACGAAATATGTTTCTTGCCGAAACATCAGCTACCACCGGTGGTCTTGACTCCCTGTTACAGCCAACGGGTCCATTAAAAAAGGCACAGGAAATGGCCCGTGATGCCTATGGCTCGCAGTACACCTACTTTGTGACCAATGGCACTTCCACGGCAAATAAGATCGTTATGCAGGCCATTGTTAAACCTGGTGATGTGGTACTTATAGACAGGGATTGCCATAAATCACACCATTACGGACTAGTACTTGCCGGTGCCTATCCTGTATATCTCGACTCGTATCCCATCGAAAAATATTCTATGTACGGGGCGGTTCCCCTGGAACATATCAGAAGTAAACTCTTGCAGCTGAAGGATTCCGGAAGGCTGGATAAAGTGAAGATGTTGCTTCTGACCAATTGTACCTTTGATGGCCTGGTGTACAATGTGGAGCGCGTAATGGAAGAAGTTCTCGCTATAAAACCGGATATGATTTTTTTGTGGGATGAAGCATGGTTCGCCTTTGCGGGGTTTGCCAATAATTACAGACAGCGAACAGGAATGTATGTAGCCGAAAAACTATATGATAAATACAAAAGCAGTACCTACAGAAAGCGGTATAACAGCTATATAAAGGGATTGGACCGCGGCGATGTTTCCTCAATGCCCGATCCGGATAAGGTACGCATACGCGTATATGCCACTCAAAGTACCCACAAAACGTTGAGCAGTTTTAGGCAGGGTTCAATGATCCATATCTGGGACCAGGATTTTCGCAGAAAAAGCGAGAACACTTTTCTGGAGGCCTACATGACCCATACCTCAACCTCACCGAATTACCAGATGCTGGCATCGTTAGACGTTGGCCGGCGCCAGGTACAACTGGAAGGTTTTGAATTGGTGGAGAAAAGTATTGAAATGGCCATGATTTTACGCGCCAAGGTGAACGATAATCCACAATTGAGCAAGTATTTCGATATTTTAACCGTACATGATTTTATACCGAATAATTACCGCCAAACCGGGCTAAACGAATATTACACAAAAAATGAAGGCTGGAACAGAATGGAAGAGGCCTGGGAAAAGGATGAATTTGTATTGGACCCCACCAAAATAACCCTGCATATTGGTAAAACAGGTGTCGATGGTGATACTTTCAAGAACAAATATCTGATGGATAAATTTAATATCCAGATAAACAAGACTTCCAGAAATACGGTGCTTTTTATGACCAATATCGGTACAACCCGTGGTAGCGTTACCTATTTGACCAATGCCCTGTTAAAGATTTCCGACGAATTGGATGAGGAATTCAAGGCCCTTAACGATAAGGAAAGTGAAATTCGCCAGGACCGGATTCATTCCCTGACCAAAGAAGTTCC
>JAHEJJ010000007.1 GCA_024638915.1 Robiginitalea sp.
TCAAAACTTAAATCAATGTACAGGTGGAGAGACTCGAACTCTCAAGCCTTGCGGCACTAGTTCCTGATACTAGCGTGTCTACCAATTCCACCACACCTGCGAAATACGCGTGTCTATCTCCCGATAACTATCGGGACCACCACACCTGCGAAATACGAGTGTCTATCTCCCGATAACTATCGGGACCATAAAAACAACATAATCCTGGCTAGCAAAGATAAATAAAATGCAAAATTTTTAATTAGTCCAAATCGATCTTTTATAGCGGTCATTAACTCAACGCAGTAATAGACCATTCATGCGATCGGGTTGTGAACCCAACTGCAGATCGATCAAAAAACCATTTATAACAGCATACCTTAATTCTCCCTCATGCTCAAGGAAGAAAGTTGGATTCTGCCCCACTCCTAAATTGAATTCAGGTAGGTCATAATTTTCGCTAATCACATGAACCGGATAGGGAGAAAAAACCTGATCTTTAGATAATTTACTGACCCGCACATAGGCATATCCTTCGTCGAGTAAATTTAGTGCACTGGCATCATTCAACTCTTCTAGAGATTTTAAAACCTCATGATAAACTTTTGCTTCCCTTACCTTGTAACCCTGTGCGTTTAAAGTTTCATAACCGTAAAAAGTAGAAAGATCTCCCTGATCAGATATTCGACCTTTATACCAGAATTCACCGTGCGTTGCATCATCAACCTCCTGCCGGTGAATTCCCAAATCCAGAATGTAATCCTTTCCTAACAAATTGTAGCTAAGCTTCTCAAGTTTAAGGTCAAACAATTTTCGGTCATTTTCGGGAATAGCCCAATAGTCGTCAAGGGAAACAGAAGTATAATTACCTGTGGCTATAGTATAAATGGCAGACAAGATTGAAACATAGTTTAATTTTCGTATTTCCTGTTTCTCGACATCACCAGCAAAACCACCAGATTCAATAAGAATGGTACTGGTACCCCATTTCTGAATATTGTCACCAAAGGCCCTCGGTTCAAAATCATCGTTATATCGACCAACCTGCCCCGGGGCATATTTCTGTATTATACCATTCATAAAACCTATAACCTTCATCGCATTTCCACGAACATCATTGATGTCTTTTTCATAGTTATAGGCCGGAGCCAGATAGGAAATAGTAGCCGGTTTTGGTGTGCGCTCAGCATTGTAATAAATACTCTGATCATGAAGATTAAATCCAAAATCGGCCTCTAAACTATCCCTAACCCTCTTTAATGTTTGCCCTTCAGGAGATTGCAAGCGTAAGGCATCCCTGTTGATATCAATACCCAGTGTATTTCTTCTCTGGAACACCTCCGCTCCATCGGGATTGAGCATCGGTAGAAAATGAAGTCTGAGTCGGCCAAAAATTTCTCTTTTTTCCTGAACGTTCGATTTGCTATCCAAAAAGTTTAAAATATCGAAAATTGCCTGAGTCGCTGTGGGCTCATCTCCATGCATCTGTGACCACAAAAAGACGTCAATATCACCATTGCCTATGCTGATCAGATGGAGATCACGTCCTTCAATGGACTCTCCGACCTTCTTGACCTGAAACTTTGGATTGTTTGAGTAATTTTCGATCAGGGGTTGAAGATCATTGTGCTTTATTCTGCGCTTTTCAAGGCTTTTTTCTTTAAAGTCTTGATATGTGCTATATAAAATTTCGGTAATATCATTCTCCTGTCCCTGAACCTGACAGGCGCATATAGCGAGCAAAAGCAGCAAAGAACTAAGAAACTTCATTTATCGATCTTTTTGGGATTAATTTTAAAATCAAATTTTTTAGTAGCAACACGGACAGCCTGCATAAAATCCCTGCCTGGATCCTCTTTTTCTGTTCTGTAGTTCTCATCTTTCTCCAGCCAGAGCTCGTGGGATTCAAAATTAGTGTATTCACAGTGGCCTATCAAATATTCTATGGTATACTTATCCGCCAAATAATGTACCAACCAAATGTTCGATTCCAACTGTGCTTTGGTAAGCGGATTTTCGTCCGTTCCCCCTACATTTTCGATACCGATGGCACAATGATTCAATCCAATAACATGGCGGGCCATATAGTTCTCGGGCATTAAACGGTATATTGTACCATCCCTGTCCACCATAAAGTGAGCCGATACATTTAGCCAGCTAACATCCTTTATATCAGGCCTATAATTCGAAAGAATGGGGTTTTTAAAAGCTTCAAATGATTGTTCCAGCGTCGGATAGACCGTCCAATGAAGCACTATCATTCTTGGTTCAATTATCGGCTGGTTCTGATGAAGATCATAACGTTCCGACATGTAGTCGAGCGTTAAATTAATGCGCTCTTTGTCAAAAACAATTGGTTTATTCTGAATCCTTTGCTGGGCTCTGGAACAACTTACACTCATAAGCAGGATAATGCCCAAAACAAAAGTATTCTCAATCAGTCTAATCATTTTCGAAAAGTGTGTTTTCAAGAATTAACAGATCCACTCCCTTGGTATTCCAGGCATGGTTCAGGCTATCAGGAACCGGTGTGAATACATAGGTGAAGGGACTTAAGATCACATCTTCATCTCCGTCCTGATCAACATCGCCTTTTTCCAGCAACAGCCACCTGCCCGAGGCCGGATTTTCGAGTACCTCAGGGCTAAATCTGAAATCATCGGCCTTTTCATTCTTAAGGTAAACAAATGATAAAAGAGGATCTCGGTCGTAGTCCGGAAAAGTTGCGGCCAGCGCGAAATCCATATCCCCATCCTGATCAAAATCGTCGCCTACCACTCGTGTGGCCCCGTTCAATGGAAAGAAGAACGCCTCTTCAAATTCGTTCTGTCCATTGTTTATATGAATTCGAAATCCGTGATAGGATTTATGAACATAAGACTTATCAGCATTATCACCATTTACCGTGATAATATCAAGATCGCCGTCTCCTTCGTAATCCAATAAATCGAACCAGCTGCTCCCATAAATAGGACTAAATCTGAGTACTTTCTCAGTCCTGAAATTCAAGGGTTCTTCCTGATATAATATAAGTATTCCTTCATCTCCCTGAGCGGTCAGGACCACCAGATCGGTCTTGCCGTCACCATTCATATCCTGGTCAATTACTCTGATACACCCGGGCTGCTCTAGCAAGACGCGCTTTTCCATTTCTTTAGCGCCGGTATCCTCAAATAGAGACAACCTTCCTTTTAAATTGCCGAATTCACTGATCAATACTTCCTCACGACCATTTTTGTCCAAATCTGTAACCAACATATGAACAGGTCTGTGAAGCATATCGCGACTAGGTTCAAATCCGGATTCACCTTTTTTAAATAGCCGTCCGCTGGATATTTCGGTAGGGTTTAACTGGCCAATACTGGCAGCGAAAGTCCCTTGCTGTGCTTCGTTATAGGAAATGATCGGATTTTCAAAACGACCTAGCACGACTTCGCTTTGATCATTAACATTGTAGCGCATAACTTCCCCCTGGAGATCTGCCAATAATAAGGTACCCCTATCTTTTTCGTACTTTAAAAAAGTGGTGTTCTTGGAGCCTGGAATGGCATCGATTTTAATAGGTATTTCCTTAAATCCTGAAAGCACTTCAGTATTCATATCTGGAATGGCAGGCAAAGAATCCGGGGCCATGGTAAGGATATAGTCGCGCAATCGATTCCACTGCTCTACTTTAATTACCGGACCGGGATGGTAAATGCCTGTTTTCAAGACAGCCTCCTGCTCATCAAAGGATAATCCTTTTAGAGGATTATAATCAGGGACCTTTACACCCATTCGCACTGCCATTTCAGGCAAAATGTTGTTTTCCCATATCGCCCTGGGTAAGTCCTCTATTTCCGGAGGAACATGGCAGCTACCACATTGCGCTTTGTATAAAGCCTGATCACTTTTCGTAACTTCTCTTGAACAACTGCATAACCAATTTGCTGAAATAAAAACCAAAAGGGTAAAAAAAACAGAGGAAGGCCGACAATGCATAGAACAAATTAATTCAAATTTTTATATTGAGGCAAGAAATAATCACATACCATCCATGAAATATATAAAGCGGATCATTCTTATAGCAGTAATTTTATTGATCATCACGCTGGCATTTCAGATCCCAAAGCTCAATATCATCTCCGGATATGCCGCTAAAAATATGGCTTCTACAGTTTTTATCGCCGATAGAACAGCCCAATCTGTCTCCGAAAACGATCATAAAGTCCCCCTGATTGAATTGGCGGATACCGATATTGATATAAAGGAGAAATCTGCGACTTCGAATGTTTTTGGACTCATGCAACGGAAAGCTGTTTTTTATGAAGGTCTGGGTTCTATTTTATTAAATGATAATGCCCCTTCTTCGACTCACCTTATCAGACCGGAAAGACTTTTGGTGAAAAATCCCGCGCCTTTTCCTTTTGGTCATACGGCAGCAATCGACACAATAATTTCTGAAATAGATTATAAGAAACTTAAAAGCGTTTTGGACAATTACTTTATTCAGGATGAAGAATCCCGGACTCGAACCGTTATGGTGATTTACAAAAACAACTTGATCGCAGAGCGATATGCCCCCGGGTTTAATCGTAATACTCCGATCCTTGGATGGTCTATGACCAAAAGTGTACTGGCTACCCTCTTTGGCATTCTCAGATCTGAAGGACAAATCGATATATATCAACCCACCGGTTGGGAAGGCTGGAAGGACGACGATAGAAAAATGATCACATTTAATCATTTATTGAGGATGCAGAGTGGCTTGGAGTGGGATGAAGACTATAGCAGTATCTCAGATGTAACCCGCATGCTGTTCCTCGAAGATGATATGGGAGCCATACAAGCCGCCAAGAAATCGATCGCAATACCCGGAGAGATATGGAATTACTCCTCGGGCACCAGCAACCTTCTTTCAAAGATGCTGCGCAAAAGGTTTCAGAATTACCAGGACTACCTTAATTATCCCTACCGACAGCTGATAGACAAGATCGGTATGCATAGCATGATTATAGAAACGGATATAAGCGGAAATTTCGTTGGTTCTTCCTATGGCTGGGCCAGCACAGGCGACTGGGCCAAATTCGGATTACTTTATCTCAACCGAGGTAAATGGCAGGATCAAATCGTCTTTGATCCAGAATGGGTGAACTATGTAACGCAGCCTACCGAAGATTCGGAAGGTAAATATGGGGCCCACTTCTGGCTTAATTCAAAGGGCAAATTTCCTGATGTCCCCAAAGACCTGTATTCGGCCAACGGCCACCAGGGTCAGCGCGTATACATAATTCCATCTAGAGAAGTGGTTATAGTTCGCACAGGGCTTGCTGAGGGGCCATACTTCGATGAAAACACCTTTTTAAGCGATATCCTGTCGGCCCTACCCTGATTTGTTCCGGTTTTATTTCCAAATAACACTTTTCCGGCACTTTACCACAAAACTGAGCCCACTCACAACATTAATTTCTGTTAGGCCAACTTAGGATGTATGTTTACAGAGTAATTAACAAAAAGAGTTAATTTTTTCATTTTCATATAGTGTTCTCGTAAAAGAGTCCTGATCGTCAAGACAGGGCTCTTTTTGGTTAGGAGAATTATTGGCCATCAGGCTAAAAGAAAATTAAGGAATCCATTTGTTTTTGCCGAACTGTGGCTTTCGCTTTTCAAGGAATGCATCCCTCCCTTCTTTAGCTTCATCCGTCATATAGGCCAATCGAGTAGCCTCTCCGGCAAATACCTGCTGACCTACCATGCCATCGTCTGTTAAGTTCATCGCGAATTTTAGCATTTTAATTGACGTGGGAGATTTATGCAGGATCTCCTGGGCCCATTCATAGGCTGTCTCTTCCAATTCTTCATGCGGGATCACAGCATTTACCATTCCCATTTCATGGGCGGCCTGAGCAGTATAGGTACGGCCGAGAAAAAAAATTTCCCGGGCCTTTTTCTGGCCCACCATTTTGGCCAGGTAAGCTGATCCATATCCGCCGTCGAAACTTGTCACATCAGCATCGGTCTGCTTAAAAAGTGCATGTTCTTTGCTGGCCAAGGTTAGATCACATACAACATGCAGACTATGTCCCCCACCGACAGCCCAGCCGGGAACAACTGCAATGACCACTTTAGGCATAAAGCGAATAAGCCTTTGCACTTCCAGTATATTCAGGCGGTGGTACCCGTCCTTGCCCACGTACCCCTGGTCTCCTCGTGCCTTTTGATCGCCTCCACTGCAAAAAGAATAAATGCCGTCTTTCGGAGAAGGGCCTTCACCGGTTAACAAAACCACGCCGATAGACGTGTCTTCCTGGGCATCATAAAGAGCCTTGTAAAGCTCGGTAGTGGTTTGTGGCCTGAAAGCATTACGCACTGCGGGCCGGTTAAAGGCAATTCTCGCAACTCCATCGCTTTTCTTATAGGTGATATCCTTAAAATCCCCTACTGCTTTCCAATTCGCTTTTTTCATCGTTTTCTATTTGTGAAACTAAATATACACCATCTGAACTGACCACTGCCTGTGTTTTGGCTTTGAAATTTGTAGCCGGGTTAGCAAAGAAGTAATCACAACAACTCATTTTTGGCCTCTATCCATTTCGCCAGATACTTAGTGCTGTTCAATGTCTGATGATGCAGTATACTTCCAACCACATTTTGTCGTCGATGATCATCTAAATGTGCTGCTAGATAAGCAATCCGATCTTTCAATTTTAAACTATGCGGTTGTTTTTGAAATAACTCGCTAAGTAGTTTTCTTTCTTTTAATAGATGTTCTTCCCATGCTTGTTTATCTCGATAAAGATGTAGCGCCTCCGTCACAAAATCCTTCTTTTCATCAGCTGATGTATAGCCATCATCAACATTTTTTAAAATACCCTCCGAGCCGATCTGAGTAGTTATACTGGGTGTGCCACATATCATAGCGTCCAGGAATTTACCCTTAAGGCCTGCTCCAAAACGCAACGGCACAAGGTTTAGCCGGGTATTTGATAAAACTCCCTGAATATCTTCAGCCCAACCGTGTACCAGAAATCCCAAATCTGGATTATGGAAATCCATGATATTCTGTGGTAGGTAGGCTCCGTAAATATGAAGATTGGCCTCGGGCAACTCTTTTATGATCCCTGGCCAAAGTTCATTCTGTAACCAGCGAATGGCATCGAGATTAGGTTGGTGTTTTCCATTTCCCACAAAGACAAAATCTCTACGATCCTCATAGCCAGGCAAATTGTCAATTTCTAATATTTCCGTTTCATTGTACATGAAGGGAACATAGGCCAGCAGTTCACCTGGAATCCCCGCCTGATCCTTTAACCAGCGCTCTTCAAAGGAAGATATTATCAAACTTAGATCAGACCTGTAAATACTAGCCAGCTCCCTCTTGGTGATATCGGCCTTAAGCCATTCATTCCTTAAATCCACCGTAAATTGATCGAGAGATCCACGCCGCACCTGACGCAGTGAATGAAGATCTTCGGTATTCAAGATCCGAATACAGTTTGGCAGTTGTTCGGCTACCCGCCATCCGTATTGCTCTTCGGTCATAAATCGGTCGAACATCACGACCCCCGGGTTCAGGTTATTTATCATTTGATCGAATGAAGGATCGTTCAAATTGATCGGAATTTCATCAATTCCTGACTTAGAAAGATCAAAACTATATGCGGTTTTAGCAGCAGCTGATGCGAAGCAGACAAGCGCTCCCCAGTCTTTCCAAAGGCAAAGAAGTTGAAGCATTCTCTTACCTGCCGCCGTGGCCAGCGGTTCGGGCCACACATGGCCTATCACCAGTAATTTTCCTGAATTTGTAGACATCTACTACATCTTAGCCGCGAATTTTTGGGAAATAGTTAAACGTAATTTGCGTTCGTAGTCCTCTTCGAGCCATTCCTTGTAGTTCTTGGTATTATTCATGATGCAGTAGGAATACTGCCTGACGCGATATGCAATTTCATCCTTAAGCTGCTTGGCCAGCAAGCGGGCATCGAAAACATCCTCGCTGTTCTCCACACAAATCTTTGCGTGTTGTTCGATACTCCTCTCGAGTACGGTCTTCGACTTCAAACCCTGTGCGAAAACCTTTTTATACTCTACCTTAATATCGAACTGGATATCTTCAGACTGACTGAATTTTGCACGGAGTTCGGGAGGCATCTCGTATACAAATTCCTTTTCGATCTCCTCGTCATTCTTGATGTTAGACAAGTAGAAGTCAGGGAAGTGAAAGATCTCCTGCCAATCGATAGGCGCATCCCACATACCAAATCTGGCAACATTATTCCCAAGATCCACTACCGTGAATTCCTCTTTCTCTGGTAGAACCCTTGAGCCTCGTCCGATCATCTGAAAATATAGTGTCAGCGAGCGTGTCGCCCGATTCAGGATTACGGTCTCTACGCCGGGTTCATCAAATCCGGTAGTAAGGATACTGACCGATGTAAGTATCGCATCAGGGGTTTCGGAAAACCAGTTGAGTATCTCACGACGTTCAGAGGCCGTATTTTTGTTGTCGAGATGTCTTATAGGGTAACCGGCTTTTTTAAAAGTCTCGTGCACATATTTAGAGGTGCTGATACCATTGTTGAAGATCAACGTTTTGGTTCCTTTAGCTACTTCTTCATAAGCGCCTATGAGCTTATTGAGCATATTCAGGTTTCCATACAGCTCGTCGGAGGACTTTACCGTGTAATCTCCATTAATCCCAAGCTTAAGCGACCTCAGGCTTACATCATAACTATACATATTGGCCCTGGCAAGAAATCTCTTTTGGATCAAAGACTTGATAGACTCCCCCACGATGAGTTTTTGATAGTGATCTTTCATGGGGAGTTTAATATTGGAGCTTAGCGGCGTTGCCGTAACGCCAAGAATGGTCGCCTTTTCGAAATATTTAAAGAGCTTTCGGAATGAATTATAATGAGCTTCATCAATGATGACCAGCCCCACATCATTAAGCTCTACCATATCTTCCTGCAATCTGTTATTGAGTGTTTCCACCATGGCCACAAAGCAGAGATACTGATTATCATCTCGCAATTCTTTTACATCGCTATTGATAATCATATTCTTGACCTTGAATCCGCTGAGCATATTGGAGGTTTGTATACTCAATTCTATTCGGTGGGTAAGGACCACCACCTTTTTCCCCGTTTCCTGAATAAAACGACGGCTGATTTCAGAAAATACAACGGTCTTGCCACCACCTGTGGGCAGCTGGTACAGAAGATTCTTATTCAGCTCATTTTTCTTGAGAAAAGAAAAAATGGTGTTTAAATCCTGTATCTGGTAATCGTAAAGGCTTTTTTCGATATAATCGGTTCGCAACTCTAGAGGGGCTTTTTCATTGATATAGTCGTCATGGCCACACAGGGCAGGGGTTCCTAAAACCCCAATTTTGCAAAACTAGAGCATTTTTATGCTTAAATGAAATCAAAAGATCGGATTTATAAAAAAGTTAATAACCACGGAGTGTTGATACCTCGTTTAGCAATGCTTCCCCCTTTTTGAATCTGAAGTAATTCTCGAGCAATTGTGGAACCACAGCCTGAGCGTCCGACACGCTGGCCACATGTGGGGTCATCAGTATTTTGGGATGTGCCCAAAAGGGATGCTGTTTAGGTAAAGGTTCCTGATGGTAAACATCCAGACAGGCTCCGCTTATATGTCCACGGTTTATCATGTCGATCAGGTCTTCATCCACCAAATGGCCACCTCTGGCTACATTAATTACATAGGCACCAGGAGGTAACTGCCCAAAGAGTGGTTTATTCAGGATGTTGGTGGTTTCTGGTGTTAGCGGCAATAGGCAAACCAGAGCATTGGTTTTGGACAGAAATTCCGCTCTCTGTTTTTCACCTGAAAAGCACTCCATGAAATCTATATTCTTTTTGGATCTCGACCAACCCACTACTTTAAATCCTATTCGATAAAGGTCTTTAGCCAAACAACTACCCAGGGCTCCCATTCCCATTATCCCCACAGTCAGGTCCCTGATCCTAATATATGGGGTTGGGTCCCAAATAGCTTTGATCTGATCGCTCCGATAGTGGATTAAGTTCTTCATAAAAGAAAACAGGGCCCCGATCACATATTCCGACATATCGCTTGCCAAAACCGGATCGACTACTCTGGTAATTTTGACATCAGCTGGGATTTCCGGATCCTGTAATAAAAAATCGACTCCCGCACCGAAAGAAGCAATGTATCTCATTGAAGGGTATTCCTTAAAAATTCCCTGTGGATGCTTCCAAACCATGGCGACTTCAATACGGTCCTTCTGGTGGTCCTCGAGATAGCTGTAAAAATTGATTTCTGGAGCTGCCAACTGCAAGGCCAGTTTCCATTCTTCTATTTTTCCATCTTGCCTTATAATTACTACACTCATCATATACTTAGACTAGCGCCTTTAATCGATAATATCTAAAGCCCTGGAAAATCCTTCCATAAAAGGCCAATTGCGGTCCTTTACCACTTTATAGATCTCAATGATACGCGATTTGAAATCATAGACCAATCCATTGAAAGAAATATATCGAATGGCTTCTGTAAATGAGTTCATCATGCTTTTATAAAAAGCTTCCGGCACATTTCGTCCCGCCTCGAATCGCTGAGCGATTTCCAGATTATAGAGCATGAGATCTGCAAGTTTGGAAGGATCCATCCCCAGCGTTTTGAAATGTTTTATGAATTTTTGAGCAACCGATCTTCTGGCCCTGGGGCGTTTCCGCTTTAAGGGGAAATACTCATTGGAAATTTTCATCTGAGCCTCGCTTATCAGTCTGTCTTCCTTTGGGTTAAAAACGAAATCGTAATATTTCTTTACCTGTGGGAAACGGTCATACAGATCCAGGAGCTGTTCCTCCAAAGCTGGTTTAGGTAATTCAGTCAGGTATTTTTTAAATGCTCTCTTACTCATCGACCCAAGATAATGATTCTCTGGTTTAGCATGGAAAATCAATGATTTTCGTTTATCCATAAATTTATACTTTTCTGTATATCAACCATTTAAATAATAAATTAACATTATTATAACTCCTGTAAAATATTGTATTAAACCCTTTGGAAAAGAGCGAATAAAGCTGTATGTTGTTTCACTCAAATTTTAACATAAATTCAGCGAATGAGGCAACTTAAGATCATCAAGCAGGTAACCAATAGAGAATCCAAATCGTTGGATAAATACTTGCAGGATATCAGTAAAATAGAATTAATAACAGCCGAAGAAGAGGTTGAACTGGCCCGGAAGATAAGAGCCGGGGACCAGGCTGCTTTGGAAAAGCTTACCAATGCCAACTTGAGATTTGTGGTCTCGGTGGCCAAACAATATCAGAACCAGGGTCTGAAATTACCTGATTTGATCAATGAAGGAAACGTTGGTCTGGTAAAGGCCGCAAAAAGATTTGACGAGACTCGTGGCTTTAAGTTTATCTCATACGCCGTTTGGTGGATCAGACAATCTATTCTGCAGGCACTCGCAGAGCAATCAAGGGTGGTTAGACTACCATTGAATAAGATTGGTTCGATCAATAAGATTAAAAAAACCTTTTCTTACCTCGAGCAAACCCATGAACGACCTCCCTCTGCTGAAGAAATCGCCAGGGAACTCGATATGACCATTACCGAGGTAAAACAATCGATCAAAAACGCGGGAAGGCATATTTCTATGGATGCACCTTTAAAAGAAGGTGAAGATTCCAATTTGTACGATGTGATGCGTTCTGGGGAATCTCCAAGGCCCGATGTGGATCTTATGAGACAATCGCTTTATACCGAGATCAACAGAGCTTTAGATACATTGTCCCCCAGGGAGGCCGATGTCATAAAACTTTACTA
This sequence comes from Robiginitalea sp., assembly GCA_024638915.1. Taxonomy (GTDB): domain Bacteria; phylum Bacteroidota; class Bacteroidia; order Flavobacteriales; family Flavobacteriaceae; genus JAHEJJ01. Next base: position 11,788 of record JAHEJJ010000007.1, read on the forward strand.
TGGCATTGGAGATCAGCAGTCAATGACCTTGGCAGAAATCGGCCAAACTTTCGATCTGACACGCGAAAGGGTTAGGCAGATTCGGGAGAAAGCCATCCGAAAATTAAGGCATAATTCCAGAAATAAGCTCTTAAAATCCTATCTGGGTTAATTCCTCTGATAGATACACTTCTTAGAAACTAATAAACCCTGCCATAACCGGCAGGGCTTATCGAAACAATCTGAACACTAAAACAATTAAGAACAGCTAAGTCTGCTGATATCGAAATCTTTTAAAATATCATTTAGGTCTTCAATAAAATTCAGGTACGCGGTGTTGTCGTGATCTTGATTTGCCATGGTTGTAGGTATTTAAAAAAGAACTAGCCGATCAGACTATAAATAATCCAATTCGGCTAATTCATTTAAACTTAAAATTTCATTTAAATCTCGGAGGAAATCTAAATATTCCTCCCCATAAGTATCGTATAACATGGTAAGATTGGTTTTAAGCTATTGAGATTTGGGAATCAATAATCTTATAGTAAACATATATAATACGATAGGTGAAACCAATTAAATGTGGTGAAGGCGCTTAATATTGTTGTCAATTCCAGATTATTGTGGGGTAAAGCCTCGGTTTTAGAACTTAATATGGTACTTCAAACCAGCGGTAAGGGCCCAGAAAAACCTGCCCGGTTCAAATACCAGTTCCTGATGGGTGACCCCAAGTTGGGCCTTATATAAGTTCGAAGGATTCCTTCCGCTGAACTGATATTCCATAAAAAGCTGTTGAGAATCAATAAAATAGAGGGTTTCTGCTAGCAAGGTATTATTAGCGGTTAGTTGCCGTAATTCGGGTATAAAACCCATGTTTAAGATAACGCCAAGATAATCTTCCTTGGTTTTCAGGTATTTTCGGGCGGTTAGTGAACCTGAAACAGCTATGTTCTCCTCCTGATTTGGGATGATATAAGGCCTGAGAGAAAAATAGTAGTTTCCTTTGTAAAGACCGAAAGAACCGGTAAGTATAGTGGTCTGATTGTCTAAAAAATCCAGGTAACGAATACCCAGGGAAGCCTCTTTGGCTTTAGGCAAATTTGCATAGAGCTCCACTCCCACCCTGTGATTGGGAAAAATATCGGAATCCGAAAAGCCATAATTCAAATAACCATAAAACCTTTTAGAAAGTGTTGGATAAAAATCCACCTCATATTGAAGTCCGTTAATATCGAATCTGTTCGCGTAGTTAAAACGAGGTATTATTTTGCCGGCATCGGTTTCTCTGATGTATTCAAGCCCTACATAGACCATGGGTTCATAAACGATATCGAATACATCGAAGGCGTTGTAAATCGCCATTTGGTTCTTAAATGTTTTTTCTTCTTCCTTGTTTTTATCCGTTAAGGGATAAACGCCACCTAGTGCCCTGATTTCATCCCATAATTGGCCTTGCAAACTCATAATATCCGGATCTTCTGGTAAGTATATCAAAGCTTTATTGGCCAATCCGAGGGCGATATAGCTATCCTTGGCATAGATCTCATTTTTTATAGCCGCGATCCAGGCTTCCTTGTTCTGACGCTCAGTCGACGTTATTTTATTCAAATGCTTGCGGGCTTCATCATATTTTGCATCCCAGCTATAGGTTTTGGCAAGAAGGTTTCGCACATCGGTATAGTCTGGGTAACGCGTAAGAATACGTTTTAGGGTGTCCTGAGCAGAATGGTGCTTACCGGCAAAGGCCAGTTCCCGGGCCTTAAAAAATGAAGCATCGGGATCTCCCATATATGATACTTCTTGTGCAGAAAGCAAACTATTCCCCAGATAGAAGCTCAGTATAATAAAAATCATTTTTTTCATTCCGGTCTGCTTTTTAGCTTATTGATCGAAAAGGAATTTTGATTCCCTGTAATTTTGCGTTTTTCCTCTTCTGAGGTTTTGAGCAATGCATCTAATGCCCTGGTCATTTTAGACCGAAGATTTTCATTTTCCACTTTATTTCGTTCAATCTGCCGTTCCAGCAGAAGCGATCTTTCATTCTGCCCGGACCAGTAATAAACGTCGAGCAATGCACTGTAGGCATCGGCATAGACAGGGTATTTTACAATACACCCTTCCAGGATCTCAATTGCTTTTCCATAGTCTCCCTGCCATGCGGTAATTCTACCCATCAGGATCTCTGTATCGGCATGACCAGGCACCCTATTCAGGATATATGACGATAGCAGCAATGCCCGCTCGTAATGGCCGTTTATCGCGAGTGAACGCGCCGTTTTATAGGCATTATCAAAATCTGCGCCGTTGAAAACACTGTTGATCCAAATCATCTCCTGTTTGCTGGGTTCATAGGAAAGTTGTGCAAAAAGCGTGCTCTGCGGTGGAATCAACTTATCTTCCCGTAAAACATATTTATTGATCGCTTTAAACTGCTTGAACTCCTGAAACAGATGATTTCGCGGAGCATCTTCTTCCGCTTCTACCACTCTTAAATCGTCGGTAAGTCCGTAGATATTACCATCGGAGATAAGGTAGGGCGAACTGATATAATCCTTAATACCAAAAGCATGCCTGTAAAGTGGAATGCTCTTATTTAAGGTCTCACTAAGGCCAGTCCCGAGACCCTGACCGATAAAACTGGTCTGATCGGGCAGATTAAGATCATAGGATCGCGCTAAAAGCCCAAGAATTGAAGGGACTATATCGGCATGTGAAACGAGGTCTCCTCGCTCAACCGGCGCTTTTACCAAAGGGCTATGGATCAGTAAAGGGACTCGATAACGCGAAAGCGGATCCCGCGGTGGAAGTTCTGTCAGATTATGACTTCCTGTGATGATGAATATTGTATTGCTATAAGCTTCCAGCTTTTTGAATTGATTAATATATTCTGCCAGGGCTTCATCGGTATAAAGCAAACTGGCAAATACCTCCTTGTTTTTTCTAATAATCTTTGCTGACGTACGGCGTATTGGCCTTTTATCAACAATCTGCTCAACTTTTTTTATGTAAAGGTCTTTGTCGGGTATCTCAAATGGATTTTTGCTGCTAAGTGTAAAAAACACCTCGACAAATGGTCTGGTAAATTCTTCCCTGTCTGCTATCCATTTACGGTAAAGTTCCTTATCCGGGTATCCCAAGGAAATACCGGCCGCGTCTTCTTTCTGCATGCTATAGGACGCTCCAAACCCTTTAAAATCCAATAATCGACTTACCCTGTCTTCGAAAAGAAATTTATCCCATTGATTCAGGGCACTATTCCCACCATAATTAAATGCGGTCGTGTATCCATTTTTCTTCAGCATTCCAAAGAGCGAATTGCGATTAATTCTGTGGCTGGCTTCATTAAACCCGGTCTCGCCAAAAGGCAATGAACCCATAATGGTAGCAAGGCTCGCATGTCCTTCACCAGTATTGCTAAGATGATTCGACCAATAGATCGATTTTGTTTTTAGCGAGTCGAGGAATGGCATAAAACCACTATACGCTCCCTCAGCACCTATAAAATCAGTCCCTACCCCATCGAGGATTAAGAATATTATATTTGGTGGCACTTCTTTGAGTGCGATATGTTTTTCCAAATCACTATTGGCCTTGAATGGCCTCATCAGCGGATATGGCTCATCTCCTTCATATTTATTGAGATCAAGGGCATAGGCTGTGGCATTCACCACAAGGTGTTGCGTTTTATTCTCATTGATGGGCTTCTTATCCGAATATAGCGTCGCCAGAAAAAGGCTGAATAAGATTACCGTAAAGGGGTACATCCTCCCGATCAGGCGGTAAGTGGAGGAGGAAATCCGGTTGAACAAATAATACAATGCAGTACATATCGGGACCGCAATCAATAGAGTGATGGTGAATTCCGCCAGGGTAGTCCTGGCTTTGTACATCATCAGAAATCCTTCACCAAGAATTTCGAAATGAGAAACGTAATATTCTACCAGAATAACCTCAATGACCAGAAGTCCCAGGAATATCATCCTGATGGCATTTAAACCCAGTGAGGGTCTTTTTCTCTCAAGCGCCTTAAAGATAAAGGCCAGGGGAAGGGATACCAAAGCAGAAAAACCAATATGGTGGACCAATAATAAGAAAAGGCTTTTCCCTACCACCTGATCCAGCACCCCTGATAAGTACAATCTTGATTGTTGATAAATCGCAATTACCACCAAGGAAAGGAAAAAGGCAAGCGTCATCCGGGTAAAGTCCCTCAACGACTTGGCTTCTTTGTTTATGTTTTGGGTTGCGCTCATGCTTAAATTATGCTTTGGCAAATCCTTTGCGTACTTGTGAGCCCCATCCGGACTTCACTTTAAATAGTTTTTTATAGTTCCCCCTTACCGCAGACCAAACCACCAGAGGATGGAAGGTTAAGGGTTCGATTATCGCACAGAACATCAGGGTCAGGATATCCCGGGTTTTTTTGTATTGATTATAAGAATATACATCCCATAGAATGGCGTAGAAGGAATACATTACTGAAAATGAATATACCGCGAGTGTTATAGCAATAAAAAAGTCCCAATTGATGATTCCGAGGTAGTAAAATAAAATAACTGTGAAAAAGCCAAAAAACTCCAAAAGCGGAGAGAGCCATTCATAGAAGAACCAATATGGATAGCTAAGCATCCCCAGACGTCCAAATTTGGGATTGAAGAACATATCCTTATGCGTGAAAAGTGTTTCCAGGTTACCCCTGGCCCATCGGTCTCGCTGATTAACAAGGATCTTTGTGCTCTCAGGAACTTCTGTCCAACACAAAGGATCGGGAATATATTCCACGGTATAGGGAATGTCTCGCTCGTGCATATATCGCCTCATACGAAATACGATTTCCATATCCTCTCCTACAGTACCTGTATCATAACCTCCCACAGTCAAGGCGATTTCCCTGTCGAAAAAACCAAATGCCCCTGATATGATCAGTAGGCTGTCGATCCGCCCCCAGGCCATCCTGCCCAATAGAAAAGAACGGCTGTACTCGAGCAGTTGAAACTTTGCGAGCCAATTTTTTGGCAGCCTGATTTCTTCCAGTTTTCCGCCTGATATTTTGCATGAATTGGCAATTCTGATTACGCCCCCCACTGCGATCACTCTCTTTTGAGACCTTTGGTAAAAGGATTTTACAACATGAAGTAAAGCTTCGGGTAATAGTAAACAATCCACATCGATACAGCCTACATATTTCATTTCCGATAATTGGATGCCAGTATTCAGAGCATCTGATTTTCCACCATTTTCTTTGTCGATTACGGTGAGTTTGGAAAATGATCGCTGTTTTGATTTATAGATTCCTCTGAGAGGTTTGCATGGCCAGTTTGGGTCTATATCCCTTTCAACCAGTTCCAGATCGTAAGCATCGATCATTTTTTGCAGGGTGTCATCTTTGCTACCATCATTTACGACCATAACCTCATAGTTGACATATTGCAAGGAAAGAAGAGACCGAATGTTTTCCACAATGGTCAGGCCTTCATTAAAGGCCGGTGCAATGATGGTGATCCCAGGTGCCAGAGGCGATGCCATTACTTTGGAGAGATCACCGAAACTGTTTTTATTTTTGTAATGCAGAGAATTGCGGGTAGATAAATATCCCATAATCGTGAATAGTGAAAAAAGCACCACTGTAAACACCAGGAAGACGATGTTTATGTATTCGAGAATGAGATTAAAGAGCCCGCTATCCATTTAATTATTGCTTTAATAAGATTCCCCTTGTAGAGGTAGGTCCCCTGTCTTACCAGAGCCATTTTGCTGGTTTAATGCAGGCTCCAGTGCTCGTTGGTCTTCATAAATTGCCAATTGGCCTTCAAAGAAGCAGTATTCCAGGGGTAGCTTTTTTTCCATCTCCGAAGCCCTGGAATCCGTAACCAATTTGTTGTGCGTTGCTGTTTTGGGTTCACTTTCCTTAGTTATAGTTGTACTATCGAGCTTAATACCCAATTTATCAGCGAGTTCATGCCTTATTTTTAGGGCTTTTTTACGAACCCGTTTATCCTTGTCATTGGAGAGGGTTGCCAAAAAACACCATTCTTTGTGCTCCCCTACCACCAGGATCTCATCGAGAAGAATCAGCTTTGATTCTGAATCAAAATCCCTAAACATTTCCCTAAAAATGCTAAACACCGGGAAGTCGTCCTGCTGAACATCCTCAATTTCAATTTCCTCATCCGGGCTGATTTGAAGATCAATATCGTTTTCGACCAATAGTTGTTGCCATGATACCTCTTCTGCAATCACCTCGGTATCGCGAAGATCAACAACTGCCTGACTGTTATGATCCGGCACAGCACCATCTCCATGCTGAGCTCCAGAAAATACGATTTCCGTTGTCACTTCCATTTCCCGGATCGATGTATCCACATCTGATTTCTCATTTTCTTCCTGATTCTCAACGACCAGGGGTATAAAATCAGGAACTTGCTCTCTTATTTTTGGTTTGTTTGATTCGTCGTTCATCTCTAATTTGTTTATGATGGAATTGAGGTCTTGTTCAAATTTTTCCTCCTCTTCCACTGGTTTGGCATTTGTTATAGAATTTTTAGTGTTTTCCATTTCCATCGCTTCCATTTCTGGTTCTGTTTCCACCAATGGCAGAAAATTTAAAGGCAGGTATTGGGGAACTTCCTCCTGTTTTGCCTCATCTATAATATCATTAAACTCTTCTTTTACGCACAGATCGAAAAGGACCTGGTTTTCGTCCTTCAACTCTGGCACCTCAAAATCTTCTTCCATTATAATCGATGCATGATCCTGCTGTTGCTCCTCCTTTGATTCGCTTTCTTCTAAAAGGACAACTTCGGGTTGAAGCTCCTCTTCCGGCTCATTCTCTCCGGGAATGAGGTTATCGGGCTTGGTATTCTCGGGTTGATTGTCTTGGATTACAGCTTCTTTGCTTTCAGGGATTGGATCTGGATGGATCTCGACAGACTCTATGTCTTCGGGTTTCGCGACAAGGGCAAATGCAATATCTGCCGAAGAGGGTTCGCGGATGTCATCGGTGGGCATAATCTTCTCTGGGGCCAGCGTATTAATGGCCGACATTGCTTTGCTTCGTACCGTGAAATTGTCGTCTGAATGCTCTACTTTCATTAGAAATGCCAGGTCGTCGCACGCTCCGAATTCTGCAAGGGCATCGAGCATGGCGATTTTTACACCAGCATTGCTTTTTCTAAATGCTGCCTTGATCGTATCCCGGGCTTCCATCACTCCAAATTCCTTAAGGCATTGTACCGCTTCGGTTTTAATTTGGTTATTCCTGTGTTTGATAAGTTGGATTACGGCCCGGTTGGCATCGTTCTGATTGTAATAGCGAATAAGACGCAATGCAAATAATACAACATCCTTGTTTTTTGAAGTAAGCCAAATCTTGAAACGAGGCGGGACAAAATCATCAAAATTCCTTAATACATCGAGAAGCTTCAGCTGTTGCCACTCGGAAATACGATGTTTACAAGTGTCAAGGAAATACGCTATACCCTCATTTTTAAGGGTAACTGTGGCGATCTGTGCCTGCTGTCTTATCACTCCACGACGGTGATTGATAAATCGCCTTATGAACATATAAGACTCCTCTACCCTCATCTGTGTGAGTTCGAGAATTCCCTGGGAAATGACTTCCCATCTACGACTCCTTAATTTCTCAAATGCATCATGGTGAAGCCCGAGGCCCTTGTATAACGCATATAAGTTCTCCCGGGTCTCACCAGAAACATCTTTTTGCAGATCGAACAATATTTCGGCCAATACCAGCCGGTTAAAATCTGACTTTATCAGTTCGCGAATTTCAACCTTCGAATGCAGATAATCCTTCTTTTCTTCTACGGGGGCCGTCTGTTCAAAAAACAAAAACTGACTTACCAATGGGGCTAATTCCTTCTTTTTTTCAGCCACCTTCTGCGCTTTTCTGGAAAGTTTATTCCTGATGATGAAAACGAAAACAAAGTATAACAATCCCAGCCCACATGAGACCATTGTTAAAAACCACAAAAGATCCGTTTGGATCTCAGGCAGGCTTAACAACGACCAATGATATGTAGGCAAGGGTTCTATCTGTATTAAACTTTTAGAAGTTCTCTGTTTACCCTAACCAGTAATTCCGAAGGACTCACAGGTTTGGCAATAAAATCGTTGGCACCCAGTTCAAAGGCGCTCAGCACATTTTCCTCGTTTCCGGCTGAGGATATAATTATAATTGGAACTCCTGAACGGAGTTCGTTCCTAACATATTCGATGAGCTCGATCCCAGAGAAATAGGGCATCATAATATCGCTAACGATAATATCAGGGATCTTCTGGGCCAATTGGTTCTTTACCTCTTGCCCATCGAAAACGCTGATCACCTCATAACCCGCCTTTTTTAGTCGATAGGTTAGCAATGAGGCTAATAATTCGTCGTCTTCCGCCAATAATATTTGCTTGTCGCTCATCTGTTTTATCCATTAGATTCCAGGTTATCCATCTCTACATCAAGTTCTTTTTGGACCTTGGTATATTCACCAACAAATTGGTCGTATAATACCAAAAGTGCTGCTATATCCTGTGTTGTACGGCAATTATCATGGATTTGCTCAACGATTGAATGAAGCTTATACGTATGCATCATGGCCAGACCGCATTTTATCTTGTGCGCTGCATCCCTGATCATCGTGAAATCCTCTTGCTGCAGGTAGATCTTAACTTTACCAATAAATTCAAGGGCATTTTGTTTGTACAGCACAATGAGCTCCCGCAGCATATGGATATCGCCCATACAATCTTCCAGTGCTGGCTTGAGGTCCAGAAGGGCCTTTTGTGAGTTTTTAGTCTGAGATGTTTCGTCTTGTATTCTATCCAATCTCTGGACAGAGGCATTCCTCTTTTTGTTTTTGACGATTATCGACAGCAGGGCTTCCGGGCTATAAGGTTTTAGTAGATAGTCATCAATCCCATGATCCATACATTCCTTTTTGTCCTCTATGGTAAAATCGGCCGTTAGTGCCACGATGGGGATTTCCCGCAGCCTTTCTTGTTGATGCCCTCTTATGAGTTGTGTTACTTCAAAACCATCCATTTCGGGCATGCGAAGGTCCATCAGTACCATATCGAATTGCTTTTTCTCGAGCAGTTCAAGACCGTAATAGGCATTTTCCGTTATATCCGTGAGGACCCCCCAGGAGTTTAGTCTTTTCTCAATTAATCGTTGATTTAAAAGATTATCCTCAAACACGAGCACCTGCATACCAGCCACCTTCTGTGGCGACAGTTCTGCATTGAGATTCGCGGGCTGTTCTATGGTACTTCCCTTCTCATAAGGGACGGTAAATCTAAATGTGGAACCCACCCCTATCCTGCTGCTTACCTCAAGTTCACCACCAAGCTTATCTACAATTTGCTTAACGATACTTAGCCCCAGACCGGTTCCTCCATAACGAGAAAATATTTCTTGATTGGCCTGCCTGAAGGAATCGAATATATGATTTAAGTCCCCTTCTGAAATGCCGATCCCCGTATCGGTTACAACAAATTCGATCCAAACTTTGCTTTCTCGCTCCTTTATCAGACTGATATTTAAAGAAATACCTCCCTTCTCGACAAACTTCATCGAGTTACCGATCAGGTTCAGTAAAACCTGGGACAATTTTGTGGGATCGCCCACCAAAATTGCGGGGATGAGCGGATCCTTGTCCAGTTTGAAACCAATACCCTTGTCCTGCTGAAGACTTTGGCATAAAAACACCGTCTCCTGTATGAGGTCGGTAAAATTGAAAGCGACCTTTTCGAAGTGTTCCAGGCCTGCCAGAATTTTGGAATACTCAAGAAGTTCATTGATAATATCCATTAGATTCTTGGAGGCCGCACGTATGGCATTGACCTGGTTTAGTTGCTCCTGATCAAGCTGGCTTTCGCCTAATAAATCAGCAAAGCCCACAATACCACTGAGTGGTGTTCTGATCTCATGGCTGACGGTCGCGATAAGTCTTGCTTCGCGATTTTCTGTCAAATCTGTTTCAGCTCCTTGTGATTTGTTGAAATCTGTGGATTCTGATCTCAGGTCTTCACCAAAAATACGACCTTCCAATTGTCTCCTGAAAGTGTCGAATGAGGTTTTAAGCCTTTTGGCATCCTCGGTACTCAATTCCTCGAATGAAAAATTCTGAAGGGCATTCTCGAGTTCTGCGAGTTGGTTAAGCAGGTTTTTAGGTTTCAATAGTAGTGGATTTGGGTTTTAAATTTGATCAGCCCAAAAGCGCGTTGATTCAATAGGTCTGAATATTATCAATGCGATGGGTCTATGATCAGGACTAAACTCCATATTTCGGTTTGCCTGTGCAATTAAATGTTCTCTAGGTGTGGCATTTTGTTGTCAAATTGCGTTATTTGTAGGTGTAAAATTCCTACAATGCGACCTTTCATCTTATTTATCTGTTTTTTATCGATAATTTCATGTAATCAAAGGGCTCAGGACGACAAGGTAGAATTGAACAAAATCGCCAGGGAAATCCATCGAAGCGTCATTACGTTAGACACCCACAATGATATCGATGTAAAGAATTTTACAGACACTGTCAACTACACCCAAAGACTGCCTACTCAGGTGAATTTGCCAAAAATGGAAGAAGGCGGTTTAGATGTAAGCTGGCTGATTGTCTATACCGGCCAGGATTCATTAAACACAGTCGGCTATACCAAAGCAAAAATGAATGCAATGGCTAAATTCGCCGCCATACATCGATTATGCGAAGAAATCGCCCCTGAACGCATAGAACTCGCACTAACATCGAAAGATGTACGAAGGATCCATGGCTCAGGAAAAAAAGTGGCCATGATCGGGGTTGAAAATGCCTATCCAATGGGTGAGGATCTCAATGAGTTTGAGCGTTACCATGCACTGGGTGCCCGTTATATTTCACTCGCTCATAACGGACACAGCCAGTTCAGCGATTCCCACACCGGTGAGGAGAATGATGAATGGTTATATAATGGTTTAAGTGATTTAGGTAAACGTGCTGTAATTGAGATGAATAGATTAGGAATTATGATCGATGTGTCACATCTATCGAAGCAAGCAACCGATCAAATTCTACGGATGTCCAAAGCGCCGGTTATCGCCTCACATTCTTCGGCCAGAACCCTGTGCGCACATAGCCGAAATATGGATGATGAGTCGCTAAAATTGCTCAAAGAAAATGGTGGGGTAATTCAGACTGTGGCACTGGGCAGCTATATAGACGAAAAGAAAAGTGAGTTGCGGCAAGCTTATATGACGACCATATACAAGGGTGTGGCCGATTCTTTGGGGGTGCGTTGGTATGAATGGTCTGAGTTCTCCGGCTTGAGTGAACAGGAGCAATCCGATTTCCTCGAAAATTATCCCCGCATCAAGGCCATCTCCAACACTCTTGTGATGGATCGGGCCGATGCGCCACCCGATGTGGATGTGGAAGACTTTATAAACCATATTGATTATATGGTGTCTCTTATCGGTATTGATCATGTCGGAATAAGTTCAGATTTTGATGGGGGCGGCGGTATCGCCGGGTGGTCCGATGCTTCAGAAACACTTAATATCACCCTGGAGCTGGTTAAAAGAGGTTATTCCGAGGAGGAAATATCTAAATTGTGGAGTGGGAATTTATTGCGCGTTCTCGAACAAGTACAGCTGATCGCAGCAACTCAAAATACCGAATGACCTACCCCCTCTGCATGATGCTTTGAGCCTTAGGTTGGACTCATGAGAACCGGGAATAACCAAGAGCACTCTTTTACCCAAAGTCCAATGAAGCCGAATAGCCATAGATACTTTTAAAGACTTATAAAATTTGTTAAGCTTACAATAAACTTTTCTTAAAGGGCTTTCACTTTGGGTGAAAATAAAATAGTTTTAATTCACCTAATCAAAATCATCATGCAAACCATTGTAAAAGTCATCATCGCCCTGTTGTTTTCCCACATATCGGTATCGGAGCCTGTAAAGGAGGATCAAAAGGAAAAAGCAGACCTCCACAATACCCTCATCATAAAAAAGAATAGTTGCGTTTCGATGGAGACATTATCCGAAAATCAATTAATCTAAAAGACATTCAGATGCAAGGCGTTGCTTATCACAATTGCGATCCGTATTTTACTGTTTATCGTATCCCTGCCTGGAGAGCCAGGCTTTATAAGTTCATGTCGGTAGAGATTTGGGGTAATCTGCCCAGCACTATACAACGCAAGCTTTCTTCTACATATGCCAGATTGTATACAAAGCCATTTTCCAAATGGATCATCAAGCCCTATGTCCGTCATTTTTACAGCGATGAAAATTATCTGGAGGGTTTTATTCCTCCTGATGGGAAAAGGGAATTTGAATGTTTTCAGGATTTTTTTATTCGTAAGTTCAAGACAATACCCAAGAATGAAGCGCCATGGGTATGGCCCTGTGAAGGGCTTCTTTGCGATGAGAACAAAATAGGTCAAATGTCGACCTCTAAAGTGAAAAACGATTTAAGGACTGTCCATACTATTTTTGGTGTTGCGCCCGATTCCATACCTGCTGATTATACCTTTACCAATGTCTTCCTTCATAATAAGAACTACCATCGCATTCATTCACCCATAGAGGGAACTATCACGAGGATTCAGCATATGCCAGGAGATCTGGTGGTTTTAAGACCTTGGATATATAAACAAAATCCATCACTGCCCGCATTCAGAAATGAACGCTACAATATCGATATCACTGATGGAAATGGACGGACATGGTTTATGTCGATCGTGGGCGGCCCTGCAGTCGGGACTATTGAATTGGGGGAAGGTATTAGCCTTGGAAAGAAGGTAAATAAACTGGAGGAACTGGCCCTTTTCTATCTGGGATCAACCTGTTGTATGGCAGCTCCGATATCTCCAAGGGTCCACAGTAAAAATTCTTTTGTAGAAGTAGGCGCAACCTATTGATTCAGCTAAAGTAAGACATACGCAATAAGATAACATTATACTGAGGATTTCTTAATGTGGGTGCGATAAGTATTTATTAGTTTTAGATTCTTTCCCCTATTGAAATCTCAATGGGAATTAGTTTGGTCAATAAAACCGGTGGTAACATCGGTTTTTTCTTTGGAGGGGAATCTGACTCGACAATCTGATCGAGATCAAAAAGCCTTGCTGCCGCGTTTAAAAACATCATCAGTGCACCATTAAGGCTGTTCATAACCCCGTTAAAAACTTAGTCACCGCTGCTCGCGGTCACTGATGATTCTATTTAACTTTAGCAAAACCTTTGTCATGAACGACAGATCTGACGATCTCCTCAGCTTCCGGCCGGAGATCCCGACTGCCACCATCAGCCCGAATATGTCAGAAGATGAGCGGTTCCAGAATCAAACACTACGCCCTATCATCAAATTACAAAACCCATTATTGACGGCTGCGTTTTGCAATTATGTTTCCAAACATAAAAACACCTTTTATGAACTCGGTGCCGAAAAAAGGATGGAATACATAGAGAACGCCATTCAGAGGGATATAAAATTCCGCAACGCGCTTAAAGGAATGATCATCGGGCAATTCACCATTGAGGAATACCAACAATATATCACCAACTCCTCGTCTCTTAACAAACGGATGATGAACATGGTGATTAACCGGTTAAAGGATCAGATACAGCTCCTCGAACCCATGATGCTAGTTCAGTAAAGATTCGCCGTTTAGGTTGGTGGTAAGTACCTCGCTCATATAGTCAAAATATGGTCTGATGGCCTTATAGGACTTATCGACGGCATCCAGAAATCCATTTGAGACGACCTCCTTGTCCGTAAAATTTCGCACAAAAATAAATCCCTTTTTGCGTATCAAATCTATATTCGGATGATCTCTGCTAAATCCCTTGGGTGCTGTTTTCACCTCCTCGCCTTCCAACGAACCCCAAATCTTAACAAACTTATCATCGCCGATGATGGATCTGAATTCCGTGGCATCCTGTTCCAGTTCCTTTCGGATTCTCAGAAGATCCTTGGGCTCGGGTTGCCAGAATCCCACAGCTATAAAAGACTCCCCCGGTCTTATCCTTAAATAATACCCACCCCTCCTATGGGCCCCGGCCCTTGAGAAAGATCCTGCAAAGTGGGGCTGATAAGGGGATTTATCCTTGGAAAACCGGACATCGCGATAGATTCGGAATATTTTTAGTTTTTCGATCTCATCATGGGTGTTTAATCGATCGTTTAGGGCATTATAAAAGAACTTGGCAGTCTCCTGGACCTCCTTGAATCTTTTCTTGTTATCTGCAAACCAATCTCTGTTATTATTGGCTTTGAGATCCTTTAAAAATCGAATAACCTCATTGGTTATTATAGCTTTGCCCATCGCTATAGTTTTTAAATTTAAGCTAAAGTTAACCATTTTGCATACAGCAGCTTTCGAATAATGGTTATTTTTGAACGTGAATCATCACCTATGGATAAGTCAGCAATTATCAATAAAATAAAGGAAAATAAAAAACAGCCAAACCTGAGATTCCGGCTCAAAAGGAAGGTAGAAGTATTTACGGACCAGTTGTTTTTGACATTATTCGACATCGAAACACCGGTGGAAGAAAACCTCGATATTTTAGAACAACAATTCGATGAACTCATCGATCTTGCCTGCTGGGATGTTGAAAAGCCCTGTAGTAAGATTTGGGGAAATTATATCGAAAAATTACCGGGGATACTCCAAAAATTAAACCTCGATGCCGAAGCTATTTCGGACTGCGACCCTGCCTCATGGTCTATTGAAGAGGTATATATGGCCTACCCGGGATTCTATGCTATTGCGATCTATCGGCTGGCTCATGAGCTGTGTAATAAAGGATTTCCGCTGGTACCGCGGTTAATGACCGAATACGCACATCGCCAAACCGGGGTGGATATCAATCCCGGCGCACAAATTGGGGATTCTTTCTTTATCGATCATGCCACAGGTGTGGTTATAGGAGAAACTGCGATCATTAAGAATAATGTAAAAATCTATCAGGGAGTTACCTTAGGTGCGCTTTATGTCACCAAGAACTTACAGAAGAAAAAAAGACATCCTACCATCGAGGATAATGTCACCATTTATGCTAATGCCACTATTCTGGGAGGCAGCACCGTTATAGGCGAAAATTCTGTTATCGGTGGTAATGCCTGGGTAACCGCTTCCGTTCCCCCCAACTCAACGGTCTTCCATTCACCGGAAATCAAGATCAAAACACTACCTCATGTCTAAAAGCGTATTGGACTTAATTGGGAATACCCCCCTGGTTCTGTCTAAGGCGCTTAACACCAATCCCGGTGTAGCGCTTTATTTCAAATTGGAAGGGCAGAATCCTGGTGGTAGTGTAAAAGACCGGCCTGCTTACAGCATGATCAAATATGGCCTCGAACGAGGAGAGATAGATCAAAACACCAAATTGATCGAGGCTACCAGTGGAAATACGGGAATAGCCCTGGCGATGATCGCCAGGCTGTACGATTTAAATATAGAGTTGGTTATGCCCGAAAGTGCCACAAGAGAACGTGTCCAGACCATGCGGGCCTATGGTGCCAAAGTAACCCTCACTCCAGATGACGTTGGCATTGAAGGCTCCAGAGATTATGCAGAGGCCAAAGTTGAAAAAGAAGGTTATACGATGATCAACCAATTTGGCAATGATGATAACTGGAAGGCGCATTATCGAACCACCGGTCCTGAAATCTGGAGGGATACCCAAGGTCATGTTACCCACTTTGTCTCCTCTATGGGCACCACAGGCACCATTATGGGCACCTCCACCTTTTTAAAAGAAAAAAAACCGGACATTCAAATTGTGGGCGTACAACCTACCGACGATTCCAGCATCCCCGGTATTCGCAAATGGCCAAAGGCATATCTTCCCAAAATTTTTAATCCTTCAAAAGTTGACAAGGTGCTTGAGGTAAGTGAAGAAGAATCTCGTTTAATGACCAGGCGCCTGGCCGAAGAGGAAGGTATTTTCGCAGGGATGAGCAGCGGAGGTGCCACTGCGGCCGCGCTGAAACTGATCAGCAAACTCGATAAAGGTGTTGTAGTATCTATCATTTGCGATCGAGGCGACCGTTACCTTTCCTCGGACCTTTTCGAATAATCAGTCGCGAGCAGATGATTCATACCGCGATGGTAAGCCTCAAAGCCGGAAAGATTATTGTGCCGTCCTCCTTTTACCAGAAAGAATTGCTTTCTTTCCCCGGGAATGCTCTGAAATAACTTTCTGCCGGATTCTAAAGGTATGACTTCATCTTCAGTCCCATGAAATACCGCAACAGGACAACTGATGTCTTTTACATATTCGAAGGATTTAAACTGGTACTTGAGCAGCCATTTCACCGGAAGAAAGGGAAACCTGCGCTGACCGATATCGAGCAGACTATAATAGGGCGTTTCCAATATTAATCTAGCAGGCCGGTTTTGTGCTGCCAGTCGGGCGGCAATACCCGTCCCCAAAGACCTGCCATATAAAATGATATCCTTTTCCGAATAAAGGTCTAGTAAATGGTCATAAAACAACTGACCATCCCGATGCAGGGCTTCTTCACTAAGGCTTCCTGTGCTCTTCCCATAGGTACGATAATCCATCACCACTACATCGTGCTCGTATTCACGGGATATTGCTCCTGCAATTTCTCCCCAGCGGGAGAGGTTTCCGGCGTTCCCATGAAAATAAAGGATAATCCCTTTGGCGTTTGGAATCTTGAAGTGTAATGCATTGAGCTGCGCGCCATCTTCCGAATTCAAGTTAAATTCCAGGTAATCCTGTTCAAAGTTGTACTCGTACTGTTGTGGTAATCGGGTAGGCAGAAATATAAAGCGTTCCTGTAAAAAATATATCATTGTCGTGAATATAAGATAGGCCCCGACCAACCAGAACAGGGGGCGAATCGACTTATGCATTGACTTTTTTCGGAGCATTATTAAGGTGAATACTACTGCCCGTCATGTCGATCTTTTTGGGTTTAGTGGTAATAATATCGTGCAACATCTTGTGGTACGACTCGAAACTGTTCAGGTTTTTATGTCCTCCGCCAATAACCGTATAGAGTGTAGTACTTTCAGGTCTTATTTTAGACAGTTTTACACTCGTCCTATAGGGAATCAACCTATCATCTGTACCATGTATTATATGAATCGGGCAATTCACATAACGCAACCATTTATAGGTAGGCATGGGATATTTTATAAGTAAAGATAAAGGCATGAAGGGAATAAATTTCTTTGCGACCTTGCTCAGACTATAGTATGGAGCGTCAAGGATAAGCATTCTCGGGTTGTTCATGGAGGCCAGTTTGGCAGCAAAACCTGATCCCAAAGACCTGCCGTAAAGGATGATATATTTCTCATCGACCTTTTCCTTGATCTTGTTATAGACTACCTGCATATCGCGTTTAACGGCCTTCTGAGTTCTGCGGCCTGTACTTTTGCCAAAACCCCTGTAATCGACCATGAGAACATCGTAGCCTAGTCGGGTAAAATCGACGGCAAATTTTCCCCAGCCTTTTATGCTTTTGGAGTTTCCTTTCAAGTAAAAGACCACCCCTTTCGGATCCTGTGCCTTAAAACGCAAACCGTTAATAATGGCGCCGTCGCGGGTCTCTACATTGTATTCCTCGGTTTCCTGATTTTCATAATAAAACTGAAAATCCGCAGGAAGTTTTTCGGGTTTGAACATCAGATAATCCTGCAGGAAGTATAATAAAACACTGATCAGAACGTAAATCGCCAGAACTATGATCAATATATACAACCAGGTGGACATCGCAATAGCTTTGGGTTTAATGTACAAAAATTCTTCGTTACTCCCGGTAATCAAAGCAGATAGATCGCAGGTGCAGTCCTGAGGCCGGGGCTACTGAATCTAGAACGGTTTCGGTAGCCGGATCAAGTGTGGCTTTCAGGTCTTCCAGGCTTAGATCGTGCCTTCCCAGCCGGAAAAGAGCGCCCATAATCATACGTACCTGATATCTTAGAAATCCTTCAGATCGTATCAGCAATGCGTAGCTTGTGGTCGGAAAAAAGCTGGCTTCTATAAAATTGTTAGGCACGATAGCACAAGAACTCACCTTACGGACCAGCTGTTTACTTCTGGAATCTGCAGTAGTAAAAGCCTTAAAATTGTGAGTCCCTACAAAGAGGGTGGCGCCCTCTTTCATCAGATCGATATCGAGCTCTTCCTCTATTCCGGTAACAAATGGGGCGCTATAAGGATGATTTTTTCCACCATAAGAGAACAAATACACGTATTCTTTCTCTTCACAGTCCTTAATTATATTAAATTTTTCATTAACTTTAACTACTTTAAGCAGCTCTATATCAGGAGGTAAATTAGTGTTCAATACTGAAATAAGTTCTTTCAGCTCCATGAGGCGATCACCTTTGATAAAAAGTTCAAAAGCCCCTTCCATGGCCGAAACTTTAGCATCGGTACGTCCGGCGCCAAGGATCTTAAAATCACGCCCTGGCAATACATATCGGAACGTTTTGACCAACATCTGCTCCAATGTCTTCCGATGAGGTTGCGTTTGCCAGCCGCTATATCTGAATCCCAGGTATCGGATGGTAAATAAATAGTAATTCATCTGCTGCATGGAGGTGCTGTTTCTGTAAATCTACCGAATTGAAACCCTTATCTCATTAATTGCTGTAAAAATTAGAAACTAAACTGTAACAAATAGAACGGATCAAGGTCTTATTTTTGACAACAAACAGCGAACCGACCCATGCCTGGCGTTAAAACCAATAACAGGATTGTAATTATAGATGCTCTGAGAGGATTTTCCCTTGCCGGTATCGTCATCGTTCATATGGTGGAGAACTATGTAGGTGCTCCGACGCCGGAAGGCACCATGGAAGCTGTCAGAATAGGGCTACCCGACTATATCGTGGACGGTTTCGTATTTCTCTTTCTAAGGGGCAAGTTCTTTGCCTTGTTCTCATTTTTGTTTGGTCTTAGTTTCTTTATTCAGATGGATAGTGCACATAATAAAGGGCAAGATTTCAGATGGCGTTTCCTATGGCGCCTTTTATTGCTCTTTGGTTTCGGATATGTGCACCATCTTTTCTACCGCGGTGATATTCTCACCATCTATGCGGTACTTGGACTTTTCTTAATCCCTTTTTACAAGGTGCCGTCCAAGTATATTCTGGCGATCTGCGGTTTACTTTTTCTCGGTTTTGGGAGGTACATGGTTTTTGCATTCAACGGGGCGGATAATTTATTTATGCAAGGGGAATTCTCTCCTAACAGTCCAGAAATCGCTGCATACTTTGAAACGATCAGGAACGGAAGTTTATGGGAGGTATTCAGATCGAATGCCACCGAAGGTCAACTCATGAAAATGGATTTTCAATTGGGTATATTTTCCAGAGGCTATCTTACCTATGCCTTTTTCCTATTGGGTTTGATCGTGGGCAGAATGCAATTTTTCAAGAATTTCCTCGAGCATAGAAAACTCACTTTAAAGGTGATGTGGTGGTCTTTAGGAATCTTCGTCGTCTCCATTGGCCTGGCCGCGGTGATCTTCGCTCCAATGGGGCCCGATATCACTTTTGATAATTGGAGAGCAATGCTTGGCCTTTCAGCTGTAGATCTGAATAACATCGGAATGACAGGGATCATTCTCTCAGGCTTTGTATTGCTTTACCGCAAGGTCAAGATCAATAAATTCTTTTCAAGCTTTGCTCCTTATGGCCGTATGGCGCTGACCAATTATTTGACCCAAAGCTTGATCGGTACCTTTGTCATATACGGATGGGGTCTGGGCTATCTGGGAGAACTTCGGAATATCTATACGTTTTTGATGGCATTGGTTTTAATTGCCCTACAAATGCTGGCCAGTAATTGGTGGCTAAAGCGATACTATTACGGTCCCCTGGAATGGTTATGGCGTAGTCTGACCCATACTAAGATCTATCCCTTTACAAGGAAATAGCTGCTGAAATCTGATTGAACACTCTATCCACGACCGATTTTTACCACAGGATTTGATCATTACTCAACATTGAATGCGCTTCGTCGATTTTTTTCAAATATTATTTTTTAAGTGCCGTTTTTAGGTTGACAAAAAAGGTTCCCCAAAGCCTTGAAACCTACTTTTATGAAGTATTTATGGCGACCATCTATATGGAAGATGTGCTTGGTGTTGACGATTGGTGTTTTACTGATTTTGATCGTATCGAACTTCTACGGTCTCTATACAGACAAATTCTATTTCTACAAAGTTGACAATTATATTTTCCCATTGCTCAGCATTGTCCACTTCTCGTATTTGCAGGCGATGCATTTAAAAGTGAACAACAGGAATTTTAGCGATAACCAACTTCGCAATCTCGAGTACGCTCTTTATGCTATTCTGTTGGTGTATATTTTTAAAGCCACCGATACAGCCTATATGCTGCTAAGCTATTGGGAGTTCGAAGCTTATTTCATCCCCGAAACATTTATCCCTTTAGGCCTGGCGATCCTTACAATACAAATAATACTCATTCTGCTGACCATGATGTCTTTCAGGTATCGTCGTCAATTAGTAGGCAGATATAATTTTGATCAGATCAACGATAAACTAGATTCATGGCAATAGTTCGAATCTCTTGTGTTATGGCAAGTGAAAAACCCTGGCGATTTGCCAGGGTTTTTTTGTAGGAAGCAACCATTGGCAAAACCATAAACTTCTAATTTCAAGTATGCCAAAAAAATGTTTTAAGAATTGCTATAAGTGGGCATCTTTGTCAATTGAATGATTAAAAAGCTACCTATTTATGAATCGGTATACTGTTTATGATATTTTTTACAACGTATAATGGGACATTTGTATGTCGTTTCAAAGCTTACTGATATAGCTACCATAAGGATCTTTGAATTGCAGCCCTTTACTGAACCGGTGTTTGCTCAATTTTTTATGCACCACCAGGCCCCATAATAGAAATTCCATCATAAAATAACGATCGGCCGCCTTAATTTCAGGCTGATATTCATTCAGGAGCGCTTTCAATGCCGGAATACGATCTAATTTGGCCTGATATTCTTTATCGGAAACATCGTCCATGAGCTCGAAACCTTCTCCTTCAAAAAACCAATGAACCAGTTCATCATAAGGAGAGGTGGTGTCTTTGTGTTCCAATTTGCGGATCTCAGGGAAATATTGACCGAACAGTGTTTTTACTGCATCTTCTATCAAAATACCAGCAACACTATCGGCTCCCTCCTGCTCTCCCTCATAAACCAATTCGATCTTCCCTGTTATGGAAGGAATAAGTCCCATAAAATCGCTGAGTCGAATGCTGGTTGTTTCCTCCCCTGTAGCCAATATCCTGTGTTCAGCGGTACTCATCAGGTTTTCATACCCTGTAATGCTGGTACGAGCGCTCACACCGCTTTTGGCATCTATGTATTCACTGTTGCGGGCCTCGAAACTAATTTGTTCCAGCAGATTCCTGGCCAGATCAGGTATATGAATCGCTTTCTTTTGGAAATCGTCTAACCGGGCCTCCTGTTCCGTAATCTGCTTAGCCACGTCTATATCTTCCGGATAATGCGTAAGGATTTGGGAACCGATCCTATCCTTTAGAGGTGTAACGATACTTCCTCTATTGGTATAGTCTTCTGGGTTGGCGGTAAAAATAAACTGAACATCCAATGGTAAGCGCAGTTTAAATCCACGGATCTGAATGTCCCCTTCTTGCAAAATATTAAAAAGTGATACCTGGATCCTCGCCTGCAGATCGGGTAATTCGTTGATCACAAAAATACAGCGGTTCGCTCTGGGAATCATACCAAAATGGATGACCCTGTCATCGGCATAAGATAATTTCAGATTAGCAGCCTTTATCGGGTCTACATCTCCGATCAAATCTGCAACGGTTACATCTGGAGTAGCCAGCTTTTCAGAAAATCTATCCTCCCGATGCAACCAACTAATGGGCGTATCATCGCCATGTTCCCTGATAAGCTCTCTGGCATATCGGGAAATTGGAGCCAATGGATCATCGTTGATCTCTGAACCTTTTACAACAGGTATCCATTCGTCTAATAATCCTATCATGAGCCGCGCAAGCCTTGTTTTGGCCTGTCCACGAAGCCCTAGTAAATTAATATTATGGCGTGAAAGAATAGCCCTTTCCAACTCAGGGATGACAGAATGCTCATAACCCCAGACCCCTTCAAAACTTTGTTTGTCTTTCTTAATATTTTCCCTAAGGTTTTCCCTTAGCTCATCTTTTATGCTTCTGCTTTGGTATCCTGCCTTTTGCAGGTCTCCCAACGATTTTATCTTTGTGTGGTCCAATTTCATTTTCTTTAATATATAATCAGCAATTTTTCCTTTATCTATTTTAGTCTCTTTCTTCTGTTCTTCTCATAATCTTCAAAAATCATTTCACCCAGGTCTTTGAGTCCGGTAAAAAAGGCCTTTCCTTTATTCGCTTCGGTAAAATGACGTACAAATTGCATCAAGTAAGGATCCTGCGCAATCATAAAAGTGGTGATCGGGATATGCAACTTTCGGGCCCGTCTGGCCATATTATAACACTGCTCCACAATATGATCGTCCAGACCAACACTGTTTTTATAATAGGTGCCATCAGCAAGCCTTAAACAACTGGGTTTGCCATCTGTGATCATGAAGATCTGTTTGTTGGTATTCCGTTTACGCCTGAGCATGTCCATAGCCAATTGCAGTCCCGCCACTGTATTGGTATGATAAGGTCCCACTTTTAAGTAGGGCAGATCTTTAATAGGTATGGGCCAGGCATCATTGCCAAAGACCAATATATCCAAGGTGTCCTTAGGATATCGTGTGGTGATAAGTTCCGCCAGGGCCATCGCTACTTTTTTAGCCGGAGTGATGCGGTCTTCCCCGTACAATATCATACTATGGCTGATATCTATCATCAACACCGTACTCATCTGAGCTTTGTAGTGGGTATCCTCAACCACCAAATCATCCTCTGTAAGAGAGAAACCGTCTATTCCGTGATTGATCTGTGCATTCTTAAAGCTTTCGGTCATGGAAATGTGTTCCAGAGGATCGCCATAGCGGTATTCCCTAAAATCCCCGGTATGCTCGTCGCCACTTCCCGCTTTTTTGGTTCGGTGATTTCCACGACCACTACGTTTTAATTTGCCAAAAATCTGATCCAGCGCGCGTTGCCTGATGATCCGTTCCATCTTGGCAGTGATCGATAGAGCACCCTCTCCCGGTATACCTTCACCCTCCTGGCCTTCATCGGAAAACTCTTCACGCAAATAGCCTTTTGCTTTCAGGTCTTCGATAAAATCATCGATGGTGTAGTCCTCATCGGTAAGCCCATATTCCCTGTCCAGTTCCCGAAGCCAGTCGAGCGCCTCATCGACGTCACCAGAGGTATGGGTAATCAGTTCCTGAAATATCTCGAACAATTTATCGAAGGGCGATAGATTCGGAGCTTCATATTTAGTAAAATGAAATCCTTTCTTTCTCATCATAGCCATTTCATAAAAATAATGCATTTCCTGATACAGGAAACTATTTTAAGAAAACTTAAGGAAATTAGGGCTTATGCCGCTTTTTGAGCACTTGTGCCACATCATCCAGGGACTTCCCTTTTGCTTTCAAAAGGATCAAAAGATGAAACAACAGGTCTGCACTTTCGTCAAGAAACCTATCATCGTCCTGGTCTTTGGCTTCAATCACGGTTTCCACAGCTTCCTCACCTACCTTCTGAGCAATTTTGTTTATACCCGACTTAAACAGTGAGGCCACGTAACTTGATTTCTGGTCCGGATTGTTGATCCGATCGTCTATTACCGACTCGAGCCTGCTGAGAAAGCCATAGCTGCTGCTGTTCTGCTGATCCCAACAAGTATCAGAGCCTTTATGGCAAACCGGTCCGCTGGGGCTTGCGCTGATCAGCAGGCTATCCTGATCACAATCCACCAAAATATCATTAAGAACCATAAAATTTCCACTTTCCTCACCCTTGGTCCAAAGTCTGTTTTTCGACCTGCTAAAGAAAGTCACTTTACCGGTTTGCCTGGTCTTTTCCAAAGCTTCGCTATTCATGTAGCCCTGCATTAAAACAATATTTGTATCGACGTCCTGAATTATCGCCGGAACCAGTCCGTCAGGATTTTTGCTAAAATCAACTTCCATCATCATAAATTAATTTCTTGAAATATCTATTTTTTACCGCTAAAACCTTACTGGTACATTATGTTTTTTTAGTTCCCTTTTTAGGTCGTGAATCTCCATTTCCCTAAAATGAAAAACACTGGCGGCCAGTGCTGCATCGGCCTTACCTTCCTTAAAAGTATCCACAAAGTGCTGCACGGTACCAGCGCCGCCCGAGGCGATGATCGGGATATTCCTCTCGGTAGACAATCGCCTTAGAGCCTCATTCGCAAATCCATTTTTGGTCCCGTCGTGGTCCATTGAAGTGAACAGGATCTCCCCCGCTCCCCTTTTCTCCACTTCCTCAGCCCATTGAAAGAGCTCTATTTCTGTTGGTACCTTACCCCCAACCAAGTGTACCTTCCACTTTCCATTGATTTTTTTTGCATCAATAGCCACCACAACACACTGAGATCCGAATTTCCCCACCAGTTCATCGATCAACTCCGGGTTTTTAACTGCAGAGGAGTTCACAGATATCTTATCGGCCCCATTATGAAGTAGTAAATCCACATCTTTTGAGGATGAAATACCTCCCCCCACCGTAAAGGGGATGTTGACTTTTTCAGCCACCCTGCGCACAAGTTTTGCGAGTGTTTTACGTCGCTCCTCGGTTGCTGATATATCCAGAAAAACCAGTTCATCAGCCCCCGCATCCGCATAGAAGGCTGCGAGTTCAACCGGATCTCCCGCATCTCGAAGATCCACAAAATTTACGCCTTTAACCGTTCGGCCATCTTTGATATCTAAACAGGGTATGATTCTTTTGGTAAGCATTATTTTTCGCTATTGTTGGAATTCAGACCAATTCCGTCATAAAATCCTAAATCTTTATTTTTTAAAATCTTGGTCCAGAAAGCGATCTGACCGGTATGATACGACAAATGCTCTACCAGATGCATTACAACACCTAAACCACTCATTTTAAATGTTTGTACATCTCTTACCCTAAGTAATTCTTCAATACTACACGAATCTATACCATTCTTTACCTCCGCCACTATCTTTTCAAGTTTTTCAAGTAATTGCGATTTCGTTAGTCCCCCGGAAACAGAAAATTCTAGATGCCTCTCTCGAATATCAGGATATCCGCAGAGCGATGCAATCCCGTATTGTGTCAGGTTACCGCAAAGGTGAGATAAAAGATTGCCCACACTGTTAGAGACCGGGTTCGGACGCAACCAAATATCGTTTTCATCGAGTTGGTCGAGGCTCCTACGGATCATTCTAAGACTCTCATCGATCCTGTAATTAGCGTTCTTGGCAAATTCTTCCTGCCATTTTGATTGATATTGGCTCATGATCCGTAAATGAATTTTTCAAGTTCTTTCAATCCAATCTTGTTTTCATAAATAGCCTTGCCCAGGATAGCACCGTCACAACCGATACGTTTCAAACCCTGAAGGTCTTCCAGGCAAGAAATTCCCCCACTGGCAATTAATTTTATTCCCGGAACCTCCTCATCTTGGACGCCGCTCATACCGATGATGGTTTTGTTAATCTTCGTTTTATCTATAATCTTTTGATAAAGCTTCTCGGCTGGTCCCTCTAACATACCGTCTTTGCTGATATCTGTGCAGATAACATATCGAATGCCCTTTTTCTGGTGTGCTTCGATAAATGGGATAAGATCTAAGGCCGTTTCTTCCTGCCAACCCGAAATCGCTACCTTTTCATCCTTTGCGTCGGCACCAAGAATAATCTTTTCCGGGCCAAAACGACCCAACCAGTCCAGAAAAACCTCAGGACGCCTCACCGCGATGCTACCACCAGTAATTTGTTTAGCCCCACTGTTGAAGGCAATTTCAAGGTCTTCCTCCGAATTAAGACCACCGCCAAAATCAATCTTCAATGATGTCCTTGATGCGATTTGCTCCAAAATATCATAATTGATAATTTGCCTGGCCCTGGCACCATCTAAATCGACCAGGTGCAGGAATTCCGCCCCATGATCTTCAAATGCTCTGGCCACTTCCAGAGGATTTTCGTTATAGATCTTTTTAGTGGCATAGTCTCCCTTGGAA
This sequence comes from Robiginitalea sp., assembly GCA_024638915.1. GTDB lineage: Bacteria > Bacteroidota > Bacteroidia > Flavobacteriales > Flavobacteriaceae > JAHEJJ01. The sequence continues at coordinate 37,928 of JAHEJJ010000007.1, forward strand.
AGCCTGACGCACTTTCCCTCGATGATATCTATGGCTGGGATAACTCTCATCTAATTCTTTTTTCGAAACATCCATATTTCAGGATTAGGTATAGCTTTAAAATTAAATTTTTCATACAATGCATGTGCATCTTGGGTACGCAGACCAATACCATTGACCTCCTGCAACTCAGGATGATCAACAATGTTTTGAATCAACATTCGGCCCAGACCTCTCCCTCTGTAAACCGGATCAACAAAAAGATCCATTATCCACGCAAATACCACATAATCTGTAACCACCCGGCCAAAGCCGATCTGCTGCGTACCGGTAAAAAGACCAAAACAAAGCGAGTGAGCCATGGATTTCTTTACACGCTCTTTACTTCGACCCTGCGCCCAATAGGATTTACCGGATAGGTATTGATGAATAAAATCCAAATCTATCCTGCTTTGGTCAGTACTAATAAGAAACTCTTGTCCCATTATAGATCACATATTTAAGAAGTTTTCAAGGATCTTAGCCCCCACTGTGCTGCTTTTTTCGGGGTGGAACTGCACCCCGTAAAAATTACCTTTCTTTAATGCCGTACTGTACTTAATCCCGTAGTCTGAAACGGCGATTGTTTCTTTACATAAGGGCGCATAATAGCTATGTACCAGATAAATATATTCTTTGTCGGACACATCTTTAAACAAATCTGACTTCAATTGATCTATTGTATTCCACCCGATCTGTGGCACTTTAACACCTTGGTTAAAGCGCAGTACATCTACCTCAAATATATCAAGGCCTTTGGTATCTCCCTCCTCCGAATATTTGCACAAAAGTTGCATGCCAAGACAAATACCCAACACCGGCTGGGTTAATCGTGGAATAAGCAGGTCGAGCTTAGTGGATTTCAATTTAGACATGGCACTGCTCGCTTCGCCTACCCCTGGAAAGACCACCAGGTCTGCAGAAGCGATTTCCTCTGCCTGATCGCTTAAAAAGGGATGTACACCCAAACGCTCAAAAGCAAATCTGATACTTTGGATATTCCCTGCCCCATAGTTAATTATTGCGATTTTCATCTTTAAATTCAAATTTTGGGAATGCTTACAGCATGCCTTTTGTCGATGGAAGGATCATTCGATCCGGATCTCGTTTTACCGCCATTTTAATCGCCTTGGCAAAGGCCTTAAATATCGATTCGATCTTGTGATGCTCATTCGCGCCTTCTGCCTTTATATGGAGGTTGGCCTTCGCCCCATCGGTAAAGGACTTAAAAAAGTGGGAAAACATCTCCGTGGGCATCTTACCGATCATTTCCCTTTTGAATTCTACCTCCCATTCGAGCCAGTTTCTGCCGCCAAAGTCAATAGCTACACTGGCCAGAGCATCGTCCATAGGCAGACAAAATCCGTAGCGTTCCATGCCTATCTTGTCGCCCAGAGCCTTAGAAAAAGACTCCCCCAGGGCAATTCCTGTATCCTCAATAGTATGATGTTCATCTACTTCCAGATCTCCCTCTGCTTTCAATTGAAGATCCAATTGCCCATGCCGCGCCAGTTGATCGAGCATATGATCAAAAAAGGCAATACCTGTGTCCACCTCGCTTTTTCCACTTCCATCGATATTTAGACGAATACCGATCTTGGTTTCAGCCGTCTGCCTATGATATTCTACCCATCGTTCCTTAAGACTTAAAAAATCGTAAATCTCCTTCCAATCCTGTGTTTCCAATGAAATGACCGATTGTATATCTTTTTGGGTCGCTTTAATCTCGCCGGCCCCTAACTGGGCCGCGCCGTTGATCAGGATCCCCGAACAATTCAGGTTTCGGGCCAACTCCATATCGGTAAGCCGGTCACCGATCACAAATGAATTTTCCAAGTCAAATCCAGCTTCTAAGTAAGAGGTCAGGAGTGCAGTCCCCGGCTTGCGGGTGGGTGCTTTATCTTCAGGAAAAGTGCGATCGATCACGATTTCATCGAATACAATACCTTCATTTTGCAAAGCTTTAATAATAAAATCCTGTACAGGCCAAAAGTCCTTTTCAGGATAGGCCGCAGTACCCAGTCCATCCTGGTTGGTCACCATGACCAAACGAAAGTCTAACTCCCTTACGATCCTCGCCAGATAGGTGAATACCCCGGGGTAGAATTCAAGTTTTTCAAACCGGTCGATCTGTTCATCAGAAGGTTCCATGATCAGTGTGCCGTCCCTATCAATAAATAATATCTTCTTTGTTTTTGTTTTTTCCTCCATCATATCGATTTTAAAACTTCCAACAATCGTATATTCTCCTCTTCTGTTCCCACGGTAAACCGCAGGGTATTGTGACAGAGAGGTAATCCTGATCGGTTCCTCACTACAATCCCACTATTAAGGATCTGTGTATATCGCAGCTCTGCATCATCAATTCTGACCAAGACAAAATTAGCTTCTGATGGATATACATTAGTAATAAAAGGTATTTCCTTTAACTTCTTCTCAAGCCATTTACGTTGACCGATGATCTCACGGATCTGACTGGAAAAAAGATCGGCTTCGCAAAGTCGTTCTATTGCAGCCTGCTGAGTCAGTTCATTCACATTGTATGGAGGCTTAATGCGTTTCAGTATATCGATGATCGCACTGGAAGCCCAGCAGACCCCTAATCGTATACCAGCCATTCCCAGGGCTTTGGAAAAGGTTTGTGTAATAACTAGATTGGGATAATTTGCCAGCTTATTTGTCCAACTCTCACTCATAGAGAAGTCGATATAAGCTTCATCTAGCACCACTATACCCTTAAATCCATTCAACAGAAACTCCACATCCCCCTCCCTGAAATAGTTGCCTGTGGGATTGTTTGGAGAACAAATACAGATCAGTTTCGAAGACGAATCCACAGCCCTGAGCATGGCGTTTATATCTAATTCGAAATTGTCTTTTAGGATTATCTCGCGATTCTCAACCCCATTTACAGCTGCAAGGACCTTGTACATGCCATAGGTGGGTGGGGCGGTAATAATATTATCGCTTCCGGGTTCACAAAACGCTCTGAAAATCAGGTCTAAAATCTCATCACTTCCGTTTCCCAGCAAGAGGTTCTCTGTATTCATTCCTCTTATTCGGGCCAATGTTCCCTTCAGTAGACGCTGTTGTGGGTCTGGATAACGGTTCAGGCCATTATCAAATGGATTTTCGTTTGCGTCGAGGAAAATTTTTTGTGAACCATCGGATACGTATTCATCGCGAGCGGAGGAATACGGTTTCAGATCCCTGACATTTTTGCGTACGAGCGTCTCCAGTTCAAATCTCATCACTTGCGCTTGTTAATGTTTAATTGATCAAGACGGATGCTTACAGCATTTTTATGTCCCATCAGGCCTTCAGCTTCTGCCATTACTTCAATGGCCGGGCCGATATTGCGAAGCCCACTGTCGGAGATTCTTTGAAAGGTGATACTTTTTAAGAAACTGTCGAGATTCACCCCACTATACTGTTTGGCATAACCTTGTGTAGGTAAGGTATGATTGGTGCCAGAGGCATAATCACCGGCAGATTCAGGAGTATATGGCCCTACAAAAACTGAACCTGCATTGCGGAGTTCCCTCAAAAAGTACTCTTCATCCGAACTACAAAGTATATAATGCTCTGGACCATATTGGTTGATAAATTCAGCTGCCTTTTCTTTATCGGCCAAATAGATCAATTTGCTATTCGCAATGGATTGTTCCGCAATGTTTTTGCGGGGAAGCAGCTTTACTTGTTCCGTTACTTCCGCTTCTACCAGATCTATCATCTCCTCATCTGTGGTAACCATGATAACCTGACTATCGATACCGTGCTCGGCCTGACTCAATAAATCGGAGGCCACAAAGGCCGGATTCGCAGTACTATCGGCCATCACCAATAATTCACTGGGACCAGCAGGCATGTCGATAGCAGTGTTATAACGGGTAGAAAGTTGCTTCGCCCCAGTAACATATTGGTTTCCAGGGCCAAATATCTTAAACACCTTGGGTATAGATTCAGTACCAAAGGTCATGGCGGCGATAGCCTGAATGCCTCCCACCCTAAAGACTCTTTTTATCCCACACAACTGGGCGGTATACAAAATAGAAGCCGGAACATTCCCATCCTTACCAGGTGGGGTGCAAAGAATAATTTCCCTGCATCCGGCGATAACCGCGGGGATGGCAAGCATTAAAACCGTGGAAAATAATGGGGCCGTCCCTCCGGGAATATAAAGTCCAACTTTATCAATTGGCCGCTTTTCCTGCCAGCACAAAACTCCTTTTGTGGTCTCCAATTCAAGTTTTTCACTGCTTTGTGCCCTGTGAAAAGCATAAATGTTATCATAAGCCCTTTGTATGGCTGACTTTAGCTGAGCAGGAACTTCATCTGCTGCATTTTCCATCAAATCCGAAGCTAGTTCGAAATCGGTCACCGTCAATCCGTCAAATTTTTGGCTATATTTCCTGACAGCGATGTCGCCCGTATTCTTCACTTCCTTGAATATCGGATAGCAGATTTTTTCAATTTCCGCAGCGTCCTTTGCCGGACGTTGGCATATCTCTGCCCATTTGGACTGATCAGGGTTAAAGATCTTTATCATAACACCATTTTTTCTATCGGACAAACCAATATTCCTTCTGCACCCGAATCTTTAAGCTCCTGGATCACTTCCCAGAATTTATCTTTATTGATTACGGTATGCACCGAGCTCCATCCTTCCTCAGCCAGGGGAAGAACAGTAGGGCTTCGCATACCAGGAAGGATACGCACGATCTCTTCAAGCTTATCATTTGGGGCATTAAGCAGCACATATCGATTTTGTCTCGCGGCAAGAACAGATTTGACACGGAAACGCAGCTCTTCAAAAATCGACCTGGTATTCGCATCCATTTTTGGGGACACCGCCAATGCTGCTTCACTATTCAATAACACTTCCACCTCTTTTAAATTATTTTTGAACAGTGTGCTGCCACTGGATACGATGTCGCAAATAGCGTCGGCAAGGCCGATGTTAGGAGCGATCTCCACCGAGCCATTGATGATATGAAGATCTGATTTTATATCGTGTTTATCGAGGAACATCGTAACGGTATTCGGATAGGAAGTAGCGATACGTTTGCCCTCGAGATCTTTAATCCCTTTATAGGAATGTGATTTTGGTATAGCCAGGGATACGCGGCATTTTGAAAATCCCAGCAGCTCCTCGATCTTTATTTCACCTCCATTTTCGATTATTAGATTCTCACCGATAATGGCTGCGTGAACCACTCCATCTTGCAAATACTGTGGGATGTCGCTATTTCTCAGGTAGAACACCTCGAGTGGAAAATTCCTTGCCGCAGCTTTTAGCTGATCTTTCCCGTTGTCTATGGAGATCCCACAATCTTTGAGGATACGCAATGAATCTTCATTTAAGCGGCCGGACTTTTGAATGGCTAATTTAATTCTGTTCATATCTGTGGTTTTCAACGATATCTATTTTTATCACAATAAAAAACCCGCTTGATTGCTCAAACGGGTTAGGTATAAGGTGAAATACAACAACACACAACTACCTCGCCTGAGCGCAGGATTGGTAGTGATGATGTGTATTTAAATTTCTCATTGCGATGTAAAATTAGAACTAATTTTTATTTATCAAAAATTAATTTGTCTTAATTGTTTCCCAGGATCAGTGGTAGTCCACTATCGCCAGAACCTACCACAACGATCTTAGAATTTGGGGATTGCGATAATTTAAGTGTAGCCTCAATACCTTTATCCTGAAGTATTTTATCTGTTAGGGAGGCGCTTAGAATCCGGTTTGCATCTGCTTTTCCCTGAGCTTCGATACGCTGGCGCTGTGCCTCCTTGTCTGCTGTTACAAGACGGAACTCATATTCGAGTGTCTCCTGTTCCTGTCGCAGCTTTTTTTCAATTGCCTCTTTTATTGTTGGGGGAAGTGTAACATCCCGAACCAGTACTTCATTAAGCTGAATATACTGTCCTTCAACAATTTCTTTGGTATCCTGATATATTTCGTCCTGGATGGCATCCCGTTTGCTGGAATATAATTGTTCCGGGGTATAGCGGCCCACAACACTTCGGGCAGCAGAGCGAATGGCCGGAAGCAGGATACGATTGATGTACTGCTCACTCTTTTCCTGATGGAGTTTGCCCAATTCATTAAAACTGGGTTGGAACCATGCAGATGCGTCGATCTGGATCTCCAGTCCGTTGCTCGAGAGTACTTTCATCTGTTCAAAAACTTCTTGCTGTCGCACCTCATATACATAAACCTTGTTCCAGGGTGCCACGATATGGAATCCCTCATCAAGGGGCGGTTTATCGGTTACAACACCTCCTCCAAATGTTTTATATAGAACACCTGCTTCTCCGGAGCCGATGGTTATGGCCGATTTAGAAATGAGTATGATGAGTAATATAATCGCAAACACTACAGGAAGGGCTATTTTTGGAAGTCTGTCCATACTATTATTTTTTTTAAATTAATCCGTTATATTTTCTAATGAACCACTCTGCGGAAAAAGCCAGAACAACTATCGCGAGCAGTATTTTAAAATCGATCAAAGATACGACATTTTGTTCGCTTTTTTGGGTTGGAAGGTAGTGTTCATTGTTGCTAAGATCCCGGATCAGATCAGCAACCTGATCAGGAAAAAAACTAAGTCCGCCTGAACGTCCTGCCAACCGATCTAATTTATTGAAATCGGCAGTGGTATATTGTTTTTCAACATCGAAATCGAGAATGGTAAACTGTCCGTTTCGACGAAGGCTGCTACCTTCTATCTCGAGAGTAAAAGCAAAGTTGCCGGCGGGTAAACCACCAAGATCTGCCTCGTAATAGTTCCCTTTGAGCAACAATGGAAACTCCCGCTCAGATTCATTATCAGTACCGGAAATACGCAGGCTTAGGCTGGCGTTTTTATCAAATTCGTAGGTGTCGTCAAAATAGGCGGCCCTGATCCTGGCCGAGCTGGCGTCGCGATAAATATTATCATATTCTACGGTAAGGCGTTGACGAGTCTGATCTGTAGCCAGGAAGAATATGATCTTACCTAGAAATTCATCAAATCCTGTAAAACTACTTTCATTTCGATACCACTGCAGTCGCCATTTCCATAAGTCCTCAGCGAAGAGCACGGCTTCTCTTTCGGCCCTCTGACCCATCAGGCAGAGCAACGGATCACCGAGTGCCACCCCTTTGATACGTTGCTCCAGTAATACCTGGGCAGGAGACATGATCGAAAGGTCTCCCAATGTCGTTAGAAGTGGAGGAAAGTTTTCCACAGAGAAGTTAGAAATGTCATAGGCCGAGAAGCCTTCGTTCAGAATGGGGCTGACATATTCATCCTGATTGAAACTGTTCTTTTGAAAGCTGTTTTGAATTGTATTGAGGAAATTCCAATCGGTATCCGTTCCTGTGATAGTGAAAATGTTCAGACCGCGTTTTTTAGAGACTTCATAAACCTTTTCGAATGTTCGGCGGGGCTGATAGAGTATGAGTACGTCTGCACGATCGAGCAATGAATGATCGTCGATAGATGGTTTAAAAAAACGCACCGTCCTTTGATTATTGCTTTCTACAGATTTCTTCAGCATTCCCAGATCCGGATGATTCATATCGGAAACGATGAAGACCTCAGTCTTCTCATCGATGACCTCCACCGCGACATTTTTACTATTGTTACTTGTATTGTTTTCGTTCTGGAGCGTACCTAATTTTACTTCTATAAGTTTTACACCTACCGTTTCTGCCTGCAGAAGCACCTCCAGGCGTTGAGAATTATTTTGCCGATCGAACTGAAGATCTGCACGATAGTTCACCTGCCCATCCACAGATACGGACAACGGTACTCTGGTATCAGTAAAACCCTGATAATTTACGAGTATTTCCACTGGATATCGATTGTTGAGAAAGGCATATTTATTGATGTTAATCTGCTCTATACGCACATCCTCATAGACGGTGGTATCGCCAATCACGACCGGGTAGATCCTTAAATTTTCCTTCGGATTGAGAAATTCATAATCCGATCCTACCGTTTGATTGCCATCGGTAAGTAAGATCACAGCGGTCGCCTGATCGCGATAAGTCCTGCGAATAGTGTTGAGAGCTGAATATATATCTGTTGTCCTCTTATCGAAGGCAAGGCTATCCATCTCGGCTACCTCCCTACCGAATTTTAAATGTTGTAAATCGAAACGCTCTTCTATTTCGGGATGATCGGATATGCTTTTGATCACTTCGGTCAGTTCTTCTTTTTTACCGGAATCGGCTATGGAAGAGGAGTCATCGGCCAATACGATGAGTTTGCTCTTTACCAGATAAAACTCATCTTTTATAAATTTGGGATTGATGAGCAGCAGTAGCAGACTCATGATCCCTGTAAAGCGGCAAAAAGCCAACAAAAGATACAGGCGCTTTGGGGACTTCCTCAATCCCGGGTATTGAAAAATAACCCATGCCAGCGAAATGGCAGCAGCGGCTATGATCAGCAAAAGGGTTTGTATTTGCATAATGATATCAGTCCTCCCGGATTGCATCATAGTGCCGGAAGAATGGTAAATGTATTACACCATGGTCGTTTGAAAAAGTAAAGGTTTGGATACTATGTTAACATCCCGCCATCAACATTTATAACCTGGCCGGTGATATATCCTGATAGGTCTGATGCTAAAAACAAACATGCATTAGCAATATCTTCAGGCGTGCCGCCCCTTTTCAGCGGTATGGCATCGCGCCAGCTCTGGACGGTTTTCTCATCGAGTTTCTCTGTCATTTCGGTTTCTATGAAACCGGGGGCAATGGCATTGCAACGAATATTTCTGGAACCTAATTCCAGGGCTACAGATTTGGTAAATCCAATCATTCCAGCCTTAGAAGCAGCATAATTGGTTTGTCCGGCATTTCCTTTAACCCCAACCACACTGCTCATATTAATAATAGAGCCTTTACGCTGTTTAAGCATCGTCCGCTGAACCGCCTTAGTCATATTGAAAACCGATTTCAAATTAACTTCTATAACGGTATCGAAATCCTCTTCCGACATTCGCATCAACAAATTATCTTTGGTAATACCTGCGTTATTGATCAAGACATCGATTCCGCCAAAGTCCTCAAGTATGGCCGATACAAGGCTTTCGGCCTCTGTAAAACTCGCAGCGTTGCTTTTATAGGCCCGGGCCTTGACTCCACTCTTAGTCAGTTCATTCTCTAATTCGATGGCCGGTCCTTCGCTGGAACTATATGTAAAAGCCACATTAGCGCCATGCTCAGCAAAAACCTCGGCAATTCCCTTTCCAATGCCACGACTGGCACCGGTAATGATCACATTTTTTCCTTCGAGTATTTTCATGCCTGATAATTAGTTACTTAAATCAAGATAAGCTTTTCATACTTCAAAATGGAATACCTGGTAAGGCAGATCGGATATGGTCTGTTCAAAATGGTATTTAACCCATAACTTCCCTAACCTTTTTTCCAATCTCGGCCGGAGAATCGACCACGTGAATCCCGCATTCCTTCATTATGCTTTTCTTCGCCTGTGCCGTATCGTCCGTACCGCCAACTATAGCGCCCGCATGGCCCATAGTCCGTCCGGCAGGAGCTGTTTCTCCTGCAATAAAGCCAACAATGGGTTTTTTGCTGCCACTCTGTTTATACCAACGTGCAGCTTCTGCTTCGAGCTGGCCTCCGATCTCACCAATCATGACGATGCATTCGGTTTCAGGATCATTGATAAACATTTCAACGGCTTCCCTTGTAGTGGTCCCGATAATAGGGTCCCCTCCTATTCCTATGGCCGTAGTGATCCCCATGCCCTGGCGTACCACCTGATCAGCAGCTTCATAGGTGAGCGTACCAGATTTAGAAACGAGACCGACTTTACCTTTTTTGAAAACAAAACCCGGCATGATACCAACTTTGGCTTCTCCAGGTGTAATCACACCCGGGCAATTCGGTCCGATGAGGACGCAATCCCGATTTTTAATATACTGATAGGTTTTGACCATATCGGCAACAGGAATACCTTCGGTTATGGTAATAATGACTTTTATACCTGCAGTAGCGGCTTCCATGATAGCATCGGCAGCAAACGCAGGCGGCACAAAAATTATGGTAGTATCGGCCCCTGCTTTTTCTACCGCTTCTTCAACGGTATTAAATACAGGTTTACCCAGATGTTCCTGACCACCTTTGCCTGGGGTGACCCCACCTACCACATTGGTGCCATACTCAATCATTTGTCCGGCATGGAAAGTACCTTCACTTCCCGTGAAGCCCTGAACTATAATTTTGGAGTTTTTGTCGACTAATACACTCATTCAATTCGGTTTAATTCTGTATGCACAAAAGTATGCTATTACAGCCTATTTGTAAAAGATTCTTAAGCTATTCCTTTATTTGATCCAGTATTGCAGGGATCTTCTTTATATTGTTCAATTCCCTCATTTTTTCACGGGCATCTTCTGCCGGGCTACCGAAGTAGGCTTTACCCCCTTCCAATGATTTAGCCACGCCAGATTGAGCATAGATAACCGATTTTTTACCAATGGTGGCACCGCTTACCACTCCTACCTGGCCCCAAAGGGTCACTTCATCTTCTACCACAACACAGCCCGCAATCCCTACCTGCGATGCAATAAGACATTTTTCACCAATAATGGTATCGTGCCCTATTTGTATCTGGTTGTCGAGTTTAGAGCCTTTTTTAATCGTCGTATCCCCTGTTACACCCCTGTCTATGGTACAAAGCGCCCCTATGTCTACCCGATCTTCAATAACCACTCGACCGCCGGAAAGCAGTTTATCAAATCCCTCGGGCCTGTTTTTGTAATAAAAAGCATCGGCTCCTATAATCGTTCCGGCATGTATGGTAACATGATCTCCGATAACACAATGATCATAAATAACCACATTGGGGTGAATCGTACAATGATCACCAATGGTGACGTGATTTCCAATAAAAACACTCGGTTGTATTAAGGTATTTTCGCCAATTCTGGCTGATGGTGCAATCAGGGCACTGGCCTGTTCAAAGGGTTTAAAGTGATTGGTAAGCTTGTTGAAATCACGAAATGGATCATCAGAGATCAGCAATGCCTTACCTACCGGACAATCAACCTCTTTATTGATAAGCACTATGGTCGCTTTACTTTTTAGGGCCTTATCATAGTATTTGGGATGATCTACAAATACAATATCTCCAGGCTCAACCACGTGAATCTCATTCATTCCCAGCACGGGAAAATCATCGGCACCAACAAAGGGCACATCTAGGAGACCAGCGATATCTTTTAGCGAATAAGTTTTTGGAAATTTCATCAGCGCCCGGACTAATCTTTTGCGCGCTCCATATAGGCGCCTTTTTCAGTATCTATTTTAATCCGGTCCCCTTCATTTATAAAAAGCGGGACGTTAACGCGAGCACCGGTTTCCAGCGTAGCTGGTTTGGTGGCATTAGTAGCGGTATTTCCTTTCACACCAGGCTCCGTATGCGTAACTTCGAGAATGACACTAGCTGGCATATCCACGGACAACGGCATGCTGTCCTCAGTATTGAACATAATGGTTACAAGCACGCCTTCTTTTAATAAATCCGGCGCATCGAGTCCACTCTCCTGCAGGGCGATCTGGTTGTAGTCGTCCGTATTCATAAAATGGTAAGTACTACCGTCTGAATAAAGATACTGATAGGTTCGGGTCTCTACCCTTACGTCCTCTATTTTGTGACCGGCACTAAAGGTGTTATCCAGGACTTTGCCGGTGGTAACACTTTTTAATTTAGTCCGGACAAAAGCAGGTCCCTTACCAGGTTTGACATGAAGAAATTCAACAATCTTGTATATATCATTGTTATATCTGATACATAAACCCTTGCGTATGTCCGATGTTGTCGCCATAAATGATTAATTAGTTGTGCTAAAATATCCTTTCATTATCCCCCGTTGAGAATTACGGATGAATTGTAAGATTTCATCCCGCTCCGGTGTGGCTTCCATTTCGGCCTCGATGATGCGAACGGCTTGGGTGTTATTGTAGTTTCCTTGATAGAGAATACGATAAATATTCTGTATCTCTCGGATCTTATCAGAAGTAAATCCCCTTCTTCGGAGACCGATCGAATTTATCCCGACGTATGAAAGCGGCTCGCGAGCGCCTTTTACAAATGGCGGGACATCTTTTCGAACCAGGGATCCGCCGGTCACAAAGGCGTGATTTCCGATAGAGACAAATTGATGTACCGCCACAAGACCCGCCAGTACAACATTATCACCAATGGTAACGTGACCGGCCAGGGTTGAATTATTTGAAAAAATGCAGTTATTACCGATAAAACAATCATGCGCGATATGACAATATGCCATAATCAAGCAATTCTTACCGATAACCGTCTTCATACGGTCTGAAGTACCTTTATTAATAGTCGCGCATTCGCGGATAGTGGTGTTATTTCCAATCTGAACAATGGTGTCTTCCCCATCATATTTGAGATCCTGGGGTGTCGCTGAGATGACTGCACCAGGGAAAATATTGCAATTTTTACCGATTCGGGCTCCTTCCATTATGGTCACGTTGGAGCCGATCCAGGTACCTTCCCCAATCTCCACATTATTGTGAATAGTGGTAAAGGGTTCAACCACGACGTTTTTAGCTATTTTTGCGCCGGGGTGGATATAGGCAAGCGGTTGATTCATTCTAACTCTTTTTAGCAATTTGGGCCATCATCTCGGCCTCGCATACCAATTTGTTATTGGAGTAGGCGTAAGCCTGCATATGACAGATGCCTCTGCGGATGGGCGACATAAGGCTGCAGTGGAAGATCAGTGTATCTCCGGGCAAGACCTTCTGTTTAAATTTTACATTATCGACCTTCATAAAGAAGGTGAGGTAGTTCTCAGGATCGGGTACTGTGCTGAGCACAAGAATTCCTCCGGTCTGGGCCATCGCTTCGATCTGCAATACACCAGGCATGACGGGGGCTCCGGGGAAATGACCAACAAAAAATGGCTCGTTCATCGATACATTCTTCATGCCCACAACATATTGATCGGTTAGCTCAAGGATTCTGTCTATCAATAGAAATGGTGGACGGTGCGGTAACATCGCCATGATCTGGTTGATATCCATCAAGGGCGGAATACTTAAATCGTACTTAGGGATCTTGTTCCGCTTTTCGAGTTTGATGATTTTTGCCAGTTTTTTGGCAAACTGCGTATTTACATAATGCCCGGGTTTATTAGCAATGATCTTTCCTTTGAGTCGGGTACCCGTTAAAGCAAGGTCTCCCACCACATCGAGGAGCTTATGACGAGCAGCTTCATTGGGTTGATGCAGTGTGAGGTTATCCAGAATACCATTTGGTTTTACCGAAAGCTTCTTTTTGTTAAAAGCCTTTTCCAATCTCTTCATCGTGGATTCGGAGATCTCTTTATCTACATAAACAATGGCATTGTTCAGGTCTCCTCCTTTTATCAGGCCATTTTCCAGTAGCATTTCCAATTCATGAAGAAAGCTAAAAGTTCTGGCATCAGCTATTTCAGACTTAAAATCTGATATATGTTCTAGTGTCGCATTTTGGGTTCCCAGGACTTTAGTGCCAAAATCGACCATGGTGGTTATCTGGTATTCGTCCGCAGGGATTACGGTGATCTCACTTCCTGTAGCCTCATCCTTGTAACTTATAACATCTCTCACCTCATACTCATCCCTATCAGCTTCCTGTGTTACAATTCCTGCCTTTTCCAAAGCTTCGACAAAAAATTTAGCCGAGCCATCCATTATAGGTGGTTCGGGAGAATCTAACTCGATAAGCACATTATCGATTTCCAATCCCACCAGCGCTGCCAGAACGTGTTCGGATGTCTGGATCTTAACCCCTCTTTTTTCGAGGTTGGTTCCGCGCTGTGTGTTAACAACATAGTTGGCATCTGCTTCGATAATGGGCTCTCCTTCGAGATCTACGCGCTTGAAGGCATAACCATGGTTTATTGGAGCCGGAACGAATTTCATCGTCACATTGGCCCCGGTATGAAGACCGACACCTTTTAAAGTAACTTCGTTTGCTATCGTCTGCTGTTTCGTCATTTCCTACTTTCCGTTCTTACCCTTATCTATTTCATTAATCTTATTCACAATCTTGGGCAGGTTTTTAAAGTGTACGTAAGACTTATTGTAATCGCCATAGTTCAGAGCAGGTGATCCTTGCAAGACTTGGTCGTCCTTTACATTTCTCCCTATACCTGACTGAGCCTGTATCTTTACCCTGTCCCCGATGGTTATATGACCTACAATACCCACCTGGCCACCGATAAGGCAATTCCTGCCGATTTTTGTTGAGCCCGCAACACCTGTCTGGGCAGCGATAGCGGTATTTTCTCCGATCTCAACATTATGTGCTATTTGAATCTGATTATCCAGTTTAACACCACGTCTCAATATGGTTGAACCTAAAGTGGCCCTGTCTATGGTGGTGCCTGCACCTACATCCACATTATCTTCCAAAACCACATTGCCGGTCTGCGGAACCTTGGAGTATTCCCCATTGTCATTTGGGGTAAATCCGAAACCGTCGGCACCGATGATCGCTCCGCTGTGAATTACACAATTATTTCCAATTATCGATTCAGAATAGATTTTTGCTCCTGCAAATACCACCACATCGTTCCCGATCTTTACATTATCTCCAATGTATACATTCGGATAAATTTTAACGTTATCCCCGATATTTACATGGTTCCCGAGATATGAAAACGCTCCTAAATAAAAGTTTTCTCCATAAGTAGCCGTTTTGGAGATGAAAACAGGTTTTTCAAGACCCGTTTTATTGAGTTTTACCTTGTTGTAGTATTCGAGGAGCTTTGAAAAAGACTTATAAGCATCTTCGACCTTTATCAATGTGGTGCTCAGTTTCTGCTCGGGAATAAAATCCTTATTGACAATAGTTACAGATGCCTCTGTGCTATAGATGAATGGAGTATATTTCGGATTAGCTAAAAAAGTTAAAGACCCTTTTTCCCCTTCCTCAATTTTTGACAGTTTATAAACAGCGATTTCTGGGTTGCCTTCAACCTCGCCCTCCAGTAAATTTGCAATCTGACTTGCAGTAAATTCCAATTCCTATCGTTTTAACCCCTTGCTTAGGTGCACACAAAAGTAAGAAAAATTGGTTAGTCCCCTAATTTATCCACTTCCCTTTAAACTAAGGTCTCCATTGCCTGTCCCTAGAACTATCATGGGTATTTGGTGACATAGAGATTAATCCAACTCTTTTGGATAACAACTATAATATTTGACGACGCTCTTCGATAACATCTTTAGGTTCAGATGATCCGATGCCGAGGCCACATCGGTGAGTTTTGCGTCACCGCGAAGAATAATTATGGCCTCATTATCCTCGTCATAGGCCATATTCTCGATCTGCCCTTTAAAAACAAAATAGGAGGTTTCTTCATCAGTGAGTCCATACCGGTTTTTAAAAATCTTGAATCGTTCTTGAAAATCGGTCTCTATAACGGCCGAGTTTTTAAGTCGAATCTTAAAAAATTTCCTATGGAGTATCATCTTGCAAAGCTCCGAGAGCACAAAATCACTATGGTGTTGCCAGGTCTTAATGGCTGAAAGTATATCGATATCGTCGAGTTGTGCGAATTGTGCCAGTCCTGTTTCATCGAAGGAAGCAGAATCGATTTTACGATCCATAAAGTAGGATAACGGACCGCTTGCAGGTAATTTTATTTTCGGGTATATCTCCTTGGCGCGTTTTAATATTTTAATCAGCAGTTGCTCGGCTACAATACCTGTTTTATGAAGATAGACCTGCCAGTACATGAACCTCCTGGCCATCAAGAACTTTTCTACCGAATAGATGCCCTTTTCTTCTACCACCAATGAATTCTCTGATACGTTCAACATAGTGATCAGACGTTCTGCATTAATGTTGCCTTCTGCTACTCCGGTATAGAAACTATCACGTTTTAAATAATCAAGTCGATCCATATCTAACTGACTTGATATTAATTGATTGAGATATTTTTTCTTATGCGTTCCTTTAAATATATCGATGGCTAGATCTAGTTGGCCATTAAATTCTTTGTTCAGCGCATTCATGAAATGTAATGAGATTTCTTCATGAGTAATGCCATGCACTATGCTGTTTTCCATGGCATGAGAAAAAGGTCCATGACCGATATCATGCATCAGAATGGCCAGTAACAATGCATCTGATTCAGCATCGGAAATGGGCACTTTTTTAAACCTTAAGACCTGGATGGCCTGGCCCATAAGATGCATACTACCCAGGGCATGATGAAAGCGGGTATGATGGGCGCCGGGGTAAACAAGATAAGACAGACCCATCTGCGAGATTCGGCGTAGTCTTTGAAAGAAAGGATGACCTATAAGATCAAAAATAAGTGCATTGGGTATTCTAATAAATCCGTAAATTGGATCATTAAATATTTTGAGTTTATTGGTCTCGGGCAAAATAGAATTCTTAGCTCGGTAAATATAAGGAGTTAATGGACAAGATTACAATCCTCTGGGTAGATGACGAAATAGATCTCCTAAAACCTCATATCCTGTTTCTGGAAGATAAAAACTATAATGTGATCACTTGCCAAAGTGGCCAGGATGCGCTGGAAGAGATGGCAGACAGGCAATTTGATATTGTCTTTCTGGACGAAAATATGCCCGGTCTATCGGGCCTGGATACACTTACAGAAATAAAGGTGAAAGATGCAACCTTGCCGGTGGTGATGATCACCAAGAGTGAGGAGGAATACATTATGGAAGAAGCTATAGGCAGCAAGATTGCGGATTATCTGATAAAACCGGTGAATCCCCATCAAATACTACTTTCCCTAAAGAAGAACCTGCAACATTCCCGCTTGGTATCGGAAAAGACCACCGCCAATTATCAACAGGAATTCAGGAAGATTGCTATGGATCTTTCCATGGTCAACACCTATGAGGAATGGGCAGAGTTGTATAAGAAATTGATTTATTGGGATTTGCAACTGGAGCAAATCGAAGATACTGGAATGTTTGAGATACTGGAATCCCAAAAGATCGAGGCCAATACTCAGTTTGGGAAGTTCATTGAACGAAATTATGCTTCCTGGTTTAACCAGGATGACGGGCCCGTAATGTCGCATACTCTATTCCGAAAACTGGTGCTGCCTGAGCTTGAAAAGGGACCTACCCTAATGGTGGTCATCGATAATCTAAGGTACGATCAATGGTTTGCTTTCGAAGATGCCCTAAACACATTTTATAAGAAAAGACGGGAAACTCCATATTACAGCATCTTGCCTACCGCCACCCAATATGCAAGAAATGCTATCTTCTCGGGTCTCATGCCCTTGGATATGGAAAAGAAATATCCCAAATGGTGGAAAAATGATACGGATGAGGGTGGTAAGAATTTATATGAAGACAAGTTCCTGGGGGCACAGATCGATCGTTTGGGATTAGATATCCGATGGGAATACCATAAAATCAGTAGCTTAAAGCAAGGAAAACATCTATCTCAGAATTTCAAAACGCAAAAAAATAATGATCTGACGGTGATCGTCTACAATTTTGTGGACATACTATCGCACTCCAAGACCGAAATGGAGGTTATCAAAGAGTTGGCCTCGAACGATAAAGCCTACCGGTCGCTCACACTGAGTTGGTTTAAAAATTCTCCTCTTCTTGAAATCATCCAACAGGCACAATCTTTAGGGCTCAGATTGATCATAACAACCGATCATGGCACCATCAATGTAAAACAGCCCTCAAAAGTAATCGGGGACCGTGAAACCAGCCTGAATTTGAGATATAAAACGGGTCGAAGCCTGACCTATGAACAAAAGGATGTTCTGGAAGCCAAGGATCCGGGTGAAATTCACCTCCCTTCTATCACAATGAGTAGCTCGTTTATCTTCGCTAAAAACGATCTTTTCTTCGCCTATCCCAATAATTATAACCACTACGTAAGTTACTACCGAAATACCTATCAGCATGGCGGCGTGTCCCTGGAAGAAATGATAATCCCATTTATAGTCCTCGATCCGCGATAGCTTATGGAGCTCACCTATTCCGAAGATCAGATCGATACCATTGCTGAACAAATCCTTGCGGCCGTTAGCTGTAAAACCATTTTGTTCTATGGTTCTATGGGCGCCGGTAAAACGACGCTGATAAAGGCCTTGGTAAAAGCTTTGGGAGGTGCCCAAAAGGGCAATAGCCCTACCTTTGGCATCGTAAACGAGTACAGCACCAGAAACGGTACATTGTTGGGCTACCATTTTGATTTCTACCGACTTGAAGATGAAGAGGAGGCCTTAGATATTGGATTGGAAGACTATTTATCGCAGGATGCCTGGATTTTTATGGAATGGCCCGAAAAAATTGCATCTCTGCTCCCAGACGATGCCGTTATTCTTCAAATCGATCTTATAGATACCCAGACCCGTAAAATTAGCTTGAAACTGCCATAAACTTCAAAAGTGTATTTTATTCAAAACAAATTGCAGGACAGTGCAGAACTTTACTATGATTAAAATTCTTTTCATTATCTCAATGGTATTTCCCTGGTATCTAACAGCCCAGGAAGACAAAGGTTGTATCGGAGAATCCTATGCAATGATCAACCCGTTTATGGGCAACTGGAAGGAATTCACAGTAACCCAGGAGGCAGAAGTTTATATGGGTACCCTTCAATCAAGCAAAGGACAAGACAAATGTACCATCACACAACGTTTTATAAGTGCCGACGGGAGTTTCTCCTATCAATGCTTCGGATATGTAGATTCCTCCACTAGTAACTGGAAAGAAATTTATGTATTTAATAATGGTAATCACTCTGAATATCAATGGTTTAAGGAGGATAGCGACATAATTATGAGGCGAACCAGCGGAACACGTCTTCTAGACTATATGCACCAATTACGCCTTACCAATATAACAAAAGACTCCTATGATGTCTTTGAAGAACACTCTTATGATAATGGAATCACCTGGCAAAATGTTGAACTCACAAGAATAAAGAGGTCAAATCCATGAAAAAAGACAATTATGGCAAGTGGACTTCCAAGCAGCTGCATCGACAGTTTAAAAATCTCAATTTGGCCATAAGATTACTGGCAGGTATACTACTTGTGATTTTTGCCCTGACTATTTACAAGTCTATAAAGTAAGGACGAATTAATCCTTTGTTGATCTCTCCCATTGCACTTTCTATTATAATCCCATTAAATTTCAAAAGGATTAGGGATATTAGAGAAGAGATTCAGCGCAGGGAGCAAGAACACTGAGGTCAGTTGAATTTAGATTTAAAATCAGCTGGTTTTAAGTCGTTATCAATATCCGATTGGCCAGGTCTTATTTCCCTTTTCTAAGATCCAAAAAGGCTACAAACACCAATAATGCCCCTACAGTTAGTTTATAACTAATATACCAGGCTTTGGAAGTCTCTAATCCAAACAAAATCTCATATGAAATCCTGGAGGTAAATCCAAAGAGCAATGCCAGAGCAGAAATCAAAAAGAGCAGTCCAAGAGCTATAAAGAAGAAGTTCAATATGTTTCTCATATTCCAGCAGTCAGGTATTATAATTCATAATGATGAACTGCACCTTGATTTTGGCCAAAGTGCAGTTCATAAGCTGTCTCAAACTATTTGATGAATTTGAGCAGCCGTCCTACACCAAATACGGTTATCGCTACTTCTAGAACGTCTCCTACAAGAACACCTGCATGATAGGCTGAGCCATTATGGCCGCCATTGATTGCGGCTTGTTCTGATATTTCCAATTCTCTTATCATTTTTAGATTTGTTTTTTAAGTTTATATATATTCTTTTTTAGACGGGTCGTCAAAAGACTCCACCCCTATTTCCACAAGGAGCTCAGCCCATCTTTAACGCCTCTGAAAAAATCATTCAGGGCATGAGATCTGTAGGCAATGCCCCCTGGAGGTCCAAAGCCACCTTTGACCGATCTCAATTCTTCACTTTTAAGCTCTACCATTTCATTTGTCGGCATATTTTCCATTTTTTCTGATTTAAATTATGATTAATTTATCCTGAAATCAGTGATCACTGTTTTATTCAGACAATACGAATATAGGGCTCAGCTCTGCAGAGGGCTTGCAGTTCTTTAAAATCAAAAATTAATATGGATCAGAGCTGTTTAAGCACCGAGATCATAAGTTCCCGGCGTTGAAGTACTTCTTCCTGGCTCCAGCTGAGTTTTACAAGACATGAAATGGTCCGCGACATCCAGTGATCAGAAGCGGAAAAACTTTTATTATTCCAATTTCCGATCCCCTGTTGAACCTCATTGCTTAGGTTGCCAAGGCTTATCATCTGTTTTAGATGTTCCCATTTTCTATGATAGTGCCAGTTGTTGTCGTACCAGTAAAAACAAGCATCTATGCCTGCTTCGGTCAATTTCCGGATGGCATGGCGGGCCTTCTCTTCGTCGGGCAGAAAAAAATTAAGGAAAGAGTAATTTTCAACCCCGCCTTCCGGCACACGTCTGAATTCAATTTCCGGAATCTCCTGTAGTCCTTCCTTCAGTATATTATAGTTCTTCTCCTGAATTTTAAGGAATTCGTCTATTCTTCTCAACTGTGCCAGCCCGATGGCAGCATTCAATTCAGAAATACGAAAATTATAACCCAGAAAAGGATGTTTTTCCGCACCACGATCTGTTCCTGCATGATCATGGCCATGGTCGGAATAATGGTCGGCCTTATGGTAATATTCAGTATTATCGGTAATCAAGGCTCCGCCTTCTCCACAGGTAATCGTTTTTACATAGTCGAAACTAAAGCACCCTATATCGCCTATACTTCCCAGTGGCTGCCCTTTATAGGTCCCCCCGATAGCCTGGCAGGCATCTTCCAGCAATATCAAATTATATTCCTCGCATATAAACTTTAAGGTATCCAGATCGGCCATTGAACCGCACATGTGTACTGGCATTATGACCCTGGTCTTGTCGGTAATGGCATTTCTGACCGCCTCAGGATCGAGGGTGAGGGTATCGTCTATATCCACCAAAACCGGGACCGCCCCCATTGCTATCACCGCCTCAAAACTAGCGACAAATGTGAATACAGGCAGGATCACCTCATCCCCTGCTCCTACACCACTACTGGCCATAGCTACGGTTAACGCCGCCGTTCCGCTACTGAGGAGTTGCGCATGTTTTACCTGCATTCGCTTGGCCAACAAAAATTCCATTTCCCGGGCCTTCCAATGACCGTTGCGCATGCCGTCGAATCCATAGCGCATCAATACTCCTGATTCCAATACATCATGGGTCTCAGCCCGCTCCCTATCGCCAAATAATTCAAATCCTGGCATAATAATTTTTTGATTAATACAAATTGAACGTCATTTCCTTGTTGTCATATCGATAATACTGTCTGTAAGCCGGCGACGCACTTTTTTAAATCCTGAAAACATGTCGTCCTCGGCCCTGTACCCAACTGGAAGCACCAATACCGATGTAAGTCCCCTAGCGGTCAGGCCGAGGATGCGATCGTACTCCGCCGGAACGAAGCCTTCCATCGGACAAGAATCGATTCTTTCCAGGGCACATATGGTCAATAAATTTCCCAGTGCCAGGTAGGCCTGTTTCTTAGCCCATTCGAGGATCTCAGTCGGATCTTTTTTGGAGAAATCTTCGAGGAGTGCCTCTTTAAAAGGATCAAGAATTTCGTCGCTTGTCCCTCTGACTTGCTTTACCCTGTCAAAGTATGAATCGATATAGCGTCCATCTACCCCGGTTTCCACACATAGTATCAGCAAGTGGGAGGCTTGTCCTACCTGTGGCTGTGAATACGAATGAGGGGTGAGTTGCTCCTGTAGTTCTTTATCGCTTAAAACTACCAGTTTGATCGGTTGCAGCCCATATGATGTGGCGGTTAGGTTAAACGACTTTTTTAAAATATCTACCTTTTCCTGTGGTAATATCCGGTCTTCATTAAAGCGTTTTACCGCATATCGCCATTTAAGATCTTCTACTATATCATGCATATTATTACTATTAAAAAAACCAAAGTTTGATCGCCATGACCACCACCATGACCACCAGAAATACTTTTATAAAATTATCCCCTTTGCGTACCGAGATCCTGCTTGAAAACCAGGCACCTGTACCATTACCGATCGCCAGTACCAACCCTACCTTCCACAACACCTTATCGTTATAAAGAAATACCCCCAGGGCAGAAAGCGTATATATGAACACTACTGCCACCTTGGTGGCATTGGCACGTACCAGCGACATATGGTTGACGTAGTGCAAAAATAAAAGAATTACAAAGCCGATCCCCGCATTGATGAAACCGCCATAAATGCCGATAAAAAAAAAGGCGATGATACCGATCCAAAGATATTTCCCCGTAAGACGTTCTTTGAGATCAGCAGCACTGATCCTGGGTTTAAATACAATGATCAAGACGACCAGCAGCATGATGATGGCCAGGATCCTGTTAAAGGTTTCCCCCTTTATATCTACAGCGATCTGAGCGCCGATGATCGCTCCCAGAAGTGCTGATATACCTAAATAAATATTGAAGGGGAATGTGCTGACACCCTTGCTTTTAAAACCGGCGATGCCCATCGAATTTTGGATTATAATGGCGACGCGGTTGGTTCCGTTGGCCACACTGGGCGGTAAGCCTAAAAATATAAGCACCGGTAATGAAATAAGGGACCCGCCACCGGCAATGGTATTGATGAACCCCACTACAAACCCGACTACGATCAGCAAAAGGTAATGATACCATTCCTCCATTGGGCAAAAGTACAGCTTCTTTCGAAGACTTAAAATCATGTATTTTTACAACTCTCCTGCGTCACAATAAAAAAAAGGCAGCTTCGATGAAGCTGCCTTCCAACCATAAACAAACCGCAGGCTCACCCCAGTGTGAACGCTGCGGCAGTTACGCTACACCATCAGGATGCAAAATCCCATTCTCGGAGCTTCTGAAGCGCTTCAGATTTGGAATTCACATCCAGTTTTAAATAAATATTTTGAATATGGAAATTAATCGTACTGGGGGTCACAAATAATTTATCGGCTATAGCCTTATAGGTTGCCCCCTGCCCGAGGTATTCAATGATCTGGTTTTCCCGGTCCGAAAAGATCCGATACGACTTCCTCTGGAACATCGAAATGATCTTTTTGGCGATATCGCTGCTTAGCGCGGCTCCTTCATCCCTGATGGAGTTAAGTGCCCTCAATAGCCTCTTTTTCGAAATGGGCTTAGTGAGATATCCATTTACCTGGTTTTTAAATGCCTTCTTAATGATTTCAAAATCATCTTCCTTGCTCACCATGATCACCTTTACCTCAGGATCTATCTCCTTAAATTGTGCGATGCCTTCTATTCCGGTAAGACCATCAGACATATTTACTTCTGATAGGATGAGATCGGGCTCAACGTATTCAAATTCCTCAAGGGCATCCTCTACCGAATTGTAGATACCTTCTAGTGAATAGTTGAAATAGGATCGGAAATAATGATGGTAGGTACTGTGAAACGAAACATCATTATCAATAGCGATAATCTTTAGAGTAGTTGTTTCCATTTTGGGTAATATTTGGGGTTGTGTTTTTTGGGTTGTATCTATTACTTCAATTCATGAGCATATTATTCCACCTGTATTTAGCCGGGTTGAAGGGCACACAGGGAGCCAGATCGCATCTAAGGATGGGTCTGAAAATACCTGCCAACTATCCGGATTGGACTGTCGGTTAAAAGGAATTAATAAGTATGCTTAACGGTTCAATTTGCCGCTACAGAAGATCCGTTATAACGGATAGGCGGCTTTATTCTTTTGATGCGCTAAAAAAACTTGGGAAGTCTTCATAGATGGGGGTTTTGGGGTTATTATAAGATTCGGGTTGTTAATTTTACGTACGATGAAAGTACCTATTTTCACGACGAATACCTAAAATAAGTAAGTGTTTTCGTTCAACTGCAGATTATTTTAACTTACCGACTAAGCGGTCTGCGGTCCTTGCCTGGGGCTTCTTCATTTTTGAAAAAGCCCCGGCCAGACCGTAGGTCAACGTTGCTCGTATTGTACCGCTGCGGTGGCCACCGGTTCGTAGATCTCAAGGATCCATTTCTCATCCTCATAGTCTCCGTCCAGGTGCGAGTTCATCGCTAAACGAGCATCGTCTTTATTGGGAAAATCGGCCAGATATACGTAATACAACCCATTCTTTCTATTATAAAATTGTCTGGCATTCAAACCTTCATTGTTCAACTTGTTTACAAAAGCCTTTAAATACCTTTTATTCGAATAAACATTGACAATTAAATAATAACCAGAATCAACCCCGATAATATCCGACCGATTTTGATTTCGTATTGGAATTTCTTTAAAATCCTTTCTTGCAGGCACCTTGGTGCTAGGTTCAGCAGCTGCCTGGGTAACCTTTTTCTTTGGTACATAAATATTGTTATCAATGGAAGCAGTGGCGGTTTCATAATTAACACCGGTTAAGCGGTTGAAACGGTCCTTGGTCTTCACATCGATTTCATTTCGCATGAGCCTGACGATAGTTTCGAACTGCTTTTCATACATCGCCGTTCGGGCTTTTTCTATCGAGTCTTGCCTCCAGATCAACTCATCCAGGATCAAACGGTTTTCCATCGCGAGGCTATGATCCTGTTGCTGAGTGGTACTCAGGGCCACTGCCGTTTTATCGACCGTGGTGTTTGTCCTGTCCTTCTTCCTGCCTTTTTGCTCCTGTTGCTCTTTTTTCAGCTGCGCGATCTGCTCCTCATAATTCCTTACGATCCTGTCGATTTGTGCATCCTTGGAATCCACACTGCTGAACAAACCATCGGGCGTGCTAAGGTCCTCCTTAAATGTATAGGCCAACGATAATTCGTGGTTCCATCCCAAATTGGCAGATTGATCTGAAATATTCTTCTCCATCAGATACCCGATGGAAAGTTGCTTGCTCAGATTAAACCCAAGTCCGAAGGAAAGTCCAAAGGTCTGATCATAGGTACTCTGCAACCATCCATAATTTGGTAAATCGAGTAGTATGGAGCCGATATAAGTGAAATCACCTTCGGTATTCTGACCTACCTGCACCAGGGGCATCATTCTGGCATTCTCGAAAAGCCCGGCAGTAGCCGCAAAAAGATGGCTATACTGTACAGAAGCTTTCAGATTTTCAGTTCCAAAACCCGTAATGAGTTCGTTCGAGGTCTGATTGTACTCTATCAGGTCTTTGGCATAGAGTCCGAAATCGAACTGGCCTACTGATAAAGCGATCCCGGGATGGATCCCGATTCTGTTCTCACGTCGGGTATCGAGCAGTGTAGGGTCGTTTTCAGGGGTAACTATACGGTCCTGATCCAGGCCACCACTCATATAACTTACATTGGTACCAAAGGTCAGGCTGGTCTTATCACCCAGTCGAACCGAGTTGGCATAATTGGCATTAAAGCCAAATTCCTGCATTATTCCCGACCATTGGCCATAAATACCGATACCGAGTGCTGTATGTTCGTTCATCTTATTGCTAAAACCGAGGTAATAATTCTGTGCATTGTCCTCAAACGAAGCGTACTGGTTCCGGTGAAGGATATTGATGTACGATTTGTTTTCACGGACCAATGAGAAGGTCGGGTTGATTAAAAATCGATTAAAAAACAGCTGGTTGTGAAAAGTAGCGTTTACACTGATCTCTGTCAGGTTTTCCTGTCCGTATGTGGCGCTAAGGCCAAGCAGCAGGCAGATTGAGATAATCAGATAGTTCTTTCTTTCCGTTATGTGGCTAAAAGCATTCATAACTATCATCTTTAGGGTTGTATTGTCGGAAAATGGTTGTTAGACCATCATCCATCGGGGTTGTTTTTCCTGGAATTACTTCCGGGTAAACGATCTGCCAAACCAGGGGTCAGATGGCGGGGCGATCGGTATTTCCCCGGCCATATATGCCGGGGAAGGTTCCATTTATTAGTCCTGAAATAAGGTGTTGGTATACCCTGTACTCAGGGAATTATTCACCAGGTTGAGATATTCGTGATCTGCTTTCTCAAGCAGGGCCTGTTCTTCGGCTCCGCTATAGGAGAACACCAGTTGACGTATGTCTTTATTCGCTTTTCCGCGGTTAGACATTACATAGCCCATGCCTCGATCGGTCATCAAAGCGATAGAGAAATCATCCTGTTTGCTATTGATGGGACTGCCAAGGTTAATAGCCGGTCCGAGCTGATTCTTGGCGATCTGCGTGGCATATAGATCAAGGCCTCCGTAACCGTCGCGCCCGTTAGAGGCAAAGAACAACAGTGTTCCGTTTACAAGATTCGGATAGAGATCGTCCTTTACAGAATTCACCTTGCTACCCAGGTTCTGGGCTGTGCCGAATTGGCCGGTCGACTTTAATTCAGCTACATAGATATCGTAAGCCCCATAGCTGCCTGGCATATCGGAGGCAAAGAAGAGTCTTTTACCATCTTCGGATATCGCGGGGTGCACTGCCGAAGCATATTTCGGACATACCGCTACTTCATCGATGTTGGTCCACTGCCCGTTGACGCGATCGGCTTTGTAAATCTTATACATCTTCTGTTTTTTGGAAAAAATCCCATACAGAGGTTTTACGTATACAGCTTTACTGAAATAAGCCGTTCCGCCGTCAGATGTCACCGCAATTGGGGGATCATATGCGTCTGAATACTTGGGTGCGGTTCGGGCAGTAACCAACTCTTCCCGCTCACTGGCCAGGACCAGTTGTTTCAGTTCGTCTAGCGACTGAGACTTGTGGATAGCCGCAAAATCGATTTCCCTGTACTTGCTCACAGGTGAAGTTGAGGCATAACGTCGTTGATTTTCTTTTTTGATCTGATAATCCTTTTTGATAACAGATACCCAGTCCTTTTCCACTTCAAAAGTCGGGGCTTCAACATTTTTTGCTTTGGCCATCGCAAATTCGTAGCGCTCATAATAACTGGTACTGATGTTTTGATCATCGGTCAGGTCGATCAGCTTCTGATACCAGAAAGCTGCCGTTTCATAATGCTCCATAAGGAAGTTGGCATTCCCGAGATCTTCAAAGATCTCTTGTTCGGAATAGCCCATTTTTACCAGCTTTAGGTAGTCGTCTATCCTCTTGTCGGCCTCCTGCCTTTTGGTTAGGGTCGTACTGACATCTCTGGGTTGCTGTGCACCCACGGTAAGAAGCATAAGTAAGCAAGTCATGAAAACAGTGCTTCTGTAGGTAAATAAATTTTTCATAACACGAGATATTGGGGTTTGTGAAATCAAAGATCGAATAAGAAATCATGGCCGGGTTATGAATTTTTCACAGGTTTTTTTTGGATTTTTGTGGTTTTTTGTTAAAAAATTGATCGATCGCTATGAATTTTTCACAGTTTCGATAAGATGATTTCTTTTTCGGTTCAATGATATCGATAAACGGCATAGTGCCAAAATGGCTTAAAATCGCATTCGATAAATGGTCGATTTATGGGGTTAAACGGTAAAAAATCATCCCTAATAGTTCTTATTATATGATGATTTATCCCTCCGGATCAAAAAAAATGGCTCCATGATCGTCCTTGTTCAAATTGGCATTCCCAACTCTATAATTGTAGGTGAATCAGTGCAGGAACCCTCCTTCTATATTATCATTTCTACCATTATGTTAAGCCGTATAAATTGTATAAATTGCGTCCTGCGATACGGTTTTACCACTCGTATCCAATGATTCAAAAAAAACCTTTTATATCCTATAATACCCGATAAATGACCCCCATTGTGAACCGACGATTACTCCTAATTTTTACTTTGTTTGTCTTGATATGCTCTAAGCTGGTGGCCCAGGAAGGAGATAAACTGGGCTCCTGGTATGTCTACAATGGGTTTTTAAAATTCAGCCCTAAAACGGAACTATTTATAGAATCCCAATGGCGTACCTACGAGCCGATCAACAATTCGCAAACATTTTTCTTCAGGCCTTTTTTCAGTTATAATTTCAATCCGAATTTTCAGCTGAGCCTCGGGCAGGAATATCATATGAACTGGACTTTCGCTACCGATACTGAGGGTAAGGTTAAAACAGAAGAATACCGGACCACCATCCAACCGATGCTCTTCCATAATGTAGGCCGTGTTTCTTTTCAGCACCGATACCGATACGAATGGCGATTTTTGGATGAAAAAGGAAAGCAACGTACCCGTTACCGGATCCAGCTGGGCATACCTATTTCTAAACCCGAAATGGTCCAGGGAACATGGTTCACCACGGTGGGTCATGAATTTATGGTTGATACCAAACCCGATGTCCAGTTAAGCCAGATGCGAACCTATGCCATGCTGGGCTATCAGATCGGTAAAAAGACCCATATTCAGTTTGGATACATGTATATCAGTCGGCCGCGGGCTGATAATCTTCACCGGCTTCAGTTCTTCCTGACCCAGAAGTTTTCCTTTTATCAGAAGGATTAGGTTTCACCTGCGAGGACTTATTGGTCAAAATTCCCCAAAAATTATCGGCGGTTGACCATCTCTCGAAAAAACACTATTTCTTTAGGTATAGAAATAAATATTTTACTTCTAACTAATTATTTTTGAATATATAACATAATTATATCTAAACTTTTGCTTTAAATATAAAGAGATTGATCATTATGTTCGATAGTTTATATAAATATTGAAATCATGAATCACAATGCTTCCGATTCAAGATGCCCTTCATCGATTAGCATCTATGATTTTGACCAGGATAAGACCGGAAAATTACCTCATAAGTTTACGATTCACTAAATTGAAGAACAATCAAAAGAATAGACTATGAAAATCCGGATAGCATTTGCGCTTTTACTGTTTTTCCTTTCATTCACGGCGACATCACAAGATGAGGTTTACGAATTAAGGACCTATGAATTGGAGTTTTTCAAGCCGGCCAACGTGCTTCATGATTATCTCAGCAAAGCGCTTATTCCTGCTTTGAGTCGACAGGGGATTACCAACGTCGGGGCTTTTGAGGAATCCGATGATCGTTTACCTAAAACAATCTACCTGTTGATTTCGTATGAAAACATACAAGCTTTTCAGTCAAGTAAAGACCTATTGGTCCAGGACCAGGAATATCTCCGCGATGCAGATACCTATCTCAATGCCCCGGAATCATCAATTCCGTTTTCCGGTATATCCAGTGAACTTATCCGGTCTAGCTCCGGATTTCCCGAACTGGTTAAACCAATGGGCGATGCCGACCTTTTCGAACTAAGGATCTATGAAAGTCATAATGAAGATGCTTTAAGGCGCAAAGTCAAAATGTTTAATGATAGTGAGTTTAAAATTTTTGAAGAGGTTGGGCTTCCCATGGTTTTCTTTGGTTATAATTTGGCCGGGAGTCGGATGCCATGCCTCACTTATTTGCTGGCCTTTAAAGATAAAGCCGCCCACGAGGCGGCCTGGTCTAAATTTGGTCCGCATCCGGAATGGCAGCGCATAATAAAACTAGACGAATACGCCAATTCCATGAATGAAATTATCCGGGTATTCCTAAAACCACTACCCTATTCTCAGCTTTAAGGCCACCGATCAGTCCAGAAATTCAATAATTGATAATCAGTAATTCCCTGGTTTATCTACGCCGAGCCCTATCACACCTGTTAAATTTCCTAGGATTTCCATTTTTGCAGACAGCGACAGCTAATTTGAAATTGAGTATGAAGTCAAGATTTGTCATGGTTACGACAATCTTGCTTTTATCATAGAATGATACGTCGGAAATGTATTCATAGGTGTGTGGCACTTATTCCCTTTTATCGGGTGTTATGATTATTTTTTGGGACTTTGCGAATTTGGCGCCTTATTTATACCTAATTTTATTTTAGCAAAAATCAACCTTCATGAGACCCATTATTACACTTCTTGTTTTAGCACTTATTTTTTCCTGTGCGTCCCGTTCGGATTCCAAAGATTCAAAACCAGTTCTTCCGATAGCGGACCCCTCGGGATACGGTCTGGATCAGGAAGAAATAGATCAGATCGAGGGGCATGTTCAGTGGGCGATTGATTCGGCATTGATTTCAGGAGCAGTGGCCCTGATAGCGAGGGAGGACAAAATCATTTACCAGAGGGCCTTTGGATTCAGCGACCGGGAGAAGTCCAAAGAAATGTCTCTGGACAACATCTTCCGTTTTGCTTCCATGACCAAGCCGATAACATCCACCGCTGTGATGCAATTGATCGAGCAAGGTAAACTGTCGACCGATGACCCGTTATCGAAATTTATCCCGGAGTTTGCGGACGTTAGGGTATTGGAGACTTTTGACGAAAAAGATTCGACCTTCACTTCCGTTCCCATCGAACGAGAGATTACGGTGCACCACTTGTTAACCCACACTTCAGGTATTCCGTATGCCGTTTTCCACCCAATAGCGGGAGCCATCTATCCCCAGTATGATTTTGTGGAAGCCTGGACGAAGGATGCACGAACCCTCGAGACAAATATCCCAAAGCAAGCCAAAGCTCCGCTTATGCACCAACCAGGGGAGGCTTGGACCTACGGGTCCAACATCGATGTTTTGGGCTACATCGTAGAGAAGGTCTCAGGGATGCCTTTAAACGAGTACTTAGAAGAAAACATCTTTCAGCCACTTAATATGCATGACACCGGATTTTATTTACCGGATGAAAAGGCCGATAGACTGGTGGATGTATGGCTTACACCGGATGTTGACGAGAACTTACCGGATTTGTTTATTCCCGATTATGCCATCTCGGGGGCAAAAACCTACTTTGCGGGAGGGGCCGGTTTGGTTGGAACGGCGAGCGATTACTCAAAATTTGCCAGTGCCATTCTCAACAAAGGAGCGCTGGGAGAGGCACAAATTCTGAAGACATCGACCGTCGACAGGATGCTTGCGAATCAAATCGATACGTTGAGGTTGGGTGAGGGACTAGGATTTGGATACGGTGGTGAAGTTCGATTGACAGAAAATGCGGATGGGATAAATGCAGGCCAATGGGGATGGAATGGATATTGGCAAACTTACTTCAGGATCGACCCCCAGAATGATATGGTATTGATACTATTGACCAATGCGTTTGACAATCCGAAATGGGACGAAATTTTGGGAGGATATGAAACAAAGGTCGTCCAGGCAATTGAGGATTAAACGGAAAGCGTAGGGCAGTTCTTTATTTACCTCGCATCTCAAACAAGTTTGAAGCCAGGATTAGCTCGCGCTGATCCCAAAGTGGGAGACCTACAAGCAAAACGCCTTGCTAACGCATTGGCTCTTTCTATTTATTCCGCTCCGCAAACAAGTTTGGATGTTTCACAAATAGAAAACGCCTCATCGTTCCGATGAAGCGTTTTGGTTGCGGAGGAAGAGGGATTCGAACCCCCGGAGGTGTGACCCTCGCTGGTTTTCAAGACCAGTGCATTCGACCACTCTGCCATTCCTCCTCAATGTCGCAGCCAGCTTTAAACCCGGCGAAACAGGCTGCAAATATAATAAGCTTTTTCAATTATTTGAACTCTTTATCGATATTAAAACCCAAAAGTTATTTGCCGTCCGAGAATCATTTTCTTTTCACTATTTTTGGGGAATTTTGAAATTAACGCCTCTGTAACATGAAGAATATCTGCCTCTTAGCCCTTGGGCTGGCTGCCGCGTGCAATACCTCTCAAAAAACGATTGCTGAACCTCTTGCCAACCAGAAGGATGTAGCGGTCGACCCAAATATTTATGCCCAGACGATCACAGAAGAAGAACTGAAGGAACATCTTTACACCTATGCTTCAGACGAATTCGAAGGAAGGGAAACCGGTGAACCGGGACAGAAAAAGGCGGTGGAGTACTTAATGGCGGTATATGAAGAAATGGAGGTGCCACCAGCTATAGAAAACGACAGCTATTTGCAGTCAGTTCCGCTTGAAATGGCAAAACTGCCAACCGGCAAGATAATCGTGGATGAGCAGATCTTTGAGGTGGGCGAGGGTTTTTTAAGCTTTTCAGCAGCGGAAGGTAGTTATAACGAAATTGTCTACCTGGCATATGGGATAGATGAAGAAAATTATTCGGACTACCAGGAAATGGATATACAAGACAAAGTGGTACTCATTAAATCGGGGGAACCCATAGCGGAAGACGGCACATATAAAGTCAGCGGAACCAATAAAAAATCGATCTGGAGCAACAATTCAGAATCCCTCGAAAAAAGGCTTACAGCCGCTAAAAATCATGGTGCAAGGGCAATACTTTATTTTGATCCCGGTAATTACAATCGCTTTAAGCGATATTTTAATTATATGAAATCGAGTAATACTGGCCGGATGGCCATAAAAAAAAGCGAGGAAGACCCGAGCCTGATCATGCTTAACGAAGAAACAGCCTATGCTATTTTTGAGGATATCGGAGCAATGGGTGAGGCAGTGGTGCTCGAAAAATCCGTTGAACTAGGACTAAAAAGCGCCAATATTGAAATTTCTACTGAAAATGTTATCGCCTATATACCAGGATTCGAAAAACCCGATGAATATCTTGTAATCTCTTCCCATCTGGACCATATAGGCATCTCATCAAATGGAAAGATCAACAATGGAGCAGACGATGACGGCTCGGGTACCGTTGCCATGTTGGAGATCGCAGAAGCTTTCAAAAAAGCATCAGATACCGGAAACGGACCCAAGCGCTCTATTGTTTTTCTCCATGTTACCGGAGAAGAAAAAGGTCTTTTGGGATCTCAATACTATACCGACTTTAATCCTGTTTTTCCTCTAACACAGACGGTGGCCAATTTAAATATCGACATGATCGGGCGTATTGATCCAAATCGGGAAGGCAGCAGGGAATATGTGTACCTGATCGGCTCCGATAAACTCAGCAGGGATCTGCATGAGCTTTCAGAACGGATCAATGAGCAATACACCAAACTCGAATTGGACTATACCTATAACGATGAAAACGACCCAAACCGCTTCTACTACCGTAGCGATCATTACAATTTTGCAAAAAACAACATCCCGATCATATTCTACTTCAATGGCACACATGCCGATTATCACCGCCCTGGTGATACACCAGACAAGATCAACTATGATCTTTTAGCCAAACGCTCTCAATTGATCTTCCATACCGCCTGGGAAATCGCCAACCGTGAAGAACGGGTAATCGTAGATGAGGTGTCTAAATAAAAAAACCTCCAGGTTCCCTTGAAGGTTTTGATTTATTAGTTATTTGCCAGGCAATATGTATAACTGTTCTTATAGTGAAAATAATCCTGTGCAAATTGTGATGTAGCTTTTTTATGTGCTGACGAACGCAAGCGTTGCCAGTATTACTTCCGCTAAACCCTTCGGTAAGGTCATGAAGACCGACCGAAGGGAGCGTCAGTAGGGTGGAAGACCGGGTTCGAACCGGCGACCTCTGGAACCACAATCCAGCGCTCTAACCAGCTGAGCTACAACCACCATTATTTCAATTAGGCTACAAATTCCTTTTTGTTGCTAAGCTGTCTGTCCGCCGTATGCACCCAAGCAATGCGAAGTGTGCAGAAGGTGGAAGCTACAACCATTGTTTCATGGAGGTGGCAAAGGTAATTTTTTTTACATAATGCTTCAAAATAATTGAATACAATATTTCGAAAAATAGCACTTTAGTCCCATAAATTATCCCTAGCTATTTTTCCTACAAATAGACCCTGAAAGCATTGATATATCGATGAAACAACGGCTATTTCCGATCTAACACACAAAAACAGTTGATTCACAACATTATTTAGACCAGGCCAGCTTTAGGAATTATTTTTAACAAACAATTTTCAGTTCCCCATAAAGTGTTCGAAACATACAACCTTAACCAACCCTTTTGCTCAGTGAAAAGAATACTTGCTGCGATATCGCTTTTCTTGCTGGGTATATTCTATGTCCATCCCCAGGCAGAGATCAGAAAACAGCTCAAAGACAGCATTCAGATCCTCAGTGCTGATGCGGATTTTAATACACAAGATACGCTTTATATAGACCTGCTGGTCCGACTTAGCAGTCATATGCGATATTTCAATGCAGACAGCCTTTATATTCTAGCCAAACAAGCCCAGAAATATAGTAAGCTCGCTAATTACACCAGAGGTGAAAGCTTTGCTTTTCTTCGTCTGGGGGATTTTCATTCAGATCTCGGGCAGAATGACAGGGCCATTAATTTCTACACCAAGGGCCTTGTGCTGGCACAACAAATCGAGGACGATGATCTCGCTCTTCGGATCATCAACAACTTAGCCGGGGAGAATGGATATAAGGGCGATTATGCCAAAGCACTAAGCGGCTACCTCTCAGGAATCGAACTCGCCGAAAAAATAGGGAATAAGGACATACAGTCCATCATGAATGAAAATATCGCTAACCTCTATGCAGCTCAGAAAGATTACGATCAGGCCCTTGTATTCTTCAAAAAAGTAAAGAAGATCAACGATGAAATCGGAAATGAAATCTACCAGGCCGAAACCATGAGCAACCTGGCATCGCTTTATGCTGATATGGGAAGACTAGACTACGCCATGTTCAATATAAACAGGAGTGTAGCCATTTTTGAAAAAAATAATATTCTAGACTGGCTTGCCTTTGCCTATGAAACAAAGGGTAAGGTGTATCTAAAACAGAAGGACTACAAATGGGCGCTCTACTGGTACAATCAGAGCGAATGGCTTCATGAGGACCTCGACGACGACCGTGGCAAGATCGATCTCTTTAATGGTATGGCTGAAGCATACCTTTATAAGGGAAAAGACAGCATCTCTGAGCGTTATGCATTAGAAGCTTTCGATATTTCTACCCGGATAAAATTTATGGAGGGGAAACAAAAATGCGCGTTAACGCTCTACATGATCCAGAAGAATAAAGGTGAGTATCAAAAGGCGCTGGCCTACCATGAGATTTTTCAGGATCTCTCCGACACCTTACATAGAAACGAAAACAAAAGGAGTCTTACGCTTTTGAAGACGAAGACAAATTATGAACAGCAAAGACTTGCCCTGGTTGAGGAAAATGAAAGAGCCCTGGCTGCCCAGCAACGCTATGTCAATGCTGCCTTGCTCATTCTTCTGATCTTTGTGGTGGTGACAATCCTGGTGCACCGAAATCAAAAAATACAGAAAAAGCTTAACACAGAGCTTAAGGCCAAACAGGAGATACTTGAGAAACGGGAAAAAGAACTCAACGAAAGCAACGAGACCAAGAACAAGCTCTTTTCAATTATTGGACATGATCTCAGAGGTCCCATAGGCGCGCTTCAGGAGCTTTTAAAACTATTCGGAGAGGGCGAAGTGAAAAAAAACGAATTCCTCGATTTCATACCCAAATTACGTGAAGATATCGATCATATATTTTTTACACTAAATAACTTGCTCTCTTGGGGCCGTACCCAGATGAATGGTTCCGTGACCCAACCCGTAGTGGTAGACCTGGAATCATTAATAAAGGAAAACGTAAATCTATTATCGGAAGTCGCCAAGAAAAAGTCTATTAAAATTGTCAACCATATTGAAGAAAATACAATGATTTGGTCGGATACCAATCAGATCGATATCGTGATCAGAAATCTTATCAGCAATGCCTTAAAATTCACACCGATGAATGGAATGGTAACCATCGATGCTGTGAATATGGAAGATTGCTGGCAGATATCGGTGAAAGACACCGGTGTGGGTATGGACAAGATCACCCTTGGCAAACTTTTCGACAAAAGTTCCAATGTCTCTACCTATGGGACCAACAATGAAAAAGGAACCGGGCTCGGACTGTCGTTGTGCAAGGA
Source organism: Robiginitalea sp. (assembly GCA_024638915.1). GTDB lineage: Bacteria > Bacteroidota > Bacteroidia > Flavobacteriales > Flavobacteriaceae > JAHEJJ01. The sequence continues at coordinate 73,703 of JAHEJJ010000007.1, forward strand.
GATGGTTGAAAAAAACAAAGGACAAATATGGGTCGAAAGCAGTATCAGTACCGGTAGCAGCTTCTATTTTACGCTGCCTAAACCCGAAGCCCGATATTTCAGGGCGAGCTAGTATATATCCCGCAGTGTATTGACCGCGATATGCTTTTCAACCGTAAATCCCTCAGCATATTCCACTCCGGCTAATCTACCGAGATCCCTGGCTCTGTATCGGATACTTTCCGCAAAATTCTTAGTGCTGATCGGTGTTTCCGGTTGATCGCTTTTAGGGTCATAAAACTGGGATGCATAAGCTGCGATAACCTCCATTTTCTTATCGATAAAACCGGAAACGTCCACGACAAAGTCGGGTTCCAGGTTTTTCCACTGAATATAATGATATACCTGCCTGGGCCTCCAGGCATCCTGCCACTGATCATCACCCTCCAGTTTAGTATCGATCATGATCAATCCGCTTAGAAAGCAGGCCTCACTGACCAGGGTACTACCGCGTGCATGGTCGATATGTCGATCCTCGATAGCATTGCACAAAACAATATCAGGTCGATATTTACGAATGGTCCGGATAACAGCCATTTGATGTTCCCGGTCATTGATAAAAAATCCATCGGCGAATTCGAGGTTTTCCCGAACCGTGAGACCCAGGATCTCTCTTGCTTTATCGGCTTCCATATCCCGAATTTCCGGCGTTCCCCTGGTACCCAGCTCTCCCCGTGTCAGGTCGATAATACCTACCTTTCGTCCCAGGGCGATCTCTTTGGCAATAGTGGCTCCTGCGCCCAGTTCCGCATCATCAGGATGGGCACCAAAAACTAAAATATCGAGTTTCATGTATGTATTGGGATTAATATTTTTCAGAATCGACTAAAGCAGCCATATTTTTGGTCCGTTCGAGGGCTTGATCGATGTCAGATATAAGGTCCTCGGTCTCCTCAATACCCAGAGAAAAGCGTATCAGCCTATCCGATATACCCTGTTTGGCACGTTCCTCAGGAGGCATAAGCGCATGTGAGGTTTTGGCGGGGGAAAGAACAGTGCTTTCAATACCTGCAAGGCTCATTGAAGGTTTAATCAGTTGCAGGGCATTCATGAAGACACTGGGATCTATTCCTTTGTTTAACTCAAAGGACATCATACCGCCAAAGCCTTTCATCTGCCTTGTGGCCAGTTTATGATCCGGGTGCGACGCTAATCCTGGGTAGTAAACCTGCTCGATATCTTCATGGTTGTCAAGGTACTCTGCCAGTTTCTGGGCATTATCATTTTGTGCCTTCACCCTAAGTCCCATTGTTTTCATACTCCTTTCCAACAGCCATACGGTATAATCGCTGAGACTTCCTCCAAGGGCGATGCCCAATTTAAAAATCCTGTCCATATTCTCTGAGGTAGAAGCAACAGCTCCCGCACAAATATCTGAATGTCCGCCCATGTATTTGGTGGCACTGTGGATCACTATATCAATGCCAAAATCAATAGGGGTTTGATTCACAGGACTCGCAAAAGTATTGTCGATCATAGAAATGAGCCCGTGTTTTTTAGCCACCGCAGTTATCGCTTCAAGGTCGGTAAGGGTCAGTAAAGGGTTGGAAGGCGTCTCCACATAAATCACCCTGGTATTCTCTTTAATCTCCTTTTCGAAATCGCCAGGAGCAAGTCCATCGGTTAAAGTATACTCAATTCCAAAATCTTCAAAATGCCTTATCACCAGATTGTAAGTGCCGCCGTACAGCATATTCTGCATGACAACATGATCCCCGGAGCGTAAAAATGCCAGCAAAGAGGTGCTGATAGCCGCCATTCCGCTGCCAAAGATGAGTGCTGCTTCAGCTTTCTCGAGAGCCGCTATTTTTTCACATAATGCCTGCTGATTTGGGGTATTGAAATAGCGGGGGTATCTTTTTACCTCAACATCTTCGAACGCATAAGAGGTGCTCATATAAAGCGGGGAAACCGCACCTTTAAAAGTTTCATCCTTTAGCTCACCGGTATGCGTGCAAATCGTATTGAGGCCTTTTCGTTTTTCCTGCATTTCCTGTTTATTTGGCGTTATAAATGTACAAAAAAGGCTTATACCTGAACTTTCTTCCAATAGCCCTTCCGGAACCAGATAATGGCGATGACAGACAGCAACACCTCTGCCAGTGTAATCGCCAGAAAAACTCCCAATGCACCTAGATCGAAGGTCATTGAGGCAAGGTAGGCGAAAGGCAACTGGAATAACCAGAAGGCAATAAAATTGATCTTGGTAGGGGTACTGGTATCCCCTGCCCCGTTAAACGCCTGCGAGATCACCATTCCATAGGCATAGAAAAGATAACCTGCCGCTACCACCTGCAAACAGAGTGCGCCGTTTTCAACCACTTCTAATTGCTGACTGAAAAGAGAGATGATCTGAGGTGCAAAAATGAGATAAACCAGAGAAACCGACAACATAAAAATGGCATTGTACTTACCGGTGATCCAAACCGATCGTTCTGCCCTGTCGGGCTTCTTTGCACCCAAATTTTGACCCACCAGTGTGGCTGCCGCATTGCTCATTCCCCATGCCGGCATAAAGGTGAACATCATTACCCTTATAGCTATGGTATATCCTGCCAGAACCTCACTGCCAAATTCAGACATTATTCTCATAAGGAAAACCCAGCTCGATGTACCGATTAGAAATTGTGCTATCCCTCCTAAGGATACGTTGATCAGGTTGATCATAACTTTTAGGCGGATTACAAGATCTCCTATACCCAGCTTGATACGGCTCCACCCGAAAAAAAGAATCCCCATTTGAAAAATCACGGCAGTCCCTCTACCTATATTCGTCGCGATCGCGGCGCCTGTGACCCCGAATTCCGGAACAGGACCCCACCCAAAGATGAATATTGGATCGAGTATGATGTTCAGTCCGTTGGAGAGTACCAGGGTCCACATGGCTACCGATGCATCACCTGCACCCCGGAAGATCGCGTTGATGAGGAAGAGCAATACAATGGTAATATTTCCGCCTATCAGCAGCTGCGTATAGCCATAACCTTCCTCGATCAAATCGGGTTCGCCACCCATAAGACCAAGGATCTCCTTGGCAAATAGCAAACCGATAATCCCTATGGATATCGCAACTAAAATGCCCAATAAAATAGCCTGTACAGCGGCGCGGCGGGCTCCCTGCACATCTTGTTCTCCAATCCGCCTGGCCACTACCGCAGTTGCAGCCATGCTTAAACCTATAGCAATGGCATAGACCAGTGTAATTACCGATTCGGTAAGTCCGATCGTCGCTACGGCATTAACACTCACCTGGGATACATAGGCGATGTCTACAATAGCGAAAATGGATTCCATCATCATCTCGAGGATCATGGGGATGGAAAGCATGAAGACAGCCTTGCGGATACTGCCGGTGGTAAATTCGCTCTGACGCCCCATAACGGCATCGACAAATGCGCGGGCGATCTTGCTAATGGTCAGTTTATTCTGTGATGTCATTGAAAAGAAATTATGTTATGGAAGAGGTTAGATCTCAGAACCCTAAGCCAGACGGGCTAGTTTTACAGCGTAATCGCCGTGAAGACATCTTTAATGAACATAATTTCCTCGTTATTGGAGATTCCAAAGATGCAAAAAAATCCTTTAGATGATAAAAGAACCCTTAAAAACTTAGTATAACGCAGTTAAGCACACTGCTAGTCTAGCTTAATAGGACCCTCCGAATCATTGTGAATCATCCAACGCTCGTTTTGTATCGATCTATAAATGATCTCAAACCCAAGGCCTTCATTTTCGAGCCTGAATAAATTCTTTCTTATTATCTGATAGTCCTTTTGAGAATTATATACCTTAAACACAAGGTAAGTCTCATTAGTAGGAATTGCTATACCCTTATCAAGTGTGGAGGTATCCAGTGATTGGATACTATCTAATTCGGGCGCAATCGATGCCAAGAATTTGAACAATTCATCTTCATAATCCTCCAGATCATACCGTTTATCTCCAAATACCAGGGTAACAGACTCTATAATAGCAGGTCCCACACCATGGTTTTTCAGACTCAAACTATAACTCTTTGCCGCCGGGTTGTCTGAGGTAGCCACCTGGAGATAAGGTAAAATAGATAAAGCATTTTGCCTGCTCATCAAATTTGTCTGGTATATGAAAATAATCAGTGTGAGAAAGCTGATGCTCATGGCAGAAAGACTTAAAATCTTGTCTGAGTTCCATTTTATTTTTGGCGGTTTCATAGACCAATAATTTATTGAAGCTAATTAAATGTAGTGAATTAGAAACAAGATAATTCGGAAGAACAAATCCTAATTCGAATATTGAACTTTATACCTCCAGTAACTTATACCGCCCAGTACCAGGACACCTGCCACGGTGTAATAAATAAAATCTGGTGTTATTACCTGAGCCCCACTGGCATAGCTATGAAGGCCTACCAGATAAAAATTTACGCCAAAATACGTCATCATAATACTACCGAAGGCTATTATACTGAGGAAGTTAAAGGTCCAGTTACCCCTAAGTCCGGGAACAAGTCGGGCATGGAGTACGAACGCATATACCATAATAGAAATCAACGCCCAGGTTTCTTTAGGATCCCAACCCCAGTATCGTCCCCAGCTTTCGTTCGCCCATTGCCCGCCCAGAAAATTACCTATGGTAAGCATTACAAGGCCTACGGTAAGGCTGAGTTCATTGATAATGGTGATCTCCCTGAGGTTGATCTTCATTCTCTTCTTATTCTTTTCACTGGTAAGTATGATTAATATCAGTGCCACCACACCCAGGATCATCCCTACAGTAAGAGGCCCGTAGCTGCCTACAATCACAGCTACATGGATCATCAGCCAATAGCTGTCCAGTACGGGTACAAGGTTAGCGATGGCCGGGTCGACCCAACTTTGGTGGGCGATCCACAATAACATCGAGCTGACAAAAGCCGCTGCGGCAATGGTAAGCTGACTTTTTCTACCCAGCAGTAGTCCCATTCCCATGGTAGCCCAACTGACATATAGTATGCTCTCATATGCGTCGCTCCATGGTGCATGTCCTGATATATACCATCTTAAAATCAGTCCAGCTGTGTGCCACAAAAAGAGCACCACAATACTACCCTTAAAAAAATAAGTTGCAATTCGCCAAATACGCCTTTCTTTGAAAATCGCGAAGACAAGAACGAAGAACATGATAAGGCCACAAAGAGCATAGTACTTGTATAATCGATTAAAAATATCCAGGCGATTGTATATGATCTCGGTTCTCACCTTTTCCGGGGACGGTAAAATCTCGCTCCCATGATTTTTTTGATTCTTTTGGAAGGCTTCGAGTAATTTGGTGGCTTCGTTATAGTCACCGCTTGCAATACCCTTTTTAACCGAAAGCAGGTAATAGGGCACCGCATTATTCATAAAATTGGCATAAAGAGAGTCTGCCACCTGGTATTGGCCTGAGCGGTACTCTACCGCAGAAATCCATTTGTTGTTCTCGTCGTTGAGCAAAGGGAATATCTTTATGATCTCACCCCCCAAAGCCCTGTTCAAAAGACCGAGGCGAAGATCTACATCTTTAAAATCTTTTTGAAATTTGTCGGGGGTGTTGGTGGCATAGGCCTCCTGAAGATAGGGTCCCAGCTTGTAACCTCCTTTTTCATCGAAAAAGGCGGTGGCTTTTACATATTTCTGATCTTTAGGTACCCCTATAATGGAACGAATACTGTCATTTTCAGCTTTTTTGTCGAGCGCGATAAACTCAATATTGTACCATAAGGGCGGATTGAGCATCATCGAAAGGAATACCTGGTCTGGGCTCAGATCGCGGAAGGAATTCTTATAACTGAGTTTCCTCAGCAATTCGGAGGCGAAGGTATTGATGGGCTTCATGCGCCCCCCTTCATCCTGAATGATCAAACGGCCAAAGGCCTCTGCATGCTCATGGGAAACGGTGGATTGTTCCAGGAGCGAATCGAGTTGTGCAGCGGTAGGCATTTGGTTATGGGAGTGGTCCTGAGCATTGGCATTGAAAAGGAACCCTAAGACAAGAATTGAGGTAATGGCCGCTTTTTTGGCTTTGAGCTTGTCCAGGGACTTCGATAAGTCTTTAAACCTGGTTTTGCCGAAGAACATTATGCCCATAAGGCCCAGGTATAGCAGAAAATATCCCAAATAGGTGATCCAGGTTCCCCAAAGATCATGATTTACGGACAGTACCGTCCCTTTTTCATCACGATCGAAACTCGCCTGGAAAAAACGATAGCCCCGGTGATCGAGTATATGGTTCATATAAATATCATAGTCAAAAGGGCGTTCATCCTCAACAGTTATTTTGCTCATAAAGGAAGCATAGCCTTTTTCCGTGCCCGGATACTTTTCGGCTATAAAATCATTGAGATGAAGCTTAAAAGGAAGTCTGTATACCTTGGAACCATAGGCCAGGCTAAACTTCAAACCACCCAGGCTCAACTGCTCGGTAAATTTAGCGGTTCCTTTACCTCCCAATATAGCTTTTCGGATGGTACCCTCGGCTGTACTGATATCTACGATCAATGCTTCCTTGGTAGCTTCGGTGCGTTCGGATTCAGAAACCTCAACTACTCCATATTTACCTTTCACCATGGGCTCGGGGATCACAAACTGCATAGTACCCACACTGTATAAGGAACGCAGTTGCAGAGGTTGAATGGAATCGGGCAAAAGACTATCACTGAACTGATCGGCCATTCTCAAAAACCGGCCTTCAAAAGGAGATTGTATATAGTAGGTGCTATCGGTGGTACTGATATTGATGGCGCCTTCGGTTTGCTGATTAAGACTAAACAGCACGTTATGAATGCTGCTTACCTTCCCTTCTTCCAAATAATGTTCATGACGATTGCCATCGCCGGCTTCCACGACTTTAAGATACCTGGTACCTTTATCATCTTCAATAAGATCCTCTTTCGCCGCTTCCATATAACCGGCATAAGAAATGGAGAACTCCTGGCCATTAAAATCGGATGTCCAGGGAAGATTCGATTTTCGGGCTTCAGCAGTGACTATGAGATCGTCTTCCAGTGCTTTCCTCCTGGGTTCCCCGTCAATAGTCCCATCGACATACACCGTCAGATAGGTCTTATCTGAATAGAATATATTTTCGGTATTCCCCTCCCTGATCGGCATCATCCCTTCAAAGCTTATGTAGCGGGTAACAAAAGCACCAACAATGATTAGTATCCAGGATAAGTGAAGTGCCAGTACAGGCCATTTCTCCCAACGCCAGAGCCGATACCTGGCTATATTACCAGAGAAATTAATCACAAAAAATACCATGATCGCTTCAAACCAGGTGGCATTATAAATCCAGATCCGAGCTGTTTCGGTACTGTACCAGCTCTCGATGAATGTACCAAAGGCCATGGCAGTAGCAAACACCAGAAACAAGACGGCTGTAAAACGTGTTGAAAAGAAAGTCTTTCTGAAAATATCGATCATATTAACAATCCCGCCTGTGGTTTTGGATTGCAAAAATAAGGCATTTTAAAAGAATATCCCCGGTATTAACATCTTGTTACACATCTTGTATTATCGGTACCTTTATCAGGGGTGAGTTCAAACGAAACTCGAGCTGTTAAAAACATGGTTCACCTCCCTATATTTCCAATGCCCATGAGTACAAAACTGAATATTATATGCTTATTTTAGCGGCATGACCCGTCTGGTAATTTGTGGAACAGGTAATGTCGCCCGGCAACTTTTTGATGCATTTCAAACGTCAGCTGATGTCAAAGTGGTTCAGGTAGCGGGAAGGAACCGGGAAGCCCTGGCTTATTTCGACAAATACACCGACACTTCCGACCATTTCAACAACCTCAGGAAAGCCGATGTCTATTTGCTGGCGGTAAGCGACAGTGCTATCGCAACTGTTGCCCACCATCTGAAAGAAGGCCTTGTGGCGCACTGCTCGGGGAGTACCTCGATAGATCATTTGCCTGAAAGCGGCAGGCGGGGGGTGTTTTATCCGCTACAGACCTTTAGCCAGGAGTTGAAGGTAGATTTTGAGAACATTCCCATATGCCTCGAGGCCGAAAATGAAGTCGACTATAAGGTATTGGAAGATCTAGCGCTCTGCATTTCGGGTAAAACGTACCGCGTTAGTTCGGAACAGCGACTGGGTTTACATTTGGCGGCGGTATTTGTCAATAATTTCACCAATCACCTATTCCATGTGGGGCAAACCATTTGTGAGCAAAAAGGCCTCTCTTTTGAAATACTACTCCCTCTGATCGAGGAGACCCTCCGTAAAATAAATCATATGACCCCATTGGAAGCACAGACCGGGCCGGCCAGGAGAAATGATATTCATACCGAGCAAATACAACTCGAACAAATAGAAAACAAATCATACCAGGCTATTTATAAAACCATAAGCAACTCAATCCAGGAAACCTATGCAAAAGAGCTATAAGACCTTTTTAAAAGACATCACCACCTTTGTATTCGACGTGGACGGTGTGCTCACCGATGGCACAGTACTAGTAAGTACCGACGGTCAGCTGCTGCGTTCGATGAGCGTAAAAGATGGTTACGCCATAAAAACCGCGATCGATAAAGATTATATCGTCTGTATTATAAGCGGCGGGTCGAATGAAGGAGTTCGCAAACGATTGGCTGGTTTGGGCGTTAAGCACATATACCTTGGTACATCACAAAAAGAAATACCTTTTAGTTCCTTTATGACCGAAAATGGCATCGACCCTCAAAATGTTCTCTATATGGGCGATGATATCCCCGATATTCCACCTATGCAGCGCGTGGCTATTGCTGCCTGCCCGCAGAATGCCGTACCGGAAGTTAAAGCGATCTGCAACTATGTTTCTCATAAAAATGGTGCTGATGGCTGTGTTCGCGACGTGATTGAACAGGTTTTGAAGGTAAAGGGGCACTGGGCCGATCACTTCGACGCGAAGAACGATTGAAATGATGCTCAAAGACCTATTAAAAGATCATCATATCATATTGGGTTCTTCGTCGCCTCGCAGGCAGCAGTTTCTGGAACTCATGGGTATCCCGTTCCAGGTAAGGTTGAACCCTGTGGAAGAAAAATATCCTTCAGAACTACAAGGACATCAGATCTCGGATTATTTGGCGGTGTTGAAAGCCGATGCTTTTAAAGATCAACTTGGCGATCAGGAAATTCTGATCACCTCAGACACGGTAGTCTGGCACCGGGGAAAATCACTTGAAAAGGCAAAAGACGCGGATGAAGCCTTTCAAATGCTACACATACTATCTAACGACACACATCAGGTTATTACATCGGTTTGCTTCACTACCGCATCAAGCCAGAAAGTGGTCCATGAAACCACTGAGGTGTGCTTCAGAGCACTCTCGGATGAGGAGATTAAGCACTATGTGGATTTGTATAAACCCTTCGACAAAGCGGGGGCTTACGGGATCCAGGAATGGATTGGCCTTGTAGGTATTGAACATATTAAAGGATCTTATACCAATGTAGTAGGCCTTCCAACTCATCTGGTTTATCAAGTACTTAAAGAGATATTGGATTAATGCGGTTTGCTCAACTTTCTCGATGCGGGAATAGGAAGTTGGCCCTAAAGCAACTTATTGGTCCCAGACGATAAGATCGAATTCGTTGGTCAGCTTGTTTTTAATGGCAACAATATCTTTTATTTGATCGTGAGGTACGCTATTAAGGATGGCAAAATAGCACTTACTGAAATAAAAGAGAAAAAGCGGTCGATTCTATATCAAAGGGTGCAAATTTCTACATAGAACTGGCTGTCTAATATTCCCCCTAAAAAAAAATTTATAGCCCGGTAAATTAATAATAAAACAACTTGCCAAAAATGTTAAAATGATGTACTTTTATGGTAATCAACCATTTTAAAACCAAATGATTATGAAAAATTTACACTTTTTATGGTTACTATGTATTTTTTTGATCGCCAGCTGTGTTCCTCCTAAATTCGCCGCCAGAATTGGTGGTAATTATGCCACTATTGCCGGTGACGATACCGATAATTTCGATGGGAAGATCGGCCTTAATATCGGGGGATATGCCGAATTCAATGTAGCCGACAGATTCTCTGTCCAGCCAGAGGTTTTCTACTCACAACAGGGTACCAAATATAGTGATAGTGATGGTTTCGACGGAAAGATAAATCTGGACTACATCAACGTACCCGTTATGGGAAAATTCTATGTCTCTGATGGATTTTTTCTGGAGGCCGGACCTCAGATCGGATTTTTGGTTTCTGCCAAAGACAAGTTTGACTCTCCCATTTCAGGGGAAGACGATATTAAGGAATTCATTAAAAACACTGATTTTAGCGGAAATGTGGGCGCAGGCTACCAATTCGAAAGCGGCCTGAACATCGGGGCACGTTTCAGCTACGGATTTAGCAATATCAACGATTTTGAAGATACCGAAAATTTTTCCAATAATAATTGTCTCTTCTCACTTCTTTTTGGTTGGAGATTCTAGGCATAGCGAAAGAATATAAAATCCGATTCAACACACCCGCCATACCGGCGGGTGTGTTTATTTAATTGGTTTACAAAACGTTAAATACCATACTGCCCAGAAGTCTTTTCCTTAGTTTTGTGCAAAAATAAACGCTATGAAAGTCTATAAAACTTCAATATTATCGGTTTCGATCATCATATTTTCTGGATTATTACAGTATTCCTGTGGGGAAAAGGCCCAGGCGAATATACCGGAGGCAGCTCTTCCGAATGTCTTTGAAGCCAAAGAGAAAGCTGAGAAATCGCTCAGTGAGGAGTTTAAGACATACTGGTATGCCGGGGATGCCGAAATTACATCCTATACGCTGGAACAAGCCCGTTATGGTGAATTGAGAAGCGGTCATGCGGTACTGGTGTACGTAACGGAACCTTTTCTTCCCGAAAAACAGGTGAAGGCCGATGGTAATGACCCATCGAATGTATCCGTTCTTAAATTGAACAGTACCAAGAAATATCTAACCGGGATTTACCCCTACTCTATTATGTCGAGTACTTTTTATCCTGTAAACAATCATCAGCATGCTATTAAGGTATCGAATTCTATTCAGGAATGGTGTGGCCATGTTTACAGCCAGATAAACAATCGCGATCAATTCGAATTTACTTCACATTCGTACTTTGAGCGTGAAGCTGACCAAAACGAGATCCTGTCAAAGAATGTCCTTGAGAATGAATTATGGACTCAGCTCAGAATTGATCCGAAAAGCTTACCCACCGGCAATTTAGAGATTATCCCTTCTTTGGAATTCATTCGTACCGCACATATTCCGATAAAAGCCTATACGGCGAAAGCCACGTTGATGGAATCCCAAGGCATTTCGACCTATACCCTGCAGTATATGGATCTGGAGCGTACGCTATCTATTACGTATAGCACCGATTTTCCACATAGTATAGAGGAGTGGACGGAAACGTTTAAAAGTGGCTTTGGTCCGAATGCAAAGGAACTGGTCTCAAAGGCGAAAAAGAATAAACGCATCAAGACTTCTTACTGGCAACTTAATAGAAATAAAGATCTTATTTACCGGGATAGCCTGGGACTCTGAAAATTTGGTGGTTCGTGTGATCTTCAGCGTTTATCCTGATACGCCCTGTTAAAGAAGTTTTAAATATTGTCTGCCGGGGGCTATTCTTTCTATCTTTACCTACCAACTAAAACATTCATCAATGCGATATTTTCTGGTGTGGTGCAGTGGGTTGCTGTTATTCTTTAACACTCTTCAGGCCCAGGCACCCAAGAAATATTCGTCCACGGATATTTTTCAAGCTGTTCAAAAGCTAAACTTTCTGGGAACTGCACTATACGTTGCGGCACATCCCGACGACGAGAATACCCGATTGATTTCCTATTTCTCGAATGAGTTAAAAGCCCGAACCGGCTACCTGTCCTTAACACGCGGTGATGGAGGACAAAATCTGATAGGTCCGGAACTACAGGAACTACTGGGGGTCCTCAGGACTCAGGAATTGTTAGCCGCACGCCGTGTAGACGGTGGAGAACAGTTTTTTACCCGTGCTAATGATTTTGGCTATTCCAAGAATCCTAAAGAAACACTTGAAATCTGGGATAAAGACAAGGTACTGGCCGATGTAGTGTGGGTAATACGCAATTTTAAACCGGATATAATCGTCAATCGGTTTGACCACCGTACCTCAGGCACAACACATGGGCAACATACCTCTTCTGCCATTCTCAGTGTTGAGGCCTTTGATCTGGCGAATGATAAACAATATCATCCTGAACAGCTCATGCTTAGCAGTCCTTGGCAGCCTAAACGATTATTCTTTAACACCTCATGGTGGTTTTACGGTAGTCGTGAAAACTTTGACAAGGCCGATAAGTCGAACATGCTGCAAGTCGACACCGGGGTATACTATCCTCTGGCAGGAATTTCGAACAATGAAATTGCCGCTAAAGCAAGCAGTCAGCACCGTTGTCAGGGATTTGGACGTTTGTCTAGCCGCGGAACCGAGGAAGAGTACATCGAACTGATCAAAGGGGATCTTCCGTCTAATCCGGAAATGATGTTCGATGGAATAGATACCAGCTGGTCTCGAGTTGAGGGTGGCGGGGCAATTGGTAAGATTTTATATGGAATTGAAAATGACTTTAATTTTAAAGAGCCGGCGAAACACCTGCCACAACTTTTAGAGGCTCATAAATTGATCACTGAACTACAGGACGACCACTGGCGCGAGATAAAACAAGCGGAAATCGAGCAATTGATCACCGCCGTGTGCGGTTTATATCTCGAAGCTTCTTCAAGCGCTGCTACTGCTTACCCCGGTAGCATAGCTGAGATTGATATTGAAGCAGTAAACCGGAGCGAGATTGAAATGAGATTGAAGGGGCTTCGAATTAATGGTGTTATCCAACAAGGGATAGCGCAGGAATTAAAAAATAACGAGAGATTCACGCATAATATCGAGGTGCCCATAGCCGACGATGCGCAATTCTCCAATCATTACTGGTTATCAGATCCATGGTCTAAAGGAATGTACTATGTAGATGAATTAAGACTGATTGGAAAGGCGGAAAACCCCAGCGCTTATACGGCCGTATTTCAATTATCGATAAACGGCTATGAATTCGAAATAGAGCGACCCGTTGTCCACAGATATTCCAAACCCGATAAAGGTGAACTCTACCAACCCTTTGCCGTTCTTCCCAAAGCAACTGCAAGTTTTACGGATAAGGTCCTGGTATTTGCAGATCGTAAAAGCCGTGATATTCCGTTAACAATTACGTCACACAAAGACAGTCTAAAAGGTGAAGTAGCCCTTCAGTATCCCGAAGGCTGGAAGGTAGACAATCCGGTACAACCCATTGAGATCAATAAAAAAGGAGATCAAAAAACAGTGATCTTTAAAGTGACGCCACCGGCAACCGAGGATAATGATTTTATCTATCCACAGCTACGCGTAAATGGGAGGGCAATAAGCAAAGAACTGGTCACTATAGACTACGATCATATTCCTGCTCAATCGGTACTCCTGGAATCACGGGCTAAAGTAGTACGCCTCAATATCGAAAAATCGGGCGAGCACATCG